>JANXRE010000097.1 GCA_025353165.1 Acidobacteriota bacterium | reverse complement strand
ATTACGAATCCAGCGGCGAGCACGGTGCACGCAGCGACAGTTACTACCTTCTTGATGTTCAACATAGTGAATTCCTTATCAGGCGCGGACGCTGGCTGCCGGAATCTTCCGAACCAGATCCATTTGTTCCGCCTGGTTCTCCGCGCCGATGGTGAAGCAATCGACGCAATCCTGCGCGAGCGCATACTGCAGGCTCTCATCGACCCGGTTGCGCAGCTTCCCGGCGCCGAGAATCTTCATGCCGATGACGCCCTTGCCCTTCGACTTCATGTCGCGCAGCACGCCCAATACGGTGTTCGGGTCGGCGTCCATAGCGACTTGCGCCGGGTTGATGCGGGCGAGATCCACTTGTACCCAGGGCTCGTTCGCCGCGGTCTTCAAGGCTTCCAGCGTGTGGCACGAGACGCCGTGCGTGCGGACGATTCCTTTTTCGCGCGCTTCGATTAGCACGTCCATCGCGCCGCGCTTCTTCTTGTTCCAGTCCTTGTCCAGCATGCAGTGCAGCAGCATGACGTCGATGTAGTCGGTCCCGAGCTCCATGCGGAAGCGGTCGAGGTCGGCGCGCATCTCTTCGGCCGTGGAGGCGTGCGTCTTGGTGAGGATGGCGACCTTCTCGCGCGGAACCGCCTTCAGCCCGAGTTTCACGTGCGGGTGCGTTCCGTACTGATCCGCGGAATCCCAGAAAGTTACGCCGTTGTCGTAGGCCGCGTGGAACAGATCGGCGAGTCCCTGGGTTCCCAGTTTCTTGGTCTGGTTGGAACTGCCGCCGGAGCCGTTGGTTCCGCTGCCTTGCGCGAGGCGGCTTACCTCGACGCCCATGGGGCCCAGCTTGATTCGGTCGGTTGCCGACTTTTTCTTCTCGGAAGCGAAAAGATGGTGTGGGAACTGGGTGAGAGAGACGGCCCCAACTCCAGCGCGAAGAAAATTCCGACGATTCATAAAAGCCTCCAGTTATCTGTGAAGTTAGCACATCTACGGACGCCAGGCGGCGCTGCGCAGAACGTGGCCGGGATGCTTGCCCGTCGCCTTGCCGCCGTCGACACCCATTCGCCCGACACCATTACATCCGGAATCCCCGATGGCGGCTCCCACGGATGCTCGATGGTGGACCGGTCGGCGACCGTCGCCCATCGAATACGACGAGGTCCGCGACGTAACCAGCCGCGATGCGCCCACGGTCTTTCAGGCCCAGCTATTGGGCGGAGAAGCCGGTCATCTTATAAATGGCGGTCTGCAGCGGCCTGCCGATGAGCATTACAGCCGTTCCAAAATAGGACGTTTCTATTTGGCGTTGACAGACTAGTACCACGGCATCCTCGAAGTAATTCGCCTGTGGAAGCAGTTGAGTGAACGCCACTGTTTTACCGACCAGCCCCGGCGCAGGCTCCTCGGCAACGTCGGAAAATGAAAATGACGAAACGAACCCACCGAGGACCTAACGTCAACATTTTTAATTGCTTGAAGGGATGCGAAATGGGGCTTTGGCTGGCGCTTTCCGGCCTTAGCCTGTTTGCCACCGACACTCTCCTGAAAAACGCTCGCGTCTTCGATGAAACCGGCAAGCCTCCTTTCTCCTCCGACATCCGGATTCACGGCGACCGCATCGCGGCAGTCGCGAAGCCTGCGTAACTTGGCTTGGACGAGTACTCGAAGGTCGTCCAGCCAGCGGGCCTTTCCGGGGACATACCGCTCCGCATCGAAAAAGCCTTAGCCGTAAAGATGGATACCCTAATGCGCGTTCAAGCCGCCCACGACATCGCCCAGACCCGCAAGCGCGAAAACCAAATCTCCCGTTGAATCCGTCCGATTCGGGCGCGTTTCCCGTATTAGTCTATAGCCTTTCCACTGAAAATCTTCTTTGCTTTCAATAAACGTTGCCCACATGTGACGGCGCGTATAGAATGGGAATTCCAGGCCCCGGGCTCCGTGCAACGGGACGCCGCAAACCCCGCCAGGTCCGGAAGGAAGCAACGGTAGTGGCTCTCCCCGTGTGCCGCGGATTACCCGGGGTCTGGTTTGTTCTCCGTCATGTATCAGGTCATCGCCCGCAAGTACCGGCCGCAATCCTTCTCCGAGCTCATCGGGCAGGAACACGTCCGCACCACCATCGAGAACGCGATCCACCAGAATCGTATCGCGCACGGCTATATCTTTTCGGGCCAGCGCGGAACCGGCAAGACCACCGTCGCGCGAATTCTGGCGCGCTGCCTGAATTGTATTAACGGACCGACGGTGCAGCCGTGCGGCGTGTGCGCGAGTTGCCTTGAGATCGCGCAGGGCAACGCCCCGGACGTGATCGAAATCGACGCCGCCTCCAACCGCGGCATCAACGAGATGCGCGAACTGCGCGACAACGTGCGATACCGCCCGGCGCGCGACCGCTACAAAGTATTCATCGTCGACGAAGCGCACCAGATCACCAGCGAGGCATTCAACGCGCTGCTGAAGACTCTCGAGGAGCCGCCCGAATGGGTGGTGTTCGTCCTCTGCACCACCGAGGTGCACAAGATCCCCTCGACCATCGGCTCGCGCTGTCAGATGTTCAGTTTCCGCTCCGTCGATTTCGACGAGCTGATCGGCCGGATGCGCTGGATCTGCGAGCAGGAAGGCATTCAGGCGGATCAAGAGGCGCTCGCCGTTCTCGCGACCGCGGGAGAAGGCAGCGTGCGCGATTCGTTGTCCGCGCTGGACCAGGCGATCGCCTGCTGCGGCGCGGAGCTCAACGCCGACCGGACCCGGCAGTTGCTGGGCATGTTCTCGCTGGAGTCGCTGAACCGCGTGGCCGAGGCGCTGCGCCAGTCGGATTCTTCCGCCATGCTCGACGTGGTGCAGGAACTTGAACGGAACGGGCACAACCTCCAACACTTCGTGCGCGAACTCGCCCGCTACTTCCGCAATTTGCTGGTGGCTAAAATCACGGGCCGCAACACGCGCCTGATCGCGGCCTCTCCGCGCGAGCAGGAACAGCTCGGCGGTGTCGCGGCCAACTTCAGCGAAGAGGATCTCACGCGGTATCTCCAACTCACGCTGGATTTGTTCAAGGACTTGCAGTTCGCGTCGCAGCCGCGCCTGCATTTGGAAATCGGGCTTCTGCGGCTGGTTCACGCGGGACGATTGTTGCCGATTGAAGAGGCGCTTGCGCAAACCGGCCCGGCTCCGCCCAAACCTCCGCCGCCGCCGCGTCCGCCGCCAAAAACGCCGGTTTCGAACGTAACCGCTGTAAAATTATCGGATTGGCGCGATTCATTACATAAGGAACTTTGTCTTGCAAAGTTACAGCACACGGCGGACGCCGTTGAGCACTCGAATGTTCAATTGACTGGGTCAGAATTGATCTTCACCACCAGCCGTATCTACGGCATGGCAATCAAGACCGATCCCGAATTGCCGGCTCTGGTTCAAAAACTCGCGGGTCGGCCTATCAAAATTACGGTAAAGCAGGGCGACGCAAACAACTCCACAAGCCTGCCCACTTCCGAGCCCGCGGCGGAAGGCGATCCGGGCGTTCGCGAGCGCGCGCTGGAGCACCCGGAAGTGAAGCGCTTTCAGGAATTGTTCCCCGATGCGCAGGTGCGCGCCGTGCGAGACTTAAAGGGATAGAGCCATGAAAACCCCGGGCAATATGCAGTCCATGATGAAGCAGGCGCAGCAAATGCAGGCGCGCATGCAGGAAGAAATCGCAAAGATTCGCGTCGAAGGCTCGGCCGGCGGCGGCATGGTGATCGTGAATATGGACGGCAACAAGAATCTGCTGTCCGTCAAGATCGACCCAGAGGCGGCAACCGACCTCGAGATGCTCCAGGATATGATCCTGGCCGCCTTCAACGATGGGATGAAAAAGGTCGAGCAAGAATCGCAATCCAAACTCGGCGGCATGCTCGGCGGGCTTGGACTTCCTCCCGGCCTCTTTTAACGACCTCGCATGCCCGACTTCGCCGAGCCGCTCGCCCGTCTGATCCAGGAGTTTAAGCGGCTCCCTGGCATCGGCCAGAAATCCGCACAGCGCCTCGCCTTTCACGTGCTTCGCACGGATCGCGAGAACGCGCAACGCCTCGCCACGGCCCTTCTCGACGTGAAAGACAATCTCGGCCTCTGCTCGGTCTGCAACAACATCAGCGACGGCGACCTGTGTCCGTTCTGCCGCGATCCAACGCGGGATCACTCAGTGATCTGCGTCATCGAGGAGCCGCACGCCGTGCTTCCGATCGAAACGACGCGCCAGTTCTCAGGCCTGTATCACGTGCTCCACGGTTCGATTTCGCCTCTGCGCGGCATCGGCCCCGACAAGCTCAGGATCAAGGAACTGCTTGCGCGGATGGAAGGCACCGACGTTCAGGAGATCATTCTTGCCACCAACCCGACGGTCGAAGGCGAAGCCACCGCGGTGTACTTATCCCGGCTTCTGAAGCCGCTCGGCGTGCGCGTCACCCGCATCGCGATGGGGATACCGGTGGGCAGCGATCTAGAGTTCGCGGATGAAGTGACCATGTCGAAGTCGCTAGAGAACCGCCGCGAGATGTAGGGCTCGATGGCTTACTACCTCGGCGTCGACGGAGGGCAGTCCAGCACCACCGTACTCATCGGCGATGCGGAGGGGCGTGTCGCCGGAGTGGGCCGAGGCGGGCCCTGCAACCACGTTCGGGAAGTTGAGGCGCGCGCGAGATTCATGGACGCGGTGGGCGGCTGCATACGGGCGGCGCGCGAACAGGCGGGAATGGAAGAGGCGCGGTTTGAGTCGGCCGTGCTCGGTTTCAGCGGAGGACCGGCGGACAAGGAAGCGCTGGTCCAGGAGCTAATCTCCGCCGGACATCTGCTGGTCACTCACGACGCCCTCACCGCGCTGGTGGGCGCCTGCGCCGGAGAGCCGGGCATCGTCACCACCGCCGGGACCGGCTCCATCGCGTTCGGCCGGAACGCCAAAAGCGTCACCGCACGCGCGGGCGGGTGGGGCTACGTTTTCGGCGACGAGGGCGGCGCATTCGATATCGTGCGCCAGGCCGTTCGCGCGGCGCTCCGGCAGGACGAGGGATGGGGACCGGAAACGTCCCTGCGGGATGCGCTGCTCGAGGAGACCGGAGCGAAGGACGCCGACGATCTCATGCATCGCTTTTACAACCCCGAGTATCCGCGTTCCCGCGTGGCGGCGTTTGCGGGAATCGTGGATCGCGAGGCGATCGACGGCGACCCGGTCGCGCAAGACATACTGCGGAATTCCGCCGCCGAACTGGCGCGGATAGCGCTCGCCGTTCGCCGGCAGTTATTCCAGGAAGGCGAGTCCGCGCGGGTGTCGTACGCAGGCGGCGTATTCCACAGCCTGAGCCTCCGCGCCCATTTCCGCGAGCTGGTGGAACGGGAGGCGGGCAACGTGTTCGGTCCGCCGTTGTACTCTCCGGCCGCCGGCGCGTTGATCGAGGCTTACCGGCAGGCGGGCCGCGCGATCTTTCCTTCGGGCCAGTCGCTATAATCAACCCGTGAGAGCGATCTGGATCACCAATGACGGCGGGTTCCGCGCGGACTTCCGCGACGTCCCCGTTACCGAACTGCCCGAGGGCGACGTGTTGATTCGCGTCGCGTACTCATCGCTGAATTACAAGGACGGCCTCGCGGTCTCGGGAAGTCCGGGCGTCATCCGGCGTTACCCGATGATTCCCGGCATCGACTTGGCGGGCGACGTTGTCGAATCGAGTTCGCCGGAGTTCCAGCCGGGCGAGCGCGTCGCGGTTACCGGGTGCGGTCTCTCCGAGACGGTGTGGGGCGGTTACGTCGGGATGGCGCGCATGAAGGCTGCGGACGTCGTTCCCCTCCCGGCGGGTATCGGCACGAAACAGGCGATGGCCATCGGCACCGCGGGATTTACGGCCATGCAGGCGGTGATCGCGCTGGAGCGGAACGGCGCGAAACCCGGCGGCCGCGAGATCGTCGTGACGGGAGCGGGCGGCGGGGTCGGGAGCGTAGCCGTCGCTCTGCTGGCGAAGCGCGGATATCGGGTAGTGGCATCCACCGGGCGCGCGGAGATCCACCACTACCTCCGCGAACTAGGCGCAGCCGAAATCATCGAGCGATCCGTATTGGCCACGCCGTCGCCGAAACCGATGGAAGCCGAGCGCTGGGGCGGAGCGGTGGACACAGTCGGGGGCGACACGCTAGCTGGCCTGCTGAGGACCGCGGGCCACGGCTCCAGCATCGCCGTGTGCGGCCTGGTCGGCAGCCACCTGTTGAAGACCACGGTGTTCCCGCTGATTCTGCGCGGCGTGAACCTGCTCGGCATCAATTCGGTTTTGGTAACGAACGCCGAGCGCCGCGAAATCTGGGCGCGCCTGGAGCGCGATCTGGACATGCGCGTCCTGGACCGAATGACTCAGGAGATCGGCCTGTCGGAGATTTTCGAGTGGGGCAAGAAGATCCTGGACGGCCAAGTCCGCGGCCGCGTGGTTGTCGATGTAAACCGTTGACCCGACTTGACCGAGCGATCCGTCCTCGGGTAGGGTGGGGGCGGAACTGTTTTTGACGGGAGACGCCCCATGACCATCACCCTCGACCTGCAACCCGAAATCGAAAAAGGGCTCCTCGCCCTTGCCACGGCCCGCGGGGTGTCGCTGGGCGACTATGTGAAAGAGATCGTCATTCGCGAAGCGCGCGTTTCTCCCGAGCCGGCGCGGCGTACCGGCCAGGAATTGATCGACGCCTGCGCCAAAGTGCGCGGCTTGCTCACGGATGAAGAAGTCGACACGCTCTTCAGGCGTACTCCGTCCCTGAGCCGCCCGGTCGATCTCGAATGAGCGGCTTTCTGTTTGGATACCAACGTTCCATCGGAGTTGGTGCGCATCCAGCCTCAATCGTAAGGTTACAACGTGGATCGCCGCCCAGAGCCTTGGCGAGTTGTTCATGAGCGTCGTCAGTTTCGGCGAAATCCGCAAAGGGATCGTCCTGCGGTCCCCTGGGAAGCGGCGAACGGAGCTCGAAGTTTGGCTTGAAACGGATCTTACAAACCTGTTTTCCGGCCGCATTCTGCCGGTGACCCGATCCATCGCCGAGCGCTGGGGCGTCCTGGAGGGCCAGCAGCAACTCATGGGCCGCCCGCTTCATGTGCCGGATGGTCAGATTGCGGCCACTGCCCTGGAACACGGCCTCGCACTTGTGACGCGCAACGTAACGGACTTTGAGGGCCGTGGGTTGACGATCCTCAATCCGTGGGACTGAACTCGTTTCCGATGAACGCCGACACCCTAAGAAGATTGCAGCCTATGAAAAAGCAAATCCCGCGACTCAAGACCGATAGGCAAGCTGAGGCGTTTCTCGCCCAAGATCTGTCTAACCTCGATTTTTCGCAGTTCAAACCGGCACAGTTTGAATTCGAGAAGAAGGACGACCAGATCAACATGCGGGTGCCGAAGCCGTTGCTGGCAGCGGTGAAGGCTCGGGCAAAGGCGCGTGGTATCCCCTATACGCGCTTCATTCGGGAAACCCTCGAACGGGCAATGGCCCGACCAATGTAACAACCCGCTGTCTCGCAAGAGGGGCCCATTGCGTGGTAGAAAAGGAACGCATGGAACCGATCGTACAGGCCGGTCGTGCGGGCCGACTCGTGGCCGGCCATCTGCTGGGCCACTTCGAGCTTGCCGCCATTTTGCAGGTACGTGGTGATGCCGGTGGCGCGGAAGCTGTGGGCGCTCACCTTTGACCGGATGCCGGCCGCAAGAGCACGGCGTTCAATCATCATGTGGACGTTGGCCTGGGGCAGGGGAGTGCGGCCGCCGGTCAGCTTCCCGTGCCGCAGCGTTGGGAATAGGGGTCCACTTGCTTTCGACGCCATCTGGTAAACCGTATCTTAAACAAGATCGGTGTTGGCCTGACAAGAGGGAGCGTTGTGTGGTGCTGACCGCAGGCATCGTTGGCCTTCGGTGTGCCCAGGACGATCTTGCCGTCGAGCGGCATCACGTCGATCTGGAGGTTGAAGCCTTCGCCGTCTTCGTGCGACCAGGCTGCGCCGATGCGCGTCCAGAAGCCTTTGCCCTTGCCGTCTGCGCTCTTGCGGACGTGGAACGCCACGAGCGCGGGGCCTTGTTTCTCGGTCTTTATTGTTTTTGTTGAAAGTCATCTTTGTATCTCCTTTTTTGCGTTTGAACTTATTTCGTTCGGGATGAGTCTCCGGCATCACGGGCAGGGCGCGGCGTCAAGAAACAGTTGGGGGTGTGGCCTTCTTAGGGGGAACCGGAGTTTTTCTTGACGCCTTCCGCGAACGCTTGTGATATCGGGGCCAGAACGAAACGATACTGAACGGGTAAGTTCAATCGACGCAAGAAAACGAGGCGATACGAAGATAGCTGACGTGCGAAAAACAAAGCTGGAGACCACGAAGCAGGCCCATGGCGCGATTGGCGTGGTGCTTTGGTGCAAAGACGGCAAGGCGGTTTCAGGCCAGGCTTCTGCAGAGGGGTTTTCCATGGCAGGAAGAATGGAGGAAAAAGGGATTCGGCGGTGCGGCCGAGCATGTTCATGCCTAACGGAGGTTGAATGATTGGATTCAATGCGCTGCTTCGGGACGAAGGCATCGATCCTGCCGATGTCAAGCTTGTGCGCCATCAGGACTGGCGCCACGCGACGACGCCGTACCAACTATGGCTGGCCGCGGATGGGCGGTTCGATCTCTATCAGAAAATCCAGCGCCGAAGCGTATTCAAGGGAGCGCAATGGCTCGCTTCATTCGTGGGTACCCCGCTCAACGAGACACTATTCGTCGGGATTTATCAGATTGAGGGTGTCGGCAAAGCTAAACGTGGGCTTATCGACCCCATCACGCAGGAAGATGTTGAAGGGCTGTTTTTTTACGATCTGGTCCTGAGTTCCAAGCTGGCCGCGTATAGTGGAAGACTTGCCATTGAATGGGGCGAAGGATACCGTAGCTGGTTCCAGTTAGCCGGGAAGAAGGACAAGGCCATCAAGGAAATCCACCGCGCCGCCAGCGAGCCCCCATTTCCGGGCTTCCTGGACTTTCGCGAGCGGCTCAGCAAATCTGGCAGCGGTGCCTGGGTCCTGGCGCGCTGCGCTGTCGGCGGTCGCGGGAGTTTATCTACTGACGAACCCCGATACCGGAAAGCAGTACGTCGGGTCCGCTCAAGGCGAAGTCGGTTTTTGGGGCAGATGGGAGCAGTACGTCGCGTCCGGGCACGGCGGAAATCGTCGGATGCAGGATGTTCCTGCCGCCGACTATCAGGTCTCTGTGCTTGAAGTCGCGTCGTCATCTGCGAGCGCTGAAGAGATGGGCAGAATGGAGTCGCAGTGGAAGGAAAAGCTCCTGAGCCGAAAGTTCGGGCTGAACGCCAAGTGAGATTGCCTTGCACCCGCCGCGCAGGCCCGGCGCGTGTTGGCGTGCAACCTTAATCCGAATTGGGAGAGACCAGTTGTTGCTCATGGCCGGCCAGTATCGGATACCATCGTCGCATCCGGGAGCGAGCCAGATAGGCCGCCTGAGATTTCAACGCGGCCTTCGCCTGCCGGATGCAGCGATTGAACTCGCCCGGCGCACCCAAAGCTGCGTGAACCGCGACTATCCGCGACAAATACCCCGTTCACTGGCGCGGATGAATTCCACCAGGTGGCGCGTGTGCGGCGAATCGACCTCCGTCTCGATGCGCTTCAGGGCGTCTTCCAGCTTCAGATTCGAGCGGTACAGCAACCGGTAGGCTTCCTTCAGCCTCCGGATCTCGTCGAGAGCCAGGCCCGCCCGCTTGAGGCCCACCATATTCAACCCCTTGGCGGCGACGTTGAAATCGGCGCACAGGAAATATGGCGGCACATCGCTGTTGACGCGCGTGTTTCCTCCGATCATGGCCAGCCGCCCGATCTTCGAGAACTGGTGGATCACTACGCCCCCGGAAATGAACGCCTGGTCCTCGACTTCGACGTACCCGGCGAGCAGCGCGCAACTGGCGATCACCGTCCGGCTTCCAACGTTGCAGTTGTGGGCGATATGGCCGCTGCTCATGATGTAGTTCTCGTCACCGAGCACCGTCGTCGACTCGGGCGCAGTCCCGCGCGAGATGGTGTAGTGCTCGCGGATCTTGTTTCCATCGCCGATTCGCAGGTAGCTGCGCTCGCCCGTGAACCCTTTGTCAAACGGATCGGTGCCGAGAACGGTCCCCGCCGAGATCTCGTTTCGCTGGCCCAGCGTGGTCCAGCGCTTCAGGTAGACGTACGGCTCGAGCCGGCAGAAGTTGCCGATGGCGACGTCCTGTTCCACAATGCAGAAGTCGCCGATGTGCACTTGCGCTCCGACAACGGCGTCTGGATGCACGCGCGCGGTGGGCGCGACCACGGCGGATGGATCAATGGGCATAAAACTATATCGTAAGGCGTTGGCGGGAGGATTCCGATGTTGGTACGCGAAATAGCCGCGCGATTGAATGCGGGTTGGGAAGGCGACGGCGAACGCGACATTCGCCGGGTGAGCACACTCGAGGCGGCCGCTCCCGACGAAATCTCGTTCGTCGCGAACCAGAAGGCGGCGCGCGCCGCCGGGTCCTCGCGCGCTGGTTGTCTGCTCGTGCCGCCGGCTTTCGAGGGCAGCGCCGCCGCACTGATTCGCGTGCCGGATCCCCGGGCTGCAATCGCGCAAGTGATCGACGCGCTCCATCCCAAACGCCGGCCCACGCCCGGAGTTCACCCGTCTGCCGTCATCGGACAGCGCGTCGCGATGGGCGAAGGCACCAGCATCGGGCCGGGATGCGCGATCGGAGACGACGTGCGCATCGGGCACGGATGCACGATACACGCCAACGTGACAGTGTACGGCAACGTGACCATCGGCGACCGCGTCGTGCTCCATTCGGGCGCTGTCATCGGCGCCGACGGATTTGGGTTCGTTCTGCGAAACGGCGCTTACGAGAATTTCCCGCAAGTCGGGACGGTCGAGATCGGTAACGACGTGGAGATCGGCGCAAACTCCTGCATCGACCGGGCCGCGCTAGGCGTAACCAGCGTCGGCGACGGCACAAAGCTCGACAACATGGTTCACATCGCCCACAATTGCCGCATCGGCCGGCACGTCGTCATTGCCGCACAGACGGGCATGGCCGGCGGCGTGGTCGTCGACGACTACGCGGTGATCGGCGGACAGGTCGGGATTGGCGACAAGGCGCATATCGAGTCCAAGGCCGTGCTCGGGTCGGGTGCAGGCGTGCTGACATCGAAGATCGTGCGGGGTGGGCAGGTCTATTGGGGCACTCCGGCGCGGCCGCTGAGAGAGTACCTGATCCAACTGGCCGCGCTGTCGAAAGTTCCGGAACTCGTGAAGAAAGACCGCTTGCTTACGCGCGCGGCTCGGAAACCCGATTCTGAGCCACGACCGTAAGGGAGTGGTTGTCAGCTCCGCTGGAGCAGGCGAAGGAACGCCTGCGCGAGTTTCTCCGGATCGCCGTTCAGGTCCACCTTCTCCCGCCCCGTGACGTCATACCCGGTGGAGAACACCGCGAACACGCCGTCGTGCGTGGGCTGAAGTTCCAACCGGTGCTCGCGCGCGTCCAGCCGCAGGGAATTGCCCGACCAGTTGATGTAGACCTTGGTGCGAAGCCCGTGCGCCAGCGTCACCACGCGGTCCAGCAACTCGCTGGTGAACTTGCCGTTCCTGAGCTGCTCGGCATGTGGCTGAGCGGCCTTGACGCGATTGCGATCCTGCTCGGCGCGGTGCTTTGGACCGCGAACCCGCTCTTCACGGGACTCCAGTGCCTTTAGATTGTTTTCAAGATTATCGAGGAAACTCATATATTTGTCTTTAGACGTGGCGGCCACGCCTCAAGGTATCGGAAAATATAACTGCGCCCGGGGCGTTCCCTTATGAAAGCTCTTTTGATGCAAGAATACAAGCGGCTCGACATCGTCGACCTGCCGCGGCCCGATCCCGGGCCGAACGATTTACTGATTCAAGTGCGGGCTTGCGGCATTTGCGGAAGCGATGTCCATGGCTTCGACGGCAGCTCGGGACGACGCATTCCGCCGATCGTCATGGGCCACGAAGCGTCCGGGGTGGTCGCGGGACGAGGCTCCAACGTCACTGAATTCGTGGACGGCGACCGCGTCACCTTCGACTCGATGATCTCTTGCCTGGAGTGCGATTTCTGCCGCCGAGGCCAGCCCAATCTGTGCGACAACCGGCAGGTCCTGGGAGTCTCGTGCACGGAATTCCGCCGTGACGGAGCCTTTGCGGAGTATGTCATCGTCCCCAAGCACATCGCCTTCCGGCTGCCCGACGCTCTCTCCTTCGAGCATGCCGCCATGCTGGAGCCGGTCTCCGTCGCGGTCCACGCGGTGGAGCTGACGCCGTTGCATTTGGGCGACTCCGCCATCGTGATCGGCGCGGGAATGATCGGGCTGCTGTGCATTCAGGCTTTGAGGCTAGCCGGCTGCAGCCGCGTGTTCGCCGTGGATTTGGAAGACAGCCGCCTGGCTCTGGCGCGCAAGGTCGGCGCGGACGAAGGATTCAATCCGAAATCGTGCGACGTGAAGCAGGCGGTGCTGGACCGCACGAATGGGCGGGGCGTGGCGGTGGCGCTGGAAGCGGTGGGCGCGACCGAGCCGATCGCTATGGGGATTTCCTGCCTTCGCAAAGGCGGAGCGCTGACCCTGGTCGGCAATATTTCCCCGACGATTCAATTGCCGCTGCAGGCCGTGGTGACGCGGCAATTGCGGCTGACTGGCTCCTGCGCCTCGGCCAACGATTATCCGGCGTGCATGGAGCTGATGGCGCGCGGCGCAATTCAGGTGGATCCGATTATCAGCGCTCGCGCCCCGCTCGATGAAGGCGCGCGCTGGTTCGAGCGGCTGTACGCGCACGAGCCGGGGCTGATGAAGGTAATTCTTCAGCCGTAGGCATCAGAATTTCAACCAATACGTTTTCACAAGCGTTGCATGGGCGCTCGTCCTGGGACTTCCTCGCTCGGCAAGATTGGGCAGAAAGATCTGTTCCATACCACCGGGTCGATCGAACAGCGGCGCGGAGCGCCCTGTCCAGGCATACACTGATTTCGTCAACTGAATCTCTACCACAGACAACTGGTAGCTGCCGGACGGCAGCGCCATGAACTCGGTAACGTAGTTCCATCAGAAGCCGCCCGCCGCCATGTGAACCGCGGTTCGCGTCGTCATGGAGCTCCGAAAAAACAGCTTCGGGCATCCACCAGGGCGAGTCAAAGTAGCTGCCGATGACGATAGGCACCAGGCAATAAAGGCGAGTTCCAGCGGGAAGGATTTTCTTTTGCGGCGCCCCACGGAACGATGCTCGTGAATCATAGCTGGTTTTGCGCATGGTCGCCCAGCGCACCTCGTCAAAACCAAGGGCCTGATTGAGGTAGGATTCCATGGACCATCCCGCGATTGGACTGTTTCAAAGTGCATCAGCCTCTGTTGCTGTGACACAGGTCCACGACATTCTCGCCACCACGAGACTACCTCGCAGGGAACGGGACGTCATAGCCCTTCGCGTCCCACCAGAGAATCCGGTTGAGCACTGCGGACGGCGCGGCGTCGGCGTCCTTGAAGTTCATCGCGGCGGATTGGCGCGCTCCCCACAACCGCCTCCCCGAGAGCGCCTTCAGCGACGGGTTCATTTCGTCCAGGCGCTGCTTCGGCGTGATTGCCCGGTACACTTCGGCCTTGGCATCGGTCGTGAAAATGGTCTGCATGGGCCGCGCGCTCTTCGCAAAACGCGTGCATGGCGGGACCCGGAAGATATCCTGAATCGTCCGCACCATGCTCAGATGCGAGTAGAATTCGAGTCGACCACGCCGCGCTGGACAAAGGGCCCGGCGGCCAGCGCGATCGTCCGGTGCCCGTCCACATGATCCACGCCATCCTGCGCGTCGTCCTCCACCGCCAGGATCAGTCTCGTCGCCCAGAACTTCGATTTCGACATGCCCTCCACCACGCGGCCGAGCGCCAGATCGTTGTCGGCCACCATGGCGCGCGGAGTCGGCGAGTCCGGACGCGTCCCGTTGGTGTGGTCGCTCTCCAGATCGAGGATCAGGATGTCCGGCATCCGGCCCGCCTGCTCAAATTTGCCCAGCGCACGCAGAAACGCTGCCGCGCGAATCTGATCGGTCATCGCGGTGGTGCTGTACGGAAAGCGGCGGTCGTGCAGGTCCTTCAGCGCGGGCACCCCGGGCGTGCACCCGACCGCGCTTTGCCATCTGCCTTGCTGGTGCAACCGCCAATACTCGGACCACGGCAGATCGTCGCGCTCGTTCATTTCGACGGAGCTGCGGGTGGCCGCGTCCCAGCGCGCCGGAAGACAAAACTCGCCATAGATGCGAACGCTCGGGACCTCTCCCAGTTCAGCGTTGATACCCGCTTCGGAGTAGATCGCAATCCGCCAACAGCGCCAAGAATGACGTCGCCTGTCGAATTTCTGCCGAATTCTTTTGCTTTTGCCGCCGCGATGGTTACGCATCTCAAAAATGAGCGTGAAAGGTTGGGCTATATTGTCAATTTTGGCGTGGACGGCTTCCGGCCAAACGGTTACGGCCGCCGCTTCAGTTCCCGACCACGTCCTGTATCGGCTATTCCTCAACCACGTCTCGGACTTCGCAAAGTTCGCCGCAACCAAGGGAGCAAAGGGAGAAGACCTTCAGCCCCTACGCACGTACTTCATCCGCAAAGCATCTCTGTCCAAAGAACAAAACGATGCCCTGACAGGCATCGCTCTAGACTACTCGAGCGAAGTCTTGCTGCTGCGCAACCAGGCGGCAGCAATTGCTAAGAGATTCCGCGCAGAGCATTTCCCGGATGGACACCTGCCCGAAGGCGTGACGCCGCCTCCTCCTCCGGCATCTCTGAAAGAGCTGTCTAGAAAACATTCAGACCTGGCACTGAAGTACTGGGACCGGATCCATCAGGCGTTCGGTGATCAGGAGTTCGATAGGCTTGATTCATTTCTTAAAAAGAACATGGCGCCCTCGATCATGACCCAGGCGCCGGACGCCTACAGAAGGGTGACCTCGCGATGAAAGCCCTTGTGCCGGTTCTCTTGCTGGCGCTGGCGGCGATAGCGAACGCCCAGTCTGACGGAAACTACGACGCCGTATACGGGTACAGCTCCGTGGACTACGACATATCGACGAAGACCATCATCGCCTACACCGAAACCGACCTCGACAATTCTCTGGAAGTGTATTATCAAGCAGTCGTAACCGGCGTTTTCAAGAACGTCACGTCCAACACCACTCTGGCCACCAATACGGTAGTCGACACGGTCGACAACGGGTACGTAAGTCTTGAATTCGACCTCACCGCCCCCACCCCCGGCTCGACCTACCAGATGACCGGCGATCATAAAGGTACTATGATCGTCGATCAGAACAGGTGCGACGTGACCTGCGGCATGCAGTGGGTCGACTACGATTACTTCAACTTCTATACTTCTCTCGGGATCGTCTCGTCGGACCTGTACTCGTTCATCGAGTAGTCGCCCCCGTATTACACGCATGCGCGCGACATAACGCTCGGCGAAACCTACAGCCAGGACCAGGCAGTGGCTTACGTCTGCGGGGACACGCGAGACTTGATTATCGCGGAGTACACGACTGATCGGGTGGCTCTGTCACCTCAATGCGGCGACTCGTAATCCTGAGCGGCAGAGAATCCTAGATACCTCTGCTGGGAGAACGTACAGTCGAAACAGCAGGCATGAGTATGGAGATGCGGTAGATTTCGCTACCGCCAGTCAGACAGTCTGGACCAAACTTTGTTCAGCAGGACTCAAAGCGGGCGGCTGTGCTGAGCCGTTTGTGATGATCGGGAACTACGGGCACGTACACCTTGACTGGAGGCAAACGGCCGGGATAGCTTGCCCAAGCTCCTGGCTCAAGTAAAATCTCATGAAACCCTCGCACCTTGTTATCAAGATGCTAGCGATTTCCCTCTCGCTGGCTCAAATCGTTTCCTCACCGGCGCCGTCGAAGGCCGAGATCCCGGCCATTCTCGAGAAGTTTCAGGACGAGAACTGGGGTGTCCGGGCTGACACACTTGATCGTATGCTGTTGATCCCCGGCATTCTTGACGACGCGCGGGTTCAGCAGGCTCTCCTAGCTCGAATCGAGGCAGACCACAAGGGCCCGGTCGATGGTGAGGGATGGATAGAGGATTACTATCCGAAGCTTCTCGACTTCGTTGAAGCTGTATATCGGCGCAACCCTAGCGACCGCGCACTCAGGTGTCTGGCCGACGGCTTCTACGAACCGGAATCCAAACTCGCCAAGTGGATCGCCGTGCAGCCCGGCGCCCTCCCGATCTTCATCAAGATGCTGCACGACGATAATCCCGGCCAACGGGCCAAGGCGGCATTTATGCTCGCCTGGAACGTGCAGGCGATGGGAGCGGACGGCGTTCACTCCGGTTTCACCGCGGAAGATCTCCGCACCAGGCTGAGGACAGCGGCGATCACAGAGAGCGAGGGGCATCCTCAGACCGCAGCGATCACTGCAGACCGCAGCGATCACTGCACTAGGCTTCTGCGGCGCCAAAAGCGACATTGATCTGCTGGATCGGATCGCCTCGGATTCCGGGATCGAGGAGTATTCCAGGCAATTTTCCCGTGAAGGATCGGCATCTATCCGCAAACGCCTCTCCGTCACGTCACGCGGGGCCGACCGGTAGGCTTTCAGCGATCAGCGTTCGGCCAGGATGGGGACGGCTGACGGCTGAGGGCTACTCGGGAACGCGACATCATACCCCTTCGCGTCCCACCAGAGAATCCGGTTGAGCACTGCGGACGGCGCGGCGTCGGCTTCCTTGAAATTCATCGCGGCGGACTCGCGCGCCGCCCACAGCCGCCTCCCCGAAAGCGCCTTCAGCGACGGGTTCATTTCGTCGAGACGCTGCTTCGGCGTGATCGCTTTGTACACCTCCGGCCTGGCATCCGTCGTGAATATGGTCTGCATCGGCCGCGCGCTCTTCACAAAGCGCGTGCGCGGCGGGACTCGGAAGATATCCTGAATCGTCCGCACCATGCTCAGATGCGAGTAGAAGTTCGAATCGACCAGGCCGCGCCGGACGTACGGGCCGGCGGCCAGCGCTACCGTCCGGTGCCCGTCCACGTGATCCACGCCGTCCTGCGCGTCGTCCTCCACTACCAGGATCAGGCTCGTCGCCCAGAACTTCGATTTCGACATTCCCTCCACCACGCGGCCCAGCGCGAGATCGTTGTCGGCCACCATGGCGCGCGGCGTGGGCGAGCCGGGACGCGTCCCGTTGGTGTGATCGCTCTCCAGGTCGAGGATCATGATATTCGGCATCCGGTCCGCCTGCTCGAATTCGCCCAGCGCACGCAGAAACGCTGCCGCGCGAATCTGATCGGTCATCTCCGTGGTGCTGTACGGAAAGCGGAGGTCGTGCAGGTCCTTCAGCGCGGGCACCCCGGGCGTGCACCCGACCGCTCCTTGCCACCTGCCTTGCTGGTAGAGCCGCCAATACTCGGACCACGGCAGATCGTCGCGCTCGTTCATATCGACCGAGCTGCGGGTGGCCGCGTCCCAACGCGCCGGAAGACAGAACTCGCCGTAAATCCGGACACTGGGCGGCTTCGGCGCGCCCTGCCAGAAGAACCCCGAAGGCGCCACGGTCAGCGCGTCCGCCATGTCCCAGGCATAACCGCGCGGCGACGACGCGAACGCGCGCTCCACGTAATCGCTGACGAAGGCCTGCATCAGCCAGTGATGCCCGTCGAAGCTGATGGCGCCGCCCGTGTAGAAGTTGTCCAGCAGAACGTATTGCCCGGCGAGGGCGTGGTGATTGGGCGTAATATCCCGGCCATACATCGCCAGTTTCGGATCGCTGTTGCCCTTGCCGATGTCGCCCAGAACCTGATCGTAAGTCCGGTTTTCCTTGATGATGAACAGCACGTGCTCGATGCCGAGCGCGGCCAGGTCCGCAACACCTCCGAGCGGCTCGAATTGCGGCATGTTCGCCGCCCGCACTTCGCGCGTGCCGGCATGCAGCCGGGCCGCGCCCGGCGGCGGGATCACGCTGAGGCTGCCCTCATATTGGGTAGCGTTGTAGCCGCCATCCTTGAGCGCCGTGTTCCCGACGCCCTTGATGTTGAGCACCCGCAGCGCCCCGCCGCCGTCGATGGCCACGCCCGAAGGAAACCAGCCCGTGGGGATCGCTCCCGCGACGGTCCAGCCGCTGGGCTGTTTGACGGCGACGGCGACGGCGTTGTTTCCGCCGCAAGCCACGTACAGGCCGTCTCCGCCGGATGAGAACGCCAGCGCGACGGGCTGGCTGCCGAGCGCGCTCTCGGGCCAGGTCGGGATCTTCAATTCGTGGACCGTCAGCGTTTCCACGTCGATCATGCTGATGGAGTCGGAATGCCCATTGGCCACCGCGACGAGGGATTGATCGGGGCTGGCCGCAATGCCCGAAGGCGCGAGCCCCACCGCGACCTGGGCGATCTTCCAGGTTTGAGCGTCGATCACCGTCACCGTGCCCGTCCGGCTGGAACCTGTCGTCGCATCGGTGATCACGGGCGTGCCGCTGGACGGCGCGGTGGTATCGCCGCTCGCGGCCATCCTTCCGCCTCGGTTGGTTACGAACAGCTTATTCCCCTTGCCAAGCACAATACCGAAGGGGGCGACGCCCACGGGAATCTCGCGAATCACCCGGCGCTTCAGAGCATCGACGACGGCGACGGAATTGGCGCGGCTGAGCGCGACGTAGGCGAACTGGCCATCGGCGCTGAACGCAATCCCCACCGGCACCGGGTGTTTGGAAAGCCCGATTCTGGCGGCCGGCAGCGGCTGGCCGGCATCCGTTACAGTCGCTATCAGAATGGAATCCGGGCCATCCTCCAACGCCTCGCTGGCCCACAATTCGCGCGTTCCCGGACGGAACGCCACGCCGGCATAGGATGTGGCACGGGCGGGAATCACTCCCGTCAGGGCTCCGCTGGCGGCGTCCAGCAGCAGCACCTGCGTGCCGTCGAGCACGGCCAGGATTCGTTTTTCGGCGTCGAAGGCCAGGTCCACCGGACGGCCCGGAATCAGGATCTGCCGCCCCCAGGGGCGCACAAGCTGATGGGTGGTAAGGAGATACGATCCATCCGGCTGCCGCCCGGCGGACGCAAGATTGCGGATGACGCCGAAAACGCCGGTTTGCCAGGCTGTAGCCAACCCGGCGGCCGCCAGGAACAGAACCAATAATCCGCGCATGCAACCAGAGACTAGCATGCCGCGCGGGCCGTAAGTGCTTCAACTTCCGTGAAGCGAGCCACTTAGGGTCAAAATCCTGTTTACGGTGACATTGCGCTGTGCTAAGCTTGGAATGCTTCCCAATGGTCTGCTTCCTCGAAGGCAACCTCCAAAATTCCAAACGGAGTTATCAAACCTCGGAATGAGTTTTACCGTTTTTCTCGGAAATATCCCACTCTGGGTGACCGCCGACGATATTAAATCGTGGCTCACGGCAGAGAACCTCGTGGCCGACAATGTGAAGGTGATTCGCAACCCCGAAACCCAGGAATCCAAGGGGTTCGCATTCATCGACTCGCCTAACCAGGAAGAGATGCAATCGATCATCCGCCGTTTTGATCGCGCGCCTCTCGAAGACCGTCTTCTGCGCGCCAATCCCGCCCAGCCGCCGAAGCCGAAAAGCAACGGGAGGATCGGCGCGTCGCCGTCTGGCGCAGGCAGCGGGCCTATGGGCTCAGGCGCTCCCACCGTCGGCGACCGTCCCCGCCGGGGCGGCAAGAACGTTCTCAGAAAGCGTCCCGCCGGTCCTCAAAGCGCATTTGCCGAAGAACTGGCAAAAGCATTGTAAGATTTTTCATCGAGAGGCGGCGGACCCGAATGCGCGCCGCATCGTACTCTCACCTTTCCCGCTTTCGTAATTTCCCTCCATCGCAAGGTGTTATACTTGTGCCGCAAGATGTGTATTCTTAATTCTTGGCGACCCATTCCACGGGATACAAATCATGAACGACCTACTGCTTATTCGAATCCTGTTCGTTATCCTTCTAGGACTTGCCGGCTACTACCTCCGTCCGTTTAATCTCGAACCGCCCTTCGCCGCGATCGCCGGGGCAATCCTTGGCGCGTCGATTGTACTCTTCGAAATCCGGCTCAAGAAGGTTAGCCTGAAGCGGCTGATCGGAGCCGCGTTTGGCTCCATTCTCGGCATTCTCGGCGCGTATCTGATCTCCCTGGTGCTGGCCCAGGCGCTGCCGAACAGTTACAACACGGTGCCGTTCCTCCAATTGGTTCTGCTGCTGCTGATGGCTTACGTCGGCCTGGTGGTCGGCGCGAACAAGGGCGACATGCTGAACCTGGCCGCGCTCGGCGGGCTCTTCGGAGGCGAGAAGGCGTCCAAGGACACCTTCAAGATTCTCGATACCAGCGTGATCATCGACGGCCGGATCGCCGACATCGCCGATACGGGTTTCCTCGACGGCATCCTGGTCATCCCGCAGTTCGTCCTGCGCGAGCTGCAACTGGTCGCCGATTCCGCGGATTCCATGAAGCGCAACCGCGGGCGGCGGGGCCTGGATGTCCTCCAGAGGATTCAGAAAATGCCGCATCTGAATATACAGATCCTCGAAGACGATTTCCCGAACGTCCGGGAAGTAGATATGAAGTTGATCGAGCTCGCCAAGGTGTACAGCTGCAAAGTCGTCACCAACGATTTCAATTTAAACAAGGTGGCTCAACTGCACGGCGTGGAGGTACTGAACATCAACGAGCTGGCGAATTCGCTCAAGCCGATCGTGCTGCCGGGCGAGACCATGCGGGTGTTCATCCTCAAGGAAGGCAAGGAGTACAATCAGGGCGTCGCCTACCTGGACGACGGCACGATGGTGGTGGTGGACAACGCCAAGCGGATGATTTCCAAAACCATCGACATCTCCGTCACCAGCGTTCTGCAAACCACCGCGGGGAAAATGATCTTTGGCCGGTTCGACGATCGCGTCCATCAGGTCCATGAAACGCGGGCGGCCGACCGGCAACTGGCGCAACAGAAGGACCGCGAGCACTCGGGCACGGCGGTGCATCACCCGGGCGCCTGAGCCGCCGAATCACACAAGGTACGTGACATGAGAGTTTCTGTAATATTGCCGGCCGCGGGGCTGGGCACTCGAATGGGAAAGGTTTCTCCGGAGAAATCCGGGGTCAGCCGCAAGCAGTTCATGCTGCTCGATAACTCTCCCATTCTCATCCATACCATTCGCAAGTTCGATGGCTGTCCGTCCGTTTCGGAGATCGTGGTCGCGCTGCGTCCGGACGACATGGACTGGGTGCGGCAGATGATCGCCGGAGAGAGCCTAACGAAGCCCGTGCGTCTGGTCGCCGGCGGCGATTCGCGACAGAGATCGGTGGAGAATGCGCTGGCCGCCTTGGACGCGGGCGTCGATCTGGTCGCGGTCCACGACGCGGTGCGGCCCTTCGTCGAAATCGAGACCATCGAAGCCGTGATTCGCGAGGCCGCCGAAACGGGCGCGGCGATTGTCGGCATCGTGCCGGTGGACACCGTGAAACGAATTCACAAGAACAAGGTTCGCGCCACGCTGCCGCGCGAGCATCTGATCCTGACCCAGACTCCGCAAGTCTTCCGCTATCCGCTGCTGCGGCAGGCCTTCGAAAAAGCCTCCGAGGACGGTTTCATCGCCACCGACGAATCGAGTCTCGTCGAGCGCCTGGAGGAAGTCGAGGTCAGCGTGGTCCAGGGCAGCGATCGCAACATCAAGATTACCAAGCCCGGCGACATGGACCTGGCGCGGCTATTCCTGGCCGACGAAATAGCCGAGAGGAACGCCACCTGATGGAGTACCGGACCGGCCTGGGCTGGGACGTTCATCGGACCGAACCGGGGAGGCTGCTGATTCTGGGTGGAGTCCGCATTGACGCGGACTTCGGACTGGAAGGACACTCCGATGCCGATGTGCTGTCGCATGCCGTCACCGACGCGCTGCTGGGCGCGGTCGCGTTGGGCGACATCGGGATGCACTTTCCGGACAGCGATCCCCGATGGAAGGGCTGCGATTCCCTGGTGTTTCTGCGGCACGCTCTGCAACTGGTCGGCGAAGCGGGGTATGCCCTGGTGAATGTCGACTCGACGGTCATCCTGGAAAGGCCGAAGCTGAAGGACTACCGTCTGCCGATCCGCCGGAAACTGGCGGAGACGCTCGGTCTCGATCTGGACCATGTTTCGGTGAAATTCAAGACAGCCGAGAAGGTCGGACCGGTAGGCGAGGGCCGGTCGGCGGAAGCGCAAGCCATCGTCAGTATCGTCCGCGAGTAGGGACGCGTTTCGGCGATAATGAAGGCGCGCATGACCAGACCTCCCGGGCCGAAGAACCGGCCGTTTGTGGGCCAGATGCCCATGTTCCGGCGCGACGCCCCGGCCTTTCTGCTTCGCACCGCCCGGGAATTCGGAGACATCGCCTACTTCCGCCTCGGTCCGCGGCACGTGTATTTCATCAACAACCCCGAATACATTAAGGACGTCCTGGTCACGCGGCAGCATGACTTCATCAAGAGCCAGATGCTCCAGCGCGCCAAGACGCTGCTCGGCGAGGGTTTGCTGACCAGCGAAGCTCCACTGCACACGCGCCAGCGCCGCCTGGTGCAGCCCGCCTTTCACCGGCAGCGCCTCGCCTCCTACGGCGAGACGATGGCGGAGTACGCGGCGCGCGCCCGCCAGAGGTGGCACGACGGCGAAACGCTCGACGTTGATCGGGAGATGATGCGGCTCACGCTGGCCGTGGTGGCCAAGACGCTGTTCAACACCGACGTCGAGGCGGAAGCCGGCGAGATCGGGCAGGCGCTGACCGACGTTCTGCACCTGTTCCGCATGGTGATGCTGCCGCTTTCCGAGCTGCTGGAACGTCTGCCGCTCCCGGCCACACGCCGGTTTCAGCGCGCGAGGGCCCGACTGGACGAGACCATCTACCGCATGATCGCCGAGCGCAGAGCCTCGGGCGAGGACAAAGGCGATCTGCTGTCGATGCTCCTGCTGGCCCAGGATGAGGCGGGCACGGGCGGCATGTCGGACCAGCAGGTTCGCGACGAGGCGCTCACGATTTTCCTCGCCGGGCACGAGACCACCGCGGTGGCGCTCACCTGGACGTGGTATCTACTCTCGCAGAACCCCGAGGCCGAGGCCAGGCTGCACGCAGAACTCGATGCGGTGCTCGGGCAGCGGATGCCGGGCGTGGATGACATGCCGTCGCTGCCGTATACGGAAATGATATTCGCAGAAGCGATGCGGCTCTATCCTCCCGCCTGGGCGATCGGCCGCATGGCGACCAAGCCCTACGAGGCGGGCGGATACGAGATCCCGGCGCGCAGCGTGGTCATGATGTCGCCGTTTGTCACGCATCGCGATCCGCGCTGGTTCCCCGATCCCGAGCGCTTCGACCCCGAGCGCTGGACTCCGGAGGCGAAGGCGCAGCGCCCCAAGTTTTCGTATTTCCCGTTCGGCGGCGGAGCGCGCGTCTGCATTGGCGAGGGCTTCGCATGGATGGAAGGCGTGCTGCTGCTCGCCGGCATCGCGCAGCGGTGGCGTTTCGAACTCGTGCCCGGGCACCCGGTGGGTTATCGCGCGTTGATCACTCTGCGAACGCGCAAGGGCATGAAGATGGTGGCGCGGGCAAGATAGCGCGGTTTACTTCACGCCGCTCGCTTCGCGCGCCGCCAGAAACTCATCGCCCGCGCGCCAGCTCGGCAGACGATCGAGATTCGCTACATCCATCCCGATCACGAAACCGAACCGCGCCATCTGCTCCATTCCTGAGAAGTCCCAATCCTCGTGATATTCGTCCGAGGGCTGGTGGTAGTGCTTGGAGTTGAATTCCTCAAAATCCTTGGCCGCGAAGTCCGCCGATTTGCCGTAATACTGAGTGCCGCCCGAGATGGAGAACGCCGGAATGCCGGCGCGCGCCATCGAGAAGTGATCCGAGCGGTAGTAGTGGCCCTGCTCCGGGTGCGCGTCCGGCGAGATGGTGAGATCCATCCGCTTGGCCACGTCCTGGACCAGCGGCCAAAGCGTCGTCCGCTCCGCCCCGCTGACCTCGGTGTCGCGCGTCCGTCCGAACGGGAAGAACGCGTCGAAATTGATATCGACGGCCGTCTTTCCGGCGGGGATCACGGGATGACTGGCATAATACTCAGACCCTCGCAGGCCGCCTTCCTCCGCCGTTACCGAGAGAAACACCGCCGACCGGCGCGGCTTTTTCGGCAGCATGGCCCACGCCCGCGCGATTTCCAACAGCATCGCGCAGCCGGTGGCATTATCGACCGCGCCGTTGTAGACGCGGTCGCCGTCCACCGGATCGCCGATGCCAAGGTGGTCCCAGTGCGCGGTGAAAACAACCACCTGGCCTTTTAATGCAGGGTCGCTGCCTTCGACTCTCGCAACCACGTTGCGCGATTCGATTTCGCGAACCCTCGTCGGGATGTGGCCCTTGATTCGAACGCCGAGAGGAACGGGTTTGAACCCGCGAGTGTTGGCCATCTTGAGCATCTCGTCCACCGTGTGGCCGGATGCTTTGAAAAGGCGCTCGCCCGCTTCGCTCGTCACCCAACCGGCGAGCGCCAGCGCAGGCGCGTCCGGCGCAAGCCGCACCTGCGGATCTTCCTTCCCCCAGGAGGATTTCACGACGTCCCAGCCGTACCCGGCGGTCGGCGTGGTGTGGACGATGATCGCCGCCAGCGCGCCGTGCCGCAGCGCATTTTCGTACTTGTAGGTCCACCGGCCGTAGTAAGTCAGCGCGCGCTGGCCGAAGAATTCGTTCGTGAACAGAACCACCACCTTCCCGCGAACGTCGACGCCCTTGTAATCGTCCCAATTAAACTCCGGAGCGTCGATGCCGTGACCCACAAAAATCGCTTCGCCATCAAAATCGACGGCCGGCTGTTGACGGTGGGTCGTGCCGACGAACTCCGTGCCCCAGGCAAACGTCTCCGAACCGGCGGATAGCCGCGCCTCGGCGCCGATGGTCTCCGCGCCGGCCAGCGGAACACGCTGGAAGTACGTCCCGTTGTCGCCGGCGGGTTTCGCGCCTACCAGCGCAAACTGCGTCGCGATGTAATCGGTCGCGAGATCGCCGCCGCGCGTTCCCACGCCGCGGCCTTCCAGCAGATCGCTGGAAAGGAATTTCGTGTGCGCGCGAATCCGCTCGCCCGAGATTTCCTGCAGTTGGCCGAAGCACAAGGATGTCGCGGTTAGGAGAAAGAAGGCTTTGTTCATGAGTCTACTGCCAGTCTACAAAAAGGGAGGAGTACGCCATCGGGCGCGTCTGGTACCCCTTGCCGTGGGGACGGAGCCGGCCACCACATCCGCATCCAGACGCACCGTGGACTGCGTTGGGCTCATTCTTCAGAACCTGCCGGCAATCGAACAGGAACTCCTGACCGGGTGTGTGGTGACATTCCGTCACGGTCGAGTCCGGGTCCGCAATCTGCCGCTCGGAAGCCCACAGTAGTAGTTCCAGGGTAAAAAGGGGCAGATGCTCGTGCGCAAGACGCTGGCTGACAGTCCCATGACACCTGCTTGTAAGCGCAGGCTGGCCCAACTCGCGAAGCAGCCCGATCCGGAGATCGCTTTTTCGGACATTCCGCCACTGAACGGGAGCTTCTGGAAAAACACGGTGCAATCCGTTCTACCGAGCCGTGAAGCCACAACTCGACTCAATAACAACATTCGAGTGGTTACCAGGCGATCCTACGGCTTTTGCACCTACAAGGCCATGGAAATGGTGCTTTATCACAACCTGGGACGACTCCCGGAACCAGAATCACCCCACAAATTCTGCTGAAAGGGCAGAAAAACACGCCCGGCCCCTTTTACACTGGAAGTAATGCTGGCTGCCCTTCTCATGGTTGCGACTCTCCCCGACCTCGTCCCGGTCCGCTGGTTTTCCGCCGACCCGAATAGCCTCGACCTCCTCCGGGACACGCCGATCAATTGCCTCCTGTTGGAACAGCCGCAATGGTCGCCCGCATTTCTCGCCGAGGCCGCGCGCCGCAACCTCGCCACCTATGCCGTGATTCATTCCCCACAGGCCGTGGAGCTGAAATTTACCGGGGTTGTGCTGGAGGGCCCATCCGCGGATCGGAATCCGCAGGTGATTCACCTCGGCCTGCGCAGCGACATCCGCTTCGACTCCAGCGACACAGTGGCCGGCACCTTCCAAGGAGTCTGGCCGGGACTCCAGGAAGGACAGGACGACGCCAAGTCAGCCCCGAGCGGCGCGCCGTGGATTGACACCAACACCGGCTTCCTCCGCTTCGCGCGCGCCTCCACCAGCGGGCCGGTGTGGATCGCGAATACTCCGCCACCGGGGAAAGCATGGCCGGTCCCACGCTATCTGCAAGCCATCGGCGACGCGGCGATGACCGGCGCCCGGTGGGTCGTCTCCATCGACGCCGATTTTCAGAAGCGCCTGCTCACCGGCGACGCCCGCGCGCTCGCGGACTGGAAGCGCATGATGCAGGCCCTCGCGTTCTACGAACAGCACAAGGACTGGCGGACCGCCCAGGCTGCGGGAAAGCTCGCGCTGATCGAAGACGCGACGAGCGGAGCCCTGCTCTCCGGCGGCGTGCTCGACATGATCGCCGTCAAGCACACGCCTGTCCGCGCCATCCCGAACCCGAACCTCAGCGGAAAGGCCATGGCCGGATCGAACATGGCCGTGAACGTCGATCCCGAGTCTCTCACGGACGCCCAGAAAGAAGCGCTCAAGGCGTTCACGCGGGCCGGCGGGACTCTGCTGACAGGGCCCCCCGGCTGGAAGTTCCCGGTTCCCCGCCCCGGTCAGATCACCCTGGAAAAGGCCGACCTCGAGAAGCTGGACCAGATCTGGAAGGAGCTGAACGCGATGACCGGCCGCCGCAATCTCGGCGTTCGCCTGTTCAACGTTTCGAGCATGCTCTCAAACCTGGTGGAGACGCACGACGGAACAGTCGTCCTGCACCTGATCAATTACTCCGACTTCCCGGTCGAAAACGTGACCGTCCACGTCCTGGGACAATATAAAGCAGCGACGCTGTTCCGTCCTGACGGACCGCCCTCTACAATTCAGGGATACGAAGTGGAAGACGGCACCGGCTTCGACATCGACCAGATCGGAGCGCTCGGCGCACTCGTGCTTTCAAAATAGATGCGACCACAAACCCTGCTGTTCTGCCTGCTTTCGGTTCCGCTATGCGCCCAGAGCCTGAAGGATTTCGAAAAGAAGGTGACCGAGTTCGACCTGCCTAACGGTCTGCACTTCATCGTCGTCGAGCGTCATGACGCGCCGGTCGTCTCGTTCCACTCCCTGGTGAACGCCGGCGCGGTCGACGACCCGAAGGGCCAAACCGGCATCGCCCACATGTTCGAGCACATGGCGTTCAAGGGCACCGCGAATATCGGAACCAAAAACTTCCCAGCCGAAAAAGCGGCCCTCGACCAGGTGGAGCGTATTTACGACCTGGTCGACGCTCTCCAGCGCGAAGCGGCGGATCGCCACCGGGCGGCCGATCCCAAACGGCAAGCGGAGCTCGACGAGCAATTGAAAGCCGCGATTGAAAAAGCCGACAGCTTCGTAATCCCGAACCAGTACGACGAGATCGTGGAGTCGAACGGAGGAGTCGGCCTGAACGCCTCGACCAGCACCGACTCGACCGACTATTTCTATAGCTTCCCCTCTAACCGTCTGGAGCTCTGGTTTCTGCTTGAATCGGAGCGGTTCCTCGCGCCGGTCCTGCGCGAGTTCTACAAGGAGCGCGACGTGGTGCGCGAAGAGCGCCGCATGAGGGTGGAGTCCAGCCCTCAGGGACAACTCGTGGAGGCGCTGGGGGCGAGCGCCTTCGAAGCTCACCCGTACCGCAACCCGTCCAGCGGCTGGTCCAGCGACATCGAGCATCTCCGCATCAAGGAAGCCGCGCAGTTCTACCGGCAATACTATGTGCCCGGGAACATCACCATCGGCATCGCGGGCGACGTCGATCCGAAGGAAGCGCGGAGGCTCGCCGAAAAGTACTTCGCTCGAATCCCGGGCGCGCCGCTCCCCCCGCTAATCCACACCGAGGAGCCCGCACAGGCGGGAGAGAAGCGGGTCGCGGTCCAATCGGCGACGGAGCCGTTCGTGCTGATCGGCTACAAGCGCCCCAACCAGAACAGCAAGGACGATATCGTGTTCGACGTGGTAGCCGAGATCCTGTCCGGCGGCCGCACGGGAACGCTGTACACGGACATGGTCCGAGACAAAAAGATGGCTCTCGCCGCGCTCGCGCAGCCGAGCTTTCCGGGAGGGAAATACCCCGAGCTATTCCTGTTCTTCCTGGTGCCGAACCAGGGGCACACGAACGACGAAAACGAGAAGGAATGCTACGCCGTGATCGAACGCCTGAAAAACGAGAAACCGGATGCCGAAACCTTGAATCGCGTGAAGACGAAACTACGGGCGGACCTCATCCGCAAGCTGGATTCGAACTCCGGTCTCGCGGGCGAGCTCACCGCGTATCACGTCGCGTACGGGGACTGGCGGCGGCTCTTCACCGAACCGGGCGAGTACAACAAAATCACCGCTGAGGATGTCCAGCGCGTGGCGCGCCAGTATTTCGTTCCGGAGTCGCGGACGGTCGCGTATACCATCACCCATGAATAACGGCACAACCAGTTTTCCGTGGCGCACGCAATGGTGCGTGCCGCGTCGCCACTCCTGGCGACGCTTGTGGGCAGCGGCCATACTCCTGTCCGCCGCCGCCTTCGGGCAGTCCTACAAGGACCTGAAGTTTCCCCCACTGCCGCCGGTGAAGATCCCGCAGCCGGAGACGTTCACTCTCCCGAACGGCATGAAGTTCTTCCTCCTGGAGAACCACGAACTCCCGCTCGTCAGCGGCGTCGCACTCATCCGGACCGGCAACTTGTTCGACCCGTCCGACAAAAAAGGCCTGGCCGGCCTGACCGGCACGATCCTGCGCAGCGGAGGCACAAAAGCAAAAACCGGAGACGACATCGACCGCGATTTGGAAAACGTCGCGGCGTCGGTCGAAAGCTCCATCGGCGAATCCTCCGGCACTGTCGGGTTCTCCGCGCTCAAGGAGAACACGGCCGCGGTGATGGCCATTTGGCGCGACCTCCTGGAGCATCCCGAGTTTCGCCAGGAAAAAATCGACCTGACGAAAACACAAATTCACAGCGCCATCGCCCGCCGCAACGACGAGCCGTCGGAAATTGCTTCGCGCGAATTCTCGAGCATCGTCTACGGACGCGACACGCCCTACGGCTGGGAGGTCGAACACGCCGACCTGAACAACATCCAGCGCCAGGACCTGGTCGATTTCTACAAGCGCTATTACTTCCCGGCCAACCTCATGGTGGGCGTCTACGGCGATTTCAACACCGCCGAGATGAAGCGCAATCTCACGGAGTTATTCAGCCCGTGGACTTACACTCAGCGGCCAGTGCCCAAGTTCCCACCGGTAACCGCCAAAGCCGCGCCCGGCATCTACCTCGCCGAGAAGGCGGACGTGGCGCAGACCTTTTTCGAAATCGGCCACCTCGGAGGCCTGCTGCGCGACAAGGATTACCCGGCGCTCGAGGTGGCCGCGCAGATTCTCGGCAGCGGCTTCACCAGCCGCCTGATGCGCAAAGTACGCACTGAACTGGGATACGCCTACAGCATCGGAGCGTCCTGGAGCGCGGGCTACGACAACCCAGGCGTCTTCGAAATCTCGGGCAGCACAAAATCCAAGAGCACCGCTGAAACCATCCGGGTAACACTCGACGAACTGGAGAAGCTGCGTACCGCCGAAGTCACCGCGGAAGAACTGAAGACCGCCAAGGACTCAGTCCTGAACAGCTTCGTCTTCAACTTCGACCGTCCCAGCAAGACCCTCAACCGGCTTCTCTCGTACGAATACTACGGCTACCCGAAGGATTTCATCTTCCAATACCAGACGGCCGTGCAAAACGTCACGCGAGCCGACGTCCTGCGAGTCGCCGGCCAATATTTCAAACCCCAAAACCTGACGATCGTAGCGGTAGGAAACCCGACCGATTTCGGAATTCCGCTAACGGCGCTGAAGGTCCCCGTACAGAAGATCGATCTCACCATAAAGAAATGAAAGCTCCGTTTATGAATCGTTACCTCTGTTCATCTGCGTTCCTCTGCGGCCTATTGCTACCCCTCCACGCCGAAACGGCCCAGGAGCGCGGAAAGCGCGTCGTCATGGCGGCGCTGGAGGCCCTCGGCGGCGATCGTTTCCTGACCATGAACGATCGCGTCGAATCCGGCCGCGCCTATTCCTTCTACCGCGAGAAATTGTCCGGCCTATCGCGCGCCACCATCTACACGCGCTATCTTCCGCCCGGAAAGCCCGGCGCGCTGGCCGTTCGCGAGCGCGAGATGTTCGGTAAGCGCGAAGATTTCGGCGTCCTGATCATGGAAGACGGCGAGGGTTGGGATGTCACCTTTCGAGGAGCGCGTCCGCTTCCGAAGGCGCAGATGGAGCGGTACCACGATACGACCTTGCACAACGTGTTCTATATCCTGCGGCAGCGCCTCCAGGAACCCGGCCTGATCTTCGAATCCCTGGGCGCCGACGTAATCGATAACATGCCGGTGGAGATCGTCGAGATCTCGGACGCGAATAACGAGGTCACCACCGTGTACTTCCACCAATCGACCAAACTCCCGGCGCGGCAAAAATTCTTTCGCCGTGACCCGCTGACCCGGGAGCGCCACGAAGAGGTGACCATCTTTTCGAAATACCGCGACGCCGGCGGAGTCCAGTGGCCGTTCGCCATCCAGCGCGAGCGCGACGGCGACAAGCTGTTCGAAATGTATTCGGATGGCGTAGAAATAAACAAGAAACTCCCCGATGAGGAGTTCCAGCTTCCCTCGGACGTAAAAAGACTGAAGCCGGTGTAGCGATGGAGGAAGAACCCGTCCGCATCGAGATCTCCGACGTCTTCGACCTTCACAGCGTCCCGCCGCGCGACGTAGAGGGAGTGGTCGCGGCGTATCTCGAAGAAGCTCGCGAGAAGGGTTTCACCGCCATTCGCATCATCCACGGGCGCGGCATCGGCGTGCAGCGCGAAACGGTGCGCGCCATCCTCCAGCGCACCCCTTTCGTGTTGTCCTTCGCGGATGCGCCGCTCGAAGCCGGCGGTTGGGGCGCGACTGTCGCAACCCTGCGCAAATCCACGCACCACCTTGTTGCAGACCGTCCTTAATTCAACAAGTTCCGTGTGGTTGTCGAATTGCTCTTTATCAGCAGAGGAGCTTAAGATGATGAAATCTCTTATTACCGCCCTTCTGTTCGCCTCCGCTCTGTTAACCGCAGGCGACGGCAAAGATCAGGGCTGGAAAGGGACTCCGCTGATGCGTTCCGTGTCGCCGGGCACGGCAAAAGCGGGGGACGTCCTCACGGTGACCGGCGAGTACCTGGACAAGACCCGCGTGAAGGAAATCTATCTTACGGACGGCAAGGTCGAGTTCAAGACCGAGATCGTGGAGCAGAATGAGAACGAAGTGAAGGTGAAGGTGCCCGCGGACTCGAAAACCGGAAAATTGCGGCTGATGGTGCTCACGACAGGGATTCAACCGCAATTCCTGGAGCAGCCGGTCAGCGTCGAGATTCAGTGATCCGTCGCTCATGCCGCTTGCTCACGCGCGCGGCTCGGAAACTCTGTTCTGAGCCACGATCGTCAGGGAGTGGGCATATTCCAAGCGAAGGATGAGCCTGAAGGCGGAAGCGAAGCGATCCGCCGCCAAGCCTCCTTTCTGATTCGGTTTCTGACAGGCACGAACAACAAGCGGGAAAGTGGGAAACCTGCTTTTGGTTTTCTACTTTTCCGCGCCTCGTCGTGGCTGTGGGAATGTGGGAATCGCGGGGTTTGCGATTCCAAGGGCTGTGGTCGCGGAGGGAAACCTGCCATTGGTTTTCCTCCGCGCCCATAGCCCGTCATTTCCACAGGGGCGGATCAACTGTTGAGCCGCCCGGAATTGAGTGACTCCCCAGGTGGGACTCGAACCTACGAATAACCACGCGGCCGCGACCTGGCTGGTGCGCGCTTCACGATCTTAGGGCGGGTCGAGGGGCTTCTCCTTCGACTCATCCTGTTTCGGTTTGCTATGCACCGACCGGCGCCGCGACCCGCTGCCGTCCTTCCCCAACCTGCTGCCGCCACATCGCGTAGTACAGCCCTTTGTTCGCCAACAATTCGGCGTGGCGGCCGAATTCGACGATGGCGCCCCGCTCCAAAACGTAAATGCGGTCGGCGTGCATCACCGTGGACAGCCGGTGCGCGATCAGAATCGTAATGGCATCGCGGCTGGCCCCGACCTCGCGAATCGTCTGGCTGATCTCTTCCTCGGTCAGCGAATCGAGAGAAGACGTCGCCTCGTCGAAGACCAGCAATTGCGGGCGGCGCAGCAGCGCGCGCGCGATAGAGAGCCGCTGCTTCTCGCCGCCCGACACCTTCACGCCGCCTTCGCCGATCACCGTATCCAGACCGCGGTCGGCGCGCTGGAGCAGGCTCTCGACCGAGGCCTGGTGGAGCACCTGCAAACACTCTTCGTCCGTCGCGTCCGGCCGCACGAACCGGAGGTTCTCGCGGATGGAGCCGGAGAACAGTTGCGCGTCCTGCGTCACGAATCCCATCCGCTCGCGCAGGCCGTCGATGGCGACTTCGTCTTCCGGCGTCCCGTTGTAGTAGATGTGCCCGGTCTTCGGCCGGTACAAACCGACGAGCAGTTTCACCAGCGTGGTCTTTCCGGCTCCCGATGGCCCCACGAACGCAACGGTCTCGCCGCGATGTATCTCGAACGAGATCGAATGCAGGGCCGGAGAGGTAGCCGACTGGTGCTGGAACGACACATCGTCGAAGGTCAGGACCTCCAGGAAATCCACCGGCACCGGCCGCTCGGGCCGCGGTTCGGGAGGCAGCTTCAGAATGGCTTCGAAATTCTGCAGCGACACTTCCGTCTCGCGATAGACATTGATCACGTTGCCGAGTTCCTGCAGCGGTCCGAAGATGAAGAACGAATAGATGAACAGCGAAAAGAACTGACCGACCGTGATGCGCTGGGTGAAAATCAGGTACAGCATCAGGAACAGGATGGACGTGCGGAGCAGGTTGACGAACGTGCCCTGCACGAAACTCAGGCTGCGCAGATAGCGCACCTTTTTCAGCTCCAGCTTCAAAATCCTGCCGGTGGTGGCGTTGAGGCGCGCGATCTCCTGCTGAGCAAGGCCGAGGCTCTTCACCAGCTCGATATTGCGCAACGATTCCGTGGTTGCCCCGGCGAGCGCCGTGGTTTCGCGAACGATGACTTGCTGCACTGCCTTGATTTTCCGGCTGAGGATTGAGCTCAAGCCGCCGAGCAGCGGGATGGTGAGCAGGTACGCCGGCGCGATGGACCAGTGCACCCGCGACGCGTAGATCATCACGAACACCAGTCCGATGAGCGTGGTGAACACCATGTTCACAGCCAGCGAAATGAACCGTTCCACGTCGATGCGCACCTTCTGCAACTTGCCGAGCGTTTCACCGCTGCGCTGATCCTCGAACAGCGTGTACGGGAGTTCCAGCGAGTGCCGTATGCCGTCGGCATAGATGCGCGCTCCGACCTGCTGCGTGATTACGTTGACGAAGTAATCTTGGAAGTTCTTGGCCACGCGCGACACGAACGCGACTCCCACCGCCGCTCCCAGCAGAACGCTCACGCCCCTCAGGAATTGGGCACTCGAGTACTCGCGGTAGCGGGTGGCGTAGGAATCGATGATGTGGCGGAAAATCAACGGGTCCAGCAGCGAGAAGACCTGATTTATCGTCGCGAGCAGCAATGCCGCAGCGACCAGTTTCCAGTAACTCCGCAGGTAGTGATAAAAAAGCCCCATGAGTGATTGTCGCCCGAATGTCCGAGTTATGGCATCATTCAGCAATGACAACGAGTATTGGCGTGATGCTGCTGGCCGTTCAGGCGCTAGCGGCGGGTTCCGGCCTGGAGACGATCGTGAAGATCGATACCGGCCTCGTCGCCGGCGGCGGAACGGCGGTCCAGTCGTACAAAGGCATCCCCTACGCGGCCGCGCCGGTCGGCGACCTGCGCTGGAAGCCGCCGCAGCCGGCCAAACCGTGGAAGGGAATTCGTGTGGCGAAGAGTTTTCCGAATGCCTGCCCGCAAATGCAAATAGCGCCCGGGCCGCAGCCGAGCGAGGACTGCCTGGGCCTGAACGTCTGGACGCCGGCTCGTTCTCCGCGCGAGAAACTGCCGGTGATGGTGTGGATCCACGGCGGAGGCTTTCAGCTCGGAGCCAGTTTGCAGAGCGTGTACGACGGCGAACCGCTGGCGTCCCAGGGCGTGGTTCTGGTGACGATCAACTACCGGTTGGGGGTGTACGGATTCCTGGCCCATCCGGGTCTCAGCAGGGAGTCGCCGCACGGCGTGTCCGGCAACTACGGACTACTGGACATGGTCGCGGCGCTGGAGTGGGTGAAGCGCAACATCGGCGCTTTCGGCGGTGATCCGGGCAACGTCACGATCTTCGGCGAATCGGCGGGCGGCACAGCGGTGTGTCTGCTGATGATCGTGCCGCAGGCGGAGGGGCTGTTTCAAAAGGTGATTTCCGAGAGCGCCGCCTGGATGAACGGACCGTTCAGCAACCTCAAGGAGTCGTGGTATGGGCGCGTGCCGATGGAGAAGTTCGGCGAGAAACTCGGAGCCGACATCGCGTCTCTGCGATCCAAGAGCACCGCTGAGATTACGAAACTAATGGGACCGCCCGACATGTCCGGGGCGGGGTCGGAACGCGGCGAAGCGTACATGCCGGTGGTCGACGGCTGGGTGCTCCCCGACGATCCGGCGCGGCTGTTCGCGTCCGGCAAGTTCAACCACGCCGACCTGATCGCGGGCACCAACGCCGATGAAGGCACCCTGATGGGCGGGCCCGCGGTGAAGAGTCTGGATGCGCTTCAGAAGTGGGCGGCGAAACAATTCAAATCGCAGTCCGCGGGAATGCTCGCCGTCTATCCGGCCGCGACCGATGCCGATGCGTATAACGCCGCGGCCCAGGCTTCCGGCGATTCTCTCTTCCTCCAAGGCACGCGCTTCGTGCTGCAGGCCAATGCGAAGCGAAACCCGAAGACGTTCCAGTATCACTTCACCCGGGTCACAGGCGTCGGACGGCGAATCAAGTGGGGCGCGTATCATGCGTCGGAAATTCCGTATGTGTTCCAGACGCTGCCGGATTCTCCGTACGGGACCGCTCCTACGATGTTCGGCAATTTCTCGCCCGACGCGGACAGCTATAACGCCCAGGACGCGAAGCTGTCCAAGGCGATGAGCGCGGCCTGGGTTCGTTTCGCGAAAACGGGCGATCCGAACGGCCCGGGTCTCGCGGCTTGGCCGGCGTTCAGCGATGGCAAGGAGAGCTATCTGGAATTCGGCGATACGATCCAGACGAAAGCGGCACTCCGCAAGAAGCAGCTCGATTTCCTGACCGATTACGCCGCCGGCTTACGCGAAAACCGCTAACGTCATCGTGGCGCACGCACTCTTGCGTGCTGTGTCGCGACTCATCGCGACACCATTCCGCCCGGCGTCGGCAAAAGTGCCGACGCGGCACGCACGAGT
>JANXRE010000020.1 GCA_025353165.1 Acidobacteriota bacterium | reverse complement strand
CCATGCAATTCGAAGATACAGCCAGACGTTCGTTCATCAGAACACTCTGAAGTTCACTTCTATCTGTGATCTTACGGGTACTGGTTTACCGTCCTTCATACCGGGGCGAAAGCGCCACTGGAGTAAGGCCTCGACCGCTTTTTCATCGAGACCCATACCCGCCGAGCCGAGAACCTGTATGTCGCTTGGCCGTCCATCGGTGTCCACAACCAGCGACAAAACCACGGTTCCCGAGATTTTGGATTGACGCGCTTCTTCACTATATTCGGGCTCGCGCTTAAATATCAGTTGGGGTGCCGAGACGCCTGAACCGATGCGGAAAGCGACACGATTTCTAGCAGCGGCGTCCCAAGCAGAATCTTCCTGCCTCACGGCGACATCGGGCGTCTTGCCCTGTGGGGGCACGCAATCCGCGGTGCTTTTCAAAGACAATCCGTTCGTTGCCGACGTGTCAAGTAGGCGGACTCTCAGACTGTCCACTGGATCGCTCGTGGTGATCGTCAGCGCATGGCGGCCCGCCTCAAGCGCTACGCGGCTACTGATTGCCGTGGTCCGGTCTGAAGTACCGTACGTCTGATGTCCATCGAAGGCAACCCGGACGCTTACAGCTTGGCTGGCGGAAACGAAGTACCACACCATCGGGCTACTACCTGTCCCCGATCGGGAATCCGCCGATAGGATCTCGAAGCAGACGTTCGCGGTTGCGATGACCGGGGCCTCATAGGCGATAGGCCAGTCGGACAGCTTTCTCGGATCACCCGTTGGATTCTCAAAATGAATCTGCACGTTCGTGATCGTCGGCACCGGACTGCCGTTTTTCATGCCGGGCTTGAAACGCCAAGAACGCACCACCTCGATAGCCTTTTGCTCTAGCGCACCTGCGTCCGGTGGCCCGGCGATCATCACGGCTCGTCTCACCGTACCGTCGGTGTTTACGACGACAGCAAGCGTGATGCCGACGAATGGCTCCGGCCCTCCACCGGGCAATTCGGGATTTGGGTGATAAACGGAAACCGGCGCGCTTACCCCATCGCCAATACGATAAGGGGCGATTTCTTGGGCTAGAATCGTCACGGATGTCAGCGGCGTCTGAGGACAGAGCCAGAGCAACGGTAATATGGCGATTCGCACTCTAAACACAGCCATTGTTTAAGCGGTCTATTTATGCTCTGTAGACGTAAATGTAGCCGGTCCGCACACTGCTGTCAATGGCGGCAAGCGGGAAGGATCAGATTCAGCGGAAGCTCGGTTTGCGTGTTCGGGAGCTGCGTAAGGAAAGGGGCTATAGCCAGGAGGGGTTCGCGGATGCGTGCGGGCTGCACCGAACGTACATGGGGAGCATCGAGCGGGGCGAGACGAATCCGGCGCTCAGCCCGCACTTGGGAAGGTAAATTGAGCGGTTACGTCACAATCCACGTCACAAACACTCCCTCCGAACTATCCCCCTGTCTGTATCCTCTTGATTTGAATGGTGGGCGGTGCGGGGATCGAACCTGCGACCTCCTGCTTGTAAGGCAGGCGCTCTAACCGGCTGAGCTAACCGCCCGAGCTAATTACCAGTTTACCTGTTACGCCAGCTTCGCCGCGAAGTACTCGAGCCGGTCGATCGTCCGCTCGATGTCCTCGTCCGTGGTGCGCGGATTGATCGTGCACAATCGAAGCACCACCCGACCGCGAAGGTTCGTGGAGGTCAGCGTCGCAAACCCGTCTTCGAGCATCGAGTGCACAATGTCCAGATGCAGAGCATCGGGATCGCCTCCCGCCGGCTCCCGCCGGAAGCACACAATCGCCATCTGCGCCGCCGATTCGATTACCCAGCCATCGCGCGCCCGGAGGCTTCGTTCCGCATATTCCGCGAGCTCGAGCCCGCGGTCAATCGCTCCCCGGAATGCCGCCGCGCCGAACGTCTGCAAGGACAGCCAGAGCTTCAAGGCTCGAAACTCGCGAGTGAGTTGGATGCCGTAATCGCACGGGTGGACCTCGGGGTATCGGTGGACGTCCTGAAGATAGTCGGGCATGATCCGGAATGTCTCCTTCATGAGATTCGCGTCCCGCACCAGGAAGCATCCGCACTCGAAGGGCTGGAACAGCCATTTATGCGGGTCCAGCGACAGGGAATCCGCATCGCCCATGCCGGGCAGCAGAGCGCGGCCCCGCTCCGAAACCGCGGCCGCCGCGCCGTATGCGCCGTCGACATGCAGCCAGAGTTTTTCGCGCCGCGTGAACTCGGCCATATCCGGCAGCGGATCCACCGCGCCGGTATTCGTGGTACCCGCATTCCCAACCACGCAGAACGGACGCAGTCCGGCGGCGCGGTCCTCCGCAACGGAGCGCGCGAGAGCGGGCATCGAAAGTCGGTACTGCTGGTCGCAAGCGATCCGGCGGAGCTGCCCTGGCCGAAAACCAAGAACACGCAGCGCGCGCTCCACCGACGAGTGCGTCTGATCGGAAAAGTAAATCGTCGCGCCCTCCATTCGATCGTCCAGCTGCGCCCGCCGGGCCACCGCCAGCGCCGACATGTTGGCCACCGATCCGCCGCTGACAAAAAGACCGCCCGTACTCTCCGGCATGCCGCAGCAGCGCCCCAGCCAGTTGACCATGCCAAGTTCCAGGGCGGCGGCTCCGGCGCCGGCGAACCACGTTCCGTTAAACACGTTGAAACCCGACGCGATCGCATCGGCCAGCGCGCCCACGTAATTCCCTGGCCCCGGCACAAACGCGAAGAACCTCGGATGGTTTACGTGCACCGTGTTTGCCAGCACATCCCTGGCAATCGTCTCGAGCGCGGCGTCGAAGCCGGTGGGTTCTTCCGGCGGATCCAGATCGAATCGAGGCCGGATTTCGGACCCCGGCGCTGTACGTCCCGTGCTGGACGTTCCGAGATTCACCAGGTGATCGACGATGAAATCGATGGTGCGATAGCCGATCCGCCGCATCTCCCCGGCCGGCAAATCAAGCGAGTGCGGATTCAAAAATCCTCTCCAGTTCTTCCTTCCCCATGGACGTGCTGACAAACAACTCCTGCCGCGCGCCCGCGCTTAGCGCAATCGCCTTCCAACCGTTCGTCGTCGGAACCGTGACGTGGATTCTCACCTTGCCCTTTGCATCGCGAACCGGCCGGATGACGCCGGGAATCACCGAGCGCACCTCGGGATTGTCCGCCAGCACGCGCTCTAGAACACTGCGGACGCCGTCGATGATGGAATGCTCGATCTTGAGTCTGCCCTGCGCTTTCCGGAGCCGCATCAGTCGCGCCAGCCTTCCCGTCCGCGCAACGGAACGAACCGGCACAAAGCCACCTTCCGGGTCGTCGTCTTTCCGTCTTTTTTCGTGACGAGTAACAAGTCCTGCTCCTCGCGGGCGCCGACCGGAATTACCAGGCGGCCCGCATCGCCCAACTGGTCGACCAGCGCGGAGGGAATCTCGGGCGCGCCGGCGGCAACCGAGATCGCGTCGTACGGCATGGCTTCAGGATAACCTCGCGATCCGTCGCCGCGGATCACCGCGATATTGCCGCCGGCGCCGGCTTGATGCAGATTCCACTCCGCTTCCGCCGCAAGCTCGGGGATGAGCTCGATCGCATACACGCGAGCGGCGAGAGCCCCGAGCACGGCTGCGTGATAGCCCGACCCGGCGCCGACATCCAGCACTCTCTCGTGCCCGGTGAGTTCCAGGGCCTGCGACATGAACGCCGTCATGTAAGGCTGCGAGATCGTCTGGTCGAAGCCGATGGAAACCGGGGCGTCCTGGTACGCCAGCGCGCGGTGCCGCTCGGGAACGAACAGCTCCCGCGGCATGCGCCCCATGACCGCGAGCACCGCCGGATCGAGAATGCCGCGCCGCTGGAGTTGGTGCGCCACCATGCTCTTGCGCTCCGCCTCCCAATCGACCGGTTTCACTTGAAGCGCTGCCTGTACTGGAAGTCGATGCCGAACACTCCGTTCTCCTCGCGAGTCGCGATCGCCGACCAGTGACGGTTGATGTCCCACTGGATTTGCACCAGTTGCTCGTTCGTTCTCGCCAGGTTGGTGATGTAGGTCAGCGTGACGTCGCGCGAAATGGACTGCTCCAGCGTGAGCCTCGCCTGCGGAATGTTATCGACGCCCGTCAGTTGTGGATCGATCTTCAACCGGCTCACGCCAAAGAAGCGCTGGAGCCGGCCGGACACCGGCGATGTGATCACCTGACCCAAGGCACTGCTTCCGCTTTGCAGCAGGCCCTGCGACGACACTTGCGCGCTGGCGAGACCCGCCGTCGTTGCCGGATCCCGGCCCATGGCCAGTAGCGCGACGATCTCGTTCGATTGAAGCGGGGGGTCCGACCGGTACGTCATGTTCAGCTTGTTGAGAGTTCCCGAGAAGCTGATGGCTACATCGATTCCCCGCGCCCGCGTTTGCAGATCGACGTCGAAGGACGGCTCAATCCGCGTGGGATTGAGAAACCGGATCTCGCCGCGGTTGATGTCGTACTTGTTGCCGAAGACCTGGATCTCGCCTTCGGTTACGGCCACGGTCCCCAGCAGGACGGGGCGCGCGGCGGTCCCGCGAAGGCGCAACTCAGCTTCGGCTTCGATGTTCCGGGCGAGCGAGGTGGTCACCTCCAGGGTCGGGCCGCTCTCTACGCGCACGTTAAACTGAACGTTGCGCAGATAATCGCTCGGCGTTTCGGGCGCCGACACGGTGGGCCCGGCGAACTGGGCGAGCATGCTGCCGACGTCCGCCCGCGGCGTGAACCCGGCCCGGATAATTGTCACTGTCCCCGAAACAAGACTGTTCGCCGATGTTCCCGTGAGGCTCAAGACGGAATTCATCGTGACGCTGACGCCTTCGGGGTATCGGAACCGCACCTGATCCGCCATGGCTTGAACGCGGTATACCAACAGCCCGCTCCCGAAACCGACGAATCCCGAGAAGCCCAACTGGCCGCCGCCCACCTCGGCCGTCAGCTTCTGTATCGTCGCGCGGTTTCGATCGAACAGCACCACTCCGTTCGCGTTGTCTACACCGACCGGAATGTCGCTGAGATACAGAGATGCCTTCCGCAGCTCCAGCTTTCCGTTCAATTGCGGATCGCGCATTGGCCCTTTCAGCGTCGCGTTGACCACCGCGCTGCCCTGCGCCACCAGGTCGGCGTTGAACAACTGCAGAATCGCGAGATTGATTCCGCCGCGAATCGTCACGTCCCAGGGCGCTTTGTCGTTCAGGCCGACCGTGCCGGCGATGTCGAGATTGGTCTCTGTCGCCGCGAACTGCGCGCTTTCGAAGTTGAGTTGTTTGGTCGTGCCGCGAATCACAACCGGATGAACGTTCCTCAGAGCCAGATCCTCTGCGCGCGCTCCAGCACGCAATCGCTGCTCCGGCCTGGGCGTAATCTCTACCCTCGGAAGAGTAAGGGTCACGACGAGTTCTTCCGGCTTCTTCAGCGGCCCGTCGATATTGATCTTGCCCTCGATCATGCCGTCGAACGGGGGATCCTGCTCTTTGCCCGTCGCTTTTGTGGCGAGCCTCTTCAACGTCGCGATGCGAATCTGCTGGAATCGGATCTCGCCGTGTCCGGGGTAGTCTCCGTCGAGTCGCCACTGGCCTTCTCCCACGACCGGGGATTCCCTCAGGTTCCCGGCCAGCTTTAAATCCAACACACGGTCGTGGGTACCGGCCGTCAATTGAAGATTACCGAAGCTGGTCGAGTCCACCGCGATCCGCCGCAGCCCCGCGCGGCCTTCTATCGCGACGAGCTTGAAATCGCCTTTCGTCAGGCGCGCCTTGCCGGAGGCGTCCAGCGATAGCTCGCCGTCGAGCCCTTCGTGGACCTGCTGCACGTGCTTCAAGGCAGTCGCGGGTATCGCGTCGGATGCGGCCTTGAACGTCAGTTCCCCTGTCTCCCAGTCGTTCGGGCGATGCTCGTAGACGCCGCTGAAATCCATCCTCGCCTCGCCGAGTCGAACCTGTCCGCTGCTGACCTCCACACGGTCCACGGCGAACTGGATGTTCGCATTGGCGGAGTCGAAATGCTCGCCATACGCCGCGGGATGCGTGACGCGAACGCGAATGTTCCCCGACGGCGCGCCGAGCGTGCCGGCCAGCGTCACTACCGCCGATGCGGCGCCGGCAAGAGCAAAATCCTTGTGGCCCGCCTCGGAGAGGAGTTTCGTGATGTCCGCTCCGGAAACACTGAGCGTTGCAAAGACGGGACTGGCGTCCGTCTCTTTCCAGTCGGTAAGCCCGACGCGTGCGGACCCGGCAACGCGCATCCCCTGCCACATCAAGACGGCATTGGTTACCGCGGCCGATGCGCGGCTGGCATCGAGATTGCCGGTGGCCGAATCGAAATGCCTCCCTTGGAAATCGAAGCTTGAAAGCGAGGCGCTCCCAAAGATGCGGGGATTGTCCAGCGGTCCTGAGACGGTAAACTGAGCCGTCACCGAGCCGTTCTCCAGGCGGATAGGAATCTGTGCCGGGCTGAAGCCCGCTATTTCGATCGCCGGCGTCAGTTCGTTCAGGTCCGAAGAGCGCAGCGACACCGTCAGCGTCTGTCCCAGGGTACCGGACACAACCACGCGCGATCGCGGCGTCGCGATCCAGGACTGGCCGAGTTGTACCTCGCCAGTGGCTCGCGAATAATTCAAATCGATCTGCCCTTGCACCGGAATGCCACCCGGCGCCGGCATGATCTGGGCATCCACGCGAGCGACCAACCCCGAAAGGTGGACAGGTCCGGAGGCCGTTCCGCTCCATGGCAGCTTTCTGCCCGTCGCTGCGGCGAGTTGCCCGAGCGCCAGCCCGCTCGCGTCGCCGTCCACCCGCAACTCGCGAAACCCGCGCAGTTCCGCGGAGCCCGAGAACGATCCACCCAGGACACGGGCCTCGAGATTCGACAGTCGCGCGCCGCCGGGCGCTACCTCGAGCGCGCCCCGGACTCCGACGCCGCTCAACTGCACCCGCGCGTTGCGAAACGCCAGGTCGCGCGCGCTGAGCCGGCCCCTCACGGAATAATCGAATTTCTTGGCAAACGAGAACGCCGCCTTCCCGGCAAACTCCGCGTCTCCCCGGTGCTCAATCGGGATTCTCAGCGGGGTTCCCAATTCGGCCAGGGAAAGGGCGGCACGAACGTCGAACTCGCCGCGTGGAGCCGCAAAGTCGCGAATCGTGCCCGAGGTGTCGATCCTGCTCTTGGCCGTGATGAAATGGGTGCCGGTCAATTCCAGCCGGTCCTGCAGCAACCGGACATCGGTGTCGAAATCGAAAGCCAGCGGGCCCACCTGCGCGGCATTGAGATGCAATTGCCGTGAGGAGACATGACCCTGGTAGAATTTCCCCGCCGCATTGAAATCGAAAGACGCCCTCAGGTTCTGGCCTCGGACATCGAACGTAGTTCTCTGGTCGTTGAACTCGATCGCGCCGTCGCGCAATTCAAACCGCTGTATAGCGAGGTCCAACAGTCGCTGGACAACGTCCTTGCCGCCCGGCGCCTGGGGCGAAGGAAGATTGGTGGACCCGTCCGGATAAACCATCAGGTGCACCGCAGGACGCTCGACGATCAGCGAGGCGATATCCACGTCGCGGCGGAGCGCCGAAATGATTTTCAGCCCAACCTGAACGGAGTCCGCGCGAAACAGAACTGGTTCGCCTCGTTTTTCCTTCCCGTGCAGAACCAATGTCTGAACGGTCGCGGTCAGGCTTTTCCAATCGAAATCGAAGCGCCCGATTTCCGCCCGCCCGCCGGTTGAGCGCTCGACCTCCGAGACGATGCGGTCGCGCACCGCGTCGCGAAACCGGGCGCTTCGAAAAACCAGAACCAGGCAAACGGCGGCGATCGCCAGCAGAGCCAGCGCCCCGAGGCCGGAAAAGAGCGCGATTCTCCTTCGCCATCTCACTGTGCGTACCCTTTGCGGTAGAGGATATCGTTCTGCGTGCGAACCTCGCCCAGCCACCGGTCGAGGGCCGAATCCACCAGCCTTTGCTGGGCAAGTCTTTCAACTTCCTCGCGCACCTGCTCGAACGCCGGCGGCTCGGAATGTTTTGTTTCACGCCATTGATTCGCGAAGTCGTCGTATTCGCGCCGGATGTCGGCGTCGCTGACCTGCACTCCCGGCTGGAACCGGTACTCGATGAAGCGCAGCGTCCTCAGTTGCCACTGCAAGTGTTGCCTGACCGTGGCGTCGCTGAGTTCGTCCTTACGCACTTCCGCCTGGTACGCCTCTTCGTTCGGAAAGCGCGCCCGCGCCTCCCGGTACATCTTTTCCACGTCCGCTTCGCTCGGCAACGGAAAGCGCGTGAAGGCGATCTCTCTCCGCATCAGCTCTTGATCGATCAGGCGTTCCAACGCCTTGCGCTTCTGGTCGTCGCTGGGATCCGCAGCCGTTCCGTTGAGGAGCGCGCTTACCCGCAAGTCTTCCAAAACATCCGATTCGGTAATCACGGTACTGCCGACACTGGCCGCGATCCGGTCCACGATTTCGGCCTGCAGCGCCAAGGCCAGAATAGCGATTCCAAGTAACCCTGCCCGACACCCGTGGCGCACGCACTCGTGCGACCTCTTGGGGCCCAAGACAGGCGTCGCCAGGAGTGGCGACGCGGCACGTACGAGTGCGTGCGCCACGGGTGTCGGGCAGGGTTACTTGGAATCGCTATTCTGGCCTTGGCGCTGCAGGCCGAAAT
>JANXRE010000002.1 GCA_025353165.1 Acidobacteriota bacterium | reverse complement strand
ATTACTCGACTTCGGGGACACCTCAAGAAAGGGAAATTTACGTATGCTAACGGTTCGCGTACCGGCCAACCACGTAAACGGCCCGACCGGCACAGGCCACTGGATACTTCGGTTTATCTCGCATGAGTTTGGTCTACACTGCGCGACTACAGGGGAGGAATCCGCAGAAGCGCTCTGATCAGAGGGCTTCACCCTTTGCAGCCTGCCCTCGGACCAGGAACGTTTTGGGGTAGGATCCGCTACCGCAGATCTTGAAAGAACCGAAATCCTTGTACCAGTCACCGTCAGGCACTTCAGGGCGCGTCTCGACCCACAGGCGAAGTTGATTGAGATCCGAGATGCTGATCGCGCGATCACGCATCCGCCCGATCAGATGTTGCCGTACCCCTTCGGGCAGGCTTTCCCAGCGTTCGAGTTGCGGCATCAGCCGCCGAAGACCATTCTGCCGAGTTCATCGCCCAAGCGGTTAGCCGCTTCCGAATCCGGCTCGTTGCGGAAACGCTGGGCAAGGGCAAAAAACTGCTCCTGCTTTCGCTTCTCCGCGTCGATTCCGTTCTCGATCAGCTCCAACAACATGCGATTCTTGCTCAGCTTTCGGCTCTTGGCCATGCTACCCACCTGCTTCGCCACCCTGGGCGGCAGACTGACGCTCTGGCGAACCGCCTTCTCAGCCACCTTCATAACACCATTATGCACCAAAACGGTGTATGAGAGCTTGGAGCGTCTAAACAGCGGCGGTCGAGGAGGCCGCCGCCCACGCAGGTCACTCGTTCCGGAGAAAACTGGCTGACCGCTACGAACACGGTCATTGCACTCTCCTCTTCATTCTTCAGACCACCGTATCGCAGGTCAGCCGACACGTGGCCGTCGTGGCCGACCTATGTGCGGGTCCGCGTGGGCACCGCGAGGAGATGGCGCGGTTCTAAGGATGCCTGGCTGAAGGTAATGAGCGCGTAGCGGTTGTTTCCACTTTCTTCGACTGGCAGTAGGGAGATTCCAGTTATTTGGTTCGCTCCAGCCAGTGCGCCAGTTCAAAACCGGGCCACGATGCGCGCGGACAGATACATCATTGGCGCACGCACCATCACCTCAGCAATAATCACGCACATTCAAGTATCTGGTTCAATGCTAACGGCGATTTTGCCACAGTTAATAATACATCGAGAGGAATAAGGTATACTCGTTTACCGGCGGCGAATTGTTGTGCTTGGGCTGTAAAAAAACCGGTCGTGACAATACATCCTGCCTCTGCTTTGGCAGAGGTCATCGATCCGTAAAGATCCCGGACTACCGGCTCCCCAATAGGGCCCTCCCATCTTTTGCATTGAACGGCAATCAAACAGCCCGCTCTTGACGCAAAGAGATCCACTCCATGATCCCCGCTGGCCTTGGTCACTTGCACTTGAAAACCGGCTCTCGTAAACAGATCCGCGACCCAATGTTCGAACTCTATGCCATCCATGCTCCGGACCTCGTCAGCGAAAGCCAGTGACACTGGATAGGGATCACAAGTCCCAAAATATTCGCCGAGTCGAAGCACCAAAGCGCGATCAATCCGGTCCGCTCGGTTAAATGAGAAATGGTTCCGCACCTTCTGTAGGAAGACGTCAGCCTCGCCCAGTTTCAGGTTGGACTGCATAGCAACCTGGGATGCTGCCTCATCATCAAGACATAAGTCCTTCGTCTGCGCGATGCGCTTTACTATTTCTGCCACTTCGTCTTGAGTGTAAGGAGAGAATTGGATCGGTATACACCACCGGCGTACCCGCGCGTCCACCAACCACGGCTTGCTCGTGGTACCGACAAAACTGAACTTCTTAATATCAAACGTGGCGGTCCGAGCGCCCGCGCCAGTCCCAATCAGAAAATCAAACCGGAATTCAGATATTGCTTGCAGAAGATACTCCGAGATATTCGGGCGAAGGGCATCGACGTTGGCAACGGCGAGGACTTCCCGAGCGGTTATCTTCACCATTAGGCCAGCTAGATCCAACCGGTTTACAAGAGTGTCGGCTGAACTAGATGAAAAAAAACACCCGACTCCTCGGCAACTCGATTCGCGAAAGTGAGTTTCCCCTGCTGTTCATCACCACAGAGGAGCAGATGGGGAAGCGCGGTTCCGGTCGTTTTAGCAATCCGAATCTTAGAAACAAGCAGAGCTTTGATGGTGGTCTGGCCTATGAAATCATCGAATCCCGACATCGCTGTACCAAGCCTATTCTAACCATTTCCGAACGCTCAATTGATGGGCGCTCAGTCCGCTTCTCATGCGCAGCATTGGCCCTATTAAGAACGGGAGCCGAGGACCTCACGACTGCGGTCGCCACAACGAAGGATGAAGTGAGCGGTGTGCCATGGTATGGCGGCAGCGCCCCGAGTGAATTCTACGCTGCGGGCTGTGTATTCGGCATAAAGTGCCTCGGCACCTTCGACAAATAGATACGCGTGGAGTAATTCGTCCTCGTATTTGTGCGGGATTGGTGGGGGCGACTCGGCGCAGCGGGGGATGAAGTGCTCTGCTCCGCGCACTTCATCCTTCGTCGCGGTACGCGGACCACGTCTTACTCCTGCCGCAGCGCCGACAGCGGATCAATTCGGGACGCTCGCCTTGCCGGCGCATAGCCGGCCAGAATCGCGGCACTTACGAGGACGACACCGGCCAGCGCCAGGGTTCCCGGATCATTGGGCCGGGTCTCGAATAGAAACGATTTGACAAGCCGCGACGCGACCAACGCGGCAGGCACGCTGATCGCGAGTCCCACCGCCGCCAGCAGCAGAACGCGCCGCAGAACCATCCATACCACGGCGCCGCGTTGCGCGCCCAGAGCCATACGGATTCCAATCTCGCCGGCCTGCCGCGCAACGTTGTAGGACATCGTCCCGTAGAGCCCCACGCACGCCATCAGCAGAGCGAGAACCGCGAAACCCGTGCATAATTTCGCGAACGTGATTTCCCGGCTTATCGTGCGATCGATCTCCGCGGCCTGTGTGACCACGTTTGTGACCGGTATGCGCGAATCTGCCTCCCGCGCGATCTCATGCACACTCTGAACAAACCTCAGCGGATCGCCCGCGGTGCGCAGCGCGTAGGTCACCCGGTCCGGAGAAAACTGGCTGACCGCTACGAACACGGTCATGGCACTCTCCTCTTCATTTTTCAGACCACCGTACCGCACGTTACCGGACACGCCGGCGATTTCGAGATCGCGCTTCTCGTCCGGGAGCGTGATGCGCCGGCCCACCGGATTCTCGTTTTCGAAGTAAGTCCGCGCCAGCCGCTCGCTGATCACTGCAACCGCCCTGGAGCCCGGTTGGTCGCGGTCGTCAATCTCACGCCCGGCCAGGATCGGAATCTGCATCGTCGTGAGGAAACGCGGTCCGGCGCCCATGACGCGTGCGCCATGCATCGTAACAGCGCCGATCTTCATGGTCCCCATGATCGTTCTCCCTGCAAGGCCGGCGTGGATGATCGAGGATTGCGAAAACGTCGCGCTGCTCACGCCGGGGATCGATTCGAAGCGCTTTCGCAGGTCCGCGTAAAAGCTGGCGATCTCCGGGTCGCGATGGCCGGCCTGGCGCGCATTCACCGAGAACAGAAGGATGTTCTCGCGGGCATATCCCAGTTGGACGGAGTGCAGGTTGTTGAGTGTCCGGACAAACAGACCGGCGGCGACCAGGATGAGAAAAGAGCCCGCGATTTGGGCGACCACCAGAACGTGCTGCGCGCGGCGGCGCGGTCCGCCCCCGCGTCCATTCTTTAGCGCGGGCATGACGTCCGGACGCGTCGCCTGAATCGCTGGGGCGAGGCCGAATAACAGGCCGCAAACCACGGAGAGCGCCGCCGTCAGGCCCAGCACGTACCAGTTCAATTCCGCGTGCAGCGTAAAGTTCTCCTGAGCCCTGGAGAACAGAAGCGTTAGTGCCCGCACGCCCCAGATTGCAAACAAGACCCCGAATGCTCCGCCGAGCGACGCCAGCATCACACTCTCGGTAAGCAACTGCCGCACGACGCGGAACCGTCCCGCTCCCAGGCTGAGCCGGATAGCCATTTCGCGGCGTCGCGCGGCGGCCCTTGCCAGCAGCAGATTGGCGATGTTCGCGCACGCGATCGCCAGGATCAATCCCACCATCGTCAGGAGCACGTACAGAGGCTTGGAATACTGGCGGCGCAAGCTGCCCAGACCGGCGGCGCCGGGATTCAGCATCAGCGCGGGCAGTTTGGCGCGCTCACCGCCGGTCGTCGCGGTGGTGGCAACCCATTGATGGAAACGAGGAGCCAGCGCTGCCTGCGCCTGGGCCATGCTTACACCGGGACGCAGGCGGCCCATCATTTCGATCCAGTAGAAGTTTCCGTCGGGATACATGCGAGCCGCTTCGGCACCGTCTACGAGCAGATTCGTGTGCAACGGAAGGTAGAGGTCCAGCGCCGCGGCTGGGTCGACTCCGAAGAATTCCGGCGGCGCGACACCGATCACCGTGAAGGGAATGTTGTCGACGAGAATCGACTGTCCGATCGCACTCGGCGGTCCTCCAAACCGATTTTGGCTCGCGGCAAAACTGATTACGGCCACCGGCGCCGCGCCTGGACGGTCGTCGTCGGAATCGATCAGACGTCCCGCGGCCGGCGACACTGTCAGGCCGCGAAAATACTCGCCGGTGACGTACTCCGTGCTGGCGATTGTGGCCTGCCCACGAACGGCCAGGTTATGGTGTAGTCCGTTGAAGTATCCGAAGAGCGTAGAAAAGACGGGATTCTCCGCGCGAAGCGTCTCGAACGCGGCATAGGGGAACATGCCGCTGACCATGGCGCCTTTGTCGCCCGGCCACGCCATGCCCTGTACCCCGTGCATGACATGGACCCATTCCTTGCTCGCGTTCTGGGGTGGCCGGCTATGCCAATTCAAGACCACCAGCGGCTCGGGATCGGCCACCGGCAGCGAGCGCAACAGAATCGACTCCATCAAGCTGTAGATCGTAGTATTGGCGCCGATGCCGAGCGCCAGCGACAAGACCGCTAGGGCGCTGAACGCCTTGTTGGCGATCATCGTGCGAATGCCATAGCGGACATCCTGGGCAAGTTCCGGCCAAAACCGTGTCATCCAAATCTCCCGTGACTCTTCGTGCTTCCGTCCGAAGTTGCCAAATCGCCGGCGCGCTTCAGCCCGGGCGCGCTCCGCCGTCATACCGTCTGCTTCGAGTTCCGCTTCCTTCTCCGCAAGGTGGAGTTCCATTTCCTCGCGTAGCGCCTCGCTGCGCCTGGCGCTCCCCATCCAATATCTCAGCCGTCGTATCAACATGTCCGTCATTACGCTCCCATCACACGCGCGATCGCCAGCGTGAGTTTCGCGTACTTCCGGGTTTCGACCGCCAGCTGCTTGCGGCCGGCCGCGGTGATCTTGTAGATCCTCGCTCGCCGATTACTCGACGTCACGCCCCAGACACCCTCGATCCAGCGGTTTAGCTCCAGCCGCTGGAGAGCCGGGTACAGCGAGCCCTCCTCGACCAGGAGCTCGTTGTCGGACGATTGCTGAATGAACTGGACTATGCCGTAACCGTGGAGATCGCGTCGCGACAGCGTCCGCAGGATTAACATGTCGAGTGAACCGGGCAGCGAATCGTTCTTTTGCGCCTTGCGTCCCATACCAAGAATTCTTAGCTTACGCCGGCGAGATTACCCGAGTCAAATTCAGATTGGCCAGCCCCCCCGCGCCGCAAGAAACGCACGCTCTCCATTTCGCAGTAAAATCCATGTCTGTCAACAGCTTAACCCCCTCCCATCGGCGGCCTGAAAAAATCCGCCGGCTAACCCCCATTCCCTCAATAACTTACAGCGACCCACCCAAGAACCACCCCGGAAACCCGTAACCAGTTCACAAATCCTAAAACGCTAACCCCCCTATTTCCAATCACTTAAAAAATCGAATTTCGGAGTCGCCCTCCACCCCGTGCTATCTGTTAGGCAGGAAGGAAATCGACATGCCAAATCCGGACCGCTTCCTGCTCTCCCACGAGGACGCCACCGAATTCCGCGACCTCCTGGCCGGCCTCCACGAGGCCCACCAGCCGCGCGATACCCATGAGCGCATGCTGGTCCAGGAACTCGCCGACGCGTCCTGGGCCTGGCAGCGCGCCCGCGCCAACGACCGCGAATTCTGGGACTACATCGGCGGCCATCACGGCCGCGCCAACGCCGGCATCGCCGAAGCCATGGCGCAGGAAAAAGAGGCCCGCTTCCGCACCCACCTCCGCCACATGGCCCAGTCCGAGCGCCAGTACTACCGCGCCCTCGCCGCCGTCGAGCGCATGACCCGCAACCGCGGCCGGGGCGAACCGTTACCCGCCGCCAAGCTGCCGGAACAGGCGGACCCCGGGGAACCGGCCGCCGCGCCGCCGGCCCCGCAATCCGCCACCCCCTGTGCTATCCTGAACTTTCATGACCGCCCCCGCCTCGCGCCATCGCCATCCGCATCACGCGCCGCGACGGGCTCATTCCTGATCCAGGAATTCGGTAAGTGCAACCAGAGCCCGCCGCTAACCACGGCGGGCTTTTCTATTCTTGAACATGCAACTCGATTACACGAAATTCGATGGTCTTCTCCCGGCAGTCGTTCAGGACGCGAAAACGGGCCGCGTCCTGATGGTGGGATTCATGAACGACGAAGCCTTTCGCCGCACGGTCGCGACCGGTTACGCTACGTTCTACAGCCGGTCCCGAAACAAGTTATGGATCAAGGGCGAAAGCTCCGGCCACCGCCTCGCGGTCACCGAGATCGCGACTGATTGCGATAGCGACACGGTGCTGCTGAAGGTCGAAGCGTTAGGACCCGGAGTCTGTCACAAGGGATACGAGAGCTGTTTCTTCCGTAAGCTCGAAAACGGGCAGTGGATCGAATCCGAGCCGCGAACCTACGACCCCGATGCCGTCTACGGAGAGAAAGCGTGAAGCTGAAACTCGGAATCCCGAAAGGCAGCCTCGAAAACGCGACCATCGAACTGTTCCGCCGCGCCGGATTTCAGATCACCACCTCCACCCGATCGTATTTCCCCGCCATCGACGACGCGGAAATCGAGTGCATGCTCGTCCGCGCGCAGGAGATGGCCCGCTATGTCGAAAATGGCGTTCTCGACGCCGGCCTGACCGGACGCGACTGGGTCGCGGAAACCGGAGCGACGGTGCAAGTCATCACCGACCTCATCTACGCCAAGCAGAGCTTCGGAAAAGTG
>JANXRE010000187.1 GCA_025353165.1 Acidobacteriota bacterium | reverse complement strand
CTCGTCCGCCCTGCGTACAGCGGTAGGCAAAACCGTGGGAGAAGTCGAAGATATTCCGCTGTTCTTCACATCGATTCCTGTTCTCGCCCTGCTCAGTAATTACGACCGGGAGAACTGTCTCATCAATGTTGGCACGGAGGGGGCGTTAGGCTTTCCGGCGAAGGCTTCTAGCTGAGCGTAAGAACCACCCAGAAGCCGGTAGTCATTGGCTATCCGTTTGCGAAATGCCTGAACCGATGAACTCTCTACATCGATTAGAAGTCCCAGTCCCGTAAGGGTGCTACCCTGATCGGTGTTGAGGGAGATGAATGCGAGCACCTCGTTCGTCAAGTCCGAATCTGTTTTCAGCAGCAGATTGAAATATCCATACATCCCGGTGCTCTCCTGCTTGAGCATGTCGTAGAGCTTTGCCGTGGTGATCGGTTCCTTTCCAGTCTTTGGGTTTGTCCACTTCCGCCCCCCACTCGAACTTCCCTGTGTGACGCTAGTTATCCCCCCAGGGATGATTGACTTGCGATAGTTTGACCAGAAGGCGATCCGGTTGTATACCGGGCCCACCTCCCGGTCGATGTCCGTCTCCGGCACGGATTCCATGAGCGGCTTACCGTCGTTGCCGACCAACGGCTTGCCGTCAGGGCCCATCTTAGGTATCGAGTGCCATTCGTGCATGATGTAAGGTTGGCCTAGCAAGTTTATATCAACCGCCTTCGCTTCTCCCGGACTATGCGCGCCGTACGTGATGATTGTTCGATTGAGCCTGTAGGCGTTCGGGTCTTGCCCGTTCAGGCACATCGCACTCATGGCCTTCGATTGTGCCTCCAGCAGCTTGGACCGCAGCGTCGGTGATGAAACGCCGGGAATAGCCTGGCCGAAGAAGGTGTTGCTTGGGGGCTGTCTGGGAATTGCGATACAACTCGGAAGAATCTTGTCATATTCAGGCTCGATCACTTCCGCCTTGTACTTGGAAAACACCGGGCGGCCTCGGGTGACAGCCGAGTCCAGGCAAAACAGCGGATCCGGATCAGTAACGGTGAAAAAGTTATCACAGATGAAACGCTCGGCCAACAGGGCGGTGTCGTTTCCGCGATTGCCCGTCAGTCCCTGCCCATCCAGGACAGACTCGTGAAACCTCCGCCGGTCATATTCATCGAACTTTCCTAAGGAGCCGGGTAACAGTTCCTTCCCTGATTGAGATGGCCCAGGTGGAGACTGGCGTTGCAGCTTAACCGGGCCGACGGGAGCTTGTCCGAGCGGTCCTTGCCCTAGAGGGTTGGCGGAGCTATCGTCGGTTCGTCGCTGTTGCAGGACGTGGGTTAGCTCGTGAGCCAGAAGCCTCCGCCCGCTTATCGTGGCGGGGCTGTACGCCCACTCCGCAAAAGCGATGTGATGGTCGACAGCGAATGCCAAGGCGTCAACACTCGTTGCGGCTTGAGCTGCCAGCCCGTCATGATGAAGACGCACGTGCGTAAAGTCTTCGCCGAACAGGCTTTCGGACGACGTCGTGGACAATCGGCGGCACCCGGTGCGTTGCTGCGGGGCCAAAGGCTGAACGCTGGAGTTCCTTTTTGCACACTCCGGGCACTGGCCGCTCCCTCGGCCGGAGCCCCCGGAGGCGCACTTGCGTTGCAGAACCGGAGCCGTGCTAGCCGTCGCTGGCGATCCCGCCATGTTCGGATCCGGCATGCGCATCACCAGCTCGGCGACGCGGTCGGCTTCCTGTTCGTATTGGTCGCCGGGGGTGTTGATGGCCAACTTTGACTGTAAACGAGGAGTAACGCCTTGGTCTTGAACAAAAGTTTGGCGATGCGCCAAAGCTCCGACGGCAGTCGGAGCCAGCCGCGATCGAAGCGTTCTTAGCACGGCTTGGTTACCGTAGGTGTGATGTAAATCGGCCCAATCCATGGGGCCTCGCGTGCCGCCTTGCGTGGGGGCCGATTCGTAACCCAAGGCAGAGGCTCTTCTCTGGGTCGTGGTCACGCCGAGGCACGGGTGGAGTTGGTGGACCGGTTGCGGCACCTGGATCGTGTTGAACAGGTTGTTGCGCGGCTTGGTTTCGCTAGTTCGTGCCTGAAGCATAAGGCTGCTGCCGCGGACCGGGCAAGATAACCGGCGGACATCCAGTCATCTTCTGAACGTCGCTCGCGCACGTCCTTCTTACACGGTGACCCCGTTTCTCGATCATCGGAACAGCTCGTGAGCAATCTCCGACACGAAATTATGATGCGCATCGATGTATGGAGGAAAGCCTATAATCCCGAGGCCGTGTTTTTCGCAGAAAAACTTTGGGCTCGTTTGGAGGATCCCTACTCTCGGCGTCGTCACCGTGCTCTGTTGCTCGTTCCAAGCGGCCGTCACATTTGCGTCCATTTGTGAGATCAAGACGCTGTTGGCGCTACAAAATCCGTAGATGTCCGTCATGCCAATCGGCGTCGCTGACTTCGTCGAGAACTGGCCGCGCGCCGGGAGGCCGGGTAGGAGTTGCGCCTTGATGGCCGACCAATTGGGAGCTGTAAGGCTCGGCACCGCTGGAGCCGGCCCGAACAGATCGTTCGCGACGTCGGCCCGCTCGTTGATTGCGTCGAGGATCAATCGGCTGTATCCGAGGGCGCGCGCACACGACGGAGCAATTGGACCAACCTTCGTCGTAGCACCAAGTGGCTTTGCGACCACTTGGTAGGAGACGCTACCACCGGTTGGTGCCATGGTGATCCCCGGATCCCCCGGCTTCGTGGGTGCCGCGGCTTTGATTAGCGGGCCAAGGTCGCCGGGCTTGCCTCCGCCAGGGCCAAAAGTGGTGCTTTCGTCGAGAACAATAACCTTGTCAACGGTCGCGGTCAAATGCTTGGCTATCAGTGTGCGCTTAAGGCCTTCGGCGCCTCGGCTGTGCGAAATGAGTCGCACAGCCCCGAGCGTGGCCGGAAGGCCGGCGCGGTCGAGGCAGAAAGTGATCGCCGCGTTGGTGATCGCCACCCAGCCGTCTTGGTTTTTTTTGTGCTATGAATACCCCTAACGCTGATCAGCACATAGTCGGTACCCTCGGCTCCGCCCCTCAGCCCATGATAGAGGACGGCGTTGAACGCCGAGCTACCCGTCACGTCGGCCGGCGAGAAGAAGATCGCGACGTTGGTGCTCGTCGCAGCCGGCTTGCCGCCGCTCGGCGGTGCGGTCACCATCGTTGGCACGAAGACGGAGATTGGCATGTTACGGCTGACGGATGAGCCTGGCGGGTCAGCATCGGGGTCCCATGACGGCAGTGCCGTATTGAACTCGAATGTTTGTCCGCCGAAACGATCACCGCCAAACTGCGACTCGTCGGGGTGCGTCGGGTCACCGAGCCGGATCGGTTTCCAGCCGAGTTTTCCTGAAACGTAGCCGATTCGTAGGGACTTGATCGCGGAAGCCATTTTCCCTCCGACCACGCCCATTTCGGCAGCGTAGTCCGCGTCGGAAAGTAAGCCCAGCGCGCGTAATCGTATTTGCACGATCATCACGTCGGCTGGCGCATTGGCCATGCCAATGCCAAAGCCGACATCGCCGCCCAAGCGCACCGATACGATCCTTTCGGCGACCGGCGGGGAAAGCTCAGGAACTCCGTTTTTGCTAATCGCTTTAATCGTCTCCGGGAAGTCTATGGTCGCAATGGTCGCGCCACCCGCTTGAGGAACTACTTTTGCGTGTTCAAGCGCATAGTCCGCACCCGCGAGCGCGTCGACCCAATGGACGCGGTCCATGACCGACAACACGTCCTCGCGCAGGTTGTTCAGCCCCGTTGGGCCGCCGACTGTTTTGCCGGACGGGCGCACCACCATTTGGCGCTGAACACGGCGACCAATGCCGCCTCGCTGCTGTAGCACGTGCGCCAGTTCGTGAGCCACTAAGCGTCTACCCTTCGGGGTAGATTGCGTATATTGCCCGGCACCAAAAACAACATGATTTCCTGCCGTATACGCCAGCGCGTTTACAGATTGCGCCGACTTCGCCGCGTGGGAGTCGACGTGCAAACGTACGGTGCTGAGATCCACTCTGAACCGCGGCTCAAAGAACGCCCGCGTGCCCGTATCTAAAGGGATTCCTGGTTGACCAAGCACGTCGTGAACGATCGGTGGTACCTCCGACACTGCCGCCGGGGCAGTGGCGGAGCGCTGGAGTTCCTCCTTTTTCGCACATTCCGAACAGGTCCCGCTGTCTCCGCCCGATCCGCCGCAGGCGCATTTGCGCTGCAGAACCGGAGCCGTCATCGCTGGGCTCGGATCCGGCATGCGCATCACTTGCTCGGCCACACGGTCGGCTTCCTGTTCGTACTGGTCGCCAGGGGTATTGATTGTTAGCTTGGTTTGCAGACGAGGGGAGACGCCCTGGTGGCGAACAGGAGGTTGCGGCGATTCTCCTGGGGTCAGGCCAGATTGAAGCGACCTCAGCATGGCCTGGTTGCCATAGGCGCGATGCAGTCCGGCCCAGCGATCGGAGCCTCGAGTCGCAGTCACACCGAGGCGTGGGTAGAGTTGGTGCTCCGGTTCCGGCTCCTGGTTCGCCTTGGACTGGCTGCTCCGCTGTTTGGTCTCGTTGGTTGGTGCGTGGAGCATATTGTCCTATTAAGAATCAAGCGCGCTGAAGCAAGACGATAGCCAAATAGCTGCCCTGGCTTCCTAACCCGCCCGTGGGAGTGACGATCATAGCAAAACCATATGCTCCTGGGAACTGACACGTCGCGATAATATAACCTTGAAAATTGGAAAAGTTGGCGGCACCCAACCCCGTGATTTTCCTCGGAGTGGGAGCCGTACCCCTCTGACAACAAGTTGTAATTTGCCTGGTCTCCCGCTTGAAGCAGGAAAATTTCCGTTGGGAAAACAGCGCCCGGCGGGCCGAAATAGTTAATCGTACAGCTTCCCTCAGATGCGGTGCCGAACCCTTTAGTCGTATAGTCGTATTCGAGATGGAGATTTTGGTGTCAAAGCCCTGAGCATTCGTCAGGTAAGGGAAGAGCAGTACCGTGGGTGAGGATTCGCCCGCCGCTCCCCCTGAGACGGTAACATCGATCGCCGCAGTGGCCGGATTATCGGCAACCGCGACGCCGGCGCCGATGAAATTCAGCGTGTTGCGCGGCCCGACGGGAGCGCCTCTATTGGCCGCGGCAAAGACGAGCTTGGTGGGGGGCGAAAACAAGTGCCGGCAATCCTGAACTCCAACCGGCCCTCTGGTCGTTGCCGAGTCCCAAGTGACCACGCCGAGCGGGCAGGCCCACAAACGGGGTCCACTCGGCGGCTGCGCGGAAGTCAGGAGTCGCTCGGGGTAGACTTGCCTGGGCGTGCCGGGGCGAGCTGCGAACATCCAGAAATCACCAGCATGAAATGCGGTTCCGGGGGAGTCGAATGTGAGTGTTACTTGAAGGCCGGTGGCGGCTAGCGGCACGGGAACTCCTCGGCGCTGCCGTCAATGCGAAAGCCTACACCGTAGGGAACCACATCGCTTTTGCTGCAGGGCAATACATCGGCACCAACAACGAACGCAGTAGACATCTGTTGGCACATGAGTTGAGCCATGTTTTGCAGCAGGAGAGCAGGGCAGCGACTTCCCTTCACGGGTTGGGGTCTGCGTAGCAACGGAACAGAAAAAGCGGTTAGTGGCTTTTCGGCCTTGTGAAATCGATGATTTGTCAGGCCTCTTCTTTGCGTGCTTTCGGG
>JANXRE010000168.1 GCA_025353165.1 Acidobacteriota bacterium | reverse complement strand
TTCAGCAGCGAGCATTGGATTTGCTCGGCGTCACTCTTCGGCCCTAATCCGAATTTGTAGGCAGTAGACCCATCCCTGAAATTGCCTAAGCCATTGATTTCCCTAAACATTCCCCACGAAGCCTAAAGAACTTCGGCTTAGAGTGTCATGCCAAACCGAAATCTGTGCTCCCGGCGTTGGGCCGGGAGCTGGATAACCTCACGAAATGGCTTGGGCTGGATCGCCGGGATCAGACCGCTCCAAGTTCCCCAACCGGGATCCCCAACGCGGCCGCCGACGGGAGCAGTCGAGCGGCCAACTTCGGTTTTGTCGATCCAAACAACAGGAACCGAGGTTCAGTACCAAGTTGACCGCTCTCTTTTCCGCCGAGCTCAGGCAAGGTCGTAGCGACCAAGGTTCATCACCTTGTTCCACGCAGACACGAAGTCCTTCACAAACGCTTCCTTTGAGTCGTCACAGGCATAGACTTCCGCGATTGCCCGGAGCTGGGAGTTTGAACCGAAGACAAGGTCGACACGGGTGCCGGTCCACTTGATTTCGCCCGTCGCGCGATCGCGCCCCTCAAACACGCCTTCGGATGTAGAGGAGGCCTGCCACTTCGTATTCCTATCGAGCAGGTTCACGAAGAAATCATTCGTCAGCGTCTCGGGCCGGTTGGTGAAGACGCCGTGTTTGGACAGCCCGAAGTTAGCATTCAGGGCGCGCATGCCGCCAACGAGAACCGTCATCTCGGGGGCAGTCAGCGTCAGCAACTGCGCCCGATCCACCAGCAGCTCTTCCGCCGGTCTTTGGTGTCCGCTCTGTAGGTAGTTGCGGAACCCGTCTGCCCTCGGCTCCAGTACGGCGAACGAGTGCACGTCGGTCTGCTCCTGCGAAGCATCCGTGCGCCCCGGCGAGAAAGGAATCTTCACGTCGTGCCCGGCCCTCTTGGCAGCTTCCTCGACGGCCGCGCAGCCGCCCATAACGATCAGGTCGGCAAGCGAGACCTTCTTACCGCCGGACTGCGAGTTGTTGAAATCCTTTTGGAGCGCCTCCAGCGTCTCGAGGGCCTTCGCCAGCATGGCAGGCTGGTTCACTTCCCAATCTTTTTGCGGTGCGAGGCGAATGCGCGCCCCGTTCGCCCCACCGCGCTTGTCGGAACCGCGGAAGGTCGCCGCCGACGCCCAGGCAGTTGCGACCAGGTGGGATATCGGCAGTCCGGATTCGAGGGTCTTGGCCTTCAGAACAGCAATATCCCCCTCCCCGATTAATTCATGATCCATCGCGGGAACAGGGTCTTGCCACAACTGGGGCTCGGCGGGAACGAGCGGGCCAAGGTAGCGGGAGATAGGCCCCATGTCGCGGTGCGTCAGCTTAAACCACGCCCTGGCGAACGCGTCTGCGAACTCCAGCGGATTCGCCAAGAAGCGCTTCGCGATCGGCGCGTAGTTCGGGTCCACCTTCAGGGCGATGTCCGTCGTGAACATGATCGGGGCGTGGCGCTTCGACGGGTCGTGGGCATCCGGAACGGTTCCGGCCGCGGACGGGTCGTTGGGAGCCCACTGGTGCGCGCCGGCGGGGCTCTTCGTCAGCTCCCACTCATAGCCGAAAAGGTTTTCCAGGTAGTTGTTGTCCCACTTCACCGGGTTGGTGGTCCATGCGCCTTCCAACCCGCTGGTGATTGTGTCGGCGCCCTTGCCGCTGCCAAAGGTGTTTTTCCAGCCGAGGCCTTGCTCCTCGGTCAGGGTGCCCTCGGGTTCGGGGCCGACATACTTGCTCGGATCGGCCGCGCCGTGGGCTTTGCCGAACGTGTGCCCGCCGGCAATCAGCGCAACTGTCTCCTCGTCATTCATCGCCATGCGGGCGAACGTCTCCCGGATATCCCGGGCCGCGGCGACTGGATCCGGCTTTCCATTGGGCCCTTCCGGATTCACGTAAATCAGGCCCATCTGAACAGCGCCGAGACGATTGTCGAGCTGACGATCGCCTGTGTAGCGCTCATCCCCCAGCCACTTGCTCTCTGGCCCCCAGGAAATATCCTCCCCGGGCTCCCAGACGTCCTCGCGTCCGCCGCCGAAACCGAAGGTCTTGAACCCCATCGACTCCAACGCGACGTTACCGGCGAGAATCATGAGGTCGGCCCAGGAGATTTTCCGGCCATATTTCTGCTTGATCGGCCAGAGTAACAGGCGCGCCTTATCGAGGTTCACATTATCCGGCCAGCTATTGAGGGGCGCAAAACGTTGTGTGCCGGAGCCTGCCCCGCCGCGGCCGTCGCCGATGCGGTACGTGCCTGCGCTGTGCCAAGCCATACGAATGAAAAGCCCCCCATAGTTGCCAAAGTCGGCCGGCCACCAGTCCTGCGATGTCGTCATCAAGGCATGCAGGTCCTGGATCACCGCATTTATGTCGAGGCGCTTGAAGTCTTCGGCATAATTGAACTCCTGGCCCATTGGATCGGAAAGAGGGGAGTGCTGGTGAAGGATCCTCAGGCTCAGCTGATTCGGCCACCAGTCCGCATTCGTCCAGGCCCCAGCCGCTGTGTGTGTGCGAGCGCCGCCCATTACCGGGCATTTCGTTTCGGTTGACATGTCTTGCTCCTTATTACCGGGGACCGGCGCCCCCCTGCTGTGGTGATATTTTTCTCCGGGAGGCGTGCCGCGGAGCGCACTTCGCGCAGAGCCCCCGGACAATGAGTTCGCATTCGCGAAGAATCCGCTTACCGAGGGAGCCCGAGGCAGGTCTGGGCATGTCGTACCACTCCATGTCCTCAACATTGCCGCAGTGGTCGCAAATGAAGTGGTGATGCCGCACGCCTTTCGCATCGAATCGCGCGGCGCGGCCCTCGACGGCCACTTCACGGACCAAACCCGCCTGCACGAAGTCCCGCAAATTGTTATACGTCGTGGCCCTTGAAGAGCGCGGATCCAGGCGATTCACGGCTTCGAAGACTTCCGCGGCCGTGGGATGCCCGGTGTGTTCCATCAAGAATCCCATCACGCCGTAGCGCTGCGGAGTGCACCTCAACCCGCTGCGCTCCAAGGACCGTTTAATCGCCTCCGCGTCCATCAGTCTTTAGATTAAATCTAATGTGATATTTTGTCAAGACTCATGCTTTTGGTTCCTGCCTTCCAGCGGATCCCTTAGATGGAACCTGACGATGGCCTGTTTCTCCCAACCCTCCATCCAGAAATCCCGAGGAAACCAGCCGTTGTGCTCGTTCGCTGCCGTAACACTCCCGCCAGTAGAACTTGCTGGCGGTGATGTCGAGCCACTCGATGAAGCGCCCGGCGCCAATTATCTCCGGAATGCTCATCTGGTTCGGCTTGCTTGCGCTCTCGCTCGCGGCGATAGGCGTTTACGGAGTTGTCGCCTTTTCCGTTTCGCAGCGCACGCGTGAGATCGGGATACAAGCGGCGCTAGGCGCGGATCGCCCCCGATTGATTCTGTTATTCCTCCGCCAGAGAGTGTGGATTCTCGGCGCCGGCCTGGCTCCGGGCATGCTGGCCGGCTTTGCCGCCGCGCTGTTGGCCTCCGTGGTCCTCATCGCGACGCTGCTGCCCGCTCGACGGGCAGCGTCGGTCGATCCGCTGGCGGCGATCCGTCACGAATAGATCGCTGTGTCACAATTGCGGTTTATGGAAACCGAAACCGCGGCGCGCGAGGCGTTGCTTCTGCGCCGCAGGCGGAATCTGGCCGCGCAGCTCGCCGAAATGGGCTGGTATCACAGCATTGAACTCCCGGATGGCAGCGTGATCCCGGGGCTGATGACGCCGGAGTATCTGCACCGGCGCATGGATCTGATGCCCGTACCCGGCGATCTTTCCGGCAAGCGGGTTCTGGACATCGGCGCATGGGACGGCTGGTTCACTTTCGAATCCGAGCGGCGCGGCGCGAGTGTGACGGCGCTCGACTGCATCGAGGTGGACAATTTCCTGAAGGCTCGCGAGTTGATGAAATCGCGCGCGGACTACCAGATCATGGACGTCATGGAGATGAGCCCGCAACGTCTGGGCTACTTCGACTTCGTTTTTTTTCTCGGCGTTCTGTACCACCTGAAGCATCCGCTCGCGGCATTGGAAAAAGTCTGTGAGCTCACCCGCGAGCTCGCGATCGTCGAATCGTGGGTCGTGCCGGACCAAAGTCCCGTCATTCCCACGATGGAGTTTTACGAGACCACGGAACTGGGCGATCAACTCGACAACTGGGTCGGTCCGACCGTGGACTGCCTGATGGCGCTCTGCCGCACGGCCGGGTTCGCCCGCGTCGAGCTGCTGGAGCCGGCCGGCGACCGCGCCTGCATCGCCTGCTGGCGCAAGTGGCCCGAGTTCACGCCGGTTTCGCCGCCGCCCCAACTCGTGACTGCCCGGCACGCCTGGCACTCCGGCATCAACTTCCGGACTCCGCGCGACGAATACGTGGCCGTCGTCGTTGACAGCCCGGAACAGAACCTGGATCGGTTCGAAGTCTATCCGGAAGTGGGCGGTTTCGGCGTGATCCCGATCTGGGTCGCGAGCTCGGCAGAGAACCGCTGGCGCGTGAATTTCAAGCTGCCCCTGGGATTGAGTCTTGGGTGGCACGACGTCCGCATCCGCGTGCGGGGCAGCCACTGGAGCAACACGGTCCGGATCGCCTTGGATCTGCCGCTCGATACGCAGGGCGTTCACGTCGTCGCGGTTTGCGACAGCCACTCCTGGGCGCAGGGAGTGGTCAATATTCCGCCGGGCGAGATCAGCGCCTGGGTCGCCGGGCTGCCCGACAACGCCGACATACAAAACGTGAAAGCGTATGCTGGCGGGCTGCGGCACGACGTCACTTACGTGGAGCCTCGCGAGGGAGTGAACGGCCGGCAGATCAACATCCGTCTTCGAGGCGGCATAGCGCCGGGCCGGCACGAGCTGACTCTGCGCTTCGGGAGCGTTCAATCGGCGCCGGCGTCGTTCGAGGCGGTTGGATAAAAATGCGCTCGCTGGTTTTAGCGGCGATGGCCGTCCTTCTGCCATGGAAGCCATTGACCACCTGGACATATTTCCGCTATCAGGGCAATCGCGCCATCGAGACAGCGGAGACGACGCCGCGGCAAGTGTACGAGATGCCTCCGTCCTCCAGGGGCTGCGGCGGGACGTGCACGGTCGCCTGCGCTTACGCCGACCGTTTCCCCTGGTTCGTCAGCCCGGGCGGCGGCGATCTGACGGGAACGCATCCGTACCGGAACCCAAGCGCGGGATCGGTTTCAGGTCCGTTGCGCGGTGTCGCCGGCCTGGAATTTACTGGCGGTTTCGACGGACGCGCCACAGGGGCTGCGGGCGACTACGTCTGGGAGGTCGTGTTCTTCCACGAGCGGAAATGCTACGCGGGCGGGAACGAGTTCGGCTTCCGGCGCGATGCGGTTGGCGGCGCGTTCCAGTTGTACTGGTCCATTAACTCGAACTGCGGCCTTGACGATGGCCAACTGACGAGCGTGTGCCGGTCGTCGCGCGGGACCGGGAAGCATGTGCAGGAATCGACGGGCGCGATCAATCTGCATTACAGCCCGGGCGTCAACAAATACCGCGTCACCGTTGCGCGCGATCGGTTCTTCGTGGAACTCTTCGAGCCCTACACGTCGACGCATCCCTGGACGGCGTGGGTCGATCCCAACGCTCCCGGCAAATGGTTCCGCTCGCCCGCAGATCCCGGGGCGAGGTTTCCCATGGAATCGCTCGCGGGCGCGACGGGATACGTGACCGTCGGCGTCCAGCGGAGCGCTACCAACACAGTACTCCCCGACAGAAAGACGCCTCCGGCGGTTCATGTCCGCTCGCTGCGAGTTGCGTTATAACTATCCTATGAGCGACCTAATTTCGCGCCGCGCTCTACTCGGCGTTAGCCTGCCCGCGATTGCCGCGGGGTTGCCGGCGGCGGACGCCAAACGCCTCAATGTCGTCGTTGCGGGCGGCCATCCCGACGATCCGGAAACGGGCGCGGGAGGCACCATGGCGCGATACGCGGCGCTGGGGCACAACGTCATCAGCCTGTATCTCACGCGCGGGGAGGCCGGCATCGACGGCAAAAGCCACGACGAAGCCGCGCGCATCCGGACGGCGGAAGCCGAAGTGGCGTGCCGCATCCTCCGCGTCCGCCCGGTTTTCGCCGGCCAGATCAACGGAGCGGCCGAGGTGACCAACGCCCGTTATGACGAGTTCCGCAAACTGCTCGAGGGCTTGCAGCCCGACGTCGTATTCACTCACTTTCCCGTGGACACGCACCGTGATCATCGCGCAGTATCGCTGCTGGTCTACGATGCGTGGGAGCGGGCGCGGCGCAGGTTCCCGCTGTACTATTTCGAGGTGATGACCGGCGAGCAGACCCAGAACTTTCACCCCACCGATTACGTGGACATTACCGCCACCGAACCCCTGAAGCGCAAAGCCTGCTTCGCCCATAAGAGCCAGGGCCCTGAGGAGTTCTATCCGTACCACGAAAAGATGAGCCGGTTTCGCGGATTCGAATGCCGGGCCGAACACGCCGAAGCCTTCGTCAGTTCCGCGCTGAACCAACGAGCGGGAGCGGAAATCCGCGGCTTGTGACGGGCACGATATAATTCGCGTGGGAGGTGGTCTCGGAATGTTTCTGCCGATTGTTTTCGCGGTCTGCTTGCTTGGTTCGCTCCAAAGCAACGACCAGGTAGCCGGCGTCTGGAAATCCAGCGAGCGGGTCGGCGGCGAGCCGCGCGTGGTGATCGATTTGCGCGATGCCGGCGGCAAGCTCGGCGGCACGATCGTAATGCACGGGGTGGTCGACGACGACAATAATTCGACCACGCTGAACCTGGTCATCGACGGCGCTGAGCGCTCCGGCAACAAGGTGACGTTCAAAGCGAAAATGCCGGATGACAACGTCACCGAGTGGGAGATTGAATTCGACGGCGATCATGCGCTGGCCGCCATCGTCGCGGACAACGACGGCCCGTCTTCGGACGTGCAGCGGTGGAAGATGAAAAGGGACCGCTAGCATCGTACGAACGAATGGCTCGCCGTTTCACCAGACGCGCCGTCGCGCAATCCCTCATCGGAGGCTCTCTCTTGCCATCGGCACTCCAGGCTCAAACGGCGCCTGCATCCTTCGCGGTCATCGGCGCCGGCGTTTTCGGCGCGTGGACGGCTTATCTGCTCAGGCGCGGCGGGCACAAGGTGACCTTGCTCGACCAATACGGTCCGGCGAGCTCTCGCGCGAGCTCCGGCGGCGAGTCCCGAATCATCCGGGCGTCGTACGGGGCGGACGAGATCTACTCCCGCATGGCCACGCAGTCGCTGGGAATGTGGAAGGACCTCGCGGCGGGCTCGGGCCGGCCGTTGTTCCAGCGAACCGGCGTCCTGTGGATGGCTATGCCCGGCAACCAGTACGCCAACCAAAGCCGGAAGGCGCTGCGAAAACTCGGCATCCCATTCGAGGATCTTTCGCCCGCGGACATCCGGCGGCGATATCCGCAGATCAAAGCTGTTCCCGGGGCGGGCGCGATCTTCGAGCCCGACAGCGGAGCGCTGATGGCGCGGCAGGCGGTACACGCCGTGGTGGAGGCATTCGTTCGCGACGGCGGCCGGTACGTGCTGGCGCACTCCCGCACTCCATCCGGCAGCGGACGGCTCTCGCGCATCGAACTCCCGGAAGGAAAGCCGGTGGAGGCGGATGCTTTTGTGTTCGCGTGCGGACCCTGGCTGCCCAAAGTGTTCCCCAAGGTGGTTGGCAACCGGATCTTTCCGACGCGGCAGGATGTGATTTTCTTCGGCGCGCCGGCGGGCGACAACCGGTTTGAACCGCCGCAAATGCCGGTCTGGATCGACTTCGGGGACAATCGCGGGATGTACGGATTCCCGGATCTCGAGAATCGCGGGTTCAAGGTCGCCTTCGATTTGCACGGCCCCGCGTTCGACCCCGACACCGGTATCAGAACGGTCGGCGCGGAGAAAATCCGGGAGGCGCGTGCGTACCTGGCCGATCGCTTCCCCGCGCTCGCCGAAGCGCCGGTGACGGAAACGCGCGTGTGCCAGTACGAGAACACCTCGAACGGCGATTTCCTGCTGGACAAACACCCGGACTTCGACAACGTGTGGTTGGCCGGCGGAGGATCCGGGCACGGCTTCAAGCACGGACCCGCCGTCGGCGAGTATATGGTAGCGCGGCTGACCGGCGCGGCTGCGCCCGTCATCGAGCCGAGGTTTTCCCTGGCCACGAAGGACACGAAGCAAAGCCGCGCAGTGTACTGAACTAAGCGGGCCGGTTACGGCCGTTCGTTCCAGCCGGCGTGCTGCTGCCAGTCCAGGATTCGATAGTGCACTTCCTCGCGCGGCAGTTTGTCGTAGGGCACGATCTCCGCCTGTTGATGATTACCGTCCTGCGACTCGTAATACCAAAGCGCCTCCTGCCCGATCCGCGCCGCTTCACCCGAAACGAACATCGTCTGTTTCTCGTATTGATACGGCGCGTGCTTCTGCGGACCTGCCCCGTAAGACAAATCGACCGCGAGTTGTGTCGATGGTTGAATCGCGCCCTGGCGCAGCAATTCCTGCATCGCCTGGACGACGAACCAGTTGTTGGTCCGGTGGTCGACATGCCGCTCGTCCGGATGTCCGGTTATGATCAACTCCGGCTGGAAGCGGCGGATGAATTCCTTCGCGGCGGCCACGACAGATTCTCGCGCGTAGGCGAGATTCGGCACGGCCGATTCGCGATACGGCGAATGATCGCTCGCCAGCAAAACCGACAGGTACGGCTCGGCTGCTTTCACGTAGTACCAGATCTGCTCCATGCCACCGTCGGGCAGCCCGAGGAAGAATACGCGATCGGCCGGAACCCCAACGTGGGAGAGCGACGCGAGTGTTTCGGCCATCCGGGTCTCACCGTAGTCCATGGCTCGGGCCGCGTCGCACGAATGCTGGTAATAGTGGTCGCAGCCGCCCGCATCTCCACTCGTGAAGTAGACGAAGTAGATCGGGATATCGTTCTCGACGGCCGCGCGTATCAATGCCGGATGCGCGGTATCGTCGTCCTCGTGGGCGGCGAATACGAGAATCGATTTCGGCATCGCGTTCACCGCAAACTCTACCCGATTCCTCGCTAGAGTGGCGTCGCCTTGGCCGGCGAGCGAAACCTCGTAGGTGTAGCGTCCCGCATCCCGAGCCTTCAAAGTCGCCCGATGTTCACCCGCGATGTTGGTGTCCGGCGAACGGAAGCGCTCAATCTCCTTGCCCGAGGCATCCAGCAGGCGCGTGTCGATCGCCAGCGCGCCGTCCGCGTGCTCGATGGTATAGGACATAGTCACCGGCGCGCCGGTCCGGAACATCGTGTGACTCGCGTCGAACCGGATTTTGTCCGACACGAATTGCGGAGGGTAAAACTGGCGGTAGATCTCGGATTTCGGCACATCCGCCAGCCGCGGGTAAAGATAGGTGTACGGATACGCTTTCGGTACGGATTTGTTCGGAGGATGAACGAACACCGGGTTTGTAAAGGCGAGATCGTAAATCCGGTCGCGTTGTTTACTGTCGCGAATGATGACGGAATAGGCCGTCACCGACGGCTCCGAGCCAGCCTGCACAACCGCCGCGTTCGAGACTGGGAACCGTTTCTCCTCGCGGGGTCCCAGCGTGAGCGGATCCGCGACGACCGTCGACCATACCGGAGGTTCATCGGGTTGGCGGGCAATCCACGGGTACTGGGAAGGGCCGAACTCCACCCGGAGATTCTCCAGGCGGCGGTTCGACAGGTTTCTCACCGTGATCTCCACGTTGAGCGGATCGCCGGAGGTGTAAAACGTCTGGCTCGTGGTCACAGAAACGGTCTTGGCGAATTGCCGGTGAACAGCGAACGACACCGCGTTCCGGGTGGTGCTTCCGGACTGTGTGATGTCCACCTCGTAGCGCCCGGTTCGGGCCTCCCAGGGCACGGCCCATAACGCCGCATACGTGCCCGACGCATTCACGGGGATGTTGGCCGCCACCGGTTTGTTCTCGCCGGCATATCGCACCGACGCGGTCGCGCCGGCGGTCGCCCCGCTCGCACGAAGCCGCACCTCCGATCCCGCGTTATAGCTGGTGTTGTCCACGACGGCCACAAGGTCGGCGCCAAGTAGGCGGCCCGCTTGAAGGGCCGCCGCAAGTAGAAGAGTTTTACTAACGGGCATGGATCGTCAGAACGAGAAGTGAAGTCCGAGCTGCATCTGCCGCATGGCGGTCTGAGTGTACGTGATCTGGCCGGCGCCGCCTACGTCCACGGTCGAATTCGGCAGCCCGAGATTGACGTGGTTGAAGGCGTTGAAAACCTCCCAGCGGAATTCCAGGTGCTTGCCTTCCATCGGGATGAAGCTTTTAGCGAGCGACAGATTGGACACCATCGTCGCGGGACCGCGGTAGTTATCGCGCGAGGTGTTGCCGTTGCGGTAAGGCTGTTGTGGCGCGGTGAATGCCGCTGGGTTGTACCAGAGGTCGGCGGAGGGATTGCTCACCGACGGATTGCCGACGATATCGGCTCGAACATAGCTGAAATCGGCGTTCAGCAGCGGAGCGTTCGACACGGTAGCCGTGTACGGAAGCCCCGAGCCGTAAGTGGTGACGCCGCTGAACCGCCATCCACCCGCGACGGCCTCGGCAATCCTGTTCTTGTTGTAATCCCAGCGCCGGCCGTGGCCGAACGGCAGATCCCAATTGTGGGTCAACGTGAGCTGGTGCTTGCGGTCCCACGACATGGGACCGTGGCTGTCGCGGACATTGTAGTTATCCGAGTAGTTGCCGGCGCCTTCGGAGTTCCCCATCGCCTTCCCATACGTGTACGTCAGCAGGAAGTCGAGTCCATGCGAGAAACGCTTCTGCAATTTTGTTTGGAGGGCGTTGTAGCTGGAGTTGTCGCAATTGCAGACCTGGCCGATGCCCTGATTTACACCGAACTTCTGGAACAAAGGTCGACGCGGATCGTAATTGCCCGGACCGGGTACCGCCTGGTTGCGGTTTAGAAACAGGAACAGGTGACGGCCCACGTTGCCGACGTATGCGACTTCAGCGACGAAATCGTTTCCCAACTCCCGTTGAACGGCGAAGTTCCAGAAATCCGCCAGTGGAATGCGGTACGAATTCGCCGGATCGGTAAAGTAGTTGACGCCGATACCCTCCGGCAAGAGGTAGCGGCCGTTGGCGCCGACTGGCGGATTCGACGGAACCGGCGGGCCATTCAGGAGATTGAACGCGGCCACATACGGGTTGGGCTGCGGAACGGCCTGCGGATTCACGATCGGCGGATTATAGTCGGCGCCCTGCCCGAACACTGCGCCGAGCCCGCTCGGATTGAAACTGCGGCCGTAACCCGTGCGAATCACGGTCTTGGGGTTAAATTGATAGGCAATTCCTAGTCGCGGCGCGAATCCGAGATTATAGGCCTGCACTCCCATGTTGAGCGGCACTCCGCCAATTCCAGCGGCAAGAACCTCGCCCGTTGCGGGATCGAAGCTTCCCGCGCCGCCCGGCTTCGCCGCGGTCTGAGGCAAATAGTCTTCCCAACGGAGTCCGTAGTTCAGCGTGAGCTTCGAATTGATGCGCCACGAGTCCTGTACGAACAGGAACAGGCGCGTCTGACGCAGGCCGGGGTAGTAATTAGACCCCGTAAAGTAGCGGGCAAAAAAGGACGGCTGGCCGAGCAGATAAGAAGCCATGGCGGCTCCGCTGCTGACGTTTCCCGCCGCGAAGTTGTCGATTTCCGGACTGCCGGTGGAGGAGTCGTTGAACGAGATTTCGCCGGGCCGGTGCGAGTCGCTGGGAATGCGTTGCTGCTGCGCGCGCCGCGCATCCACGCCGAACTTGAACGCGTGATTGCCCCACTGCTTGGTCCAGTTGTTGACCCACTGGAAGTGGTTTTCGGTCTCCTTCAACGGGCAATTGCAGCCATTGACGCCGAGCGCGTAGCCGAAATTAAATCCCCCGTTTCCGTTGATGTAGAAGGCGGGCATGCCGCTGGTTTCCGGCGACCCGGTGTTGAGGCCGGGCAGTCCAGCGTCCGTGGCCGGCGTCGTCCCCACGCCGTTCGGCTGGACACGCACGCGATAGCGGTAGAAACCGAATCGCGCATCGGTGATCAGCGTCGGGCTGACCGCGTGATCGAACCCGACAGCGAGGCTCTGGTTGCGGGTATCGGAAAAGCCCGCGAAGCCGAATGCCGAAGGGCCGCCCGCCTCGGCGCCAAACGCGCCCGGAGAGACCTTGTTGAAATCGGCCAGCGTGTAGCGCCCGAACATGTGCGTCTTGGACGTGGGATTGTAATCGATGCGGCCGTCGTACTGATCGCTGTCAAAGGCCTCGCTGAATTCCGCGGAGTAGTTGTTGTAAATGCCGGTACCGAGATTCGGTGCGGGCAGGAACCCAAGCAGTTTTGCCATTGGGGCGGCGACGGGGACCATGTTTACCTGGCCGTTCTTCGAGAACGCAAGCCGTCCCGCGCCGGAGCCCGGATCTCCGGTGGTCGGATCGAAAACCATGCCCGCGCGCGCGGGAACCGTGAGTCCCTCGGTGGTCTTCACGTTGACAGGATTCGCGCACGGAGTGGCCGACACAGGATTGCTCGGGTCATTGCAGATGTAATTGCCGAGCAGCGCGGTAAGGTCGCCGCTGCGCTCCGCCGTAGTGGGCACGGTGGCGATCAGCGATCCGCCCGTGCGCCGGCGCGCGCCCTGGTAATCGAAGAACGCGAACAGCCGGTCCTTGATGATGGGCGCTCCGACGGATCCTCCAAACTGATTCCATCGCAGCGGCGGGTCCGCATGCGTGAACCGGTCGGTGGCGTTGAAGATGTTGTTGCGCAGGTATTCGAAGAGCGATCCGTGAATCTGGTTGCTGCCGGACCGCGTCGTCGCCTGTATCAGCGCGCCCGACGCCGAGCCGAACTCCGCGTCGTAGTTACTGGTGCTGACCTTGAAGTCCTGGAGCGAATCGAGGTTCGGGTTGATGACGGCTATGCCGAGGATGGCGCTCTGGTTCTCGGTGCCGTCCAGCAGGAACCCGTTCGCCGTGAAGAACTGCCCGTTGACGTTGGCCTGGATTCCACCCTGCGGGTTTTCGCTGGTGGCGTGCTGCCAGGAGTTCAACTGGGTGCCAGGTACAACCAGCAGCAGGTTGGTCAGGTTGCGGTCGAATACCGGAAGCTCCTGGACCTCCCGGCCACTGAGCGTCGTCGCAATCTCGGCGCGATCCGAGACCAGCAGGGGCGAGTCGCTGACCACGCTGACGGTGGTCTGCTCGCTGGCGGGCCTGAGCGTCGCGTCGACGCGCGTGGTTGCGTCCACCTGCACTCCGGCTGTGGCCACGAACGCGGCAAAGCCGGCCGATTCCACGCGCACCTGATACTGACCCGCGAGCAAGTGCGTCTGCGAATAGTTGCCTTCGCCGTTCGTGGTGACGCTGTACGCGGCTCCGCGCTGAACGTCGCTAATGGTGACCTTGGCGTTTGGGACGCTGGCGCCGCTGGCGTCAAACACTGTCCCGAAGATTCCCCCGGAAACCGCCTGAGCGTAGATCGATGGCGCCAGCACCATCCACACTACGGCCGCAAGCGCCGAAAGTCCTGTGATCGTTTTCCGCATCTGAGTACTCCCCTTTACTGATAATTTCTAGTATAGGGCCCGGAGGGTGGGCGAGCGGGTGAGGTCAGAAAATCATTCGGCGGCGCAGTAGGTCCAGCGCCGTCTGCACGGCGAACGTGCGGTTCCGCGCGCGGTCTCCCACTAAACGAAAACGCCGCGCATCGGTTCCGTTCGGTCCGGCCAGCCCGATGAAGGTCGTTCCCACGGGGGTCTCTTCCGTCCCGCCGTCCGGCCCGGCTACCCCCGTTACGGAAATCGCATAGGTCGCGCCGGTTCGTTCGCGAGCGCCGTCGGCCATCGCGCGGGCCACCGGATCGCTGACGGCGGTGTGTTTTGCCAGCATCTCCGGATCCACTCCGAGCAGCGCGGTCTTCATCGCGTAGGTATACGCGAGGAATCCGCCCGCGAAGTAATCGGAGCTTCCGGGCACCGACGTGATCCGCTGCCCCAGCATCCCGCCGGTGCAGCTTTCCGCCACCGCGACGGTCGCCTGGCGATCGCGCAGCATGCGCCCCACGATCACCTCCAGCGGACTGCCGTCGCGCGAGTAAATGCGGTCTCCCAGCAGCGCTTCTATCTTCCGCCCGACCTCGTGCAGCAACGCGTCCGCCTCCTCAGGAGAGTCGCACCGCGCGCGCAAATGAATCTGGATGTCGCCGGCGCTGGCCAGTATCGTCGTCACCGGGTTCGTATATTTCGTGTAGACCGGCGCGATGAGTTGATCGAGGTCCGATTCGCCCATTCCCGCAACCCGGTAGAAGAGCGCGCGGATGAATGTCTTCCGCAGTCGCGCCTCGAGACGCGGAACGATGTCGCGCGCGAACATCGGCTTTAATTCGTTGGGCGGGCCGGGAAGCAGCGCGATATGCATCTGCTCGTGGTCGATCCACTGCCCCGGCGCGGTCCCGCGCTCATTCATGAGGATCTCGGCGCCTTCGATGACGTATGCCTGCCGCTCGTTGATCACGGCCATCTCGCGGCCGAATCGCGCAAACCGCTCGCGTAGCCAAGTGAGGATATCGTCGCTGAATACCAGCGTCCGTCCAAGGGCGGCGGCTGCGGCATCGCGCGTCACATCGTCCTCGGTGGGTCCGAGCCCACCGGTGAGCAGAATGATTTTGCCCGGCCCGAAGGCCGCGCGAATGGTCTCCACCAGCCGCTCGCGGTCGTCGCCGACAATTGTTTTGCGCACCACTTCCACGCCCAGCGCATTCAGGCTCTCCGTCAGCCAGAGCGAGTTGGTGTCCACCTTGGAAGGCGTGAGCATCTCGCTGCCCACAGCGATGATTTCAGCGTTGGGGAAAGCGTCCACGGCGTTCATGTCCGCTCAGAAAGCCGAGTATCCCGCGATGTCCACGTCTACGCGGTACAGCGCGGCGTGGGTGGACAGAACGGCCGCCCGCCCGGGCGTGAATGCCAGGCCCACGATTCCGGGCCCGGAGAGGAACATCTCCGCGTTGCGCTCCGCATCGACGCGGATAATTCCGCGGCGTCCGGCCAGTGACGCGGCTACATATAATCTGCCGTCCGCATCGAATGCAATGCCCTGCGGCCGTCCAAACCCGCGGTAGAACACCTCCACTTCGCCGGTCGGAGCGCAGCGGTAGACGTTGTCGTAGCTCGATGTGGTGGGACCGCTCACGTACAGGTGATGGTCCGGGCCAAATGCCAGGTGATAGGCGGCAATCGACGGCTCGATGGTGGTGAACACGTAGATCTGCCGCGACCGGCTGATTTTGAAAATCGTCCCGCTGCGATCGCCCACATATAGGTTCTCGTCGCGGTCGAACGCCAAGCCGGTGGCGACTCCCATCCCTTCGACGTACACCGACATCGCGCCCGACGGCGTCACTTGATACACGATGCCGTCGTTGCGGCTCGAGACGTACAGCATGCCGTCCGAGTCGAACGCCAGCCCGGTCGCGTTCATGATGTCGCTGGCGAAAGGCTTCGGCGTGTAGTGCAGGTCGATCTTGTACACCGACACCGGCGTCTTCTGGCCGCGCGCGCCGCTGAACGTCGTAAAAATATTCCCCGCGCGATCCACCGCCGGGCCGGCCACGGGGTGAACGCTGTCGGCGATTTGCACTCCGATGTCGCACGAAAACGAATTCGAAGGCGCATCGCCGTTCGGAGTCACCACGACGTCGCCGGCCGAAGCGCCTTCCGGCACGCGCGCGACCACCAAAGATTCCGAACCGATGACGATCTGCGCGTCCACGTCTCCGATGGAGACCCGGGGACGGTGCTCGCGGGTAAGTCCTTTTCCGTGGATCTGAAGTTCACCGCCAGGGATTGCCGCCGATGGCACGATTCCCGTAATCACGGGCCGGGGTGCGGTTTCTTTGCGCGTTGCCATGTGGAGGGTTGCTAATAAAGATTGAAACACCCTGCCGCGAATAAGACAAGCGCGCCGTAAATCCCCGCCATCGCGTCATCGGCGACAATTCCGAGGCCGCCATGCAATCGCTCGAGCCGGTTCACGGGCCACGGCTTCCAAATGTCGAATAGCCGGAACAGCACGAACGCCGCCGCCCAGCTTTTCCAATTCAGCGTCGTCGCGCCCGCGACGGTGAGCCACAACCCGACCACCTCGTCCACCACCACGATCTGCGGATCGTCCAGCCCCTTCTCTCGTGCGATCACTCCCGCGGCCCAAACAGCGGGCGCAAAGGCGGCTGCCGCCAGCACGGCAAAACTCCAGGCAGGGAAGCCCGCGTATTTCCACAGCAGGATGGCCGGCACGAGCGCACCCAGCGAGCCCGCGGTGCCGGGCGCTTTGGGCGCATAGCCACAGCCGAACCAGGTGCCTATGACTTCTGCTGCTTTATTGCTCATCATCCGGATTCCGAACGGGTGTCGAGATCACATACTTCCCCGACGCCCAATTCCCCAGATCGATCAGCTTGCAGCGCTCGCTGCAAAACGGAGCATACGGGTCGTCTAGCGACACCGGTTTCTTGCAATTCGGACACTTCACAGTTTCATTTTGCTATCGGCTGAGCGGCGCTGTCTGGGCGCGTCCGGCCGCCAGGATCCGGAAGAGCGGTTGCGCGGGAACCTGCGGAGCGGCTGCAACCGGCGCGCTCGTAAGTTCGCCCACCAAATCGTAATCGTGCGCTTCGGACACCCGCAGCATGCGAATCTCGCCCTGCTTCGGCGGGCTTTCGCCGAAATCGTTGATGTACGTGACGCCGTCGATCTCGGGCGCTTGAGTGGAGAGCCGCGCTTGCCACAGCAGGTCGGTTTCCTGCGACGGTCCTTCGACGAGCACCGGAAGCTCCCGCCCGATCAGCGCGCGATTGCTCTTCAGAGAGATGCCCCGCTGAATCGCCATCAGCCGCCGCTTGCGATTGTAGATGGTGCGCTTGTCCACCTTGCCGTCGAGCGCGTAGCTCCCGCTGGTCTCCTCGTCGGAATACGAAAACACGCCCAACCGGTCGAACTGCGCCGCTTTCGTGAATTCGCACAGCTCTTCAAAATCGCGATCGGTCTCGCCCGGGAATCCCGCGATCATGCTGGTGCGGATGGCCACGCCCGGTATCGTTCGCCGGATCCGCTCGATCAGCTTGAGGAAGAAATCGCCGTTCGACCCGCGCCGCATCCGTTTCAATACGGCGCCGCTTGCGTGCTGCAGCGGCATGTCGATGTATTTCACCAGCGCCCGGTGCTCCGCGATCGTATCCAGCAGCTTCTGCGTTACCTTGTTCGGATAGCAGTACAGAAAGCGGACCCATTTTTCGTGCGCCGCCGGAATCTGCGCCAGCCGCGACAGCAGCAACGAGAGGCCGTCCTTGATGCCGATGTCCTCGCCGTAACAGGTGGTGTCCTGCCCGATCAGGTTGATCTCGCGCACACCCTGCGAGAACAGCCGCGTCGCCTCGCTGATCACCGATTCAAAACGCCGGCTGCGGAACGCGCCCCGAAATTGCGGGATCACGCAGAACGAGCACGGATGGTCGCAGCCTTCCGCGATTTTGATGTACGCATAATGGCGCGGCGTCGCCAGCACGCGCGGCGTGAGGTCGTGGTAGAGGTACGCTTCGAAAGGATTCGACGCAGCCGGCTCCTCGCCCGTGCAGGCGGCCACGATCCGCTCGAGCTCGTTCGTCCCCACCACTTCGTCGACGTCCGGAATGTTCTTGCGGATGTCGGCGCGATAGCGCTCCACCAGGCAGCCGGCGACGATGAGCTTTTTCGCTCGCCCGGTCCTTTTGTACTCCGCCATCTCCAGAATGGTGTCCACCGACTCCTGTTTCGCGAGGTCGATGAAACTGCACGTGTTGACGACAATCACGTCGGCCTCGCCGGGATGCGGAGTCAGTTCATGACCCTGGGCCGTAAGCTGGCCCATCATGACCTCCGTATCGACGAGATTCTTCGGACAACCCAGACTGACGAAACCGACTTTCATGTGGGGAAGAAGAGAGAACTACTCCTTCCACAGTACCACCCTAGCGAGGCTCTATACCCCGCTGGAGCACGTCTTCCGTCGCAGGATGTACCACGCGATCCAGCACCCCAGCGCACATACGCCGAGCGCGAGGGATTGCAGCGGATTGTCCCTGGGCATGAACCAACGGACACCGCCGTTGCCGAACATGACGAAGAAAGGAGCCAGGCTGCAGCAGATCGAGAACCCCAGCATCGTGTTCCGGGAGCGGATGAGCATCCGGGTCCTTTCGAGCGACTTCTTTTCGGCGTCGGGCTTCGACTCTTTATTTCGCGACTCCGACAGCCGTTTCGCGATCGCCGCGAACTCCAAGTCCTCGGCAAACCACCCTTCGACGAGCTGTTTCGTGTCGGCACTCGCCTCGTCGCCGAAATAACCGGGCAGCAGATCCAGGATCACGTCGCGTGTAATTTCCATTGTCTTTTGCATCGTTGTCCTCAACGCACTCGGGCCAGTTTCAACCGTGCCCGGTAAATCCTCACTTTCACGGCTGCCACGGACAGCCCCAACCTCTTCGCAATCTCACCGTGCGGCAATTCATCCCGCACATGCAGGAGGAGTGCATCGCGGTCGGTTGGCCGCAGGCCGTCGATCGCCGCCAGCACGCGCCCCAACTCGTCCGCCTGCTCGAATCGGGCCTGTACCGAAACCGCCCCGTCCGGAACATCGCCCGCCAGTTGTTCCCGGACCGGTCTCCGCAAGGAATCCCGATACAGATTCCGCGCGATCGTGAACAGGTACGCTTTCACCGTCGCCTGCCGGATCGATCCGAACGATGTCCACGCCCGCACGAACGTTTCCTGCGTGATGTCGTCGGCGAGGCTTGGGTCGCCGCAGAGAAACTGCGCGAACCGGTGCACGTCGCTCGCGTACCGCTCGAAGAGTTCGTGGAAGGTCGTCTCCATCGCGCTCAATCAGAATACGCCGAAAGAAGGCGATAGTAACAAGAGTTTCGCAAGAAACTCGATCGTGCGATCCTGCGCTGGTATCCGGCGAACACCACCACCACGTTCAGCATAGGTCTTGGCTGCTGTTATGGCATCGCCTTTGACGGTGCGAACCTGTGGACGGCCGGCAGTAGCAATAGCACCGTAACCAAAATCCGCGCCAACAACGGGGAGTTGCTGGGAAGCTTTGCCGTGGGCACGAGCCCCGCCGGATTGGCTTTCGACGGAGCCAATATCTGGGTCGCCAACTCAGACGGCTCGGTTTCGAAGTTCTAGAACATTGTAAAATGACCCTGCCATGCATCTCGGAGCCGTCACCTACAACGTCCTGAAGGACTGGGACCTCGACACGATCCTTTCCAAGCTTCCGGAACTCGGTTATGAAGCCGTGGAACTGCGCACCGGGCACGCCCACGGGGTCGAGCCGTCCCTCGGCGACGCCGCGCGCGAGATGGTCCACCGGAAATTCGCGAACAGCCGTCTCCGGCTGTTGAGCTACGGAAGCACCTGCGAATTCCACTCGCCAGACGCCGCCGTGAGGCGAAAGAACGTCGAGGAAGGGAAGCGCTGGGTCGACCTGGCGCACGACACCGGAGCGCTCGCCGTCAAGGTTCGTCCCAACGGTCTGCCGAAACAAGTGCCGCGGGAGCAAACCATTGGCGCCATCGGCGACTGCCTCCGCGAGCTCGGCGATTACGGCTCTCAAAAAGGCATCGAGATCTGGATGGAGGTGCACGGACCGGACACGCAGAATCCGCCGGTCTCGGCCGCCATCCTGAAAGCCGCGAACCACCGCAACGTCGGCGCCTGCTGGAACTCGAATCCCACCGACGTCGTCAACGGCTCCGTGCAATCGAGCTTCGACCTGCTTGGCCCGTACATCCGCAACTGCCACATCAACGAGTTGTCGAACGCGTATCCCTGGCGCGAACTGTTCGCGCTCCTCCGCAAGAGCGGCTACCAGCGATACACGCTCTGCGAAGTGGCCGAGAGCAACGAGCCCGACCGCTTCCTCCGTTTCTACAAGAGCCTCTGGACGGAGCTGAATCGCGAATGCTGACGCGCGCCCTGGTATTGTTCGCGCTGGTTTCGACGCTGCGCGCCCAGAGCGCCGTGCCAACGCCCGAGAGTCACTTCGGTCATCCCATCGGCGTCGACCGCAAACTTCTCGACTGGGACAAAGTCGTCGGCTATTTCCAGGCGCTCGCAAAATCGAGCAACCGCATTCAGGTGCGGGAACTCGGAAAGACCACCGAGGGCCGCCCGTTCATCGTGGCGACCATCGCCTCGCCCGAAACGCTGCGCCACACCGACCGCTATCTATCCATCCAGCAGCGGCTCGCCGATCCGCGCCGTGTCTCCACCGCGGATGCGGAGAGCCTGGTGCGAGACGGCAAGACCGTGGTCCTCATCACCTGCTCGATTCATTCGACCGAGGTCGCCTCCACCCACACGGCCGTCGAATTCGCCTACCGCCTGTTAACCGAGGACAGCCCCAAGTTCCGCGCCATTCTCGACAATGTCATCTTCCTCCTGGTGCCCTCCCTCAACCCCGACGGCGTGGACCTGGTCGCCAATTGGTACCGCAAGACGCTGGGCACTCCGTGGGAAGGCACGTCGCCGCCGTACCTGTATCAGAAGTATGTCGGCCACGACAACAACCGCGACTGGTACATCTTCTCCCAAGCGGAAACCCGGCTGGCGATCGCGCAGATTCACAACCTGTGGCATCCGCAAATCGTCTACGACGTGCATCAGCAGGGCCCGTACGCGTCGCGCATCTTCGTGCCGCCGTGGATGGATCCCGTCGACCCCAACATCGATCCGATCCTCGCGCAGGAATGCAACAGCGTCGGCGCCGGAATGGCCGCCGATCTCACCGCCGCGGGACGCCGGGGTGTCGCCATCAACGCCATGTACGATTTCTGGACTCCGAGCCGCCACTACCAGGCCTATCACGGCGGCCTGCGCATCCTGAGTGAGTCCGCGAGCGTGCAGCTTGCCACGCCGATCGACGTGAAGCCCGAACAGATCCAGGCCGCGGCCCCTGGCTACAATCCGCGCGTGCGCAGTTGGAATTATCTGGAGCCCTGGCTCGGTGGCACGTGGCGTCTGCGCGACATCATCGACGATCAGGAGATCGCGTGGGAGTCGCTGCTCTACCAGGCCGCCGTGAAACGCGAGGATATGCTCCGCGCGTTCCTGCAAATCGGCCGCCGCGCGTCGGCGCGCACCACGCCATCCGCGTTCGTCATTCCCGTCGAACAATTCGACCCGGGGTCCGCTACGAAGATGCTCCAGACGCTCGCATTCGGAATGGTCGAGATTGAGCGCGCCGCAGTGCCCTTTACCGCCGGAGGCCGCGAATACAAAGCCGGATCCTACGTCATCCGCATGCAGCAGCCCTACTCGAGTTTCGCGAAAACGCTGCTCGAACGCCAGGATTATCCGGACCTCCGTCAGTATCCTGGCGGCCCGCCAAAACATCCTTACGACGTGACGGCTCAGACCCTGCCGCTGCTGATGGGCGTGAACGTCCAGACCATCGATGCGCCTATAACCACCCAACTCCAGCATGCGGGAACTTTCAGCTTCGACCTCGATCACCCGAAAAAGCCCGGAGCGATTCCGTCTTCCGATGTCAATTCATGGCGGGCGGTGGTCGCAGCCTGGAGCAAGGGAGCGAGCGTGTACCGCGATCCGGAATTCGGCGATTTCCATCTCCGTTCCAGTACCGGAAAGGCGTTTCCGAAACCGCGCATCGGCCTGTACCGGAGTTGGGAGCCCAGCATGGATGAAGGCTGGACCCGCTGGCTCTTCGACGATTTCCGGCTCGGCTACGCCAGCCTGATGAATGCCGAAATCCAGCGCGGCAAACTCGTCGAGCGGTTCGACGCCATTGTCTTCCCGGACCAGTCGGAATCCAGCATCCTGGAGGGCTATCACGAGGGGAAAATGCCGCCGGAATTCACGGGCGGAATCGGGGCAAACGGCATCGCGGCGCTAAGCGAATTCGCCAACGAAGGCGGCACGCTGGTCTTCCTGAATCACTCGACCGATTTCGCGATCGATCAACTCGGAGTGAAGGCGAAGAACGTTCTGAAGGGCGTTTCGAACAGCGATTTCTACTCCCCCGGCTCGCTCCTGAACGTTCGTCTGGTAAAGGGCCCGCTGACAGCGGGTATGCCCGAACAGATCGCCATTTGGTCGGAAGGCAGCCCGGCCTGGGATGTGACCGGCGACATTCGCGTGATCGCGCGATATCCGGAAAGCAAGGTGCTGGCCTCGGGCTGGCTGCTGGGTGAAAAGAGCATCGCGGGCAAGGCAGCCCTCATCGAAGCGCCATACGGAAAGGGGCGGATCATTCTATTCGGCATGCGGCCGCAATATCGCGCCCAGAGCTACCAGACCTTCAAGATGTTCTTCAACGCGCTAACAAAGGAGACAGACGCATTTTCCCGATGAACTTTGGTTGGCAGACCTGGGTTGCGCGGCTTCTTTTTGGATCCACGGCGCGACTTACTGCCGCCTGATGTCGCTGGACACACGGGCAAACGGGAGCGAAGGCGCTAAAATAGTGATGGCAATGAACTATCGCGATCACATCGAGCGCGACCCGCGTGTTGTCGGCGGCGAGCCGGTCCTTAAGGGCACGCGAGTGACCTTGAGGACAGTGCTTGCAAGTTTAGCCGAGGGTGCCACAACGGCCGAAATTCTGGCTGACTTCCCGACGTTGTGCGGCGAAGACGTGCGAGCAGCCATTGCGTTTGCGGCCACGTCGGCCCAAGAAGACCTCCCGGTGGCTGAGTCGCCGATCCGGTGAACATAAAGCTTGACGAAAATCTGCCCGAGCGCCTGGTGCCCAAGCTCAAGGCGCTCGGGCATGACGTCGATACAGTGCGCTCCGAGCAATTGGCAGGACGGGACGATGACGAGGTCTGGCAAGCGGCACAGGTGGCTGACCGTTTTCTGATCACGCAGGATCTGGATTTCTCCGATGTGCGCCGTTTCAAGCCTGGGACCCACGCCGGATTGCTATTGGTGCGCCTGGCACAGCCCGGCAGGAATGCCTTGGCGGCCCGGGTAGCCATGCTGTTCGCAACCGAACAGATCGATCATTGGCGAGGCTGTCTGGTCGTCGCGACCGAGCATAAAGTGCGAGTCAAGCGTCCTATCTGAACGCCGCAATCCCCGTGCAGCGGTTCAAAAGCAGTTGTTGATTTGTACGGTGACCCTGGTGGTCTGCTCCTGGCCGCCTGGCTCATCGCGGTGGTCCCCGTTCTGTCGCCGCCGAGCCCATTCCCCATAAGTTTCGACTTCCGCATCGACATGCGAATGCTTCTCTTCACCGCGACCGCTGTCATCGCAACGGTGTTTATCTTCGGGCTGGTGCCGCTTGTCTATTCCTTGCGCGTCTCCCTGCTCGACGCTCTTGCCGGAGCCCGCACCGCCGGCCGCGCTCCTGGATCCATCGCGCGATACGCCTTCGTCGCGGCGCAAGTGGCGCTCAGCCTGGTCATTGTGGCGGGAGCAGTCGTGCTCGCGCAGGCGCTGGCCGATGCGCGCGCGATCTATCCGGGCTACGACGCGTCGCGGCCGCTGGCGCTGATATTCGCGAATAAGGACGGCGATCGGCCGGAAAACAGCGTGTACGAGGACGCCGCCGCCGGCCTTGCTTCGTTGAGCGGCGTCGAGGCGGTAACCTATGCGCGCCACCTTCCCCTGGTCGACTCGGGCTCCGGCGCTGCCGTCGGCGTGATCCCGCAGGGCGCAGCGCCGGACGCCGCTCCGCTCCAGGTCTACTTCAACCTCATTGGCCCGCGATTTTTCGAAGTCCTAGGGACCAGAATGAAATCCGGTCGCCCTTTCGCCGATTCCGACCATCACGGCGGCGCTCCCGTCGTGATCGTCAACGCCGAAGCCGCGCGTCGCTTCTGGCCCGGTCGGGACCCGCTCGGTAAGACCCTTCGTGTGCGAGACCAGTCGTATGAAGTCATCGGCGTGGCTACCGACGGCCGCAACCATTCTCTCCACGAACCACCCGCGCCTGTGATTTTCCTTCCCGCATCGCGAATGGAATGGGGGGAAACGATCCTGATCGCGCGCACCAAAGTGGATCCAGCATCCGTGCTGAAGGAACTCGCGCGGGCGGCTGGCCGCACTCCCGGGTTGAGGGTCTACGAATCGATGACCTTGCGAACCCTGATGAAGGACGCCCTGTACAGGGACTGGATTCCCACCGTGCTCGGCAGCGGTCTCGCCGCGCTCGGGCTGCTGCTCGCCGTCGGAGGTCTCTACGGTGCGATCTCTTATGCTGCGCAGCGCCGCATGAGCGAGTTCGGCGTGCGCCTCGCCGTGGGAGCTAGGTCCGCTCAGATCGGCGTGCTCGTACTTAAGCAGGCTGGTCTGATCTGCTGCGCTGGAGTCCCCATCGGCGTTGGCCTGTTCGCCGCTGCCTATCGATATTACGGCGCCACCTTGCTGCGCAACCGGCCGTTGGATGCAACTGCCATCGCCGTCGGATCGGCGGTCACGATTCTCGTGGTCCTGTCCGGCGCGATCGTTCCAGCCATTCGGGCGGCGCGGCTCGATCCTGTACAGGTCTTGCGCGCGGAGTAATCTATCGCGGCTCCTTGACCTTCACCACCCGGTCCGCCTCAACATCCTTGAGCCGCTGCACGGTCCCGGACGGCCACTGTATCTCCACCAGATTCGCAATCCTGTCCGGACCCAGCCCAAAATGCACCGGCCCCGCGCTCGATGACGCGTATCCCACGCTGGTAGTCATGTGGTTGTACTGCGCCCCGCGCTTCGACACGACCTTGATTCGCGCACCGATCCCGTCCCGATTGCTCTTGGTTCCTTCCAGCGCGATCTCGAGCCAGTGGTTGCCGCCGGGACTGTCGTTCATCCAAATCTCGGCGTCTCCCGAAATGGCCGTCACCACCACATCCAATTTCCCGTCGTGGTTCAGATCGCCATACGCCGATCCCCGGTGCCGCTTCGGCGCGACCGCGGTAAACCCGGCCTCTTCCGTCAGCGCTGCAAACTGCCCGTTCGCCAGGTTTCGAAAGACGGTATTGGGCTGATCGATGGGCATGCGCCGCGCCAGGTTCGGCGACTGCACATGCCCGCGGGACACGAAAATATCCTTCCACCCATCGTTGTCAAAGTCCGCGATCATCGGGCTGTAACCCGCCATCGTGCGGCTCGCTTTCATCATGCCGCTGCGCGTCGTAATCTCCGTGAACCCGCCCTTGCCGTTGTTGCGGAAAATCGGAAACGTCTCGTTCTCCAACGCGGCCACCACGATGTCCGGATAGCCATCGTTATCCAGATCGCGGAAGTCCACGCCCATGCCCGAGATCAGGTTGCCATGCTCGGCCAGCGCGACTCCTGCCTCGAACGCCACCTCCGCGAACTTCCCGCCCTTGTTTCGAAACAGAAAATTGTAGAGCTTGTCGTTGGAAACGAACAGGTCGGAATCCGCCACCGCGACGCCCATCCCTTTTCCGCGGCTCCGCTCGAGCCCCCAGTCTTTCGATACATCCACGAACGTGCCGTCGCCCTTGTTGAGGAACAACTGGTTCGACGATTCCTTGTACATCTTCGGGTGGCAGTACTCCCGGGCGCCCTCGAACTCGCAGATCGGTTCAGTCTCGATATCCCAGTTCAGATAATTCACGACGAACAGATCCAACAGCCCGTCGTGGTTGACATCCACCCAAGCGCCGCCGACCGCCCACTGCGGACCGCTCACGCCCGCCTTAGCGGTCACATCCGTGAAGGTGCCGTTGCAGTTGTTGTGATACAGCGTGTTCCGGTGAACGCCGGCGAGGAAAATATCCTGGCAGCCGTCGTTGTCGTAGTCGCCGATCACAACGCCCGTGTCGTAGCCGGACCCGGCGAGTCCAGCCTTCTCCGTGACATCCGTGAAGTGCCCCTTCCCGTCGTTCTCGAACAGCCGGTTGTAATACTTCGGCGAGTCCTTCTGGAGCGTATGGATATCCGCGCCGTTGGTAAAAAAAATGTCGAGGTTGCCGTCGTTGTTGTAGTCGAAGATGGCGACGCCGCCGGCCATGGTTTCGGGCGCGTGCCGCTCGGACGTTTCATTGCTGTCGAGCTTAAAGGCGATCGGCTGGTACGTGAAGTGAATCGGCGGAGCGGGGCCCTGCGCGAGTCCCGCGAACCCAATCCATAAGAAAAACCTACCGCCGGTGGCGACTCTCCAGAACATACTTCTCCAGTTCATCCATCCGATCCACCAGCAAATCGGGAGGGTCTTCCTTCAGCGACTCCGGCTGCAAACCCCAAGTGACGCCAGCCGCTGTGACGCCCGCGTTTCGGGCCGTCCGCACATCCACGTAGCTGTCGCCCACCATCATGGTGTGCTCACGATCGACCCCGGATTCTTCCATCAGCTTCTCGACGCCGATCGGGTGCGGCTTCTTCTGTTCGAAGCTATTGCCCCCGTACACGCGGAAGAAATGCTTCCCGAGCTCGAGCCCTTCCAGAATTCCCTGGCTGAACCGAACCGGCTTGTTCGTGAGCACGGCCAGTTTCACGCCGGCCTCGCGGAGAAGATCGAGGCCGCGCCGCACTCCTGGGTACAATTCGGTGTGATCCAGCATGTGCTCCCGGTAGTACTCCAGGAAATAGGCGAGCGCCCGCCCGACGTCCTCCTCGGAAGTGTCCGGACCCATCGCCCGGCGCATCAGCACCGGCGCGCCATTGCCCACCCAGGATGCGACAGTGTCGTGATCGATCGGCTCGTGGCCCATGTAGACGCGAGTCGCGTTCACCGAGTTGGCCAGGTCCTCTTCGGAGTCGATCAGCGTACCGTCCAGGTCGAAAATAAGAAGATCCATCGCGAGCGTCAGACCTTCTTGGGCACGTGCTCATCCCAATACTTCCGCAAACGTTGGACGCTCTCGTTGAAGTCGTGCTTCAATTCGCTCGGCGCCAGCGCCGCCATCACGCCCGCCGCGCCGGTGACGTAAGGCATCACTCTCGATTCGGCGATAATCTGCGGAGGCGGCGTTGGAGCGAACGCCGTGATCACCGTCACCACCGCCACCGAGAGCACCACGCCCCGCACCAGGCCGAACGCTCCGCCAAGCAGCCGGTCGACCCACGAGAGCCCCACCCACTTGAAGATCTTCGAGAGCACCCGGCCAACGATAGCGCCCAGGAGCACGACGAATGCGAATACGATAAAAAACCCCAGCAGGTTGGCGACTCGCGCCGAAAAGTAGTCCCGCACCCAAACCGCCGGTATCGTATAGAACCAGAACCCGAACAAAATCCCCAGGATCATCGCGGCGAACGCAACGCCGACCCGTGCGAACCCGGCCAGGAATCCCGAAACGATCGACCACCCGATGACGACGATCAGCAGGAAATCGAGAAAGTTCACAAGTCCCTTCCCGTGAGAGCGCGGTACGCGCCGCGATACTTCTCGCTGGTCTGTTCCGCGACTCTTTCCGGCAATCCCGGCGCCGGCGGCTGCTTGTTCCAGCGGATCGATTCCAGATAGTCGCGCACGTACTGCTTATCGAACGACGGTTGAGGCCCGCCGGGCGTGTAGGTCTCCGCCGGCCAGAATCGCGAGGAATCGGGAGTGAGCGCTTCGTCGGCCAGCACCAGTTGGCCGTCGATGAAGCCGAATTCGAACTTCGTGTCCGCGATGATGATGCCCCGTGTCAGCGCATACTCCGCGGCGGACTGATAGAGGTCCAGTGTCAGCCGCTGCAACCGCGACGCGAGCTCGGTCCCGATCTGCCCGGCCGCCGTCTCGAAGGAAATATTCTCGTCGTGGCCGGATTGCGCCTTCGTCGCCGGCGTGAAGATAGGTTGCGGAAGCCGGTCGCTCTCGCGCAACCCGGCGGGCAGCGCGATCCCGCACACGCTGCCGGTTTCAAGGTATTCCTTCCAGCCTGAGCCTGACAAATAACCGCGCGCCACGCACTCGATCTCGATCATCTCGGCGCGGCGGCACAGCATGGACCGGCCTTCCAGTTGCCCTGCGTAGGGCTGCAACTCAGAAGGGTATTCGCGAACATCCGCCGTGATCAGATGATTCGGAACGGCCAGCCGGTCCAGCCAGAAAAGCGTAATCTGATTCAGCACCCGGCCTTTGTCGGGGATCCCGGTGGCGAGGATGAAATCGAAAGCGGAGATCCGATCGGTGGCGACCAGCAGCACCCGGTCGGTACCGATGCGGTAGATGTCGCGGACCTTGCCGCGCCCAGCGAGCTCGATGCCGGGCATGTCTGTTTGAAGAAGTATGTCGGTGTTAGTCATGACGCTTAAGATGTCCGTGCCGTGGCGCACGCACTCGTGCGTGCCGCGTCGGCACTCATGCCGACGCTTGGCGGAAAAGCATGTACATTTCCTGACGCGTATTTAGTCACGGTGCTATGTCAGTGAGGCAAGCGCGTAGAGCGCGGGTCTCGAGTTGCGGTAAGAGGGTGGCCAGTTCACTCTCGGGGATCGATTCCTGGAACTGCCGGAAATACTCGTTCTCCTCCTTGCGTGCGTGGGCGCTCAAGCCGAAAACGAACTGTTCCAACAGGTCGATGGAAGGCGTCGCCCGGAGGCGGCTCATCAATGCTTCGAGCGCGCGATGCTCGCCGATCAGCTCGGCGGAAAGCGCGTTCGGCAGCTTCGGGAAGATCAACTCTTCTTCGAGTTGAAAGTGATTGGCGAGTTCCAGATCCTGGGCCGCCCCAATCTTCCCGGCCAGGCGGTTCACGTTCGCCGCGGATTTGTCCTGCTCCAGGCTCCTCTCGGTGAGAACGCACAGGGCTAGTGCGTCGAAATGCTGTCGGGAGAGCGGCACCAGCGCCGGGTGTCGGTACATGGCTTGAGACCCCAATTATACTAGTTTCGAATGCTGCTTTCGATTCTGGTCCCCGTCTTCAACGAGCGAACCGTCGTCGAACGCAGCCTGGCGCAAGTGCTGGCCGCGCCCCTGCCGCCCGAAGTCGACCGCGAGGTCATCATTGTCGACGACTGCTCGACCGACGGCACGTGGGCCATCCTCCAGCGCCTGGCCGAATCCGATTCGCGGATTCGCCTGTACCGCCACGAGGTCAATCAGGGCAAGGGCGCGGCCGTCCGAACGGCCATCGCCAAAGCGACCGGCGACTTCTGCCTCGTCCAGGACGCCGACCTCGAGTACGACCCCTTCGAATACCCGAAGCTGCTCCGCCCGTTGCTGGATGGCCGCGCCGACGCCGTCTTCGGCTCCCGCTATCTCGCCGGGGATCAGATGCGAGTGCTGCCCTACTGGCACTCGATGATCAACAAAGGCCTCACCGTCATCTCCAACATGTTCTGCAATTTGAACCTGACGGACATGGAGACCTGCTACAAAGTATTTCGCACCGACCTCCTGAAGAGCATTCCCATCCGGTCCAACCGGTTCGGCTTCGAGCCCGAAATCACCATGAAGTGCGGCAAGCGAAAACTCCGCATTTACGAGGTGCCGATCAGCTACCACGGGCGTACCTACGAAGAAGGCAAGAAGATCGGGTGGAAAGACGGCGTCAAGGCGCTGGCGGTCATCGTCCATTTTTGGCTGATCGACGACCTGTACTCCGAGCCCTATGGCCGCGCTTTTCTCAACAACCTGACCGGCACGCCGCAGTATCTATCGTGGATCTCGCAAAAGCTCCGCCCTTTCGTCGGCGACACCATCTTCGAACTCGGCGCGGGAATCGGCAACATCACCGGACGATTGATGGGGCGGCGTCTGCGCTACATCGCGGCCGAGCGCGACCCGCTGTACCTGCATGCCCTCCGCAACCGCTTTCTCCGGACCCCGAATGTACAGGTGACGCGCGTCGACCCCGGCAACGACGCCGATTTCGAACTTTGGCGGAATTCCTTCGAGACCGTCCTGTGCCTCAACATCCTCGAATTTGAGGACCATCCGGAGGCCGTCGTCCGGTCGCTGTTCTCCGTGCTGGTTCCAGGAGGCTCGATGATCGTGCTGGTGCCGCAAGCTCCCGGCCTGTTCGGCTCCATCGATCAAACGCTCGGGCACAAGCGCAGGTTCGGCCGCGACGAAATCCGCGGCCTGCTCCAAGCCGAAGGCTTCGCCGTCGAGCGCCTGTCGGAATTGAACCGCGTTGGGAAGCCCGCGTGGTGGGTCTACGGCAAGTTGCTCGGCCGTACGCACATCAGTAAAATCACGCTGAAGCTGTTCGACAAGACCGTCTGGTTGTGGCGCAGGATCGATGCCGTCTTCCCGTGGGACGGGCTCTCGCTGATCATGGTGGCCCGCAAGCCCGCGGGCGTGGAGACTGATCGGCCCGCGACCGTTCACGCCGATGCGATCCATCACGGCTGATTACGGTAGCCGCCGCCTCGTTGAGCGCGACATCGCCGAACCGCCGCCGCCCGGCCCGGGCGAAGCGCGGTTGCGAATCGCCGCCGTCGGCGTGTGCGGCACGGACCGCGATCTGGCGTCGTTCACCGCCGGCGAGCCTCCGGCCGGCGAATCGTTTCTCGTCATCGGTCACGAAGCGCTCGCCCAGGTGGTGGAGTGCGGCGCGGACGTAGCCGGTCTCTCGCCTGGCGATTGGGTAGTGCCCACGGTGCGGCGGGCCTGTCCCGCCCTGTGCCCGCAGTGCGCGGCCGGGCGCCGCGACCTCTGCCTCACGCTGGCTTTCACGGAGCGCGGCATCTGGCGCGCCCACGGATACTTCACCGATTACGCGGTGGACCGGGCCGGGGATCTCGTCCCCATCCCAGCCACTCTGGCGGAGTACGGGTTCCTGGTCGAGCCGCTCAGCGTCGTCGAGAAGGCGGTTTCCCGCGCTCTATATGTGGTGCAGAGTCCGGGCCGCCGCGCCCTGGTACTCGGTCTCGGGCCTATCGGTATCCTCGCCGCCACCGTTCTGTCCCTTCGGGGATTCGAGGTCACCGTGTTCTCGGCCGAATCCCTCGACCACCCGCGTGCCCGGCTCCTCACCATCCAGAACATCCGCTATACCAACACCTTTGGAACCGGCCCCGCCGACGTGATCATCGAGGCGGCCGGTTCGGGCGAACTCGCCCTGGCCGCCCTGAGACTGCTGGCGCCCGGCGGAGCCATGGTCGTCCTGGGAGCGAGGGAAGTCGTCGGGAGCGTGCCGTTCCTCGATCTCCTGGTGCGAAATCAGACCGTCGCCGGGATCGTAAACGCCAGCCGCGCCGATTTCGACGCCGCCGTCGCCGACCTGCCGCGCATACCCGAGCCGGTTCGTTCCGGGATGATCGAGCGATTCCGATTCAGCGACTTCGGATCTACGCTGTACGGGAACGCCGGGGCTGCTCCGAAAGCAGTGCACATGGTGTGGGAGTGACCGTCCGGCTGCGCGTCTAGACTGTAACCCTCTAGGCGACTTTCGCCAGCCCCTCCGTCTTAGTTAAACAGGCTCATGTCCGTGACCATTCGCCGGGCTACTGCATGGATGGAGTCACGGGTGCCGAAGCCGACCTTCGTGACCGCTTCAGCGGCCGGTTGGACGCCTCTGCGCTCGCCCCATGCGCCTTCGCTAGGGCCGCCATCGATATGCTCGTCCTGTCGGTGTGGGCCGCGTGCTCTGCCATCCCGATAGGCCACTCCTCCCAATCCAGCGCCCTCTTAATCGAGTCCGCGAGAAGATCCCCCGCCGTCGCGCCCTTCACCATGGTGATCACCGGCATCGATGGCAGTTTCCTGAACGCGAGATGTTAGCATCGGTGCAACAAAACAACGATGAGTCACTGCCGCATTCATGGCGTTGAGTATCGATACGAGGATGGCTGATCGGAGTGTCGCGACGCCGAAGATCGTGCTCGTGAGGCCGAAGATCGCGCTTGCGAGGCAGATGCTTGTGCTGAGGCTGACCGCGCCGAGATCCTTGAGAAACTATCCGCCGCAGAGTACGCACGGGCCAACCCTGGCAACTATCAATGCCCGGCATGCAGGTACTAACTCTCTTGAGAGATGCTTCTCGTTGCCCTATCTGTCACGCCAACCCTGGAGATCAGTACTGGGCTGCCGTACGAGATGCGGAGCGGGCTGAAGCTCTTCGAGTCGAGGCAGCAGCCAAGGAATGGAAACGAACTGAATCCGAGAGGGCTGCGAAAGCGGCAAGATTGGCCGCTGCAGAGAGACGGGTGAAGTTTGGGGGCAACTTTTGGGCGGTCTACGCCGCATATCTTCTCCCGATTGTCTGCGTGGCAACCGCCTTGATTCTTAAAGGTCGGATGGAGCAGTTCATTGCCAAAGGGTGGGAGAATGTGCTCCTACTGTGCCCCGTTCTAAC
>JANXRE010000155.1 GCA_025353165.1 Acidobacteriota bacterium | reverse complement strand
GCATTGGGATACTTCTTCAGCACCGTAAATTGATCCGGAATCACCGGCGTCTCGAACACGAGCGAATACGCGCACGTAGTCAGATGCGGGCACCCGGAGCAAGTCGGCATCCGCGTCGTGCACACGAGGTCGCGAAAATACTGGCCAAATCCGCCCCTGAATAGCGCGCCCTTGTACTCGGGAACTCGGAAGGCGCCAAGGGTCTCCAGCCGAAACATCAACGGAGTAATGCGGAGCGAATTTAGCCTCGTCGCCGTCAAGTTGACAAGCCTCAGTCACGTAACCATAGCACACCGTGATTTCAAATGGTACGGATTCGTACTCGCCCGCTGGTGGCTCATCTTGGTCACCGCGTTGTTTCGTCAGCCTCTCCCTACACGCATAATAGCCACCCATAGCCTACCCATAGCCACCCCTTGGCCGCCTAACCACCCGGTGTCCACTTTTTGACTTCCCAGTAAGCCAACGCTATCGCGAGCAATAAGAAAGCATTAAAGAAGCCAAGTTATAAAAAACAAAGGGCTTACCTTGTCCAAAACACTCACTCCCGGCCCGTCTTGAACAGTAGTGTTGCAGCCGGCCATTGCGCAAGCGCCACTCTAGACTAGAATGACTGATCGACATCATCGGAATGCGCACGCCGCACGCAAATGCACCTTTGTTACGCGGTCCTCCTCGTAACGCGCGAAATGGTCGTCGTAGATCTCGACAACGAGACCAGCCTTGATAATTTCCGCCCGGATTGGTTCTATTCCCAGCGACCTGTCGATAAAGAATACCGCTCCCTCAGGCGGCTTCGCAGCGGATGGCTTCTTCGATGGACTCCAAGGGTCTTTCGATCCAGCTTTATCCCTTCACACGCGACACCAAATCGGTTTCACAATTGGGGCACGTGACGATCACGTGAGTTTCGGTTGAGGAAACTGGCTGGGTGCGATTCACACTTACGACCGGACTTATCCTACACTGGCAGGAGAGAGCAAATGACGGATATCCAAAACATTATCGCGCGATTAGAGCAGAAGAAGACAGCCATTGAGAGCGCCATTGCGGCACTCAGTAGCATCGGTGACCAGGCCGCGCCGGTTACCAGAGGGCCGGGACGACCGAAAGGGAGCGCCCAGGACGTCACAGTTGGACGGCAGAGACAAATCGCGGCCATGCGCCGGTATTGGGCGCAGAAAAAAGCGGCGAAGCGCTGAACGGCTGTTCCCCTCCGTGCCGGCATGACACCAAGCTTAATACCCACTGCATTCCTATTTGCAGTTGTCGTCTCGTTCGCTCTGCCCCTGTTCAGCGAACCACTGGCGGTCCGGGGCATTCATCTGGCAGCACCGGCCCCCGCCGAGATGGCCCTGGCCGTCAGGTTCATTGAACAGGCCTTGCCCAAGGAAGGCGCGAACGTGCTGGTCCTGGAGTTCAACTACCACGTCCAGTTCACAAAGAGGCCGGAAGTAATCGACGAAGACGCACTCTCGTTGGATCAGGTGCGGCAACTGGCTGCATCGTGCCGCTCAGCCAACATCCGCCTGATTCCGATGATCAATCTGCTTGGGCACCAGTCGTGGGCCAAGAAAACATTCGGGCTATTGCGCGCCCATCCGGAGTTCGACGAAACACCCGGCAAGTATGCCGGCAACCGGGGTATCTACTGCCGCAGTTACTGTCCGCTGCACCCACAGGTGCACGAGGTCGTCTTTGACTTGATCGACGAGTTGTTAGAGGCCACGGGAGCGGATGCATTCCATGCCGGAATGGACGAAGTGTTCCTGTTGGGTGAAGACGACTGCCCGCGTTGCCGCGGCAAAAACAAGGCCGAACTCCTTGCCCAGGAGGTCAAAGTTATTCACGACCATCTGGCTTCCCGGGGGAAGGAGATGTGGATGTGGGGCGATCGCCTTCTGGATGGAACCACAACCGGAATTGGCAAGTGGGAAGCCAGCGAGAACCAGACTGAGCCGGCGCTGCGGCTGATTCCGAAAGACGTCGTGATAAACGACTGGCACTACGACCAGGCTCATCCAACGGCTGCGCATTTCGCGGTTTCCGGTTTTCCCGTCGTGAGTTCGCCGTGGCGCCGGACGTCGGTAGCGCTTGCGCAGCTCGAACAAATCCGGGACGCCAAGGCGCATTCATCGTCGGCGATCGGCGAGCGAATGCGGGGGATGCTACAGACGACCTGGGTGGGATTCGGGCCCTTCGTGCAGGCGTACTTCAACGAAGGAAGTGCCCCCAGCGCCGAAGCCGTCGAGGCAGTGCAATGCTTCCGCGAACTGTTCCGGGAGATGCGCGCAACGAACAGAAATCCGCCAAAGTGACCGAGACGGCGCGAATCCGGTCCATCGACATCTTCCGGGGACTGACCATGTTGGTGATGATTTTCGTCAACGACGTCGGGAGCGTTCGCGGGCTACCCTGGTGGACCTATCACATGAGCCCGGACAACAGCGGGATGACCTATGTGGACGTCGTGTTCCCGGCTTTCCTTTTCATTGTCGGGATGGCCATTCCGCTGGCCATCCGGAGACGGATCGCGCATGGGGACACCATGGCGCGCTTGTGGTTCCACATCCTCACCCGCGCGCTGAGCCTGGTTGTCATGGGGCTGATTCTTGCGAATGCCGGCCACGCGGATCAGCGATTGACCGGGATGCCGCCGAATTTGTGGTCCGCACTGGCGTTGATCGGAGCCATCCTATTCTGGCTGGCCTATCCCCGGGCGCAGACGCTGTATCGGGCACTGAAGTTCGCCGGTCTGGCTCTGCTGATCGTGATGCTCGCAATTTTTCGCAGGACCACCGCGGCGGGACAAGTCGCGTGGCTGGATTTCGGTTACTGGGAGATACTCGGCCTGATCGCGCGAGTCTACCTGGCGGTCTCGATTCTCTACGTACCGCTGCGAAACAAGGTTTGGGCGCCGGTCGCGCTCTTCGGTGGCCTCACCGTATTCAGCATTGCTGCCCGCCTCGGTATGCCGTCTCCGGCGCATCTGTTGCCGTATTGGTTGTGGCCCTTCGATTCCGGAGAACTGCCGTCGGTCGCGATGGCCGGCGTCGTGGCGTCTCTCATTTTCGTCGACTCGAAAATTGCCGGTACCTTTCGGAGAAAGGCGCTGCTCGCGCTCGGCTTTGCGGCCATCCTGTTGGCGGGCGGCTGGGCGCTGACTCCACTGGGCATTTCGAAGAACGCCGCTACGCCGGCCTGGTGTCTCTTTTCCGAGGGCATCAGCTTAGTGCTGTTCCTGGCAATATACTGGCTCGCCGATGTGCGGCAGGGGTATCGCTGGGCGGCGTTCTTCAAGCCGGCAGGCTCCAATACTCTGCTGACTTACTTACTGCCGGACCTCGTGTACTTCAGCGGCGCTGCGTCCTGGATTGCGGCGCGATTCGCAATCGGATGGCCCGGCGTTGCGCGTTCGGTGGCGTTCACCGGATTCATTCTTGCGGTGGCCTTCCTGCTGACCAGGATGAGAATTCGCATGCAATTGTAGGCTAGCCGCGGAGCAGGCGCATGGCCTCGGCGACCGCACTGGCTTCTTTCACTTGCTTCGCGTCTTGCGACTCCGGCTCGGCGTCGCCCTCGCCCGGCGCCAGGAAGAGGTCGGCCTCCAATCCGTGCTGGCGCGTGTACAGATCCCAGTACCGGCCGCGCGCGGCGTAAAGAGACTGGTGGCCGCCCCGCTCCAGGATCTCGCCATTCTCGACGACGAGTATCTGGTCCGCACGCCGGATCGTAGAGAGGCGGTGCGCGATCACGAACGTGGTTCGTCCATTCATGAGGACCTTGAGCCCTTCCTGGATTAGCGCTTCCGACTCCGAATCGAGACTCGATGTAGCCTCGTCCAGGATGAGGATGCGCGGGTCGGCCAGAATGGCTCGCGCGATGGACACGCGCTGGCGTTGCCCGCCCGACAGCTTGACTCCGCGTTCGCCGACAATCGTTTCGTACCGCTGGTCGAATCGTTCCGCGAATTCGTCCACGCGCGCCATGCGGCAAGCTGCCAGGACATCCGCCTCCGTCGCGTCCGGGCGCCCGAACGCTACATTCTCCCGAATGCTTCCGTCGAACAGAAACGTGTCCTGCAGGACGACGCCGAGTTGAGTGCGGTAACTGCTCAGTTGAGCCGTGGACAGGTCCAATCCGTCGACCCGCACCGTGCCGTTCGTGGGCTTGTAGAACCCCGCCACCAGCCCAATAATCGTGGACTTCCCGGATCCGGAGGGACCGACGAGGGCCGTCGACGTGCCGGGCATCGACTCGAAGCGGATGCCCTTCAGAACCGGTTTGGAGGGCTCGTACTCGAAGCTGACGTCTTCGAAAGTGACATGCCCCGCGATCCGGCCGATAGCCACGGTGCGATGGGGATCGTCCTCCTCGCGCAATTCGTTGAGGACTTCCCGCGTGCGCTCCATGCCCGCGAACGCCTCAGTCAGTTGGGTGCCGATGGAGACGATTTGGGCAACCGGCGCAATGAGAAACGCCATGAACGCCGTGAAAGTGACGAACCCGCCCAGCGTGATCTGATGCGCGTAGATCTGGCGGGTGCCGACGAACATCACGGTTCCCCCGACCAGGCCCAGCAGAACGCTGGCCGAGAGCCCCATCAGCGACGTCGCGGTAAGGGTCGTCAGGACATTGGCGAGCAGGCGCGCCACCCCGCCCGAAAAGACATGCTCCTCCCGGGATTCGGCATGGTAGCCCTTCACCACGCGGACGCCGCCAAGAGTTTCCGTCAGCCGGCCGGTAACGTCGGCCGTGATTTTTCCGCGCTCGCGGAAACTTGGACGTAGGGAAGCGAACGCCTTCTGCAAAGCGATTCCGAACACTGCGATGAACAGCAGCGTCAGTCCCGTCATCCATGCGCTGATCCGAAACAGAATGACGATGGAAAGCAATGCGGTCAGCAGTCCGCCCACCAATTCCACCAGGCCGGTGCCGATGAGGTTGCGGATGCCTTCGACGTCCGTCATGATTCGCGAGACCAGTGCCCCGGTCTTGTTGGAGTCGTAGAAACGCAGCGGGAGCCGGCCAATGTGAGCTTGCACTTTGCACCTCAATTCGGCGATCAGCCGCTGGGCCGCCTTGGACAGAAGCTGCGTGAGCGCGAACGAAGTGCCGCCTTGCAGAAGAGTTGCGCCGATCACGGCGAGCACGATTGGCAAGAGGAGATCGTGCCGGTTCTTCCCGATGACGTCGTCGATGAGAAACTTTGTCGACGCGGGCAATACCAACGCCGCCGGCCGGTTGATCATCATCAACAGGAAACCCGACAGGAGCAACCGGCGGCGCGGATAAACAAGGTCGCGAATATCCGGCCAGAGGTTTCGCAGGCGCTCGGAAGGGGGGCGTTTGGCGGCTCGCGAGTCGGACACGGTAGTTCGGTTATGATATCGCAGATGACTCAAGACGGGAGCTTCCGAATCGCTTTCTCCGCCGATTTTGTCGACGAACGGAAACAACTGATCTTTCCCGATATCGGGTTGTCGATACTCGACGCCGATCCGGCTATTTCACACCCGCTCTCGCCGTACGACGTCATCATCAGCTTGAATCCGAGATTGACCGCCGCATCGCTGGCCGGCATCGAGAAGCTATGCGCAATCGGCCGCTGCGGCGTGGGATACGACAACGTCGACCTTGGCGCTTGCACCGATCGCGATAGAGCTGTTTACATCACACCCGGTGGAGTGGTTCGGCCGATGGCGGAATTCAGTGTGTAGTTCGTACTGGCCCTCGTCTCCGTGACAACAGTGATGAGACAGTTCTCCTGGTCGTAATTACTGCACGGTTTTGCCTCCCTCAGTACTTCGGTCGGCGGTGGGTAAAGCCGTGGGAGCGGCCGAAGAGTTTCCATTGTCCTTCACATCAATTCCTGTTCTCGCGCTGCTCCGTAATTACGAGCAGAACTGTCTCATGAATGTTGGCACGAAGGGAAGACTCTCGGGCAACACCGCGCGTCCGAATCGCGATCCTGCCTCTGATTGCAACTCGAATTTCTGTGTAGTGAATTGGCACCTGCAAGTGAGCTTTGCAGGAATGCGGATGGTTTCAAGGTTCCGGGCTTCAATCGCCATCTTGCAGCTTGGCAAAATACCGCATCCGGACACCTGCGAAAACGCCAGTAGCCTTTCTAACGGTTGCATCCTGCGTGCTGGGAAGTTCGAGACTATCGGATTGGGGGCGCGTGCACAGATTGGACCAGTCATGCTGAAAATTAACCGGCCAAACCGCTTGATTGTAAAACGCTCATGCTGAAGCCAACGTGCAAGCGGACTTGGTGACGCCAGCAAAGAGGCCTGGGAACGGAATTCTGCCTTAATCCAGCACTTTTGGAGCGGTCCCCCGGACTGCGGCCGACGTTTCCGTCGATCTGTCGTGGGGCCGACCAGGACGTCGGCCCCACATCCGAAATCCAAGGTATCAGGTATACACTAGTGCGAAGCCATCATGAAGCCTTCTACTCAACCACGCTACCTGGCCCTGGATGCCTATCGCGGGTTCATCATGCTCGTTCTTGTATCCAGCGGTTTCGGCCTGGCGGAGTTGGCCAAGCACCGTCCGGAATTTCTGGGTATCGCCAACCAGTTCGAACACATGCCCTGGGAATGGATCGCGTTCTGGGACCTGATCCAGCCCGCGTTCATGTTTATGGTGGGCGTCGCCATGCCTTTTGCTTTGGCCCGGCGGGTGGAATTGGGCGCCACCAAACGCCAACTCTTCTGGCACGTCGCGTCGCGGAGCGTGCGGCTGATCCTGATGAGCCAGATCCTGATCTCGATCTCGAACGGCAAGATGAGCTTTCAGATGATTAACGTGCTGGCGCAGGTCGGGATCACCTATTTTCTTTGCTACCTGATCATGCAACTGCGGTTTCGCTGGCAGGCTGTGATTGCGGTTCTGCTGCTGGTTGGCTATTGGGCGCTGTTCGTCGCGTTTCCGGGAACCGAAGGGCCGTTCCTGTCGATGACGACGAATGTCGGCGCGGTGATCGATACCGCCGTCTTCGGGCATCCAAACGAGGACAACTGGACCACCGTCAACTTCATCACCAGCACGGTGACCACGCTGTTCGGCGTGTGGACCGGCCTCTTGCTGCAAAGTAAGAAGTCGCACGGCGAGAAGATGCGGATCATCGCCGTCTGCGCCGTCGCCTGTCTTGCGCTCGGATGGATCATTCATCCCTGGAACCCCATCATCAAACGGATCTGCACCACTTCGTTCACGCTGTACAGCGCGGGATGGGTCCTTCTGATGCTGCTGGCCTTCTACTGGTTCGTGGAAGTGATGGGCTACCGGAAGTGGACGTTTCCGCTGGTCGTGTTCGGCTCGAACTCGATCTTCATCTACTCGCTGGAGCAGGTTCTGCGCGGATGGCTGAACCGCGCGGTCGGGGTGTTCACGCTAAACTTTACGTGGCTCGGCGACTTCGCGCCGGTGGCTCAATCCTGTGCCGTTCTGTTCGCGATGTGGTGCTTGTGCTATTTCCTTTACCGGCGAAATATTTTCTTCAAGCTGTAGTGCTTTGCGGGTTTGCGAGCGGGCAGGTCCCGTTGCAGCCTTTCGCGCAGCAGGTGCGGCAACTGGAAGAGGCGCTCAATTACCTGGGCCAGCCGCTCTCGCCCGCCGGCCATCAAAAGATCAACAGCGCCATCGGGAACCCGGATCAGGCGCAGGCGGTCGTGCAACTGGAGTCCGTCCTCGACCGATACACCCTCGCGACGGTGGACATCAATCCGGAAAGCCGTGTGCGAGTGGAGCAGGGTCCGGCCACGGCGGCGCTGGTGGAGGCCGGCACGCGGCTGTTTCTGGTGAAGGTGGTCAACAACGGGCACGTGACCGCGGCACTGAACGTCGAGAGCCCGAATAGCGGAAAGGTCTACGTTCAATCGACCGGGAATCCCGCGCCCGCCATCAAACTCACGTCGGCCCAGGCAGCCGAGCGGTGGGCCGACATTTCGCTGTATCAGAAAGCGCCGATGCGAAAACGCCTCTCCGGGCTCGCGCTGGAGTACGTAATCCTGGAAGTCTACAGCCGCGATGCCGGCCAGCGTTCGGCGAAGATCAGCTTCAACGTCGGGCAGGGAAGCCAGGACATCGGCTTTCGGAACGATGTCCTGATTCTGTTTACGGCGCTGCCCGCTAGATCCATTACCCTGCGGGTGAAGGATGAAAATGGGAAACCGGCGATGGCGTCGTTCATCATTCGCGACCGCCTCAACCGGCTGTATCCGAATCCCGCGAAACGCCTTGCGCCCGATTTCTTTTTTCAGCCGCAGATCTATCGCGCCGACGGCGAATCGGTTCAACTGCCCGCCGGCTATTACACGGTGGAGTACAACGGCGGCCCCGAGTATCGCACGCACTCTCGCGAGTTCGCCGTGGACGCTTCCGGCCCGGACGAAGTCTCGTTCCAACTCGACCGGTGGATCGAGCCGTCGAAGTATGGCTGGTATTCCGGAGATCACCACGTGCATGCCGCCGGATGCTCTCATTACATGAATCCGGCCGAGGGCGTGGAACCGAAAGATATGATCCGGCAGCTTCTCGGCGAGCGCCTGAATATCGGATCGGTGCTGACGTGGGGGCCCGATTATTACTATCAGAAACAGTTCTTCTCCGGCAAAGACGATCCACTTTCCCAGACGGACCGGCTGATGCACTACGACCTGGAGGTCTCCGGGTTCCCTTCGAGCCACGCGGGACATATCGTACTGCTGAACCTCAAGGATCAGGATTATCCGGGAACCAAGCGCATCGAGGACTGGCCGACCTGGGACTTGCCCATCTTCCAGTGGGCGAAATCGCAAGGGGCGATTGTAGGGTTCGCGCATTCGGGCTGGGGGCTCCAAGTCGCGAGTAGGGATCTGCCGTCCTATGAAATGCCCGGTTTCGACGGCATCGGCGCGAATGAATACATCGTGGACGTGACGCACCCGAACGCCGTGGATTTTATCTCTTCGGTGGACACGCCGTATGTGTGGGAGCTGAATATCTGGTACCACACGCTGAACATCGGATTCCGGACGAGGATTGCGGGCGAGACCGATTTCCCATGCATCTATGACGGGCGCGTCGGCATTGGCCGGACTTACGCGAAGATCGATGGGCCGCTCAGCTATGCCTCCTGGGTACAGGCGCTTAAAGCCGGCCAGAGCTACGTTTCCGACGGCAAGACGCACCTGATGGATTTCCGGATCGAGGGAACCGCAGTGGGCAGCGAACTCCGGCTGGCGGCTCCGGGTAAAGTGACAGTGACTGTTAAGGCTGCGGCGTACCTGCCGGAAATGCCAAACGAAGCCATTCGTAGCCTGCCTTACGACGAGAAGCCGTACTGGGATGTCGAACGCGCGCGGATTGGCGTGACGCGCGAGGTGCCGGTGGAGATCGTTGTGAACGGCAAAGCCGTCGCCAGCCAGCGGCTCACGGCCGATGGAGTCATTCGGGAACTCAAGTTCGAAGTGGCGGTGCAAGAGAGCAGTTGGATCGCGGCGCGCGTCCTTCCCGCCGCGCACACGAACCCGATTTTTGCCTTGGTGGGAGGCAAGCCGGTGCGCGCCTCGCGGATGAGCGCCGAGTGGTGCCTGAATGCCGTGGACCAGTGCTGGACACAGAAGGCCCCGCGCATTTCGGCCACCGAATTGGGCGCAGCCAAGATCGCCTATGACCACGCTCGGAGCGTCTATCGTCAATTGATTGCCGAATGTCCGCGGGAGTAGATCCCCAGGTCCACTCGGCATACGGAGCTACCGATGCCCCCAGCAAATGTACTACGCCACTCACGCGGCGTTTACTGGTCTATTTTCGCTCCGGCGCTTATAGCGCGCCGGAGAAGCCTCTCGCCGTCTCCGCCTTTGGCCTTCTGTTCGGACGCCGCAGCGTCTCCGGCTCGCCCATCGGTGGAATCCCCGAAACCCAGGAGATGCTCGACTTTTGCGGCGCCCAGAACATCACCGCCGACGTCGAAGTCATCCCCATCCAGAAGGTGAACGAAGCTTACGAAAGACTACTCAAGCCGGATGTGAAGTACCGCTTCTCCATCGATATGGCTTCTCGGAGAACGGAGTCACATTAAGGTTCCCGGTAACGGAGGGTCGAAGCGAACGATAGTCGTTGAGCCGGGCCGGCGCACGTTCTCCGCGAGAAACCGCGTCCGTAACCGGCGGTTCATCTCGCGGCCGACCAGCCACTGCTTAATGGGGACCGTCTTGATTCGCGCCTTCACCGTCACGCTCGAGTCTCCCATCCGGTCCACTCCCAATACATCCAGGTCGGCCTGGATATAAGGCCCGTAGGCCGGATCGGTGCGCATCTCCGAGGCAACCTGGCGCATCGTTTCCAGCACGGCATCCGGGTCCTGCGCATAATCGAGCGCGATCTCGAACACATAAAACGAATACTCGCGCGTCAGGTTTGACAGCGACTGGATGGATCCGTTCGGGAAAATGTGAACCGCGCCGTTATCGCTTCGTAGAACCGTCGTCCGCAGATTGATCTCCTCCACCAGCCCGCCAGTCCCGTTGATCACCGCGACGTCGTTGACGCGGATCTGATTCTCCATCAGCAGGAACAGGCCGCCGAGCAAGTCCTTGATCAGGCTCTGGGCGCCGAGGCCTATAGCGACACCGACCGCCCCTAACCCGAGGCCCGCCCCGGCGAGAGCGGGTCCGACGGGGAGCTTGATCACCTGCAGCACTGTCAGGACCACCGCTACCCAGATCAACACCATCAGAGGCCGGCGGATCACCTTGACAATTGTCGTGGCGCGCTTCTCGAGCTCGAAATCCACCATGTCTCCACGCCGTACCATCAGGGTGATGGCGTGTGCCCGGACTGCGCGCAGCAGTCTACCCACCAGAACCGAAAGCAGATAGCCTCCGGCGACGACAATCAGAATGTGAATAGCGGTGGTCACCCAGGACAGGTAGCGTTCCGGGGTGAGGGCGTTCCAAATGTTCGGCATGTTTCCATTTTGCAGCTTGTTATCATGGAGGGAATGGCCGAAACGTCCAATACCGCCAACGCCCATCTGCCGCCCATCGGAAAATGGGCGCCCGCTCTCGCGCTTGCCTGGGTGGTGCCCGGAGGCGGGCACTTTCTGCTGAAGCGCTCCGGGCGGGGCGCCGTGCTGTTCGCATCCGTGGCCGCGATGTTTCTCCTGGGGTTGATGATGCGCGGCGCAATGTTCCAACCGCAGACCGGAGATATCCTGACCACGGTCATCTATGTCGGCGGGTTTCTGAGCAACCTGGCCGCCGGGCTCTTCTACTTCGTGACCATCTGGCTCGGCTATAACCAACCCGATATCGCGGGCCACGTCCACGACTACGGCACCAAGTTTCTAGTGGGAGCGGGATTGTTGAACGTCCTCGCCATGGTCGACGCGTTCGACATCGCGGTCGGGAACAAGGATTGACGCGATGCCGAAAATGAATCTGTCCCACTTCGAGGCGGCCGTGCTGTTCGCGCTGGTCACCTCGATCGTCCTCGGACTCGTCACGAAGCGAACCGACCGCGAACGCGTCCGTTACGGGCTGCAATGTTTCGGGTACTTTATGCTCGCGACGTTCGGTCTGAGCTGGCTGATGTACCTCGGCCACGGCTGATCGCCGCTATAATCACGGTATGCGCACCGAATGGGTAGCCCGCAGGGAAAACGATCCGATCCGAACGCAGATGCATTATGCGCGCAAGGGGATCGTAACCGAGGAGATGCACTATGTGGCCCGGCGGGAGCGGCTGGAGCCCTCTCTCATCCGGGACGAAGTCGCGCGCGGGCGAATGATCATCCCCGCGAATGTCCGCCACACCAATCTCGAACCGATGTGCATCGGCGTTGCCTCATCGTGCAAGATCAACGCCAACATCGGCAATTCGTCCACCACGTCGAATATCGAACAGGAGCTGGACAAACTCCGGTACGGCATTCAGTACGGCGCCGACACCGTCATGGACCTCTCGACGGGCGGCGACATCCCGGCCATCCGCAAGGCCATCATCGCCGACTCGCCAGTGCCCATCGGAACCGTACCGATTTACGAGGCGCTCGCCCGCGTCCGCCGCGTCGAGGATCTGAACATGAACGTGTTCCTCGATGTGATCGAAGAACAGGCGGAACAAGGCGTGGATTACATGACCATCCATGCCGGCGTCCTGATCCAGTACGTTCCGCTCACCACCCACCGGGTTACGGGCATCGTCAGCCGCGGCGGCGCGATCCTGGCGGAGTGGATGGTCAAGAATCACAAGCAGAATCTGCTGTACGAGAACTACGACGCGATCTGCAAAATCCTTCAAAAATACGATGTGAGCTTCTCGCTGGGCGACGGCCTGCGGCCCGGATCGCTGGCCGACGCGAGCGACGAGGCGCAATTCGCCGAGTTGAATACTCTCGGCGAGCTGACGAAGCGGGCCTGGGAATACGATGTGCAAGTCATGGTCGAGGGTCCCGGCCACATCCCGATGGACCAGATCCAGATGCAGGTCGAGAAGGAAAACGAGATCTGCTACGAAGCGCCTTTCTACACCCTGGGGCCGCTGGTGACCGACATCGCGCCTGGCTACGACCACATCACGTCGGCCATTGGAGCGGCGATGATCGGCTGGTACGGCGCGTCGATGCTGTGCTACGTCACGCCCAAGGAACACCTGGGGCTGCCGAATAAAGAAGATGTCCGCCAGGGCATCATCGCCTATAAGATCGCGGCCCACGCGGCCGATATCGCGAGGAAGCGTCCCGGCGCGCGCGATCGCGACGACGAGCTCTCCCGCGCCCGCTTTTCCTTCGATTGGAAACGGCAGTTCGCGCTCTCGCTGGACCCTGAGACGGCCCAGGCCTATCACGACGAGACGCTTCCCGAGGAAGGTTTCAAGGATGCGGCCTTCTGTTCGATGTGCGGTCCGAAGTTCTGCTCGATGAACCACTCGGTCAAGACCCAGACCTTTACCGCCCAGGACGCCGAAGCCGTTCTTTCCGGCTCGTTCGTGAAAATTGCGACTCCGGGCGATTGATCTCAAGCCGGACGATAAGGTTCTCATCCTCGGCATTCCCGAGGCGGAGTTCGTGCGCGATGCCGCGGCGAGGCTGATGCACGGAATGCTGGTTGTTATCGGGGACGACGAAGCGGTGGGCGCAGCCAGGCGCGAGTTCCGCGAACTTGTCAACGTCATGTGCATGCCCGGATCTCCCGATGAGATCCCATGGCACGACGGTTTCTTTACCAGGGTGATCGATACCCGCGCCGGAGCGTGGCCTAACCCCGATCGCGTGGCCGCGGAGATTTCGCGAGTGCTCGCCTCAGGTTCAGGAAGCCCGGACGCGACACGCGGACTTTCGCCTGCGCTCTAATCCGGAGGCGGCGACCGGCTTCGGGCCGGCGGCAATCGCCTCCATCTCAGCGATCGCAAGAGCCAATTTCCGGCGGAGTTGTCCGCCCAGGGCTTTCGCGGCGGGCGTCAACCAATGCACCACTTCCAGCGCTTCCGGATCGCCGGCTTGAGCCAGGTGACTTACCTTATCCATCACCTTCATGATGGCGTTGTACATGCCATAGGTCGTCTCAATTTTCATTTCGGCCAGTCCTTCGTCCTCGTCACAGGTTTCTGCGCGCTATTATACGCTCTTCTGTTGGCTATAGAATATACCTATCTATGCAGAGCATTCCAAGACGCGGATTTCTGGGCGCGCTCGCCCTTGCCGGAATCGACCGGCCCGGCGGTGCTTACGCTGCCCCGGCGGCGGATGGGTTCAAGCTCGGCGTCGCCAGCTACTCCCTACGGAAATTCAGCCGGACGGCAGCCATCGGCATGGTGAAGCAGCTCAATATTCGCTACATCAACATAAAGGAGTTTCACCTGCCGATTCGCAGCACGCCTGAACAGATTGCCGCCGGCCGGAAGGAATTTGAGGACGCCGGACTGATCGTGCTCGGCGGCGGGAACATCGCGTTTCAGAACGACGATGAGGCCGACATCCGCCACAAGTTCAAATACGCGAAGCTCGCGGGAATGCCGTTGATGGTGTGCGCGCCGACCGCCAGGACTCTGCCGAAGCTTGAGAAATTCGTCCGTGAGTATGACATCAAAATCGCGGTCCACAACCACGGAAAGACGGACCCGCATTTCCCCACGCCGCAGAGCGTTTTGAAAGCGGTGAAGGATATGGATCCGCGCTGCGGCCTGTGCCTGGACGTCGGCCACACCGCCGAGGCCGGCGTGGATGTCGTCGCCTCCATCGCCGAGGCCGGTCCGCGCCTTCTCGATTTGCATATCAAGGACGAGCGCGATCTGAAGGACGAGGCTACTCAGGTTCCCGTCGGCGAGGGCCGCATGCCAATTCCGGCGATTTTCCGGCAGCTCCGCAAGCTGAACTATCGCGGAGGCGTCATGCTCGAGTACGAGGTCGACGAGAATAATCCGCTGCCAGGCATGGCAAAAAGCTTCGCTTATATGCGCGGCGTGCTGGCCGGCATGGACGCGGCCTGAGATACCCCGCTTGCAAACGCGCGCGGCTCGGCAGCGTTATTCCGAGCCGCGACCGTGAGGGAGTGGTTGTTCACGGCGCAGAAACTCCAGGAACGTCCGAGCCGTCCGGTCGAGATTCGCGATCGATCCGCCGCCCCGCAGAGGCGCGCACATTTCATACGCGACGGGTCCGCGATAGCCCGCCTTCGCCAGTCCTTGGAAGAAGCTCGGGTAATCGATTCCGCCCGCGCCCGGGGCGACCGCCCGCACCAGAGAAGAATTCTCTCGTACGTAATTGACCGCGCTCGCATCGTACCGGAACCGCGCCTGGACCTCATAATCGGCAACCGTGGTGAACTCCAGGTACGGCCCGATCTTCTCCACCGCCCGGACCAGCGCCTCGCCGCGCACGCCCTGCAAATGCGGTGCCCACGCGTCGAACGCGAGCCGCACGTTGGGATGACCCACCTCTTCCATCAGCCACGCAAGCTGGTCGTGATGGCAGGCAATGTCGTGATGGTTCTGCACGGCGAGCGTGACGCGGTGCCGCGCGGCCTCGCGGCCTGCCAGCCTTAGTCCCTTCACAACTTCGTTGTATTGGACGTCGTAAGACACCTCCGGCCGGTGGTAGCCCGTGAAGATCCGCAGCCGCGTGGCGCCCAGATCCGCCGCAAGTTTCGCGAGCGTGCCAACGTATGCGGCATTCATCTCCGCCGAAGGAATTCCGGGATGATCCAGGCCGGCGGTGAAATCGGAGTAGCCCATCACCGCCGCGAGTTCCAGCCCCAGTTCCTCCAGGCGCCCGCGTAACTTCCGCCGCGCGTCGTCATCGTAATCCAGCGGTGAAACGTGCGGCCTCTTCGCCACCAGGGCGACGCTGCCGTATCCCAGTTCAACGGCCTTTTGCAGGAACTGGTCGACGTCCAGGCATGCCTGCCCCGGCCATGCGCCCGTATAGCTGACGGAATGGAGAACGGGAGTGTAGCGGCTCATGAGACCTCACAGAAACAGCGGTTTGATATGTCGTTCGAGAAGGTTAAAGGTTACGTTCCGCCCGACCGGTTCGGCGTAGCGTTCGAGTAGAGTCAAGTAGCGCGGACCCATCTCGGCCGCAATGCGAAAAGCAACATGCAACAGCTGCCGGAAATCCGGGTTGAACGCGGGATTCGATTGGTCGTGACGCAGAGCGCCGGCGAACTGTTCCTCGCGCCAGTGCCGTACGTCCTCCGGCGAGGGCAGCGCGGCCTCGCGAATGCGGACCACCGCCGCATAAGGCGCGCACAGTTCCGCGCGGCGGGCGTGCGCCTGAGCGTACACATCCTTCGCGAGATTCAGTCCCTCGCCGCCCGCTTCGGCCAGCCCGATCAATTCCTCCAGCCAAGTGGTTCCTGCCGTCTTGAGGTGCACTCCGGCGCCGGTCGCATGGAGCACCCGGCGAATCGGCGCGTACAGAGAAAACTTGTCGCTGCCCGAATGCACGCTGAGTTTTAGATCCGCCGGCAATCCGTACGATTGAACTGCCTGCCGCAGCGTGGCCACGTGCGCCGCGAACTCCCGCTCGAACTGAACGGCATCGCCCTCATAATCGACGCCCTTGTGAAACTCGCCGCAAAATCGTGGCGCGACGGTATTTACCGGTACGTTCTCATCCGCGAGCGCAGCCAGAAACACCAGCAAATCGGCCGGCGATTGGGGCGTGCCGGTCTCGTCCATCGAGACCTCGGTGACGAACTCTCCTGCTTTCCGCTCGCGGACAAATCGATAGATCCGGCCGGCCTCGCGCGCCGCCGGCAGGAACCGCGCCGCCGCACGCATAGAGTCGGGGCCGGTCAACTCCGGATGGTGGCGCAGGAATGCCAGAGCCTCATCGGGAGTGGCAATCTGCCCGAGCGAGTCCGCGACGTCCAGCGTGAAAAAATCGCAGTCGTCCAGAAAGCCGGCCGCGGTGCTGAGCGAAATGTGGTCCGCGTCGACAAAGTACGAGCCGGTCCAGCGCGCGGCCGCAACCGCCGCCGAGGCCGCCAACCGCGTGCCGGCGGGCCGGGTACCGACGATCGAATGCTCCCGGTGCGACTTGTTCCAAACCGGCGCGATCTCAACCCCCGAGTCCCGCGCCGCCTGTAGCGCCCGCAGTTGCGCCACGCCCTGGCGCGCGAAACGGTCGCCGATGCCGAGAGAAAAATGGGACAGCGTCATCGCGCCACCACCTCCGAGCAGGATTCCCGCTTGATGATGCGGGTCGGTATCGTGATCGTCTCCGCCCGCATGGAACCGGACTCGATTTGCCGCAGCACCAACTCGGCCAGGCGCCTGCCGATCTGCTCGGCGTAGACCCGGACGGTGGTAAGCGTCGGATGGAGCACCACGGCCTCCATCGTGTCATTAAATCCCACGACACTGATCTGTTCTCCCACCTTGATCCCCCGATCCCGCAGCGCCTCGTACACGCCTTGGGCGATATGGTCGTTTCCCGCAAATATCGCTGTGACGCCCTCCGCCCGGTCCAGGATCGATCGGGTGGCGACATACCCGGCCTGCCGTTCGTCCTCCGAGTCGAACTCGCCCAGCGACGGAGTGAGTCCGGCGGCCTCCATGGTGCTCCGGTACGCTTCGAAGCGGCGTTTCAGCCACGGCAGGTGGGCATTCCCGACGAAGGAAATGGCAGTATGGCCCAGGCTCAGCAGATAGCGCGTGGCCTCGCTGGCGCCGCCCTTTTCATCGATGCGAACGGTCGCGACTCCGCTGGGATCGTCCATGAAAGTGTCTCCGTAGACGGCTAGGGGAAGTCCCGTCGGCACAAGCTTCTCGATCAGGCTCGCAGTATTCACGCCGGCCACAATCAAGCCATCCACCTTGCTGGGACGCTCCAGGAGACTGGGAATCGGCAACTGGGAAACGCGCGCGTGAAGCGGGTATCGCAGCGTCGAGAACAGCATCTGGTATTCGTGCTCGGCGCAGTACGCCTCCGCGCCCGACATCACCTCCGAGTGGAACGGGTGAGTGATCGGCCGGTTGCCAAGAAGGAACGCAATCATGCGGCGGCGCTCGCGCGACGTCAGGTCCATGCCGAGCCGCGCGGCGGCATCCCGGACGCGTTTATCAATTACCGGGGTGACCTTAGCCGAACGGCTGAGCACCCGCGAAACGGTGGGGATGCTAACGTTCGCGGCCAGGGCGATGTCTCGCTGAGTCACGCGCTTCGCCATTTTTGTATTCTCTGCCAAGGTCCGAAAAATTACAAGTGCCTGCCTGAAATATTTCTCACCTTTTTTCTTGACGTCCGATTTCACTCCGTACCATACTAACTGCAACGAGGACTTCAGCAATGGTCTCCCTAAGCAGCATCCGCACTTTGTTCGTGGTCGCGCTATTTGCGCTGGCTGCGGCAAACATCCACGCCCAAATCGGTTCTGGAACCGTCACCGGCGTGATTTATGATTCAACCGGCGCCATTGTTCCCGACGCCGAAGTCACGGTCACCAACGTGGACCGCAACACCCGGCATGTTACCAAGACCACCAATACCGGCGACTATACCGTTACCAGCCTGGATCCGGGCCAATACTCCGTGAGCGTAAAGAAAACCAGTTTTCGGGTCTCCACCGTGGACGCCTTCCGGTTGGAGGTGGACCAGAAGGCCCGCGTCGACGTGACCCTCCAGATCGGCCAATTGACGGAAACCGTGAACGCCACCAGCGAGGCGCCAATCCTCGAAACCGAATCGAGCACGGTGGGACAGGTGATCGATAACAAGCGGGTTGTCGAGTTGCCGCTGAACGGGCGGAACTTCCTCGACCTGGCGACCTTGGGCCCCGGTGTTACATCGACGAAGGACGGCAATACCGGCTTCCAGGATGCGCGCAACATTGGGCGCCGCTCCAACGAAGCCTACTCGCTCGGCGGAGCCCGCGCTCAGGACACCAATTATTTGCTGGACGGCGCAACGAACACGTCGCCCGATTCCAACACGATTGCCGCGATTCCGTCCATCGACGAAATCCAGGAGTTCAAGATCCAGACCAACGCCTATACGGCTGAGTTCGGGCGCGGAGCGGCGCAGGTGAACGCTGTCACTAAGGGCGGCACCAACCAGTTCCACGGCAGTGCCTACGACTTCCTGCGCAACAACGCCCTGGACGCCAAGGACTTCTTCAACGACATCAACAGCTACTCCGGAGCGCCCAAACCCTCTTTCCGCCGGAACCAGTTCGGCGCTACCACGGGCGGCCGCATCCTCAGGGACAAGCTATTCTTCTTTGCCAGCTACGAAGGTTTGCGCGACCGCACGAATAGCGCTCAAACCGCAACCGTCCCCATGCCCAACGTCAAGAGCGGCAACTTCTCCGACTACGGCATTCCCATTTTCCTGCCGCATATTGCGAACGCGGATGGCTCTTCGAAATTTTTCACGGGCAACACCCTGCCGGCTGGCTGCTACAATCCCGATCCCACCACGGATGTGCCGTGGTCGAACATGACGATTCCGCAGCAGTGCTGGAATCCGGCGATCGCCAAATTTCTCGGAACGCCATACGTCCCTTCGCCCAACCGTCCCGGCCTGCGAAACAACTACGTCGGCGTGCTGGGACATCCGACCGATTGGGATCAAGGCGCCGGCCGGATCGATTACCTTTTGAATTCAAACATGAACCTGTTTGGCCGGTTCTCCCGCGCACGGGAGGACGAGGTATCGCCGGGCCTGCTGCCCTCCACCGGCCTCACCAACTCGGTCAAGACCGATACCGTAACCCTGCACCATTCCTGGACCATCGGCGCCCGGATGGTCAATGAGCTGAAAGCCAGCTTCATCCGCGCGAATGCCAGCAGCCTGGGGGACCTCCAAGGCACGACCAACGTTGCCGGCAGCGTTCTGGGAATCCCGGGAGTGTCCGGCGCGGCTATCGATTACGGCCAGCCGTCCTTCGGCGGCGCCGGCGACAACTTCCTCGGCCTGGGTGAAAATGCATTCGGTCACCCGCTACAGAAGATTCAGAACACAATGGAGTTTGGCGAGGACTGGTCGCTGATTGAGGGGCGGCATGTCATTAAGGCCGGCGTTGATTTCCGGCATGAGTATCTGAATGTTCTCTCGCACAACCTCGCGCGCGGCGCATACTCCATGCCGGCCGCTGCCACTGGCGCTCTGGACGGATCCGGCGGACTCTCGCTCGCCTCCTTCCTGCTTGGCATCAGCCACGATTCCGAGGTCGCGACCGGCGACGCCCACAACCATCTGTTCCGCTGGACCCAAGCGTACTACGCTCAGGACGACATGAAGCTATCGCACAACCTGACTTTGAATTTCGGAGTGCGCTACGAAATATCGCCGTACTGGTACGACAACCGGAACCGCATCACCAACGTGGACATCATCAACGGTGTCGCAACCATCATCCGGCCAGGCAGCGGCGATCCGTATGAGGGCTTCTCTCCGGCGCGTTTTGTGTCCGACCCGTCTTCGCCGATCTACCTGCCGTTCATCCGCAGCAATGCTCTGGGCCGGAGTCTGGTCTTCACCGACTTCGGAAACTGGTCGCCCCGTTTGGGCTTCGCGTGGTCGCCCGGCTGGGGCCACAACAAAACAGTTCTCCGCGGCGGCGCGGGGATCTTTTATTCGCCCATGAATGCGAACCCCTGGTTCGACTTCGCGCGCAGCGCGCCGATATCGGCCAAACTCATCCGCAAGGGAACGTACAGCGTGGTCGACCAGATCTTCAACGACACCGCCCAGCTGATCAAGTCGCCCTCGCAGTTCACCATCGACCCGCACCTCAGAACGCCGCGCATTCAGCAGTGGAGTTTCGGAATCCAGCAGCAGTTGCTGCCGAACCTGGTGCTGGAAATGTCTTACGTGGCCTCGGCCTCGACGCATCTGCCGCACCTGACCGACGTGAACCAGCCGCTGCCGGTGTTTACCGGCACGCAACTGGTGCAACCCGTCGTTTACACCAGTCCTCAATATCCTTCCCTGGCCTCGTACTACAACAAGATTCAGAGCGTCACCTCGGCGAACTACAACTCTCTACAGAGCAAGATCGAGAAGCGCTATTCCCAGGGAGTCACGTTCCTGAGTTCCTTCACCTGGGGTAAGTCGCTGGATACGGCATCGGCGACGCGCGACGGCGGCAATGGACCCTCCACGCCGCATGTCTGGAATTATCGCCTCGACTACGGGCCGTCCGCATTCGACGTAAAGTTGAATTGGGTGAACAGCGCTCTCTACGAACTCCCGTTCGGTAAGGGCAGACATTGGGGGGCGAACTGGTCCTCGCCGGTCAACAAGGTGCTGGGCGGGTGGCAGATCGGCGGTATTTCAGTCGTTCGCACCGGCTTCCCGCAATCCTGCCTGAACGGCAGCGACGCGGCGGTGAACAACGCCAACCTGGAGCAGGACAACTGCGATATCGTCGGCAACGCGAACAACGGTCCGAAAGACCTCCTGAATTTCTGGAACCTGGCGGCATTCGCCACTCCCAACAACGTCGAGGTCTTCGGAAATGGCGGGCGGGGCATCCTCCGGGGCCCGAAGTTCGTGAGTATCGACTTCACCACTCAGAAGGTGATTGCCTTGACCGAGCGGCTCAAAATGCAGTTTCGGTTCGAAGCCTTCAACGTACTGAATCACCCCCTCTTGTCGATGCCCAATCCTTACGAAGACACGTATCCGAACTACGATTCATCCGGCCACCCGACGGGTCCGGTAACCATCGGCCAGATCGGTTCGTTCAACACGATCAGCAGCACGGCCGCGTCCAACCGGCAGCTCCAATTCGCGCTGAAGCTGATCTTCTGAGTGACGCAATGAAACAGATTGCAACGTGGCGCACGCACTCGTGCGTGCCGCGTCGGCACTCATGCCGACGCTTGTCTTCTGCGTGCGCCGCGGCGCTCCTGCTCGCCGGATGTGCCTCCGCTTCCGTCGAGCTAAAACGCCGGCCGGACCGCATCGACGTGATCGTCGCGGGCAAACCCTTCACGACATATTTCTTTTCCGGCGCCGCCAAGCCCTACCTGATGCCTCTGAGCACGCCCGCCGGAGTGGTCATCACCAGGCCGTTTCCGGTGGGCGACGATATCAAGGGCGCGAATCCAAAAAACTCTTCCTTCGAGCCGCACCAACGGCCTCTCTACTTCGGGCACGGGAACATCGACGGCCTGGACTTCTGGGGCGAGGCCGCGTTCAATCGTTACTACGACGATCACGGGCATCAGGCTTTCGGCCACGCCGCGCTAAAGGGCGTGGAGAGCGATCGTTCGACAGTCCGTGCACAGTACAGTCTACTAGACCCGAATCAACGCCTGGTCGGCGAAGAAACCCAATCGTTTACCTTCCGCGGCGATGACAATACGAGAACCATCGACTGCGAGTTCATCATCCGCGCGACAGCCGGTCCGGTGGTCATGGGCGATACGAAAGAGGGCACGTTCGGAATCCGGCTGAACGCCGAACTGAGCGCGCCGCACGACCACATGCTGAACTCGCTCGGCGCGCGAGGCGAGGCCGCGATCTGGGGCAAGCCGGCCGATTGGGTCAATTACTCGGGCACGGTCGGGGGCAAACCCGTGGGCATCGCCGTTTTTGATTCGCCCTCCAGTTTCCGCCACCCCACGACGTGGCATGCCCGCGCCTATGGACTGTTCGCCGCGAACCCATTCGGATGGCGCGAATTCAACAGCGACAAGAGTAAAGATGGAAGCTGGACCATACTGCAAGGAGAATCCCTCGCGTTCCGCTACCGCGTGCTGATCTATGATGGCGAGATGACGCCCGCGCGGCTGGAAGAATTGTATCGGCAGTACGCGGCGGGAAAGTGACCAAATGAACCGAAGACATTTCCTACTAGGCTCGGCCGCCGCCGCTACGGCCATGCGCCCGAGCATGCTCGCGAGCCCGAACGATACCGTCCGCGTAGCCTGCGTCGGCGTGCGCAGCCAGGGCCGCGAACACTTGCACCGCTACGGCAAAATGAAAAACGTCGAGATCGCGGCCATCTGCGACATCGACGATACGGTGCTGAATGCCCGGCTGGACGAGGTCGAGAAGATGGGGCGCAAGCGGCCCGCCGGCTACAGCGATCTTCGCAAGCTGCTGGAAGACAATTCCATCGACGCGATCTCCATCGCCACGCCGAATCACAATCACACCATGCAAGTGATTTGGGGTTGCCAGGCCGGAAAGCACGTCTACGTCGAAAAACCCTGCTCGCACGACATGTTCGAAGCGCGCCAGATTGTAGCCGCGGCCAAAAAATACGACCGCCTGGTGCAGCATGGAACCAACAGCCGCTCCGGCGCGGCCCGCGACGCGGTCAAGCACATCCGCAAGGGACTCATCGGCGATGTCTATATGGCGCGCGGCCTGTGTTTCAAATGGCGCGACACGATTGGGCACAAGCCCGTCGAACCGGTGCCGCCGGGCGTGCATTACGACCTCTGGCTGGGCCCAGCGCCGCTGCACGAATTCACCCGCAACCGGTTCCATTACAACTGGCACTGGTTCTGGGATTACGGCAACGGCGACTTAGGCAATCAGGGCATTCACCAGATCGACGTGTGCCGCTGGGGCCTCGGCGTGACGTACCCGACCAAGGTCAGTGCGACCGGCGGGCACTTCATGTTCGACGACGACCAGGAAACTCCCAACACCTTACTCGTTTCCTACGAATTCAACGAAGGCGGTCGGAAGGTCATGATGGAGTTCGAGGTCCGGCACTGGATCACCAACAAAGAGGCGGGCCTGGCCCAGGACGATTCCAATTGCGTCGGTGCGACTTTCTACGGGTCGAAGGGCTACCTGGCAATTGACGCCGAGGACTTCGGCAAGTACCACACCTACCTCGGACGCAAACAGGAGCCCGGCCCTTCGGGCGACTTCATGGGCGACAACTGGGCCAACTTCATCGCGGCGGTGCGCAGCGGCAAGCATTCGGACTTGAACGCGCCTATAGAGGAGGGCGCAATCTCGACTACCCTCGTGCATCTGGCGAACATTTCGTACCGTGTCGGCCGCACGCTGAACTTCGATGCCGCGACCTACTCGTGTACGGGCGATGAAGAGGCCAACAAAATGTTCCGCCGCGAATATCGGGAACCCTTCGTGGTGCGGGACACCGTCTAATGTCTAAAAATCACACGTCCGTCGTGGCGCACGCACTCGTGCGTGCCGCGTCGCCACTCTTGGCGACGCCTGTTATTTTCACATCATATGTCTGAAACTACACTCCAATACGAAAAAGCGCGGGTTCGCATCTTCTCCACGCGCCAGGAACTCGGCGCGGCCTCGGCCGCTCACGCCGCGCAAATCATCCAGCGAGCCGTGCGCGAGCGCGGAAAAGCGCGCATCATCGTCGCGACGGGAAACTCGCAGCTCGACATGATCACCGCGCTCGCGGAGATCCCGGGCATCGACTGGAGATCCGTCGAAGTGTTTCACATGGACGAGTACGCCGGCATGTCCTCCACGCATCCGGCAAGCTTTCGCCTCTGGATCAAAAATCGGGTGGAAGACAAGGTCCATCCCGCGAAGGTGCAATACATCCAGGGCGACGCGCCGGATCCGGACGCCGAGCTCGAGCGGTACACGCGCCTGCTGATGTCGGCGCCCATCGACCTCGCGTTCGTCGGCTTCGGCGAGAACGGCCACATCGCTTTTAACGATCCGCACGTCGCCGATTTCCAGGATCCCGTCATCCTGAAACGCGTGACGCTGGATGAAGCCTGCCGCCGCCAGCAGTCCGGCGAAGGCCACTTCCCAACACCCGGCGATGTTCCGAAGGAAGCCTTCACCATAACGTGTCCGGGCCTGTTCCGGGCCGCCGCTTGGGTGTGCTGCGTCCCCGAAGCGCGGAAAGCGCAAGCGGTGAAAGGCGCGCTGGAAGGACCGATCTCGACTGCGTGCCCGGCCTCTATCGTCCGCACGCATCCGGACGCGACCGTATATCTCGACGCGGAATCGGCGTCGCTTTTGGGGAGGTGAGCATGAGCAGTTCCACGCGCCGTGCGTTTCTCGCGCAGGCGGCTACGGCGGCCTTGTCGTACAGCCGCATCATCGGAGCCAACGATCGTATCTCTCTCGGCCACATCGGCATCGGCAGTCGCGGCAGCGAACTGGCGCTCATGGCTGGACGGCTCAAGGACAAACAGAACCTGGAGATGACGGCGGTGTGCGACCTCTGGACTGTCAACCGCGATCGCGCCGCGGCTCGCGCCGAAAAGACATACGGCCGAGCCCCGCGCGCGTTTCAGGACATGGAGAAGCTGCTGGCGCTGCCCGACATCGACGCCGTCATCATCTCGACCGCGGATTTCCAGCACTCGCCGCATCTCAAGATGGCGCTGGAAGCCGGCAAGCACGTCTACTGCGAGAAGCCGATGGCCACCGATCTCGCCGATGCCAAGGCTACCCGCGACGCATTCCGCAAAAGCGACCGCATCGTGCAAATCGGCACCCAGCACCGCAGCGAAGCCTATTCCCGCGAAACGAAAAAAATCCTCGACAGCGGCGCGCTCGGCGACATCTCGAAAATCGAGATCGTCTGGAACTATAACGGTCCGCGCTGGCGCGGCCGCCCTGAAGTGAAGCACATTCGCGAAGAGGACACCAATTGGAAAAAGTGGCTTCTCAAGAAGAAGTACCGCCCCTTCGACCCGCGAGCTTATTTCGAGTTCCGCCTGTACCGCGATTTCTCCAGCGGCATCGCCAGCCAGTGGATGTGCCACGCCCTGGACCTGATGCACTACTTCATGGACGACCATTTCCCGCGCTCGGTCGTGGCCGCGGGCGGAGTGTACGCCTGGCACGACGGCCGCGAAAATCCGGATACCTTCCAGGCGCTGCTCGAATATCCGAAGGGCTTCCTGCTCAGTTACTCCACCAGCTTCGGCAACGACTCCGACAGCTTCTCGCGCATCATGGGCAAGAAAGCCACGCTCTACAACGAGGGCGGGGAAGGCAGCCCGCGCTGGCGGCTGGAGCAGGAGGTCGGCAACCACGAAGACAATCCGTACGTCAAACGCCCCTCGCGCTACGTCACTCTGCCCGGCAGCGACAAACCCGGCCCGCCCGGAATCGGCGACGAGGACCTGTCGCACATGACCAACTGGCTCGAGTGCCTGCGCAGCCGCCAGCAGCCGCACGCCACGGTGCTGGACGGGTTCGCGCATTCCGTGGGCGTCATCATGGCGGCGCAGTCCTACCGCGAAGGCCGTAAGCTGTCGTGGGACGCCGCGCGCGAAGAAATCGTCTAAGTGCCAGTCGATATACAAACCAACGTGGCGCACGCACTCCTGCGTGCCGCGTCGCCACTCCTGGCGACGCCTGTCTTCCGTGGCGTGGAGAGCCCCTGATGCGCATCGGAACTGGCCTTCGCTGGAAGATCGTCTGGGTTCTCTTTCTTTCCACGGTCCTCAACTACATCAGCCGCCAGACATTCTCGATGCTGGTGCCGGTCATCTCGGCGGAACTGCATTTCAGCCACACGGATGTGTCGCGGATCATCGGCTCCTTCCAGCTTTCCTACGCCTTTACCTGGCTCATCGGCGGCATGCTGCTCGACGTGATCGGCACTCGTTTAGGTCTCGCTCTGGCAGTGGTGTTTTGGTCCGCCGTCAGCGCGGCCACCGGCTTCGCGAACTCGGTCGCCTCGTTCAGTTTCTTCCGCTTTCTGCTGGGCATCGGCGAGGGCGTCAACTGGCCGGGCGCGAGCAAGGCGGTCGCCGAGTGGTTCCCGGCCCGCGAGCGCGGGATGGCGGTGGCGATCTTCGACAGCGGCTCGAGCGTCGGCGGCGCCATCGCGGCGGTGAGCATTCCGCTGATTTCTCTCGCGTTCGGCTGGCGCGCGGCCTTCGCCTTTTCCGGTCTGCTGGGCGTGTTCTGGCTCGCGCTCTGGCTGCGCGTGTACCGCGCGCCGGACGCCATCGTCGCGGAGGAAAAACAACCGTTCGTCCCGGCTGTCCTGGAGGTTCTAAAGAGCCGGAACGCCTGGGGGATTCTGCTCGGCCGGTCGCTGACCGACCCCATGTGGTGGTTCTTCGTATTCTGGCTCCCGCAGTATCTCAGCGAGGCCCGGCACTTCAGCCTGAAGGAGATCGCCGGGTTTGCCTGGATTCCGTTCGTGGCCGCCGATCTGGGTAACTTCACCGGAGGGTGGGTCTCGGGCCGCCTGATCCGCGCCGGCATGCCGGTGATCCGCGCGCGCAAGTGGATCTGCGTGACCACCTGCCTGCCGATGATGGCGGGAATCCCCGCCGTGCTGGTGCACAGTCCCTTCTGGGCCATCTTCTGGATTTGCGTGGCCCTATGGGGTTACGCGGCGTGGTCCACCATGGGGCTGACCTTCCCGTCCGACCTCTTCGATCAAAAAGTCGTCGGGACGGTAACCGGCCTCAGCGGATTCGGCGCCGGCATGGCCGGCCTCGGCGTAACGCTGGCGGTGGGGTGGATGGTGGACCGGTTTTCCTACGTGCCCGCATTTGTCTTCGTGACCTGCCTTCCGCTGCTGGCCACCGTCAGCGTGCTCCTGCTTATTCACCGGAACGTCCCAGAGGAGGCTTTGAGAGGCGAGACGTTATGAAGCCCTCGGAAGCCCTCACAGCGCACCGCGACGAATTGCGCAGCTTGTAAGCCGCTACGGTTTATCGCGCCCCCGCGTGTTTGGATCGGTTGTCAGCGGCATGGTTGACCCCGGAACATCCACCAGCTTGCTTACGCAGATGTCTGTTTTAACTCCGAACGGATTACCGCCCAGGTTTCGCAACAAAGTGCTGCCACACGCGGAGCCGATAGGCAGCATTCAGAGCGCGTCGAATCGAGACCATCGGCGAAGCCGTGCACAAGTCGCCGTGGACAGTATGGATGCCGCTGACCGATGGATCGCGCATCCGGTTTTGTTCCGGGCTATTGGCTCCTATCCGATCATTTACAGAGCCGAGCGCTCACCAATACAGATGGTGGGCGTGACACGCGGCTTGCGCGACGTCCCCGCATTCTTGCGCCCACGAGTATCGGAAGCGATGAGAATGAGGATTGGGATGGGACATACTTTCTAACAGGAGGAACTCATGGCTAATTGGACGCGCAGAGGATTTCTCGGATCGCTCTCGGCCGGGGCGGCAGCAACGTCGTTTGCGGCTCAGCAGAGGCTGACGCAACCGGAAAAGCGGACGGGGAATGGATCCATTAAAATCACCGACCTCAGATGCGCAATCATCGGCCGGAATCCGGTAGTTCGCATCGTCACGGATCAGGGCATCTCCGGGTACGGGCAAGCCGAGTCCACCAAGGCCTATCTCAGGCCGATGGTGCTCTTCTACAAGGACTACATCCTGGGCGAAGACCCGACGGACGTCGAGAAGGTGTTGCTGAAGATCCGCCGGCTGGGCGCTTTCAAGCCCTGGGGTTCGGCGGTGAGCGCCATCGAGATCGCGCTCTGGGACATCGCCGGGCAGGTGGCCGGAGTGCCAGTATATAAACTACTGGGCGGGAAAATCCGGGATCGCGTCCGCGCCTACAACGGAGGCGTCCGGTTCCCCATGACCGGACAAACGCCGCAAGACTACGCCGAGAACACGGCCAGGATGAAGGAATCCAAAGAGGGTTTCACCCTCATCAAGCAGGCCGTGGGCTTTCACAATCCGGCCATGATGCACGCCATGCCCAACGGGTGGTACGACGAACCGCGGACGGGAACATCGCACGCCGATCGCGGTCTCATGACGGAACGCGGCCTCGATCATGTCATCGCCTGTGTCGAAGCCATGAAGAAAGTCACGGGCAAGGACATCGGGCTCGCCCTGGACTGCGGACCGGGCTGGACGGTTAAGGATGCGATTACATTTGCGCGAGCGGTCGAACCGCTTCACATCACGTGGCTGGAAGACCTGATCACCGGCGACTACACGCCTTACCCCAACGCCGACCTTTTTCGCGAGGTCACCCAGAGTACCTCAATCCCCATCCACACCGGAGAACAGATCTATCTCCGTCAGAACTTCAAGGATCTCATCGAAAAACAGGCGGTCAATGTGATCGGCCCCGACCCGGAAGATGTCGGCGGGATCGCGGAGCTGAAGTGGATCGCGGAATACGCCGACATTCACGGCATCCTCGTCGCCCCCCACGGGATTTTCGACGGGCTGATCGGGCTCGCCGCGCATGTTCACCTGGCGGCCGCCTTACCGCAAAACTACATCGCCTTCGAGTATCCGGTGGGTCAGCCCGACTGGTGGTATGAGATTGTCGACGGATTGCCGAACCCGATCGTCAAACGAGGCTTCATCGACGTTTGGGACCGGCCCGGCCTCGGCGTCACGTTCCATGTTCAGGCAGCTAAGTCGCACCTGGCGGACGAGGATCGTCACTTTTTCGACTGAGATGGCTATCTGGCGATCCCCACCTGAGTCAGCAACCACGCGTACTCGAAGGCCGTGTCGTGCAGCCGGTCATACCGCCCGCTGGCCCCGCCGTGCCCGGCCGGATCCATCTTGATCTTCAGCAGCAGCGGATTGGAATCGGTCTTCAACGGGCGCAGCCGCGCCACGTACTTCGCCGGCTCCCAGTACATCACCTGACTGTCGTTGAAGCTGGTAGTGACCAGGATCGCGGGATAGGCGCGCTTCTCCAGGTTGTCGTAAGGACTGTATGTCTTCATGTAGTCATACGCGGCCTTCTCGTTGGGATTGCCCCACTCCAGATACTCGCCCACGGTCAGAGGCAGAGTGGCGTCCAGCATGGTATTCATCACGTCGACAAACGGCACCGCGGTGTGCACGGCCTTGAAAAGGTCCGGCCGCAGGTTGACCACTGCGCCCATCAGCAGGCCGCCGGCGCTGCCGCCTTCAATCACCAGGCGGCCCTGGGATGTCCATCCCTGCCGGATCAGGAACTCGGCGCAATCGATGAAATCGAAGAATGTGTTCTTCTTCTTCATGAGCATGCCGTCTTCGCGCCACTTCTCGCCCATCTCATCGCCGCCGCGGATGTGCGGTATTGCAAATGCCATACCGCGATCGAGCAGGCTCACTCGAGTGGGGGAAAACGTGGGCGGCGTGCCCAGCCCGTAGCTGCCGTAGCCGTAGAGGAACAGGGCGCCTTTGCCGTCGCGCGCGAAGCCCTTCTTGTATACAATCGAAATCGGAACCTTGGTCCCGTCCCGGGCGGTGGCCCAGAGCCGCTCGCTGGCATACTGCTTGGGGTCGTATCCGCCCAGCACTTCCTGCTGCTTCTTCAACGTGGATTGGCCGGTGATCGCGTCGTAGTCGAAAACGCTGGATGGCGTCAGGAAACTCTGGTAGTTGTAGCGATAGGTGCGGGAGTCGTAATCCGGCGTGTCCCCCGGGAAAACTGCGTACACAGGTTCCGGATACGCGATTTCCTTCCACGCGCCGGTCTTGAAATCGTGGACGCGCAGATGGTCCAGCGCGTCGCCTTTCTCAACGGATACGGCGAAGTCCTGGAACACGTCGATCTGCTGGATGCGCACGTCGTCGCGGTGCGCCACGAACACCTTCCAGTTCTTCGGAGCCGGGTCGCTTACCGGAGCGGTCATCACCGCGAAATTGCGGCCGTCGCGGTTGGTCCGGATGTAGAACAATCCTTCGCGGTGGTCCAGGTAATAGCGGTGGCCCTTTTCGCGCGGTAGAAACACGGTGAAGTGGTCCGCCGGCCGGTCGGCGTGCAGGTAGCGCGTCTCGGAGGTGTCTTTCGACTCGCTTTGCAGGAACAGGTATTTCAGGTCGCGGGTCTTGCCAAGACCGAGGTCGTAGAGTTCGTCTTTGTCGTTGTAGATTTCTTCGAACTTCTCACTGCCCAGCACGTGGCGCCACAGCTTGTCGCTGCGCTTGGTGACCTCGTCCTCGGTCACCAGAAAAAGGGTCTTGTTGTCCGCCGCCCACTCAAGAGAAGTGACTCGCTCGGTGGTGTCGGGCAGGACCTGCCCGGTGCGGAGATCTTTCACGCGCAGCGCGAACTGGCGGAAGCCGGTGTAGTCGATGGTGTATGCCAGCAGATTCTGGTCGTCGCTCACCACAAAGCTGCCCAGACCAACAAACTTCTTATCCTTGCCCAGCTCGTTGAGGTCGGCCAGCACCTCCTCGGGCGCCTCCATGGTTCCTTTGCGGCGGCAGTGGATAGGGTACTGTTTGCCCTCCTCGGTGCGCGAATAATACAGGTATCCGTGGTGCGGTGTGGGTACGGAGAGGTCGGTCTGTTTAATGCGTCCCAACATCTCTTTGTAGAGAGCGTCGCTGAATGGCTGCAGGTCCTTGGTCATGGCGGCCGTGTAGGCGTTTTCCGCCTCCAGGTACTCCCTGACTTTGGGGTTGGACTTTTCGCGGAGCCAGAAATAGTCGTCGATCACGGTGGCTCCATGCCTCATCTCGCGATGTGCGACGCGCGGCGCGGTTGGCGGTGTTTGAGCGAATATTCCCATGGCTGCGAACAGCCCGGCCAGAAGCAGCGGGCGGAAAGGCATGATGCGGTTGATGCTACCACGGGCATCCGCGTCCCGCAACTTTCAGTCCGACTTTCTACACAATGGACGCGGAGGGAAAGCATTACAGCCTTGGCGTTGACACTCTCAGTCCGACGTGGCGCACGCACTCGTGCGTGCCGCGTCGCCACTCCTGGCGACGCCTGTCTTCCCTGCGAAGATGCGGAAGCTGAAAAGCGTCAGCTGATCCGGCCGCAGGTGCGAAACCCTCCGAAAACGTCGCGCCGGTGCTTGGGATAAAAATTACGCCAGCTATTCCGAATCAGTCGCGAGCGAGTGGCCCAACAGCCCCCGCGCAGGACCTTATGCGGCGGCCCGAACCACGGCTCGGAGTATTCCTTGTAGGGGTCGCGCACGTAGCCGGGGTAAGGGCCGAAGTCGTCGGACGTCCACTCCCAGGCGTTGCCGATCATTTGCCGGACGCCCTCCGGGGTATCGCCCCCGGCGAAGGCGCCCGCCGGCGCGCAACCCGCCACGGAGAAATCCAGATTCGCTCGAGAACTCGCCGAAAGAACGTCCTCCGCGGGAGCGTCGTCACCCCACGGGTACGCTCGCTTTCCGGGTCCGGCAGCCGCGAATTCCCACTCCGCTTCGGCCGGCAGCCTGCGCCGCGCCCATTGGCAATATGCGTCAGCCTCAAACCAGTTCACGTGAATCAAGGTCGCGTCGGGAGCGAGCGCCACCGTCTCGTCAAACCACCGCGTCAGCCACCGTTGCCCATCCCGGATCCAGTACACGGGGTGAACGGCGTCCACAAGAGTGCGCCATTGCCAGCCTTCACCGGTCCAGAACTCCGGCCTGGTATAGCCCCCATCGTCCACGAATTCGGCGAACTGGCCCTGCGTGACCGCGGACTTCGACATCGAAAAAGGTTGTATCTCGCGGGCATGTTCCCATTTCTCGTTGTCGAAAACGAGGCTCTCACCCCGCCTTGCTCCGAGCGGGAACGGGCCTCCTAAAAACTCCGCATCGCCCTTGGGTGGAGGCCCATTAACGGCGGCGCGTTTGCTTCCCACCGGCGGAGGGAAACCGAGTGTCTGGCGGGTATACGTCAGAGCCTCGCCATGCATGTCTTCATGCATAACCGCCAGCCAGCAGAAATATCGATCTTCTTCGTCGAATCGCGATTCAAGCCCATCCAGGACACGATCCAGAACGCGCGTGAGAAAGTCCAGCGTTTCGGAGCGCGCAGGCAGCGGCAACTCCCAGCGCGTATCGTGCGGCACCGCCGCCGAGTCCCAAAGCACATCCGCGTGTTCCAGCAGCGGAGCCTGTTTTCGTGAGTGGCGCAGGACCCATCTCTCTTGGAACCAGCCAACATGTCCCATCTCCCAGATAACCGGGTTGATGGTGGGCAGCAACGGCACGCGGAGTTGCTCGTCGCTCAGGTCGCTCACCAGTTCCAGCGTACGCTTGCGGGAGTCCTTCAGCGCCGACGTCAGATAACGGGCGGTTTGCCACGGACGGTCCATGGAGCCATTATGGGGGATATGTGAGTGCTCATTCTATGTCCGGCGGCGCCGGGCAGCCGCGCGGGAAACCGGACCACTGCATTGCGCTGGGCAGCCAGGTTACGGGCGTTAGGGAACCGGGTTAGGATCGCCGGGGCGTACCGCGGCGAGCAGTGCGATGTGCTGATTGCATTGCACGCCCATAAGAGTGCTGCCTCGGTCTCGCGCTCCTACCAGACCTGTCCGGCGCGCCCAGTTGTGGTCGCGCTGACCGGCACGGATCTGTATCGCGACCTGCCCGGCAGCGGTGCGGCACAAACGGCGCTGGACATTGCGTGGCGGATCGTCGTGCTGCAACCCTTGGCGCTGCAAGCGCTGCCGCAGAAGTACCACCCGAAGGCCCGCGTGATCTATCAGTCGGCGGAGTCCACGCGAGACTCGAATCGGCCGGACGTTGTTTTCGACATCGATCGTTTCGACATCGCCGTTCCGGGGCACCTGCGGGAGGTAAAGGATCCGCTGCGGGCGGCGGCCGCGGCTCGGCTCTTGCCGCCCTCGTCCCGGGTGCGTATTCTCCAGATAGGCCGCGCGCTGACTGTCGACTACGAGATGCAGGCGCGGCAGGAGGAGGCCGGGAACCCGCGCTACCGCTGGCTGGGTGAGCTGTCACGCCGGAACTCGCGGCGCATTACGGCATTGAGCAAAGTGGTCGCGGTGACCTCGCTGATGGAAGGCGGCGCCAACGTCATCTCTGAGGCCATTGCAGACGGTGTGCCCGTAATCGCCTCGCGGATTGATGGTTCGGTGGGATTGCTGGGGCCGGAATACCCGGGGCTTTTCGATGTCGGCGACACGCAGTCTCTCGCCCGTCTCATGAGCCGCCTGGAAACAGATGGCTCGTTTTACGACGAGTTGAAGAACCGCTGCTTGAAATTACAACCGCTCTTCGATCCCGGCCGCGAGCTTCAAAGCTGGAAGCAATTGCTGGAAGGTGTTGGTTCCAGTGCCAAATGAGTAGGCAACCGATGCCCCGCTACCGGCGTGCAGGCTGGACCCCGCCGGGACTTCTACCGTTTGGGGCCAGTCCACACGCCCTGGCACGGGTCCGGCCTGGCGGCGTCAGAACAGGTAATTGCTAACGTTTTGATGCGCTCACTGAAAGGCCCTTGGCGGTCGGCGATGGCCTTCCGGTAGGTAAGCGATCCCGTGAAAAGCGGCAGTAGCCTGGGGTCTTTCGGATAATCGGAATGACCATAACGAAAGCACTGATTCTCGAAGATGGGGGCTGTCGTCTCCTTCTCCGAAATCTTGAACCGCAAGCCCGCGATCGAGGACGCGCGGGCCAGACTGGCGCAATACCACCGTGATTCCGTGCTCCTGGTCCCCGCCAAGCTCGGCGCGTGCCTGGTGAGGAATGAGCTGCCTGGGATATAGGCGACAATAGCGTCGATGTCCCTTCTCGATTTTGTGCTCGGACGCCCCATGGCCTCCAAAGAGGAACGTGCCGAGAAAATCGGCTCCGCGGCGGGCATCCCCATCTTCGGACTGGATGCGTTGAGCTCGGCGGCCTACGGCCCGGAAGCTGCGCTTACGTTGCTAATCCCCCTGGGAGCGTTGGGCGTCGCTTACATCCTGCCGATCAGTATCAGCATCGTCGCCTTGCTGATGGTCCTCTATTTTTCGTACCGCCAGACGATTGCCGCTTACCCGGGCGGGGGCGGCTCCTATACGGTCGCGCGGGAAAACATCGGGGAAGGCGCCGGAGTCCTGGCTGCCGCTGCGCTCATGATCGACTACGTGCTCACCGCCGCGGTCGGCATTTCCGCGGGCGTTGGGGCGCTGGTTTCCGCCGTCCCAAGTCTCGATCCCCACCGGCTGGCCATCTGTCTCTCCATCCTGCTGGTCATTACGATTGTCAACCTTCGCGGACTCCGTGAATCGGGAATACTGTTTATGATTCCCACGTGTCTATTCATCGGCTGCATGGTGGCCATGATCGGCATCGGCGTGGTGAAGGCGCTCGCAGCGGGCGGTCATCCTGCCCCTGTCGAAGCGATGCCGGCGATGCCTTCCGCCACCGCCATGGTCGGAGCCTGGATGATGTTGCAGGTGTTTTCAAGCGGCTGCGCGGCGATGACGGGCGTGGAGGCCGTCTCCAATGGCGTCAAGGCTTTCCGGGAGCCGACGGCTCCCAACGCCCAGCGGTCCCTCACCATTATCATCGCGATCCTGATGGTGCTGCTCCTCGGGATTGCCTATTTGTGCACCGCCTATGGGATCGGCGCGACCAACCCGGAGAAGAACTACGAGAGTGTGCTCTCGATGCTGTTGCGCGCCGTGGCCGGCAAAAACGTATTTTACTGGGTCTCCATAGGGTCGATCCTACTGGTGCTTTCGCTTTCCGCAAACACGGCATTCGCCGACTTTCCCCGCCTTTGCCGCATCATTTCGCGCGACAACTATCTGCCGCACTCCTTTGCCTCCACCGGCCGGCGGCTTGTGTATTCGCAGGGCGTGTACGCGCTAGCCGTGTTAACCGCGGGCTTGCTGATTCTTTTCGGCGGCGTTACGGACCGGTTGATCCCCCTATACGCGGTCGGCGCATTTCTCGCCTTCACACTTTCGCAGGCTGGCATGGTGGTTCACTGGAGACGTCAGGGCCCCGGTCACTGGCACAGCGTGCTGGTCAATGGTCTTGGCGCCTGTGCTACGGCCGCCACCACCGTAGTCGTGCTCGCCGCCAAGTTCCTCGAAGGCGCGTGGATCACGGTACTGCTCATTCCCGTGATGCTCTTGGTGATGAACCGGGTTCGCCGCCACTATGATCGTGTCGCGGCGGAGACCGCTAGTCAGGAGCCAGCCAACTTCAGACAGCTAACAGTTCCGCTGGTGATCGCGCCGGTTGCCAGTTGGAGCAGGATCAGCGAGAATGCCTTGCGGTTTGCGTACAACATTTCCCACGAAATCCGGGCCGTTCACATCAGTACCGACGGAGAGACGAGCGACACTTTCTGCCAGGACTGGGCGAGACTCGCCGAAGCGCCCGCCAAAGCGGCCGGCCTGCTGCCACCCGAGCTGGTTGTGATCGAATCCCCATACCGCTGGGTTCTACGGCCAATTCTGGCATATGTGCTCGAGGTCGAGAAGCAGAATCCCGACCGGGACATTGTCGTCGTCCTGCCGGAAATGGTGGAGCGCCACTGGTATCACTACTTCATGCACAACCAGCGCGCTGAGATCCTGAAGACCTGGCTGCTGGTGCGCGGCAGCCGGCGGATCATAGTGGTGAATGTGCCGTGGCATCTGAAGGCTTGACGGTGGGGCATATCCGCGGCTCCGCGTTGGCTAGTTACGCGAGCCCACAGGGGCTCCAAGTCCGGTTGTAGGAAGTTGCCGGACGCTGGCCGACTTTTCGGTCCTGATCCCCGTCTACTTCCTCGAACGCCTTTTTGGAGGGACCTTCAGGTCGGCGGCCTCGTCCGAGAAGCCGACCGCCCTCGTAGCCGACATGGTTTTCGCCAACGGGCGTATTGCACCAAGAACGTAGCTGCCAAGGGCACTCGAATCGAGGCCACCCGCCGGCTGAAATTGCGACGCCGGATGAGTCAACAACAGGAGACAATGTAGAGGATGCGCCTGAACTCACTCGCTTTTGCCGGGTATCGCTCATTCGCCGCGCGAAGCCCAGCTGCTCCAAACCGTCCGCTTGAGCGACTGCATCTAGCGCCCCTCACAATCCTCCTAGGGAAGAATAACAGCGGCAAGAGCACCGTGGCTCGACTATTCCATCATGTCCTGGTGGCCCTGGGTGCTGATGGAAACGATCCTTTTCCCATGAAGGGTCCTCGGCGTTCATATGGAGCCAGTTTCCGAGACGTTCAGCACAGTGGAACCTTCTTCAACCCGCTCGATCTTGAAATTGAGTTCACCTCGGACGATGGCGCAGGTATTACTCTTGTTTCCCAGCTCATTCAAACGGGAGAACTCGCAGGCGACGTTCCTCCCGTCCTGCGGCGATCGATCCTGAATGGCCTGCAGAATCCCGCTCCTGATATAGTTCGGGGATTGCTGCCGGATGTGGAAGCGGCCAAATTATTGCGACCACAGGCTCGAGAGCTTCTCGACATGAGTTGCCATCTACAACCAGTGCGCAACCCGATCCAGCCGTCGTACACGATACAGGCAAGCTCACAGCTCGCGCTTCCGGAAAATGACGAGTCGGTTGCGCAATTGTTGTACGCTGACGCCGAACTACGAGCCGCAGTGGGAACCTGGACGGCCGAGACCCTCTGTGCCAAGATCAGTGAGACGCCTTCCCACCCGGGATTTAGTGTAGGGGGCGGAGAAGGAAATACTCATGAAGACGAAGGTAAATGGTGTTGCATCTTCTCCCCGCATTTTGGTGTCGCCTGGCGCGGAGCGGAGTGAGGCCGAGCGAAGCGAGA
>JANXRE010000151.1 GCA_025353165.1 Acidobacteriota bacterium | reverse complement strand
ATCTCGGAATCCCGGCCCCTGAGTCGGCGCTCGGGTTGCGTCTCCGCAGAGCCCTACCCTCCGCTCAGGTCCGTTCAGTCTACCAGGGATAAAACACGAAACAAAGACTGGCTATTTACACAAAACGGTTGACGCGCCCTCGCCGGCACGCGCTCCCACTGTGCGCTTCCTGTCCCACCGTTGTCCGTAATTGCCCACGCGGCGTCCCGCACTCACCAGTCGGAACTCATGCAAATAAAGTCCCAGGACATCGTGGCCGGCGTATCCGTTGTACTTCATGGGAGCGAGCGCCGCCCAGGTTGTCTCCACTGAACAAGGGGCACAGCGCCTGCCCGCCGTCGGCCGCCGCGAATCTCCGGGAACTCGGGAGTGAATTAGGGAACTGTCGTCATGGCGGTAAAACTGCTCGTGCTGGAGTTACTGGGTCGCGTCGAACGCGATGGAAACCGATCAGTTGTACGTAAGACCATCGGCCGTGCAAGCGGTCACCGTTGGCATGGTCCGGGTGTTACGACTTCAATTGCGATTCCCCTATCATCCTCAACGATCGCGGCTCAGGCCGAGCGCCTTCATCCGCTTATGCAGATTCGTGCGCTCCATTCCGAGCGCTCGCGCCGCGCCCGACACATTCCACCCGCTCTGCTCGAGCGCCTTCATGATATGATCGCGCTCTGCCGATTCGCGCGCTTCCCGCAGGTTCGATTTCGGAGGCGCCTCGCGTTGCAGCCGGATCTCGATCGGCACCGCATCGCCGGTGAGCCGGTCGCCCGGCGAAAGAATCGCCATCCGCTCGACGGTATTACGCAACTCGCGAACGTTGCCCGGCCAGGTGTAGTCTTCCAACAGCGTGAACACCTCGGGATCGAATGAGCGCGGCTTGAAATTATTCCGCCGGCAGAAATCGCCGAGGAAGAATTCCGCCAGCGCGGGAATATCCTGCGGACGTTCGCGCAGGCTCGGAACACGGATGGGGACGACGTTGAGCCGGTAGTACAGATCCTCGCGGAACTTGCCCTGCGACACCAGGCCCTGCAAGTCGCGGTTCGTGGCTGAGACGACTCGGACCGTTACGAACACCGGCTGCTCGCCGCCCACGCGGTGGAACTCGCCCTCCTGCAGCACGCGCAGGAGCTTCGCCTGGGAATTGGAATGTAGATCGCCGACCTCATCCAGGAAAATCGTGCCTCCGTCCGCCAGTTCGAACTTGCCGCGCCGCGCGTTGCCGGCCCCGGTGAACGCGCCTTTCTCGTGGCCAAACAGCTCGCTCTCGATCAACTCCGTCGGAATCGCCGCGCAGTTGACCTTCACGAACGGTCCCGCCGCGAACGGACTGGTCTCATGCAGGTGCGCGGCCAGCAGTTCTTTCCCGGTTCCCGATTCTCCCGTAAGCAGCACCCGGGCGTCGGCGCGCGCCGCCAGCGTGGCCTGCTCCACCACGCGCGTCCACGCGGGACTCGAGCCGATCATCCGCCCGGACGGCCCCACAAGTTCGCGCAGCCGCTCGTTCTCCTGGCGCAGCGCCGATTGTTCGACCGCGTTCTTCAGCGCCAGCAGCACGCGGTCGCGGCTCAATGGCTTTTCGAGAAAATCGTAGGCGCCGGCGCGCGTCGCTTCCACCGCGTCGGCGATGGTTCCGTGGCCGGAAATCATGATCGCGGGCGCGACCACATCGCGCTGCCGCAGTTCGCGCAGCAGGTCGATGCCGCTCCCGTCCGGCAGCCGAACGTCGAGCAGATACGCATCCACGCGGTACGACCACGCCCGCGCTTCTCCCACCGAACAGCAGGTGGAAACGGCGTAACCCTCACGCTCCAGGATGAGCTTCAAGCTCCGGCCGATGTTCTGTTCGTCGTCTACGACAAGAATTCGTTTCACGCCGCCTCCGGCAACACGATCCGGAACCCCGCGCCGCCGAGTTCGCCGTCGATCAACTGCACATCGCCGCCGCACAAAACCGCGCTCTTGCGGGCGATCGAAAGGCCCAACCCCATTCCGCCGCGCTTAAACGAAATCGTCGGCTCGAAAATCGTAGCCCGTGCCTGCGCGCTCAAGCCCGGCCCGGAATCGTGCACTTCCACCGCGACCTTGCCCCGGCTCTGCGCCGACCGCACCAGCACCACTCCGCCCGGCCCGGCCGCCTGCGCTGCATTTTCCATCAGGTTCGTCAATACTCCTTTGACCAGATCCGGATCGGCCATCGCGCGCGGAGCGCACGCATCCAGGCGGACATCGTAGACCACCGCCGGATTCGCCGCGCGCAACAGTGCGATCCGTTCCTCCACCGCTCCGTTGATATCGATTGCCGACGGCTGCACCGGAGGTTCCAACGCGAACTCCGAGAACGCCCGAACGCGCCGCTCCAGGCTGCCCACTTCATCGATCGCGATCTGCGCGGCCTGCACGAGAAAGGGATCGGAGCCGTCCTGCCGCGCGATAATTTCCTCCATTGTCAGACGGATGGGAGTCAGCGAGTTCTTCACTTCGTGAGCCGTCTTGCGCGCCAGCGCCTGCCAGCTTGCCAGCCGCGTGACATGGATCAGCTTCTCGCGCGATTGCTGGAGCTGATCGGCCATCTCGTTAAACGCCCGCACGGCCGCCCCGACTTCATCTTCGCGGTCGAGATCCAGCCGGTGCGTCAGATCGCCGGCGGCGACGGACTGAAGCGCGCGCGTCAAATCGTGCACCGGCTTTCCGAGCCTCCGCGCCCAGTAAATCAGTGCCGCCAGTCCGGCCAGCCATACCGCGCCCGAAACCATGATGAGCGTCCAGACGAAACCGCGCCGCAGATCGCGCCCTTGCGCCCGGTCGATGGTGGCCCGCGCCTGCGTGTACTGCCGCGCGAGATCCTGCATCCGCACCGGGCCGAGATCCCGCGCATACAGTGCCACGCCGTCCGCATTCCGGACCAGCAGTTCCAGCCGGTCGCCGGCGGTCCCCGTCAATGCAAATCGCTCCGTGGCGCCGGAATCCAAAAACTCCCCGATCTCCGCCGGCCACCCCGCGCGTCGCAGGTGCGGGAACATTTCGGGCTGGACGGCCCCGCGGGCAATGTCCGCCCGAAGCTGATCGCGCGAGCGCTGATAATACTCCCGCCCAAGCGCCTCGAACGACTTCGACATCCGGTCGAATTCCGGGATCGGATTGAGGTCCAGACTGCGGTTCAGCAGTTCGATCGCGACCCACAGCGTCAGACCGAGCGGAAGCACGGTTGCGGCTAGGAACGTGATTACCAGACGTGTCTGAAGCCGGCTGAAACGCGTCATGATCCGCGGCCGCTTAAACGCTTCAGGTCATCGAGGCGGACCGGCCCCGCCTCCAGCGTCCAGCGTTGCTCGGAGCTGCGCGGCGGGCGGCTGAAGAGCTCGATCAGGCTCGCCAGGCTCAGTCCCGATTCGCCGAACACTGAAGCGCCGTCCTTCTGTTCCGCGCCGCGAATCTCCAGCTTCATCCACACCGGCTGCTCCTGGCGAAGGCCCGCCGTGGAAAGGCTGATGCTGTCCACGCACCAGGCCTCGGCCGCTTCCGCGGAGAGCCCGGATGCCGACCTGCGAATCTCGGTGGTGCGCGTGTCGCCGCGCGTCGAGAAGGCGCGCTGTTTCACCACGGAATATTTTTCTTCCCAGAGATCGTAGCTCACGACGAATCGTTGCAGGGTGCGGTCGAAAACCGTCGAGCGGTTATCCACCGACAAGGTCAATTGAAAGTCGAACGGTACCGCGACGCCGTTCTTCAGGCGCTGAAGGGAATTTCCGGTCAGGAAGTGCAGGCGCGGCGCGGAGATGTGCAACTCGTTGTCGCGCCAGCGTAGCGACAGATCCTGCGCCCACATCGCGAGCAGGAAGCCGCTCGTGAAGGTCAGGATTAACCACCAGCCTTTAATCCGCACTCCGCCTCAGAAGTTGAATTCCGCGATAAGCACCGGGTCCACCCGCCCGTTCTTCAGGGGAAACGCCGCCGCCAGCAGCAGGCCGTCCTTGTTGCTGGACCGTACGCCGATTCCCACGCTCTGCTTCCGATCCCGCGCGGTTCCGCGATCCCAGACCGCGCCGGTATCGTAGAACGCCTGCAAATATCGCCAGCGGTATTCAACCGAACCGTGAACCACGCGCCCGCCGCCCAGCGGATCCAGGTCGAACTTGTTCCAGCCGCGCAAAGTTGTCGAATTTCCAAGCGCGAACCGTTCGAACAGCGGAGCCGTCCCGTTGATCGCCCCGGCCAAAAAGCTCGCGATCACCGTCTGCTTCCCTTTGATGAACTGATAACGCGCGTCGAAGGTATTTCGCAGGAAAACGAAATCGCTGCCCAGAGTACGGGTCGCCGCCCGAACTACGTAACCCGCCTCGGCTGCGCCGCCGTTGGACCAGCTTCGGTGAAACCGCAGGGCGCTCACAACGAGATTGGACGATCGGGTCATCGCGGAGGGAACCTGCTGTTCCAATGATTGCATGCTTACCCCCACGCTGACCGTCAACGGCTCTGCGAGAACGAACGTCGCCGAAGGCAGGAAATTCTGCCGGGACCGGTACAGACCGCCGATCGCGTCTTGGGTGGCCCGGTTCCACTGCTCGTGGTAGCTGTCGAATTCGAAGCCGGCCAGCACCCGGTTCGACCCCAGGCGGCGTGCGATTTTCACCTCGACGCCGGAGAATCGTTCCACCAGTTCGTTGCCGTCGCTGACCAACGCCAGCGACAGGTGGTTCCCGGCGACGTCGGTGCGAACCTCGCCTCGGCCGGACCAACCTTGTATCGAGTTGTAGGTGAACATCGGCACACCGATATCGAAGTCGGTACTGCGCTGGTTCTCGACGAAGAAATCGATCTTGACGTGCTCGGGCTGGGCGCCCCGTGAAACTTTCACCGCGACCTTCTCGACGCGCAGGTCGCGGCGGATGTGGTCCGAGATGCGTTCGAGGAGGGACTGGTCGAACTTCTGCCCGATGACGGCTTCGATCTCGGACCGCAGCGCCGTGCTGATTTTCGAGCTGCGGTAGCCCGCGACGTGAACGCTCTCGACGGTGTACCGCGAATTGACGTTCGGCTCGTCGGGGCTTCCCCCGCAAGCGGCGACGGCAAAGATCAGAGCCACAAAGAATACGCGCGGCATACATTATCTCCATGGCAAGCCTCAAGCCAGGGTGGAAGTCACTGAAACGATAGCAACTTCCAATCCAGCCCATGTGGTGCGCGTTTCACACGTGTGCGTCAGAGCGCGGAGACAATATCAGTTTTGTTAAAACTGTTCCGCTTGAAAAGGAGTGGCTCGCCGGTGTGCTTGGCGAGCGCATAAGCAAAGCAGTCGCCAAAATTCAGCCCGGCCGAGTGGCGGCCCATGCCGAAGTCGTGGAACGCCTGGCGTGCCAGATAGAGCTGCGCGGCCGTGAACGGCTCGATCGTAATTCCGACGCGGCGAAACAGCGCGTCGCATTGCTGGATACCTTCAGCGGGGAATTGATTCTGGATGGCCATCGAGAGCTCGACGAAGTTCCCGACGGAAATACGGCAGCGAGGGGCCCGGCTGATGGCCTGGCCATAGAGACAGCGGCACGCAAATCGGCGGCGTGCCGAACCGAACGGCTAGCGATCCACAGCGAGTCTACCTGACCAGCTTTTCGGCAGGGTCGTGGATGAACCTGATGATGGCCTACTCGCCGAACACCGCCTTTCCGACGAACTGCGAGTACCCGTTGACGGACAGTCCAAACAACTTCCAGACCTTCCTGGGCTGCACGCTCATGGTCAGCAACCCTACCTGTTACAACACGACCGCGCCGCTGGCGTCGCCCTCGCACTACATTCGCGGGCAGCTCACGCCAGCCCCGGTTCCGCCGCTGCTGGAGTTGACTGGGGCGGCCGACCCACCATCGTACCGGCAAACGCCGCCCAGATTCCGCTAGATGTTGCCCAGTACTACGCCAATGTGTCCGCTGCGGTCACGCTGTTCTGGATTGTTCTGGATAGATAACAGGGTCACGGGATCGGGACACTCGATAGACTTGCTCACCAGCCCTTGCACGCCGAGTTACGGCTATACGAGCCGCGGCAGCCGGGGCGGCGCATTCGCCGCAATTCTGAACTTCGAAGCAGACAGGATGGCCCAGGCCATTGCTCACGCCACCGGCGAGACGATGACCAGCGTCGTCACAGAGGTTCTGCGAGAGCGGTATGAACGTATCCAGAAACGCGATCCCGAAGCGCTCGCGGCCGACATCCGCGCTATCGCAAGACGCGCCGCCGCTCACCTCAGGCGTTCCTACCTCGATCACGCCGAGCTGCTGTACGACGAACACGGCCTTCCTAAATGATCCTCGATTCCTCCTCCCTGCTTGCCATCCTTGCCGAGGAGCCGGATGCCGAACAAGCACTTCCCGTCGGTCCATTGCACCGGGAATTGCCGCGTCGGGTCGGACCGCACGGCTAGCGTGTAGTTAATCGAATAGACGTTGTAGCCGATGCCGGCCATCGCCATGAGGGTGGTGGAGAACCGGCAGCATCATCCCTCCACCCTAGCGCTGAATAAACTCGGGCCACTGGATCGGATAGCTGCGGATTTGAGAGAATCCCTTTTCCGCGACGGAGTGCAATCTCTCCGACTCTCTCGCCGCGGAGAGGAGGGCTGCGCCCGCCCGTGGACTGCTCACTCCGGGCGCGACCGGCGATTGTATCCCTTAGTCTAGTGAGGCAGCACTCCAAATACGCTCAGGCTGTTCGCGCCGCCCACATAGACTTTCCCGCTTACCACCACCGGGACTGCGAATTTGACACCGGGGCCGGGCGCATCGCGCGCCTTGAAGGTGCTGGAGGAATAAAGCGCCGACTTGATATTATCAGCCTTAAACGCGTGCAGGACTGCAGAGGTACTGTTTTTAACCGTGAACTGAGAATCCAAAGCCCAAACTATTCCGGTACCGGTCGGGCCGGAGGATATGCTCAGACCTGGCCCCGGATAGCCGTATGAAGACGAGCTTTGGACAGGCGTGGTCTGGTATTGTCCATTTAACAGCGTGAACACCTTGATGAAATCGCTGGCGGGGGCAAAGTAGACGTTGTTCTGGAAAAAGACGGGCGAACCAAACATGCCGTGCAAAGCGAGTGGAAGCTCCTGAACGATCTGAATATCCCCGTTCGCATCATACAAACCCATGTTGTCCCGGTTTACCAGATAGATCGTCCCGTCTTTCCCGGCGTTTGTCATGAGGTGAGGAAAAAGACCGGACTGGTCAGGCAGGATAATGATACCGCCGGACCCCACGTCTTTGTTTTCTTTATCCAGGGTGTCCTGATTGTGAGGAGTAAAGTAGTCGACAGGTTGGAGAGAGGAGTTCAACCGGAGGTAGCTGTCGCCGTAGCTGTTTCCGCCCAGCGACGGCGGTTTAAAGTTTCCATTCCCCGTGGCGATGTAGATGTTGCCGGACGCATCGACGGCCGGACCGCTTCCCGCCATCCAGATGCCGCCATTGCAATAGAACGAACGATCGGGACCGGAGTTGAAGACAGCGACCTGCTGGAGGGTCGTCTCATTGTAGGCTACCAGCCAGCCCTGAAACGGCCGATAGTCGCCGTGCGATCCCCAGCTGACATAGACATTTCCGTGGGACGCCAACAAGGCGGCCCGCTGATTCTGCAGGAGCGCTCCGAAGATCACGTTGCCAAGTCCATCGGTCGGACTGCACTTTCCCGGGAAGGTGGGCGCGATTACGACCGGGCTCCCGGAAACGTCCAAGCCGGTAGTGATGTCGAGCGCGTGCAGGCGCTGAACGTAAGTGACTACTCCCCCCGTGCTGGTTTCTTTCGTCGCTGCGACGACGAACAGGCTGCCGTTGTCAATCACGGGACTTCCGGTGATGCCAATTTGCGGATAGATGTCGCTGTAGCCGGTCTTTATGTCGCTCGACGGGACAGTAACCACGCTGGGTGGCTGAACAAAGCTGGTGTGCCAGAGGGGATTCGCGTTGTCTCCCGCATTCGAATCGGCGTCGAAGGCATAGACGGAATCGTTCTCCGTGGCTACAAAGACCACGTTGTGAACTTGGGAATTAATGGTCACGCCAGGCACATAAAGCGGTTGGGCAAAGACCTGGCCGTCCACCGGCTGGCTAAACAGCTTCCCGAAGATATTTGCATTCACCGCCGCCTGGGTGAGGATGGTCTCGTTATTAGTTTGACCCGTTCTGGCCGCGTCGTAATGGTACGTCAGAACGGAAGATAACTGGCCCTGGGCCGACATCGCACCCAGTGAAATCCACACAACGAACGATATTGTTTTCATCTTAGACACGATTGAAGATAACTACTGCAGGAGCACCGAGATCCCACTTGCTTGAGGCGTAGTAACAACCAGGTCCAGCCTGCCGTTTCGATTGAAATCCCCGATCACCACAGTTTGCGGCACTGTCCCCAGGGCTGTATCGGTGTGAGCCTGGAAAGTGCCGCCACCTACGCCCAGCAGCACCGACACGCTGTTACCCGTTCCATTGGCGACCACGAGGTCCAGGATACCATCGCCGTTAATGTCGCCCACATCCAGCGACGTCGGCCCTGCGCCTGTCGGGTAGGACACCCCGGCGGTGAAGTTGCCTGGGGTGGTGGAGAGGAAGACCTCTACGGTATTCGCCGTTTGATTGACAACAGCCAGGTCTATCTTGCCGTCGCCGTTGAAATCCGCGGCGGCAATCCAGACTGGACCTGCTCCTGCCGTAAGCGTCACCATCGTGGTAAGGAAGGTCCCATCGCCCCGGCTCTGCAACACCGTGACGGTGCCGGCCGTCTTGTTGACTACTGCCGCATCGGGAATCCCATCCCCCGTGAAGTCGGCTAAGGTAACCGAGGTTGCTCCACTCAGGATCACCGCGGGCGTGGATGTGGCTAGAAATGTCCCGTCGCCTCTTCCAAGGAAAACCGAGAGCGTATTGATTGTGGAGTTGACCACGATCAAATCCTCAATGCCGTCCGCGTTCAAATCTCCCGCGGCAATCGACACGGGATTGACTGAGTTGATCAAGGTTGGACTGGGGCTGAAGTTACCGGCACCGTCGCCTGTGAAGATCGTAATCGTACTGTCCATGAAATTGCCGACAGCCAGGTCCATTTTGCCATCGCCGTTGAAGTCCCCGACCGCGAGGGCTGCGGGCTGATTGCCCGTGGCGAGCACCGGACCGGTTGTGAACGTGCCATCGCCAACACCAAACAGAATGGAAACCGTATTGGCGCCTTGATTGGCTACGGCGAGATCCATTTTTCCGTCTCCGTTGAAGTCGGCCCGAGCGATGGCGCCCGGATTAGCGCCGGTGTTCCACGAATAAGCCGTGAGGGCCACGTTGGAACTGGTGACGGCGGGAAGCAAAGCCACGTTGGAGGCGCCACCACCCGGCGAGGGATTCACTACCGTAATAGACGCTGTTCCGGCAACGCCGATGTCCGTCGCCAAGATGGTAGCGTTCAAGGTACTCTTATTGAGGTAGGTGGTGGCCTTCGGGTTGCCGTTCCAATTTAGCACCGAGGCGGGTGAAAATCCGGATCCGTAAGCCTTCAACGTGAATGCGTTCCCCCCCGGCGCAACCGTAACCGGCGCCAGTGCAGCGATCGCGGGGACCGGGGCGTTAGTAGAAGTGATCCCGGTACCGCTCAGACCCACCATTAGAGGGCTGTCCGGAGACCCGAACGAGATATTGAGGCTTGGTGCGTTCGCAAGTCCCTGGTGAATCGGCGCGAAAGAGACCTGGCCAACACAACTTGCGTTGGCTGGTAGAGTGCCGCAGTTGTTGGTCTGGACGTATTCGCCAAAATCCAGAAAACCAAAGATCGAGACGCTGCTCACCGCGACGGGGCTGGCACTCCGATTGGTGATTGTGACTGACTGCGCAGGGCTAGTTGCTCCAACCGCCGTGTTAGGAAAGCTCAAGCTGGCCGGAGAGGCTGTCAGTGCAGCACCAACGCCGGTCAGAGTCACCACCTGAGGGCTTGCCACATCATCGTCAACGATCGTTAAAGTGCCGTAGGTGGATCCAGCAGTGGAGGGCAGGAAAGTTACGTTGAAGGTACAACTCTGATTTGCCGGAAGGCTGGCCGGGCAGTTGTTAGTCTGGGAGAACGCCCCGGTAATCGCAATGTTGGAGATCTTTACCGCCGTACGCGAACTGTTGGTCAAAAGCACAGGCGTCGCCGCACTCGCTGTAAGTACGGTTTGAAGACCAAAGACGACCCGGGACAGCGACGTGATTACGTTGGTCGCGACGCCAGTAAGCGTCGCGACAGCCGATCCGCCGGTGAAAGTTACGGTGAGGGACCCATTCCGGGTTCCGGTCGCTGCCGGCGTGAAGTTGATCTTGATCGTGCAGTATGCACCTGTATTCGTCAATGCGCAAGGGCTAAAACCGCCTTGGTCGGTACTCGTTTGAGAGTAGTCGCCTGTAGTTGCAATGTTGGAAATTGTGATCTGCTTGTTATTGAGAGCCGTATTCACAAAAGTGAAATAAAACGCCGAGCTGGTCCCCACTTTTTGAGGAGGAAAACTTCCCGCACTCTCCATGAAGGGGCAGGTGCGCTGTTGCAGGATCAGCGGAGGCGCCGTTTGCGTAAAGTCAAAACTGTCCAGCAAGTCGTTCGCGTTGACGTCACGACCGTTCAAGGATGGAAGCCCAAACCGTTCCTCGATGAATCTCAGCACGGAAGAAGCCTCGTACTGCGTATGGGAGATATACCCTTGCTTTGCGTAGGGCGATATGATCAGTAACGGAACCCGCGGGCCCAATCCAAACATATCCTCTTGTGGTGGCGGCACGTGGTCATAGAAGCCGCCGTGATCGTCCCACATGAGAAAGATTGCCGTGGAGCTCCAATCCGGCCCCTGCATGATCGCGTTGATCTGCTGTACCGTCCAATTCTCGCCGTAACAGGTGCTGAACGGCGGGTGCTCACTCGCGTTGTTGGTGACGAGCCAACTGACTGCGGGCAGATTGCCGCTCGCGGCGTCTGTCACGAATTGGGAGTCGGCAGCGTAGTGCTGGTTCCAGTATGTCGGATTATTGTAAATATGGTTGATCGCGGTGTAGGCATTGAAGATGTTTTTGTCGGGACCATAAGTCGTCCAGCTGATTCCAGCCGTGGTAAGCACGTCACCCAGGGTCTTCACGTCAATACAGGGATACTGATAGCTGACGTCTCCTTCCGCGTCGATCATTTCGACCACCGATTCCGGATCAGACTCACATCCCACTTCGCGCTTGTTCTGTGGTCCGGAGGCTTGGCCGATCACTCCGGCCGAAGTTGCGGCGATCGTGTATAGATGATTCGGAAAACTGCTGGCGTTGATGGACGAGAACATCGCATCGCCCAGCGTGAAGGCGCTGGCGTATGCAAAATAGTTGGGGATGTCCTGCTGGGTAAATTGCGACATGCAAACTAGCTGGTTGTTCTGAAAGCAACTTGCTTGTGTATCGAATTTGTCCATCTTGCCGAAATCGATGTCCTGCTGGGTGCAAACCCAGGCATGGCAGATGTCGAGGGGAGTGGCATCCGGCGCGTGGCCCAACGGTATGACCTGACCCGTTGAGATCAGCCCGGACGCCGTGCCATTGGCTCCCGGGAAGGCGCCGAACATGTGGTCAAAAGCGCGGTTCTCTTTGACAAGGAACACGACATGCTTGATGTTCGCCAAGCCGGGGGGAATAAAGTTCTTTGACACGGTCACGGTCGTGGATCCGCTGATCGCTCCCAGGCTGGCTGTGATCACCGCGCTGCCGGGCGCCACAGTGCTGACCATGCCCTGGGCGTTTACCGTAGCCACCCCCGGAGTGGCGCTGCTCCATTGCGCCGGCCCTGTCAGGTTCGCTGTCGCGCCGTTCGAATAGGTTCCCGTCGCGCTTAGTTGCTGAGAGGTCTTCAGCACAACCGTGGGGTTCGCGGGGGTCACAGTCAGTGAGATCAAAACGGGCGCAGTCACCGCCAGTGAGGTCGAGCTAGTGAGGTGGGCATAGGTCGTGCCGATG
>JANXRE010000140.1 GCA_025353165.1 Acidobacteriota bacterium | reverse complement strand
GCGGATGGCGGTGCATGAGATGGGGCGGGTGTGCGAAGCAGACGGGCGCGTTGCGGTGGCGGTGTGGGACGAGGTGGGCGAGTGCGACCTGGGCCGGGTGTACAACGCGGTTCTCGCGTTGTTTGCGGAGCCGCCGCGGGGGCGGGGCGTGTTCGCGTTGTCCGCTGCCGGCAAGATCGAAAGCCTGTTTGAATCCGTACCGGATCTCCGCCTCGATCGGATCGAACGGGTGGATTGCCGGTCGGAATATCTCTCTCTTGACGAAGCAGTGACGGGGCAGATGTCGGCGGGGGCGACTCAGCGTCCGGTTGAGATCTTCGGTGAGGAGGCGGTGCGGCGTGCAGTGCGTGGTGCCCTGGAGCCGCTGGTGGCGGAGGATGGGCGGGTCGTGATGCGCAACCGGTGCCGGGTGGCGGTGGGGGTGAAGGTTTAATGATGTAATTGGCGTGTTGGGGCGGGCTGCACCGGGCGGTTCAGCGGTGCCTTTTCAGCAGACATCCGCAGAGCCAGCGTCTTCTCGGGCGAGAAATTGCTCCAGCACGGCCTGGAGTTCGGGTATCCGGGAGGAGGCCACGTTCCAAACTTCATCAAGATCCACGCAATGTAGTCGTGAATCAGCACGCCGCGCATCCCGCAGATGCCTTCACAAGGGCGTGGCCTCGCGCAGGATTCTGTTTCGCACGTACCAGTGGAGCGATTTCTCAGTCCCGACGTGGACCTTCATCCCGAGCAGTTCCTGAAGGTCCTGAACCAGTCCGGCGTGGTCCAGAAGGCTGCGCCCCGATTCCCATTCGACCAGCAGGTCGAGATCGCTGTTCTCGTTGGCTTCGCCGCGGGCCACGGACCCGAACACCCGCAAGTTGCGGGCGCCGTGCTGCCGGGCGAGCCGGAGGATTTCTTCCCTCCCACCCGCGCGCAGCTTGTCCAGGGTGACCACGCCTTCATTGTGCGACAGTTTCCGCGGCGCGTTCATCTTTAAGCGCGAACCGGCCGACGGGGGCGTCGGCCGCGATCCAGGGGGATCGCCCCACAAGCGCTACCTTACGGCAGAATTCCTTTCCAAGCCGTCATCTATCGTTCCGCGGAAGTCTCAAGCCTCAGCTGGCAGACGGCGCTTAGGTCGGTGATAGAATGCGGGCGGCAATCTGAAAAATGCGGAAATGGCAGACCTCACGCCAGAAGAAAGAGAGCGCATCTACCTCGAAGAGAAGGCACGTCTTGAGGCTCGAAGCGAACTCCAGGCCAAGAAAGGAGGATGTGGAAACATTGCTTTGGTGGTGATCCTCTGTATTGTCGGCTTGTTCGTGGTGGTCATGATCATCGGCAACATGGAAGAGCAGCGGGAACATGCAGAGTGGCAAAAGCTGACGCCCGAAGAAAGACATCAGAAAACCATGAAGAACTGTGCGAATTTCCTTCTTTCAATCGCGTACAAGACCTATAGCGAGTTGTCGACGTCTGAACGTAAAATGAAGGATGCTTGTGAGCTACAGCTAGAGCTTCCCAAAGAAGACATCATCAAAGATCGATAGAACATTTGGTCGAAGCTCTCCCCGATTGAGCGCGAGGCTGATCAATTTGTCCTGCGTGCCGACCAGAACGGCCGATTCGTGCGGCTGCCAGTGTGAGGTCGAGGTCCTCGCTCCTACCCATGAATTACGAGCAACCGGACACCAGCGCCAAGCTTCCAAATCGCGCGCCACGGCGGCGATCGCCGGCCTTTAAGCAGACCCAAGAGGCTTAAGTTAGCACCTATGGGGGATCGCCCCACTCACGCGCGGCGATTACGTATTCATCACTTTCAGCAAGGCTGCCTGGAAGCTCGCCATGTCCTCGCGCGTGCCGATCGTTACCCGCACATAATTGGGCCAGGACGGCCACACCCGGCCGATGTACACTTTCTCCGCCGCCATCGCGCGGATTACTTCGCGGCCGGGCCGGCCCACGTCCAGCATGAATTTGTTGCTCACCGAGGGAACGTACTTAAACTTGCGCTGGTCCAGGAAGGCAAACGTTTGCTCGCGGATGTCCTTGATGATTTTGCGCCGCTCGGGGACGAGGTTCGGTGCGCGGAGGCTCGCCGTCGCTCCCACCATTCCGGTAACCGGCAACGCGCCGGCGTGGAAAGGGCGGATTTTTTCCAGCAGGTCCGGGCGTGCGATCGCAGCACCAGCACGCAATCCCGCCATCCCGTAGAGTTTCGAAAACGTGCGGAGAACAATGACGTCCTTCTCGGCGGCGACGAGGTCTGTCACCGCCTGCGCTCCAGCGATGTGGATGTAGGCTTCGTCCACCATCACGACGCAGCCGGCGGGCTTGTTCGCCACCAGCCACTCGATGTCTTGCCGCGAGGTCAGCGTTCCGGTGGGGTTGTTCGGATTGCAAATGTAGATCAGGCCGGCGTCCGGGATGGCCGCCATCTTCCGCACGTCGTGCGAGTAGTCGGGGCGCAGTGGAATGCCGTGCACTTTCGCGCCGATGAATTGCGCGGCGCGCTCGCCGGCTTCGTAGCCCGGATCGGCTGTGACGAAGCTCTTGGCCGCGCCGGTGAATGCCATTACGGCGTGATGGAGGGGCAGGCTGGAGCCGGCATACGCCTGCACGTAATTGGGCTTGACGCCTTCCTGGTCGGCAAGCGCCTTCTGGAATATGAAGGTCTCCTCGTACAGGTAGCGGCCGCCTTTTTTGACGACGCTGTAGATTGCCTCCGCCGCCTCCGGGCACGGGCCCATCGGGTTCTCGTTGGCGTTAATCTTGACGGCGTCCGCGGGAATGTTGGACACCATCGAGAGTTGGGCGAGCGCGGCCTCGCCGTGAAAGGGCAGGGTTGCCCCAGCCGCCAGCATGGAACGGAAAAGATTTCGGCGTGAGAGGTTCATGTATGGCTCCACCCCCTAATGAGAAGTATCTTACCGCGCCTGTGCTATATCTGGGGAAACATCCGCTCCATGCCGTTCCTGCCTTATCTGCACCGCGTGTCTTCCCGCCACGGACTCGAAGTCGCAGAGGCGCGCGATGCCATGTCGCTCATTCTCGAAGGCTCGACGACGACCGCCCAGATCGCGGCGTTTCTGGTCGCCCTGCGCATGAAGGGCGAGACGGCCGCCGAGCTTCTGGGATTCGCGCAGGCCATGCGCGAGCGGGCCGCGACGATCCACCACGGCTTGAACGGCGAAACGATCCTGGATACTTGCGGCACCGGCGGCGACGCACTCTCGACGTTTAACATTTCGACTGTGGCGGCATTCGTTACCGCGGGCGCGGGAGTGCGGGTTGCGAAGCACGGAAACCGGTCGATCTCCAGCCAGTGCGGCAGCGCCGACGTTTTGGAGGAATTGGGAGTTCGCGCGGATGTGCCGGCCGAGCGCGTGGCGGCGGCGATTCGCGAGATCGGGATCGGGTTTCTGTTCGCTCCGTTGCTGCACCCCGCGATGAAGCACGCGCAGGCGGCGCGGCTTGAGTTGAAGATGCGGACCGTGTTCAACCTGCTCGGTCCACTGACGAACCCGGCCAAGGCCGACTCGCAATTGATCGGCGCGCCTTCGGAAGAAGCAGCCGGACTGATGGCCTACGCGCTGGCCGGGCTAGGGACCGGGCGCGCGTTCGTCGTGCACGGCTTCGATGGGCTGGACGAGGTCAGTACCACGGGACCGACCTGGGTGTATGAGATCCGCGGGGAGTCGGTAAGCAAGCACGTGTGGACGCCAGCCGACTTCGGAATCCCGATTTCCGGGATTGATGAACTCCACAGCGGCTCGCGCGCGGAGAGCGCCGCCATTGCGCGAGACATCCTTGGCGGACAACGTGGCCCTAGGCGCGACATCGTGTTGATGAACTCCGCCGCGGCGCTGGTTGCGGCATCGCGCGCCGCGGACTTGCGCGAGGGCGTTTCGCTAGCCGCGGCGTCGATCGACACCGGAGCGGCGGCGCGGAAGCTCTCGGATCTCGCCGCACATGTTACCCTGAAGGAGTTCTGATAGAGGCGCGGGCGCCATGAGTACTCGGTTCCGCAGTTCCGGCGAGCTCCGGAGGACCGGTGAAAGGGGTTTCCGCCGAAATGGCCGCGTCAACTCGCTGACGTGGTGGTTGGGGGATCGGGCGAACAGCCCATCCACTGTCATTCTGGCGCAAGCCGGATGGAGCGCTATCGGCAGAGTGACCGGCTCGCCGTTCTCCCTACGTAAGCCTCCTTGCCCCGCTGAGTGTTTATGCACGTTTTCGAACTGACGCGAAAGCTTATCGATATTGAGTCGATCACTCCGAACGAGGAGCGGGTCGGCGTTTTTCTGCACGACTGCCTGCAAGAACTTGCCGGGCGCACGGGTGGCTTGGTCGAGTACATGGAGGTCGAACCCGGCCGCAGGAACGTGTTCGCGCACTGGGGCGAACCGGTGGCGACGCTTTCCACCCACATGGACACGGTGCCGCCGTTCTTCCCGTCGCGCGAGGACAGCGACAACATTTGGGGACGCGGCGCGTGCGACACGAAGGGCATCATCGCGTCGATGATTACGGCGGCGGAGCAGCTTTTGTCTGAAGGCGAACGGAACTTCGGGCTGCTTTTCGTCGTCGGCGAGGAGCGCAATAGCGCCGGCGCTTTTCATGCGGCGAAGCATCCGCGCGGCAGCCGCTTCCTGGTGAACGGAGAACCGACCGAGAATCATCTCGCGCTGGGGTCGAAAGGGGCGATGCGGTTCGAGGTTCACGCAAAAGGGCGCATGGCGCATTCCGCGTATCCGGAGCTCGGCGAATCGGCCATCGAGAAACTGCTCGACGCGCTGGCGAAGGTTCGTGGGATACCGCTGCCTACGGACGAAACGCTCGGGCCCAGCACGCTGAACATCGGCACCATCCGCGGCGGGCGAGCCCCAAATGTCATTCCGGACGAGGCGCAGGCGGAGTTGTTCATCCGCCTGGTGAACGACGGCCTGGAAACTCGCCGGCAGGTTCACAGCCTGCTGGAACCCGCCGTCGAAGTGAAAGACATTCTCACGATTCCGGCGATTCGTCTGCGGAGCATCGAGGGAATCCCGACGACCGTAGTCGCGTACACCACCGACATTCCGGCGTTCGGCGGAACGTGGGGCCAGCCGTTTCTGATCGGCCCCGGAACGATTCATGTCGCGCACACCGATCGGGAACACGCGCCGAAGCGGCAGATCGAAGAAGCAGTGCAAATCTACAAGAACATAGTCAGGGAGTTACACCGGCAATGACCGCACCAGTTAACCGCATTCCGGTGGGCGTCCTCGGCGGCACGGGCATGGTGGGCCAGCACTTCATCAAATTCCTCCGCAATCACCCGTGGTTCGACGTTACGTGGGTGGGCGCGAGCGACCGCTCCGCGGGAAAGAAGTATTGCGAAGCGACGCACTGGCGTCTGGAAGGGCTGATGCCCGAGAAGGTGCGCGATATCGTGGTCAGTGAGAGCAAGCCCGGCGACGGCGCGCCCCACCTGATCTTCTCGGCCATGGACGCCTCCGTCGCTACCGAGATCGAGCGCGCATTCGCGGAGGCGGGTCACGTCGTGGTGTCGAACTCCAAAAATCACCGGATGGACAAAGACGTGCCGCTGCTGGTGCCGGAGATCAACGCCGCGCACTTAGGCATCCTTCGCGTGCAGCAGCGCAATCGCGGGTGGAAGGGGCAGATCGCCACCAACCCGAATTGCTCGACGGTGGTTCTGACGATGGCGCTTGCGCCGTTCAAGCAGTTCGGCATCGAGCGCGTGATTGTCACGACAATGCAGGCCATCTCGGGGGCGGGCTACCCGGGCGTGGCGTCCATGGATATCAACGCGAACGTCGTCCCGTACATCGGCGGCGAGGAAGAAAAAATGGAGCAGGAGACGCAGAAGATTCTGGGCGAGTTCGCCGGCGATCGCATCGAGCCGCTGCATGCCGCGGTGAGCGCGCACTGCAACCGCGTTCCGGTGTTGGATGGGCACACCATCACGGTGTCGGTGGAGACCGCGCAGAAGCCGTCGTTCGACCAAGTGATTGCCGCCATCGGCGAGTACCGCGGCGCGCCGCAGGAACGGAAGCTGCCGAGCGCGCCGGAGCATCCGCTGCAGTACATGGAGGAAGAGAACCGGCCGCAGCCGCGCCGCGATGTCGAACGCGACAACGGCATGGCCGTGTATATCGGGCGGCTCCGCAAGTGCCCGGTGCTCGATTACAAGTTCGTCGCGCTGGGCCACAACACGATTCGCGGGGCGGCCGGCGCCGCCGTGCTCAACGCCGAGCTGATGTATTCGGAGGGCCTGCTGGACTGATGATCGTCATGAAATTCGGCGGCTCGTCGTTGGAATCTGCAGCCGCGATAGCGAGAGTGGCGGGGATTGTTCGCGAGCGGCTGGATCGGCGGCCGGTGGTCGTGGTCTCAGCCATGGGGAAGACGACGAATCGCTTGCTCTCCATCGCCAACCATGCGCTCGGCGGGCGGCGCGAGGCCGCACTGCGGGAGCTGCTCGAGCTGAAGCAGTATCATCTGCGGGAGTCCGGCATGGAGCGCACCGTCGACGACCACTTTCAGGAACTGGCCGAACTGGTGCGCGGTCTGGCGGTGCTCGGCGAACTGTCGCCGCGCGCCGTGGACACCATCTCGAGTTTCGGCGAGCGGCTGTCCAGCCTCATCGTCGTTAATCATTTCGAAAAGCATGGACTGAAAGCGGTACACGTCGATGCCCGGAAGGTAATCATCACCGATAATCGCCATACGCAGGCAGTGCCGGATTATTCCGAGACGTACCTTCGCCTGGCCGCGACGGTCCCTCCTCTCGCTCAAAAACGAGTCGTTGTGATGGGGGGATTCATCGGGGCGACGGCGGACGGGGTCACGACGACTCTCGGCCGCGGAGGATCCGATCTCACCGCGTCGATCGTCGGGGCTGGCATCGGCGCGGAGGAAATCCAGATCTGGACGGATGTCGACGGCATGCTCACGGCTGATCCGCGGGTGATCCCGGGGGGCCACCGCGTGCGGCTGTGCTCGTTCGCGGAGGCGGCCGAACTGGCGTATTTCGGCGCGAAAGTTCTGCATCCGTCGACGCTGCTGCCGGCCGTCGAGAAGAACATCCCCGTGCTCATCCTCAACTCCCGGCGTCCTAATGTCGAGGGGACGCGAATCATCGCGGACAACGTTCACTCAAGCAACGTGGTGAAGGCGTTGGCGTGCAAACAGAACATCCTGCTCTTCAATATCCATTCCACCCGGATGCTCATGGCGCATGGCTTTCTACGGCACATTTTCGAAATCTTCGATCGCTATGCGACCCCGGTGGACATGCTGGCGACCACGGAGGTGAGCGTTTCCCTTACGGTGGATGAGACGGAAAAACTCGAGCACATCCTCGCCGAGCTGAGGGAATTCGCGGAGGTTTCGGTGGAGAAGAACCAATCGATCGTGTCGCTGGTGGGAGAGAACATCCGCCACACTCCGGGCGTTGCGGCCCGCGTATTCACGGCCCTCAAGGACATCAACGTGCGCATGATCTCGCAAGGCGCATCGCTATTGAATCTCAGCTTCGTCGTCGCCACCGGGGACGTGAAAGCCGCGATGCAGGCGCTGCACGACGAATTCTTCAGCGAACTCGACCCAGCGGTTTTCGATGTAGCGGCGTTCGAGGCCGCGGGCGTGTCCCAATGAAACTGGCCATTGTTGGATACGGAAAAATGGGCCGCATGATCGAACAGTTTGCGCCGCAGTTTGGGTTCGACGTTGCGGCGCGGATCGACACCGGCCAGGACATCTCCGCCGTTCGGGGCTGCGATGCGGCCATCGAGTTCACCGAACCCTCGGCCGCCGTCGTCAACGTCCTGAAGTTGGCGGAGATGCGGATTCCAACGGTCTGCGGGACCACTGGATGGTTCACCGAACTGCCGCGCGTACAGAAGGCGGTGGAGGAGAACGGTTCCGCGCTGGTGTACAGCGCCAATTTCTCTATCGGGGTAAATGTGTTCACGCGCCTCGCCGCCGAAGCGGCGCGGCTGCTGGCGAACGACGCTGAGTACGGCGCGTGGGCGTGGGAAATTCACCACTGCACGAAGAAGGATGCGCCTTCCGGCACGCTCTTAAAGCTGGTGGACGAGATGAAGCGCGCGGGGTACTCACGTCCGATCGATGTGTCCTCGAACCGCGCGGGAACTCACCCCGGGACACACGAAATCGGGTTCGATTCGGCTGCCGATACAATCACGCTGAAGCACGTTGCCCGCAGCCGAGACGGCTTCGCGCGCGGGGCGCTGAAAGCTGCGCTGTGGGTGGCGGACAAGCAAGGGGTGTGGGATTTTTCCGAGGTTTTGTTCGGGAGATAGCGCATGTTTACTGGATGCGGTACCGCGTTGGTCACGCCATTCCGGCGCGACCTTTCCTTGGATGAGGAACGGCTGCGCGCTCTCGTGCGCCGCCAGATTGAAAGCGGCATCAATTTTCTGGTGCCGTGCGGAACGACGGGCGAGAGTCCGACGCTATCTCGCGGGGAACACCTTCGCGTGGTGGAGATCGCGCTGGAAGAGGCGCACGGCAAGGTTCCCGTTCTGGCCGGGGCGGGCGGGTACGATACCCGCGAGGTGGTTGCCCTGGCGCGCGAGATCCAGGCGCTCGGCGCGGATGGAATCCTGTCCGTTACGCCCTACTACAACAAGCCGACACAGGAAGGCCTGTACCAGCACTACAAGGCGATCGCCTCCGCCGTGAGTCTGCCTATTGTGGTCTACAGCGTGCAATCGCGGACGGGCGTGAACGTGGAGCCCTCGACGCTGAAGCGTCTGGCCGAGATCGAGAATATCGTCGGCGTGAAGGAGGCATCGGGCAACATCGGCCAGATGGCCGGCGTCGTCCATCAGGTGCCCGAGCGGTTCCTGGTGCTGTGCGGCGACGATGCGGTTAGTATCCCGCTTATTTCGCTGGGCGGACGGGGAACGATTTCGGTCGTGTCGAATCAGATTCCAGCGCAGATGACGGAACTGGTGCAGTCGGCGCTACGCGGCGATTACGCCCGCGCCCGCGAGATTCAGCGTAAGTTTCTCCCGCTGATGGAAGTGAATTTTATCGAGTCGAATCCGATTCCGGTGAAAGCCGCGATGGCTGCGATGGGTTTGCTCGAGCCCGTCTGGCGGCTACCGCTGGTCCCGCCGAGCGCGGCAAGTCAGAAGAAGATCGAGGGCGTGCTGGAAAGCGTAGGGCTGCATGCAGGTTGAGATCGAACGGCTGTTCGATGAGAAACCCGAATCGTATTCCGACGAAGCACGTCGGCTCTTCGAGGATTTCAAGCGGAAGCTGAACTCGGGCGAAATTCGCGCGGCTGAACCGAATTCCTCGGCACAAACGGGCTGGCGTGTGAACGCCTGGGTGAAGAAGGGCATCCTGCTGGGGTTCCGCATGAGCGGCATCGTCGACTTTTCGATTGACAGGGTAAAGCAGCCGTGGTTCGACAAAGCCGCTTATCCCGTGAAGCAGTTCAACGGCGGGGAAGGCGTCCGGATCGTACCCGGCGGGTCGAGTATCCGCGACGGGTGCTACGTCGGCCGCGGCGTGACGTGCATGCCGCCGATGTATATCAACGCCGGCGCGTACGTCGGCGACGGAACCATGGTGGATTCGCACGCGCTGGTCGGGAGTTGCGCGCAGGTGGGCCGCAATTGCCACATCTCGGCGGCCTCGCAGATCGGCGGAGTGCTGGAGCCGGTTGGCGCGATGCCGGTCATTATCGAAGACGACGTGCTGATCGGCGGAAACTGCGGCGTGTACGAAGGGACGATCGTGAAGCGTCGCGCGGTGCTCGGGACCGGAACGATTCTGAACCGGTCGACTCCGGTGTACGATCTTGTGCGGGGCGAGGTCTACTCGGGGGCCGGCGACGACCCGCTCGTCATTCCCGAAGGCGCGGTGGTGGTCGCGGGCGCGCGAGCCGTTACGAAGGGACCGGGCAAGGACTGGGGAATCTCGCTCTATACGCCGGTGATCGTGAAGTATCGCGACGAACGTACGGACGCTAAGATCCAGCTCGAAGATTTGTTGCGGTAGCTGACGTGGCGCACGCACGAGTGCGTGCGCC
>JANXRE010000134.1 GCA_025353165.1 Acidobacteriota bacterium | reverse complement strand
CGCGCGCAGGAGATGGCCCGCTATGTCGAAAATGGCGTTCTCGACGCCGGCCTGACCGGACGCGACTGGGTCGCGGAAACCGGAGCGACGGTGCAAGTCATCACCGACCTCATCTACGCCAAGCAGAGCTTCGGAAAAGTGCGGTGGGTGCTGGCAGTCCCCGACTCGTCCCCGTTCCACACCGTAAAGGATCTCGAAGGCAAGGTGATCGCCACCGAGCTGGTCGCAACCTCGAAACGCTACCTCGAGCAAAACGGCGTCAACGCCAAAGTCGAATTCAGTTGGGGCGCGACCGAAGTAAAGCCGCCCTTCCTCGCCGACGCGATCGTCGAAGTCACCGAGACCGGCTCGTCCCTGCGGGCCAACAAGCTCCGCGTCATCGAGACGGTGCTCGAATCGAACACGCAGTTCATCGCCAATTGCGGATCGTGGGCGGACGAATGGAAGCGCCGCAAACTGGAAGACATCAAGATGTTGCTCGAAGGCGCGATGAACGCGCTCGGCAAGGTGGGCCTCATGCTGAACGTCGAGCGAACCAACCTCGCCACCGTGCTCGCCGTGCTTCCCGCGCTCAAGAACCCGACCATCTCGCAGCTCAGCGACGAAAACTGGCTGGCCGTGAATACGATCCTGGACGAATCCACGGTGCGCAGCATTCTCCCGCGCCTGAAAGAAGCGGGAGCCCAAGGCATCGTCGAATACCCGCTAAATAAAATCGTGATGTAGGAGCACCCATGACTAATCTGTCCCTACTCCTCCCCCCGTGGCGCACGCACCCCTGCGTGCCGCGTCGCCACTCCTGGCGGCGCATGAAGTGTTCCGCATGATCCGAATCCTCAACTCCAGCGACCAACAGGACCTCGTAGTCCGCCGCACCGTCCGCCTGGCCGAAGCCGAGCGCGTCGTCGCCCCCATCCTCGAAAGCGTCCGGAAGTTCGGAGACGCCGCCCTCCTCGAACACGCGCGCCGCCTAGACAAATTCGAAGGAACAACCATCCGAATCGCTCCCGAAGAATGCGACCGCGCAAAAAAGGACTGCTCCCGCGAATTCCTGGAAGCTGTGCAGGTAGCCGCAAACAACATCCGCGACTACGCATTGAAACAAATTCCCGCCGAGCGAATGGAAGACTGCGGCGACGGCCGCAAACTAGGCCACATCGTCCGTCCGCTCGATTCCGCCGGAGCCTACATCCCCGGAGGCCGCTATCCCCTGCCTTCGTCACTGCTCATGACAGTGCTTCCGGCCCAAGTCGCGGGAGTCGAAAAAATCGCAGTCTGCTGCCCGCATCCCAGCAAGGAAATCCTCGGCGTCTGCGCGTTACTCGGCATCGACAACGTCTTTCAAGTAGGTGGAGCGCAGGCCATAGCCGCCATGGCCTACGGCACCGAGACCGTACCCAAAGTCGACCGCATCGTAGGCCCAGGAAACATCTACGTCGCGGCAGCGAAGAAACTGGTAGCCGGTGATGTCCTCATCGACTTCGTAGCCGGACCCACCGAGATCGTCATTATCGCCGCCGACGGCAACCCACGCTGGCTGGCGGCCGATATGCTCGCGCAAGCCGAGCACGACACCGAAGCCTCGTCCATTCTTCTCACCACATCGCGCCATCTCGCCGAAGAAGTAGCCCAAGAGATCGAGGAACAGCTCAAAACTCTCACCACCGCGATAGTGGCGCGCGAAGCCATCGAAAACAACAGCGTCATCCTCGTCTGCAAATCACTCGACCAGGCCGTGGACTTCACCAACCTGCTGGCCCCCGAGCATCTGGCGCTCTATCACGCCGAGCTGCTGCCGAAGATCCGCAATGCGGGCAGCGTTTTCATCGGGCCGTTCAGCCCCGAAGCCGCCGGCGATTACGCCTCCGGGCCAAATCACGTTCTCCCCACCGCGGGATCCGCGCGTTTCCGGGGCGGCCTGTCCGCGGTCGATTTCGTCAAAGTAATTTCCGTCCAGCACCTGTCCCCCGAAGCCTTGAAATCGCTCACGCCCGCCATCACTACTCTTGCGCGCGCCGAAGGACTCGAAGCGCACGCCCGGTCAGTCGAGGTCCGGAATGCCTGAGCCCCGGCAGGCCGTGCTCCGCATGGCCCCGTACTCGCCGCCCACCGCCGGCCGCGCGGGCAAGCTGCGTCTGGACTTCAACGAAAATACCATCGGCTGCTCGCCCGCCGTCATCGACTTTCTGCGCGAAAAACTCTCCGCCAGCGATCTAGCCATCTATCCGGAGTACGCCGACGCAAAGCGCGAACTCGCGGCGTTCTTCGCGGTGCCCGAACCGCAAATGCTATTCACCAACGGCACGGACGAAGCGATCCAGGTACTCATCAATACATACGTGGACGACGAGGACGACGTCATCGTCCTCTCGCCGTCCTACGCAATGTACCGCTTCTACGCGGAAGTCGCCGGCGCTCGCATTCGAGACATTCCGTACCGCCGCGAGGATCTCTCCTTCCCCATCGACGAACTCCTCCGCGCGATTCATCCGGCCACGAAAGCGATTCTGATCGCGAATCCGAACAACCCAACCGGCACGGGCATCGACCTCGCCGGCATCGAGCGCATTCTCGACCGCGCGCCCGCCGCGGCCGTTCTGATCGACGAGGCTTACTTCGAATTCTGCGGAGTCACCGCGCTTCCGCTAATCTCCGCGCGCCCCAATCTCTTCGTCAGCCGGACTTTCTCAAAGGTATTCGGCATGGCGGCGATGCGTTTCGGCTGCCTGTTTTCTCAATCCGAAAATGTCGCCTACATGCACAAGGCACAGTCGCCCTACAGCGTGAACACTCTTGCAACGCTGGCGGCAAGAGCGGCCATTCGAGACACCGGATACGTGCGCGAGTACTTAGCCGAAGTGCTGGCGGCCCGCACTCTGGCTTACGAAGGACTGCATCGCCTCGGCATCCGGACCTACACCAGCCAGGCGAATTTCATCCTCTTCGAAGCGGGCGGCCGCGCCGTCCCCCTCCGCGATGAACTCCGCCGCCGCGGAGTTCTGATCCGCGACCGCTCCTACGAAATCGCCGGTTGCGTGCGAGTGACCATCGGCACCCGGGAACAAATTCGCCGCTTCCTGACGGAGATGGAATCGATATGGTAAAGCCCGATATTCTCGTCTTCGACATGGACGGCGTGCTCGTCGAAGTCAGCGAATCGTACCGCGAAACGGTGGTGCAAACCGTTCACCGCCTCAGCGGAAATACAATCACCCGCGAACTCATCCAGGACTACAAGAATCAAGGCGGCTGGAACAACGATTGGGCTCTCTCCCAACGAATCCTCCGCGATCTCGGACACGAAGTGGAATACCAAACGGTGGTCGACCAATTCAATAAGCTCTTCCTCGGCCACAACGGAACCGAAGGGCTCATCCATCGTGAGTGCTGGATTCCGCGGCCCGGATTATTCGCGCGCCTTGCAGAAAACTTCCAGCTCGCGATATTCACCGGCCGGCTCCGCCACGAGGCCGATATCACGCTGAACCGCTCGGCCCCTGGCATTCGTTTCCACCCGATGATCTGCGCCGAAAATGTGCAGCGCGGCAAGCCCGATCCGGAAGGCTTGCTCCACATCGCGGCCGCGAACCGGGGCAAGAGCCTGCTCTATTTCGGCGACATCGTGGACGACGCCCGCTCGTCTCGCGCTGCGGGCGTGCCGTTTGTCGGGGTGGCCGGCAAGAATCGAGAAGTGATCCGCCTGTTTCAGGAAGAAGACGCCGTCGCGATCCTGGACGACATCAACGAAATCGAGGAGCTGCTCCGGTGAGAAACGCTGTGATCGAGCGCAACACGAAAGAGACGCGGATCAAGGCCGAATTGCGCATTGAAGGCCGCGGCCGCTACAAAATCTCGACGGGCATCCGCTTCTTCGATCACATGCTGGAACTTTTCACGAAACACGGCGGCTTCGACGTGAGTCTAAAAGCGGACGGCGACCTCGACGTGGACCAGCATCACACGGTGGAAGATGTGGGCATCGTGCTCGGCCAGTTGTTTGCAAAAGCCTTGGGCGATCGCAAGGGCATCAACCGCGCGGGATACTTCGTTCTGCCGATGGACGAAACGCTTGCCGTCGTGGCCGTCGATTTGGGAGGACGTCCGGCGCTCGTCTACAAGGACTTGGTCAGGGTTCGCCTGGTCGGCGATCTGCAAACCGAATTGGTCCCCGACTTCTTTGACGGATTCGTGAACCATGTTGCGGGCAACGTCCACGTGAAGGTTCTGTACGGGCGGTCCAACCATCACAAGATCGAAGCGATCTTCAAATGCTTCGCGCGGGCGATGAAGTTCGCCTGCTCCAAGGACGCGCGTTTGAGGGACCAGTTACCTTCGACGAAAGGGCTGCTGTGATCGCCATCGTCGATTACGGAGCCGGCAATCTTCGCTCGGTCCAGAACACGCTGGATGCGATCGGCGCCGAGTACACCAATCGCATCGAGGGCGCGGAGAAAGTGATCCTGCCCGGCGTCGGCCACTTCGGTCAAATGCTGCGCGCGCTCGATGAGCGCGGCTTTCGCCAGCCGGTTCTCGATGCGATCCGCCGCGGTGTTCCATTTCTCGGCATCTGTCTCGGTTTGCAGGCGCTGTTCGAGTCGAGTGAAGAGGCGCCCGGATTGCGCGGCCTGGCGCTGTTCCCTGGCGCGGTTTGCCGCTTCCCCGCGCACGCGCGGGTTCCGCACATGGGTTGGAACGAACTCGAGCGCCGGCACGAGTCGCGACTTCTCGCGGGATTGCCCGAGCGCCCGTATGTTTATTTCGCGCACAGCTACTACGCGCCGATCACCGGCGCAACCGCCGCCAGTTGCACCTACGAAACGGAGTACACCGCAGTACTCGAACAGGACAACATTTTCGGAGTGCAGTTTCATCCCGAGAAATCCGGACTGGCGGGCATTCAAATCGTGCGCAACTTCGTGGAGTTATAGATGCTGGCCCGCCGAATCATTCCCTGCCTCGACGTGACCGCCGGCCGTGTCGTGAAGGGCGTTCACTTCGTCAACCTCCGCGATGCCGGCGATCCGGTGGAACTCGCCGAGCGCTACAACCAGCAGGGCGCGGATGAACTGGTGTTTCTCGACATCACCGCGTCTTCCGACGCGCGCGGCATCATGGCGGACGTCGTCGCCCGCACGGCCCGCCGCGTCTTCATTCCGCTGACCGTCGGCGGCGGAATCCGCTCGGTCGCCGACGCGCGCACGATCCTGTTAGCCGGCGCGGATAAAGTCAGCGTGAATACCGCGGCGGTGCGACGTCCCGAACTGATCCGCGAACTCAGCAACGAATTTGGCGCGCAGGCGGTCGTGCTGGCGATCGATGCGAAACGGATTGGCCCAAACAAGTGGAGCGTGTTCACGCGCGGCGGCCGCGACAACGAGGGCCTCGACGCCATCGAATGGGCTGCCAGAGGAGAAGAACTCGGCGCCGGTGAAGTTCTGCTGACCTCGATGGATACCGACGGCGTGCAGCGCGGATTCGATATCGACCTGACGCGATGCGCGTCACGCGCCACGCACATCCCAATCATCGCTTCGGGCGGCGGTGGAACGCCCGAGCATTTCGTTAGTATCCTAACAAAAGGCGAGGCCGATGCCGCTCTTGCCGCGTCCATCTTCCACTACGGAACCTATACCGTGGCCGATCTAAAAACATTTCTCATCGAAGCAGGAGTTCCGGTCCGTCCGCCGCTATGATCATCCCCTGTATCGACCTGATGGATGGCGGCGTAGTGCAGCTCGTGCAGGGCCACGAGAAAGCGCTGGACGGCGGCGCTCCACTGGAGATGCTACGGAAGTTCGCGGCCTTTCCGCAGATTCAAGTGATCGATCTCGACGCCGCGAAGGGCCGCGGTTCCAACGACAGCATCGTGGAAATGCTGGCGGGCTGCGCGGTGATCCGCGCGGGCGGCGGAGTGCGAACTCCTGAACGCGCGCGCAGCCTGCTCAACCAGGGCGCGCACAAAGTCATCATCGGGACCGCGGCGTTCGATAAGGGGGGACCGGACCGTTCGTTCCTGGAAGAGGTGGGCGCAGCCGTCCCCCGCGAACGCCTCATCGTCGCGCTCGATTCCAAGCACGGCCGCATCGTGGTGAAGGGCTGGGCCGAGTCCACCGAGCTTACCGCCGAGCAGGTGATCTCACAACTGGAGCCCTACTGCGGCGGCTTCCTTTGCACCTACGTGGATAAAGAAGGCATGATGCAGGGAACCGATCTCGATTGGTTCCGCCGCCTCCGCGCCGGGACGAAATACGAAATCACCGCGGCTGGCGGCATCACCACTATCGAAGAGATCCGCGAACTCGGGCGTATGCGCGTTCACGCCGCCATCGGCATGGCCATCTATACGGGCCGCCTGGATCTCGACGAACTGGCCCGCCTCAGCTTCGAGCAGTGACGGCGCTCAACTCGCGCAGGTCGTCAATCCAGAAATCCGGCTTCCACTTTTCCATTTCGGACCGCACTCCGTAACCGTAGGTGACGGCGCAAGTGGGGACGCCGGCGCGGCGGCCCGCTTCCATGTCGGTTGCCGAATCGCCGACGAACAGGCAATCCGACGGGCTGGCTCCCAGCGCCTTCAACGCGGTGAAGATCACATCCGGTTCTGGTTTGGCGGGGAACCCGTCGGTGCCTTGCACGTGATCGAAGAACTGAAGCAGTTCGAATAATTCCAGAACGGCGCGCGTCGTCGGAGTGCCTTTTGTGGTCGCGGTGGTCTTGCGTCCCAGCAACGCGGCCAGCGCTTCCTTCACTCCCGGGTAGACCCGGGTGCTGGCGTGCTTGCGCTGCAAATAAATCCGCCGGTAGTCGACGATCAGCGAGTCGACTTCTTCCGGCGAGAACTCAAGATCGCGGAAGAGATCGATGAGATGCTTGCCGATGTAAGTAGTCAGGAATTCGAACGGCACATCGGGCCGCCGGGTGGTCGCAAGAGCACCCTGGATGGCTCCGCAAATATCAGCCGCGGAATCAACCAGGGTGCCGTCGACGTCGAACACGTAAACCGGAAATGCGGGAACGCTCACGCGGGCTGAGGACGCTCCCCGCCGAGCAGACCGGGCGCGCGGTTGCCACCGTCCGGCCGGATAACTTCCTGAGTGTCCTGGGGGCTGCGCGGCGTCTCCCGGGTGAATGGCTTCAATGGCAGACCGTCGATGAGCAGTTTCACTTCGGCTCCGTCGAGCACTTCCCGCTCGAGCAGTGCTTCCGCGATGCGGATCAGGGCGTCGCCGCGATCGTTAATCACGCGCGTCGCGCGGTCATATCCGTCGCGCACCAGTTTCTGAACCTGCTCGTCGATCCGGTTGGCTGTCGCCTCGCTGAAATCGCGGTGCTGCGCGATCTCACGGCCGAGGAAGATCTGCTCTTCCTTCTTGCCGAACGTCAAGGGCCCCAGTTCGCTCATCCCCCACTCGCAAACCATCTTGCGGGAGAGGTCGGTGGCGCGTTCGATGTCGTTGCCCGCGCCGGTGGTGATGTGATGGAGGAACTTCTCCTCGGCGATGCGTCCGGCCATCAGGATGGAGAGTTGCGCCTCCAGGTATTGTTTTGTATACGAGTGCTTATCGTCGATGGGAAGTTGCATGGTGACGCCCAGCGCCATGCCGCGCGGGATGATGGTCACCTTGTGCAGCGGATCGGCTTCCGGCGTGAGCGCCGCTACCAGCGCGTGGCCCGCTTCGTGATAGGCGGTATTCTTCTTCTCCTCGTCGGAGATCATGAGCGACTTCCGCTCGACGCCCATCAGCACTTTGTCCTTGGCCAGTTCGAAGTCGATCATGGCGACGACTTTTCGATTCTGACGCGCCGCAATGAGAGCGCCCTCGTTGATGAGATTGGCGAGGTCGGCGCCGGCGAAACCAGGCGTTCCGCGGGCGAGCACCGACAGATCGACGTCGTCCGACAGCGGCGTTTTCTTGGTGTGCACGCGGAGGATGGCTTCGCGGCCCTTCACGTCCGGGCGGCCGACAACAACACGGCGATCGAAGCGGCCGGGCCGCAGCAATGCCGGATCGAGAACATCTGGGCGGTTCGTGGCGGCGACGAGGATCACTCCTTCGTTCGACTCGAAACCGTCCATCTCAACCAGCAACTGGTTCAACGTCTGCTCGCGCTCATCGTGACCGCCGCCCAGGCCCGCGCCACGGTGCCGGCCCACTGCGTCGATTTCGTCGATGAAGATGATGCAAGGCGCGTTCTTCTTGCCCTGCTCGAAAAGGTCGCGCACGCGGCTCGCGCCGACGCCCACGAACATCTCGACGAAATCAGAACCGGAGATGGAGAAAAACGGCACACTGGCTTCGCCCGCGATGGCGCGAGCCAGCAGCGTCTTGCCCGTTCCCGGAGGCCCTACCAGAAGCACGCCCTTGGGGATGCGGCCACCGAGTTTCTGGAATTTCTGCGGCTCGCGCAGGAACTCAATGATCTCGGTCAGTTCTTCCTTGGCTTCCTCGACGCCGGCGACATCCTTAAAGGTGACTTTCTTCTGCTGCGAGGTGTGCAGGCGCGCGCGGCTCTTCCCAAAGCTGAGAGCCTTGTTGCCACCGCTCTGCATCTGCCGCATCATGAAAATCCAGAAGCCCAGTAACAGCACGAAAGGAATCGCGTTAATAAGGAGCGAGACCCACCCGTTGCTGGAGTCCTGCTGGATGGTGACGGACACGCCCTTCTGGCGCATCAGATCGTAGATGGCCGGATAGTTGGTCGGGATGTTGGTGTGAAAGGTGCGGTTGTCCGCGGCGGTGTACTTTCCCTGCACGTCGCCGGTGGCGGCTTTGACGGTAACTTCGTGGACTTTGCCCTCCTCCACCGCCTGCATCAACTGAGTGAAGCTCGGCTGATCCTCCGGTTTCGCCTTGCCGGCGTGAACGACGGCCCACAGAAGGACCGCGACGCAGATAATCACAACCCAAAAGACCGCTGTCTTGACGTTAGAATTCATGAATACTCCCGGCCGCGAACATTACGATGCCGTTGCAGCCCTTCTTCTATACAGACGCCGGATCAGGCAAACCCGATTCAAGGTTCGGTGTCGCGAACCTGAACGATCGCCGCGCTGGAGGGCGATGCGGCGAATTCCGCCGCCACGCCAAAACGCCTCGCCCACAGGATTTGGCCGCCAGCGACCAATACCGGCCACGCTCGCCTCTCCCAAAGAGGTACGCGAAAGTCGTGGAATAGTTCTTTTATTTTCCGTGGGTGAGAGTGCCCCGCCCGGCAAAACCGATCGCCGGGAAGCCAATTGCGGACCTGAAGGCCAGCCTCCAAATCTCGTACGAGGCCAGCGTCCATTCCCCCGTCTAGTGTATCATGTGGCCAACAATTATCGGCCTTGGTTGCAGCGAGTTCCAGCGAGATCCGGGCTCCTCCGGGGAGCTCCGCGGAGCCGGGAAGGCCCAGCGACAGGGAAAACGCCGGGCGCGGGACCGGGCCGGGCGGCGCGAAACGAACCCATTCAAAGCTGCGCATTACGTCTACGCCAGGAACCTGGAGGCGCGCGTGGCCGGCGATGGCGGGCGCGCACAGGTTCACGACATCATCTATGTGACGGAAGTCGATTTCCCGCAGGTTCCCTCGGACGTGTGCGAGGGCGCGGCGAATCAAGCGCCGTTGCAGGGCGGGGGGTAGCGTGGGCAGAGTTCGCACGTCGGCCAGAACCTCGGCGGGCCGCAGAATGAGCCGGCCGGGGACCGCTTTTTCGACTTCCGCTTCCCAGTACCCGTCGTCTTCCCGGGCCAGTTCGGCGTGGCGGGCAAGAGTCGCCTCAAGCCGCGGGTTCCAGTCGGCGGTGAGCGCGGGGAGCAGGAAGTGGCGGATGCGGTTGCGGTCGAAGGAGAAATCGCGGTTCGAGGAATCTTCGCGCCAGGGCAATGCGTTTTCCCGGAGGTAGGCTTCGACTTCGGGGCGGGTGACCCACAGCAGGGGGCGGACGATCCGGTCCGGGGTCACCGGGCGGATGCCGGCCAAGCCCGTGTTGTAGGCGCCTCGCAGCATGCGGTACAGGACCGTTTCGGCCTGGTCCGATTGGGTGTGGGCGGTGGCGATGCAGTCGAGGCGGGCGTGGAATCCGCGGAAGAATTCCAGGCGGGCGAGGCGGCCTGCCTGCTCCAGGTTGCCTCCGCGGTCGGCCACGGCGCGCGTTTCGATGTGGCAGGGAAAGCCGAGCCGCAGGGCGAGGGCGCGGACGAATTCTTCGTCGGCGTCGGACTCGGCGGCTCTCAGGCGGTGATTCAGGTGGAGGATTTCAAGTGTAAGATTCCATTGGGGGGCAAGACCGGCGAGGAGGTGGACGAGGCAGACGGAATCGGCGCCTCCGGAGACCGCGACACCGACTCGGGCACCGGGGGAGAACATGTTATAACGAGAGATGGTTTCCACCATCCTGTCGAACAGGAGCATCGGCGGCAACCCTTATTCTCTCTCAATTCCATGAACCCGAAGACGCTGGAACTCGCCAAGAAGATTCGTTTACTGTTGATGGATGTCGATGGGGTGCTGACGGACGGAAAGCTGTGGAACGTGCCCGGCCCCGACGGGCAAATGGTGGAGACGAAGGCGTTCGATTCGCAGGATGGGATTGCGCTGCAGTGGCTCAGTTGGAAGGGGATCCAGGCGGGGTTGATCAGCGGGCGCGATTCTCCGGCGACGGCGGTGCGGGCGAAGCAGTGCAAGTTCGCTTATGTGTACCAGGGGCATATTGAGAAGATTCCGATTCTGGAGGAGATTCTGGCGGATGCCGGGATCGCTTCGGACGAGGTGGCGTATATCGGGGACGATCTGACCGACATTGTGGTGATGCGGCGGGTCGGGATGGGGATTGCGACGGCGAATGCGCGGCCGGAGGTGAAGGCTGTCGCGCACCATGTGACGAGTGTGGGCGGCGGGTATGGCGCGGTGCGCGAGGTCTGCGAGTTACTGCTGACGGCGCAAGGGTATTGGGAGGAGTTACTGCGTAAGTATGAGGCGGGTTGAGGATGTCCGACGTCAGCCCTACCAACTCCGACGTCACCGTGATCGACTGGTTTACACTCCTTCAGAACAATGCGCTCCTTAGGACTCCGCAACCATGTTCTTAATTCTGGTCATAGGATTTGGAGAGAGGAAGAGTCTTCAGCCGAGCGACCGCCTGCGCAGGGAGGCGGGGAAAAGTGCTGCTAAGGATCGTTGAAATAGTCTTGGCGCCGACGCTGCGTTCCGCGGGGATGGTCACTGCCGTTGTTGGCGGTATTTCGATCATGACGTGGTACTTATTGATGGGCCGAAGGCTACACCAGTTGGTTTGGAGGCTGGATGACTGCTGCGCAGCGGGATGAGAAACCGGATTATGGGTTGGATGCTCCGAGCGTGGTTCGCAATCTGTGTCTCGCGGGTGGCGCCGGGATACTGATCTGGGCGCTTGGGGCGGCCGGCGCGATTCCGAATGGGCTCACTCTCGGGCCGGTTCGCATCGAGTTGGGGCTTGCGCCGCTGTGCGCGGGCGTCAGCATGCTCGGCGTCGGCTTGTGGATGCTGTGGTCGAGCAAGGTGGGCAAGTTCCGTCATCGCGAGAAGCTGTTGGACCACCACGCTTGGCGGGGGGACGAGCAGGTTCTCGACGTAGGCTGCGGGCGGGGACTGATGTTAGTGGGCAGCGCCAGGCGGCTGACAACCGGTATGGCGACGGGCATCGATATCTGGCAGGCCGAGGATCTGTCCGGCAACGTGCCGGGCGCGGCGCTGGAGAATGCCCGGCGGGAGGGCGTCGCGGATCGCGTCGCGGTGCGGACCGCGGACATGCGGGCGATGCCGTTCCCGGATGGGACGTTCGACGTGGTGGTGTCGCGGGTGGCGATCCACAATATCTATGAAGCCTCAGAGCGGGTGAAGGCGATTCACGAGATCGCGCGCGTTCTCAAGCCGGGGGGCGAGGCGATTATCGAGGATATCCGGCACGATGGGCAGTATGTGGACGCGTTTCGCGAACGAGGCTGCGGGGAGATCAGCCGGCTGAGTTCGCGATTGGTGAGCGGGCTGTGGGGCGTGGTGACCGTGGGGTCGTTTCGGCCCATGGTGTTGCGTGTGCGGAAGCGGGCGGCGGAGGCGGGGCAACGTTGTAAGGACGCCGCTCACGCTTCTTGGGAGCGGCCGGCATAGTCGGGCTGGAGGCGGATGGCCTCGCTGTAATCCTGCACCGCTTCCTCCAGATTGCCTTTGGCACCGGGCACAACACCCCGGTTGCTGAAGGCGTTGGCATAGTCGGGCCTAAGGCGGATTGCTTCGTTGTAATCCTGCAGCGCGCCGTCCAAGTCACGCTTGGCGAGACGCGCGTTGCCTCGACTGCAGAGGGTGTCGGCATGATTGGGTTTGAGTCGAATGGCCTCGTTGTAATCCGCCAGCGCGCCTTCCACGTCCCCTTTAGCCAACGCGCGCAACGCCCCGGTTGTAGAAGACGTAGGCGTTGTCAGGCGTGAGGCGGATGGCCTCGTGGTAATCCTTTAGCGCACCCTCGACGTTCCCGTTGACGCCTAGAATGTAGTAATGAAGACGCGGCGGGGTAATCTGAGCGGGATTCCGATTGAGAATGTCTATGGGCCCGAGGCTCCGGGCACCTTCCCCTATACGCGCGGGATTCATCGCGATATGTATCGCGGGAAGCTGTGGACTATGCGCCAGTTTTCCGGGTTCGGCACGCCCGAGGACACGAACAGGCGCTACCTGTATCTGCTCGAACAGGGACAGACCGGGCTGTCGGTCGCTTTCGATCTGCCTACCTTGATGGGGTACGACTCGGACCACCCGAATTCGGCCGGCGAGGTGGGGAAGTGCGGGGTCTCCATTTCGTCATTGGAGGATATGGAAACGCTTTGCCGGGGTATCCCGCTTGGCGACGTCAGCGTCTCGATGACGATCAACTCGCCGGCGCCGATCCTGTTTGCCATGTACCTGGTGGTCGCGGAAAAGCAGGGCGTCGGTTGGGATCGCGTTTCGGGCACGCTACAGAACGACATTTTGAAGGAGTATATTGCCCAGAAAGAATACATCTATCCGCCTCGGCCTTCGATGCGGTTGGTGACCGACGTCATCGAGTTTGCGACGGAGCGCACGCCGCGGTTCAACCCGATTTCCATCAGCGGGTATCACATTCGGGAAGCCGGTTCAACCGCCGTGCAGGAACTGGCGTTCACGCTGCGGGACGGAATCGAGTACGTGGAATGGGCTCTTGAGCGCGGGTTGCCGGTGGACGCTTTCGCGCCTCGGCTCAGCTTTTTCTTCAATTCGCATAACGACTTCTTCGAGGAGATCGCGAAGTTCCGGGCGGCGCGGAAAATCTGGGCGTTCACGATGCGCGACCGTTTCGCCGCACAAGACGAGCGCAGCCTGAAGTGCCGGTTCCATACGCAGACCGCCGGGTGCTCGCTGACGTGGCAACAACCTTACAACAACGTGGTCCGGACGGCGCTGCAAGGACTGGCCGCGGTGTTGGGCGGAACGCAGTCGTTGCACACGAACTCGCTGGACGAAGCGTACGCCCTGCCGAGCGAGCAGGCGGTGACCATCGCGCTGCGCACGCAGCAGATCCTGGCGCATGAGAGCAACGTGACGGCTACGGCGGACCCGCTTGGCGGCAGTTACTTTGTCGAGAAAATGACGCTGGACGTGGAAGCGGCCGCGAACGACTACATCCGGCGGATCGACCAGATGGGGGGCATGATCCCGGCAATCGAGCGCGGTTTCCCTCAAAGCGAGATCGCGAATGCGAGCTACGAATACCAGCGCTCGATCGAAACCGGCGAACAAACGATCGTGGGGGTAAACAAATTCAACGAATCCGCCGATGAACGGATTGAGCTGCTGCAAATCGACGAATCGGCCCAGCAGCGGCAGGTGGACGAGCTGCGGGATTTGAAGAAAAAGCGCGACGGAGATCGCGTGGAGGCAGTGCTGGACAGGCTGCGGGAAGCGGCGCGGGGGACCGAAAACACGATGCCGCATATACTGGGTGCGGTGCGGGCCTACGCCACCGTGGGGGAAATCTGCGACGCGTTCCGGGACATATTTGGAACATACACGGAAACGAGCGTTCTATAATCAAGTGGGTCCACATTGCGTCCGGGTCGCTTAGGCGGCGGGGCGCGATTCGGAACCAATTCGGAAACCGCAGATGGAAAATCGTATCCGGGTGCTCGTAGCCAAACCCGGTTTGGACGGGCATGATCGGGGAGCGAAGGTGATAGCGCGGGCTCTGCGCGACGCCGGTATGGAAGTGATTTATACCGGGTTGCGGCAGACGCCCGAGATGATCGTCAACGCCGCCCTGCAGGAAGATGTGCAGGCAATCGGGCTTTCCATTTTGTCGGGGGCGCACAACGCGATTGTGCCGCGCGTCATGGAGTTGCTTCGGGAGAAGCGGATGACGGACGTGCTAGTGATCGTGGGGGGTACCATTCCGGATCAAGACGCAGAGAAACTGAAGGCCCTGGGCGTAGCGGCGATTTACCAGCCAGGCGCGTCGCTGGAGGAGATTATCGGGTTCATCCGCTCCTCCGTGAAGCAGCCCGCCTGATGGGAACACCCAAGGAAGCGCGGGGCCTCGGAGAGAAGAGAAGCATGCAGGAAAAGCTGAATATTGCGGTGTTTGTAGATTACGACAACATCGAAATCGGCCTCAAGACGACTTTGCACCGCGAGTTCGACGTGTCGCTGCCGATCGAGGCGCTGAAAGAGCGAGGCGACCTAGTCGCGAAATTCGCATACGCCAACTGGGGCCGCCAGGAAGGCGCCACCCGCCAAATGGCGGAGAACGCGGTGCAGATGGTGCAGCGCATTCCGTCGCCCCGGGGCGACAAGAACGGCGCGGATATCAACCTCGCGCTCGACGCTTTGGAGATGGCGTTCACGCATTCGCACGTGAATGCGTTCGCCATCGTGAGCGGCGACAGCGACTTTATTCCGCTGGTGAACAAGCTGAAGGAATACGGCAAGACCGTGTTCGTGGTCGGCGGCAAGGCGTTCACCAGTACCATTCTCCAGCAGAACTGCCACGAGTTCATCAGCTATGAATCGCTGCTGATGGACGTCGGGGAACAGCGCGGCGAGGGCCGGCGCGACCGCGGGAAAGACCGGGACCGGGAGCGGGAACCGCGGCAGGCGCTGCCGCCGATACAAGGGCCGCAGCAACAGCCGCAACAGCAGCAGCCGCAACAGGGCAGGCAGGAGCACCGGCAGAGGCCGGCTCCGCTCGAACTCATGCAGGCCATGCCGCTGGTGGAGCGGGCGCTGCAGGTTCTGGAGCGGCGCGGGGTTCAGCCGCAGCTCGGATTGCTGAAGTCCACGATGTTGCAGCTCGATCCGGCCTTCAGCGAGAAGGCGTATGGCTGCGGCAGCTTTTCCGAATTCGTGGACAAGCTGAAGCGCGCCGATTACGTGAACGTGACGGGCTCGGGAGGCCGCACGTTGATCGAGCGCAAGGCCAGCGCGCAGCCGGAGCACCCGATTCTGAAGCCGGAGGACGCGCTGCCGACGCTGCGAGACGTGCTCGAAACGCACCGGCTGGAGATCGAGATCCAGAACGGCGTGGTGGCGGACGACCTGGCGAGCTGGTTCGCGCAGGAGCAGCCGGACTTCGACTGGAAGCAGTTTGGATTCCAGGAATTCGGCGAGTTCCTGAACTACGCGCAAGACAAGCTGGTGGTGCGGGTGGTACCGGACGAGGAGCGCGGGTTGATCGTGTTCCTCGGGGCGGAATTCTATCCTCCGTCCGCGCCGGTTCGGGAGGAGCAGGAAGAGGAAGTTCATCCCTACGACGAAGCGCAGCCGTTTGTCGCCGGCCAGCCGACGATCTTCGAGCCGAATCCCCCGCCCGCTCCGGAGCCGCAGCAGCAGAAGCGGCCGCGGGTGAAACGAGCGCCCAGGAAGGCGACGGGCAGCGGCGACCGCAAGCCACGCCGTCCCGCGCCGCGCAAGAAGAAGCCCGAATGATCGAGCGGCTGTCGCCTGCCGGGGTCCCGCGGCCGCGGGGCCCTTACTCGCCGGCGGTGCGGGCGGGGGATTTTCTGTTCGTTTCGGGACAAGGCCCGGTGGACCCGGACGCGGATGAATACTCGTATGGCGATATCCGGCATGAGACTCGGGTGACTCTGGAAAACATCCGGCGGATTCTGGAGGGTTGCGGGGCGGCGCTGGCGGATGTTGTCAAGTGCTCGGTGTTTCTGGCCGATGGGGGCGATTTCGCGGCTATGAACGAGGTTTATAGCGAGTACTTCGGGGCGGGGAAGCCGGCGCGGACGACGGTGGCGGTGCAGTTTGCGAATCCGAAGATGAAGGTGGAGATCGACTGCGTCGCGTACCTGGGCTAGGGCGTCGCCAAGAGTGGCGACGCGGCACGCATGAGTGCGTGCGCCACGTGGCACGGATTCAGGTGCCAAGTGGCGGTATAGTGGAAGCATGCTGCACACTGCCATTCCGGCCGGTAACGTACTTGACCTGATCCGCCGCATCGAGAGCGGTCTGCCGTATCGAGTGTTGGAAGACCTCGCGGGCCAAAGCGGGCTCGGCGCGGCGGCGGTCGCCTCAGCCGTGGGGATTCCGCAACGGACGCTGGCGCGCCGGAAAGCGGCGGGGCGGTTCGAACCCGACGAGTCCGAGCGGATTGTCAGATTTTCACGGGTATTCGACTTGGCTACCGAGCTGTTCGATGGAGAGCGGCAGGCGGCCTTGCAATGGTTGACGTCGGCGCACAAGGCGCTCGGCGGCAAGACGGCGCTGGCGTACCTGGCGACCGAGACGGGCGCGCGCGAGGTCGAGAAGCTTATCGGGCGGCTCGAGCACGGAGTATTCTCCTGACGATTACCGCGTGGCGAATCGTTAAACGCAGGTACCAGCGGACCGCTTTTTCGGGAGAGGGCGCGCGACGGTACGGAGGCCGCTGGAACACTCCCGGCAAGTCGATCGTCTACGCGGCGGGATCGCAGGCGCTGGCGCTGCTGGAGATTCTCGCGCACCTGGAACACTCGGAACTGCTGGACCGCTATGTATTTTTTCAGGTGGATTTCGATGCGGAGCTGATGGAGGGGATCGATCCGGCAACGCTGCCGCGCAACTGGCGTTCGTACCCGGCTCCGAGAAAGATCCAGGGTGTTGGGGACGAGTGGGCGGCGCGCGGGGAGAAGCCGGTGCTGCGGGTTCCGAGCGTCATCGTGCCGGCGGAGAGCAATTACCTGCTGAACACGGCTGATCCCGGCTTCGGGCGGCTCACGATTTCGGCGGCGATTCCGTACCGGTTTGATTCCAGGCTGGTATAGAGTCACTCCGTTCTCAGGACTGTCATGGGATCGGTCACGGAGGCCCGGGCGGCGTGGGGTCTTGCGTGGCGTTCCAGCGGCTTCACTGTTCTTGATGTTGAGTCCCATCCTAGAAATCTGTAGGTATTCTACGGTTCCACGTTCCTGATAAACTCTCAGCCATGGCAAGCGATTCTTTATCCCGCAGAAACTTTATAGGATCCGCCGGCGTGTTTTCCATCGTCGCGCCCGAGGCGGTGCGCGGTTCGCAGGCGAATTCCAAGATCAGCGTCGGCTTGATCGGATCGGGCGGACGCGGCTCGTATGACGCGAAGTATGTGCACTCCGATCCGCGCGCGCGCGTGACGGCGTTGTGCGATTTGTTCGACGACCGGCTGGAGAAATCCGCCGCCGAGATCGGCGTTCAGAGCCCGAAGATTTTTAAGGATTTCGAGAAGCTGCTGGCGTCTCCCGATATCGACGCGGTGATCATCGCGACTCCGCCGTTCGAGCATCCGCGGATGTTCGAGGCGGCTGTGAACGCGAAGAAGCACATCTACTGCGAGAAGCCGATGGGCGTCGATTTTCCGGGCGTCGAGCGGGCGCTCAAGGCCGCGCGTCGAGCCGATAAGTCGAAGACGATTTCCGTGGGATTCCAGCAGCGCTATGGCCCCGTTTACCTGGAAGCGTACAAGCGGCTGAAGAACGGCGACATCGGCGAGCTCGGCACCGCGCGGGCGTTCTGGCTGGGCGGACCGCCGTGGGATATACAGCCGTTCGACGATCCCAAAATCTCGAAATTGCGGAACTGGTTCGCCACCAGGGAATACTCGGGCGACATCATCGTGGAGCAGGACTGCCACAACTTCGACGTCCTGCATTGGTTCCTGGATGCGCGTCCCATCTCGGCGGTGGGCCACGGCGGGCGAAAGCTCCGCACCGGGCCGGGCTGGGAGGTGATGGACAACCTCAGCCTCACATTCACGTTCCCGAATAACTTGTTGGTGAATTACGAGGCCAACCAGCTTTGCCCCAAGGGCTTTAACCGCGTGGGCGAGGAATTCTCGGGGAAGAGCGGTTTGCTGGCGACCTCGCGCGCCAAGCTGGTGCACCATAAGGGGCCGAAGGACATCGAGACCATTGAGTCCAAGCGCGACATTACTTACGACGCTTTCGACGATTTTCTGAATCGCGTGATCAATAACGATCCGGCGAACGTGGGCGAGCGCTCGGCGATCTCGACGCTGTTCGCGATTCTCGGCCGCACCGCGATTTACCAGAATCGGGAAGCGACGTGGAAGGGCGAGTTCGGCAACGTATGAAGAGCGTATGGTTGGTTCTGGCGGCTTCCGCCGCGCTGCTAGCGCAGGATCCGGTGCGGGTGATCGTGTTCGGCGCGCACCCGGACGATTGCGATATGGGCGCGGGCGGGATTGCGGCGAAGTTCGCGCGGATGGGCCACAAGGTGAAGTTCGTCGCGGTGACGAACGGCGACGCGGGACACCAGGATATCGGCGGCGGCCCGCTGGCTAAACGCCGCCGCGCGGAAGCCCAAGAGTCCGGGCGGCGGCTCGGGATCGAGTACGAGGTGCTGGACAATCACGATGGCGAACTGCTGCCGACGTTGGAAGTGCGGCAGCAGATCATCCGCCGCATTCGGAGGTGGAACGCGGACGTGGTGATCGCGCCGCGCCCGAACGACTATCATCCCGATCACCGGTACACCGGCGTGCTCGTACAGGATGCGGCGTATATGGTGGTGGTGCCGAATGTCGCGCCCGACACGCCGCCGCTGCGGAAGAATCCGGTGTTCCTTTACATGCAGGACCGGTTCCAGAAGCCTGCGCCTTTCCGGGCCGATATCGCGGTGGATATCGACGACGTGTGGGAGACGAAGATCGACGCGCTGGACGCGCATGTGTCGCAGGTGTACGAGTGGCTGCCGTGGGTGGACGGGAATCTGGAGAAAGTACCGAAGGACGCGGCGGCGCGGCGTGTCTGGCTGACTGCCTGGCGGGAGCACGAGGTGCTTCCGGCCGTGCGCGAAGCGCTGGTGAAATGGTATGGTCCCGAGCGGGCGGCGCGCGTGAAACACGCCGAGGCGTTCGAGGTTTGCGAATACGGGCGGCAGCCGGAGGACTCCGATATCAGACGGCTGTTCCCGATGCTGGGGAAGTGATGACGCTTCGCGACCTGCCCTCCGTTGAGGCGGTGGTCCTTAAGCTGGAATCGCGCTATCCGAGAAACCTGCTGGTTTCCGAGACGCGGAGAGTTCTCGACGAGTTGCGCGAGCGGATCCGCGGCGGCGACGCTCCGGCGGTGGTCGTCGAGGAGCTTGTGGCCTGGAGTCTCGACCGGCTTGCCGCGCCTTCACTGCGGCCGGTGATCAACGCCACCGGCGTGGTGCTGCACACCAACCTGGGCCGCGCTCCGCTGGCCGGCTTCACGCCGATTGCGGGCTATTCGAACCTGGAGTACGACCTCGAGCGGGGTGGGCGCGGCAAGCGCGACGTGCATGTTTCCGAGCTGATCGAGCGGCTTACCGGCAAGCCGGGGATCGTGGTGAACAACAATGCGGCCGCGATCTTTCTCACGCTAAACGAACTTGCGGCGGGACACGAGGTGGTTGTCTCGCGCGGAGAATTGATTGAGATCGGCGACGGATTCCGCATCCCGGAAATCATGGAACGGTCGGGGGCGATCCTGCGGGAAGTGGGCACCACCAACCGCACGCGTTTGGACGATTATCGCGCGGGGATGAGCGAGCGTGCGCGGCTGTTTTTGCGCGTGCATCCGAGTAACTTCCACGTCTCGGGATTCACGGGCAAGCCATCGCTCAAGCACCTTGCGGGGCTGGCGCACGAGCACGGGTTGCGGCTGTACGAGGATCTCGGCAGCGGTTGCATCGCCGATCTGCGCGCGTTCGGGATTTCCGAGCCGTTGGTGGCGGACAGCTTCGCGGCCGGCGTCGACGTCGTGACGTTCAGCGGGGACAAACTGCTGGGAGGACCACAGGCCGGCATCATCGCGGGCGATCCTTTGCTGATCGATCGCATACGCCGGAACCCGCTGTTCCGGGCGCTGCGCGTGGACAAGTTGATTTACCAGACTCTCGAAACAACGCTGCGCCACCTGCTGTTCGAGCAGTACGATTGTGTGCCGGCTTTGCGTATGCTGCGGGCGAGCGCGGACTCCATCCGCGAGAGGGCGGAGCGGCTTTGCGGGGGCTTGAACGGACAGGTCATAGCGGGTGAATCCGTGGCCGGAGGCGGCTCCACTCCGGATCAGGCGTTGCCGACGTGGCTGATTGCGATGGATGGGAACGCGGTCGAGTTGGAGAAGAAATTGCGGGCTGGAGATCCGCCGGTCATCGCGCGAATTCAGAACGACCGGCTGGTGATCGACTTGAGAACGGTGGCGGCCGGGGAAGAGGAACAGCTTGTAGCGGCGTTGAGATAACGCATCGATGCCCACGCGCCGCAAAGCTCCCGCAAGATCCGTATCGGCGTGGTGGGCGGCGGCTTCGGCGCTTCCTTCTACTGGCACGAACATCTGAACTGCACGGTGGCCGCCGTCACCGATCTGCGCGCCGACCGCCGCCAGGCGCTGCGCGACCGCTACCGGCGCGATTGCGTCTTCGCTTCGCTCGACGAGATGTTGAGGCGCTCCACGCAACTCGATGCAATGGCCGTCTTCAGCGGCGCCCCGGATCATTACCGCCACGACGGGCAGTGCCACGTGGAGGCCGCGCCGCATGAGACCAGCTACTACCGGCAGCCACCATCCATGCCCACAAACTGCACAAGGACGGCGTCTTCGGCGAGATCTTTTACACCGCGCTGGAATATCATTACGACCTCGGCGAGCGGGCGGCGCTCGTGCAGGACCCCCAAATCGCGGATGTTCGAGCCGGACGGTACGCGGAGTTGGCGCTGGGGCCTGCCGCCCATGCTGCATCCGACCTACCGGAACCCCTGGGCTTCGCAGGCGGCCATCCTGCAGACCAGCGCTGCAACGTCTTCTGGCTGGTGGCCGGCATCGAAGAGCGCGCCCAGTGGTTTGGCCGCAAGGGAACTTTCTACATGCGGAACCTGGACGTCCACGGCGACTCCTGGAAGCCCAACCGGCTGAACGCTTCCGTGGGGCGCGTAAACGTGCCGGAATACTGGAAGAGCGACGTGCTGCCTCCGGCCATGCGCCACGACAGCGGCCACGGCGGCAGCCATACGTTTCTCTGCAACGAGTTCGTCAACGCGCTGCTCGAAGACCGGGAACCGGCCGTGGACGTTTATGAATCGCTGCCCGGCATAGCCGCGCACCAGTCGTCGCTGATGGGTGGCGAGCAGCTCAAAGTGCCCAGCTTCGATCGATCCTAGAAGAACCTACGCGCGTTCCACGTAGGTGCCTTCCGCCGTGTTCACGCGGATCTTCTCGCCTTCACCGATAAACGGCGGTACGTAGACGATCAGGCCGGTTTCCAGCTTGGCCGGCTTGGTTACGTTCGACACGGTGGAGCCCTTCAGCCCGGGTTCTGTTTCCACCACCGTCATATCCACGGTGGCGGGGAGTTCCACGCTGATCGGCTTGCCTTGGTAAAACTCGACGCTGACTTTCAGTTGCGGGATCAGGTATTGGACGGCGTCTCCAAGCAGATCCTTCGTCAAATGCATCTGCTCGAAATCCACGGTGTTCATGAAGTAGTAATACTCGCCGTCGTCGTACAGGTACTCCATCTCCTGCTCGTCCAGAATGGCTTTCTCGACGCGGTCTTCGGAAGAGAAACGGTGCTCGAACATCGTTCCGCTGCGGAGGTTCCGCAGTTTGGCCTGAACAAATCCGCGCAGGTTGCCCGGCGTGCGATGCGCGACGCTGAACACGGTGTGCAGTTCATTGTTGAACTTGATCACCATGCCCGGGCGCATCTGTGTTGCTGAAATCATCCATCACTCCTGTGGGGGGCCAATTCTTTATTGTACCTGTCCTCAACCCGCGGCCATCAGGTCTTTGATCGTGAGGCGGTCAGGGCCAGGGAAAAACCGATCCTGATCCCGCTCCAATCCAGGAGACGCCGTTGTCGGACAGTCCCTTGCCGGTTACCGCTCCCATGCGCGAGCACATCTCCTGGGTGACGATCAGGAGGATGGCGATGGGGAGCAGCGTCCAGAGGGGAAGATAACCCCATTTCGCGCCCGTTTGCGATGTGGTGCCGGAAGCGCTTCAGCATTCTCTTGGGAACGACGAACAGGCGTCGCCAAGAGTGGCGACGCGGCACGCAGGAGTGCGTGCGCCACGCAAATCCTCGAACCCTCACCTGCTTCTCAAGACGGAAATCACGTCGTCCGCGGTGATCACGCCCACCAGCTTTTCTTCTTTGTCCACGACAGGCAGGCTGAGGACGTTGTATTTGTCGAATAGTTCGGTGACGCGCTCTTGCTTTTCGTCCACGTGAGTTTTGATCAGGGTGTCGCCCGCGAGTTCCCGCAGCGGCGTTCCTTCGGAGGTAATAAACAAGCGCGCCAGCGGCACCGCTCCCACCAGGCGCTCTTCGCGGTCGATCAGGAACAGCGTATTCAACGTCTCCAGCAACTCCTCGTTTCCGCGCAGGGCGATGGTGGCGTCGCGCACCGTCGCGTTGGAGTTCAGCGCGACGTATTCCGTGTTCATCATTCCGCCGGCGGTGTCCTCGTCGAATTCCAGCAGCTCGCGGACATCGGCCTTCGGCTCGATTTCCATCTCTTCCAGAATTTCCTGGGACGTCTCTTCCTCCAGTTCCGCGAGGAGGTCCGCGGCCTCGTCCGGGGCCATCTCCTCGACGATGTCGGCGGCTTTATCGGTATCCAGCGACTCGAGAATGCTGGCCTGAATATCGGGGTCTACCTCGGTCAAGGCATCGGCCGCGGTCTCGCTGTCGATGCTCTCGAAGATGGCCTCGCGGTCGTCGGGGCTCAGATCCTCGACGATGTCGGCCAGGTCGGCGGGGTGCATGTCCTCCAGTAGCTTGGTGGAGATGTTCAAGCGCAAGCGGCGCTGCGGATCGGGCTCCAGAATATTGCAGAACTCCCAGCGAATGGAGCGCGGAGCGATGCGCGACTGGATGCGCCGGATCCACATCGGCGGCACAACTCCGCGCAGCAGCCGCCGCACGATGCTGCGGATCCCGATGTCGACTTCGAGAACGGTCAAGGCGTCGCGGCCGTGGTCGCGGACGAGCTCGAACGTCACGTCATTGACGCGCACCACCTTCCGCCCTTGCGCGTCGATGATCTGCTGGTCGAGCAGATCCCGCACCATGCGGAGCATGTATTCGTCCGAATGGTAGGGGATGAGTTGCTCGTCGTTGAGATAGATTCCGCGGAGGGAAATTGCGCGGATCTGGTCGTGGCGAACGGTCAGCCAGGTGTCGCCCGCGCCGATCAGGTAGCGATCGACGCGAATGGGATCGATCAGGGGGACGATCGCGGCATCGCGGACGACACCGATCCTCCGCCCCTTCAGGTCGTGGACCCGGAGGCCGAGCAATTCGGTGAGGTAAAGCAGATTGTCGTCGGCCATCTACTGCCCATAGGAAGCGTGGAAATACTCCGCCCTTCCAATATGAAACAGCGCGGCGTCTTGCCGCAAGCCCGAAAAAAGCGTTTAGCAGTGTAAGAACACTGCAATACATTTGACGGTGTTTCGTCATATTCTGATCGCCGCGCTGGGGCTCGGCCAAAAGGAAAATCGTAAACAAAGGTGCTGACGAAGCGGTGCCGGCGCGAATACAGCGCGTTTCCCGAGTCCGCCGCGATATTCGCAATGTTGAGCACGTTGTCGCCCTGGCCGCCACCCGGTATAGCGGAAGCCGGCGCCGCGCCCAGAGCGTTGGCGATGTTCTTGGTTCAGGTGTAGTGATTCGACAAAGTGAGGTCACTCGAGAAACGGCGGTTTAGCTCGGCCGTCAGTGCGTTGTATTTGTCGCTGGGGCCGTTGTCACGCGTCAGGACTTTCCGGAAGTTGGGGTACTTCAGATTAGCAGCCCGAAGACTGGGCGTGGCAACCAGCGCAGCATAGCCAATCGTCTTTGGCGCAACCTGGTTCAGATCCGGTTTGTAGATCAGGTTCGTGGTGTGCGATCCCGTGTAACTCGCACGCGCAACCCGGGTGGGCGGCGGCGCTGCGGCTCCGGCCGGGAAGGCGTTCGGGAAAGAGGTTGCTCCGTAGTCGGCGTAGTAACTCGTGTCCACGAGGCGAATCCGAGGCAAGGTTGGTAGTTCGAGCGATAGGTATTGCGAAGAGTGATAAGAGTGATAGGCAGTCCCACCTGCCGTTGGTGACAAACGGGGTGTTGCCGACAGCTTGAATGTTCGGGTGCGATGCGGCTTGATGTTGTGGCTCCGCCATATGTTGCTGATGGTGGACTTACTCAAGCCTTGGCTCGCAGCCATGAGCCGGCAACTCCAATGCGTGTTCTTTTTCGGCTTCTGCTCCGGGCTACAGGTGACTTTACGCCCCCGGCCTGGCCCGATCTCCCACAATGCGGGCAGTGTAGAGAATTGGCCCGCTCGACGTTTTGCCGCTCTTCTTTCGCTAATTCCGTTCGCAGCCAAAGTTTCTCATCGGGCGTCAGGAACTCTCGAATATAAAATAGCCAATGAAAAAAATGCCGGTTCGCAATCTGAACTGTTCGTTGGCGATGGCCAATTCCCGGTTCATTGTCAGGGCTGCAAAACCAATGTTGATGCGGCGACAAACGCAACGATGTCGAGCGATCAAATGAAAGGAACAATTCTGATTTTCAGCTTCCGGACCGTTGTGGCTTCGAGGCTAAATGCCTGCGTACCAGGCATAACCACCTTCCGACGCTGCCGAACCGAGACCCTTGCCGAAGCCTATGGGTGAGTCGGTGACCGTCAGACGGGTTATGTATTTGACGCTTTTGTAGCCGAGTTGGCGGGGCACGCGCAGCGGAGCGGGCCGCCGAAGGACACCGGAAGATCTGCGTCGTTCATCGCCCACGTCAGGAGGGTCTGGGGATGCAGAGCGTCGGCCATGTCGATGCTCTCCCACCACCCGGGTTCGATGGAGAAGTATACGAGATATCGCGCCTGCGGCAGAATCACGGTGGCTTTCAGGATCTCGGACAGAGGCGTTCCGATCCACTCCGCGATATAGGACCAGCCCTCCTCGCACACTACCTCGGTGATCTGGCTGCGGACGGGGAATCTTCTGAGGTCGGACAGCGAAAGCATAGCGGGCCGGGCCACCATTCCGTCGACGGAAAGCCGCCAGTCTGCAAACCCGCCGGCTTGCAGACCTTTGAACGCATCGTTGGGAGGCGCGACGGCGTTGGCGAAAGGAGTCTTCGAAATCATGCCGCGAGGAAACTCGCGGGCTAACGAGTGCCTCGTCAGAAGCCGCTGTGCGGCGTAGGTCAGCGTTTCGCCGGGACCGTAAATCCCGCCGCCATCCGGCGGGACCAGCCCATACCGCCGCGCCAGATTGGCGGCCGCGGCCAGACCCGACACGCCCGCGGCGGCGGCGAGACCGCCGGTGAAGAGCTTGCGGCGTGAGATTTTACTCATGTGCGCTCCTGGGGAACGGTGGCGAGACCGATGATCATCGCCCGCATGCGGCTCCTGAATCCGGCCCGAACAACCATCGCGATGTGGACGATGAGGAAGAGCAGTAGAAATCCCGAGACGAAGAAATGAAGGGTGCGCGCGGATTGCCGCCCTCCGAGCGCTTGGACGGCCGCCGGAACCGCGGAATTGAAGGCGGGGGACATCGCGAGACCCGTCCAGATCACGAGAGGAAACAGGACGAAGATCACCATCAGGTATGCGGCCCGCTGCAGTACGTTGTACGAATGGGCTTCGGCTTCGTCCGGCGGCGCGAGGCTCAGGTGCTTCGCGATCGCTCCCCGGAACGCCCGCCAGGTCCTGTCGGCCGGGGCTGGAAACAGGTTGCTCCGGAAATGGCTGGTCCAAAAACCTGCGATGGCGTAGACGAGGCCGGTCAGCAGCACGGCCCATGCCGACTGAAAGTGGAGATATCGGCTCCAGCCATTCTGGTCGGGCAGCACGTAGCCGTAGCCCGTCGGGACCGTCGCCCTCGATGCCGGGATCGGGATCTGGAACAGCGGCGAAGTCAGCGCATTGCCGGTTTCACCCCAATAGAACGCGGGTGAGAAATCAGGATCTCGACTCCGCTGATGAGCAGAGCCAGAAAGGAGATGGCCGCGATCCAGTGCGTCACGCGGACGAATGCAGCATGCCGGGGAGGGTTTCGACGCGAGGCAGCCGCAAGCATCTTGGAAGCATAGCATGTCCGCCGCGCCTTGTCCCCACGATTCCGTTATCATGCGTCGAACCGTTTCCCATGGTCTCCGTCTTTCTCAGCCACTCGAGTAAAGACAAGTCCTTCGTCCGCGAGCTTGCCACCGAACTGGAACGCGACGGCCAGATCAAAGCCTGGCTGGACGAGCGCGAGATCGCGCCCGGTGAGGACATCGTCGGCCGCATCGCGGACGGTCTCGATGCGGATTTCATCCTGCTGATCCTTTCGCCCGACTCTGTCGATTCGAATTGGGTCAAGGAAGAGTGGCCGGACGCATTCTGGGATCAGGCGAACAATCGCCAGACGAAACTGCTGGGCGTGCTGTACCGCGACTGCACGGTCCCCCGGTTGCTGCGCAACAAGAAGTACTTCGACCTGCGGAAGAATCAGCCTCAGGGTTTCCGCGAAATCCGCACGTTCCTGCTGACCCAGCAGCCTGCGCCGCCGTCGCGTGCGAACTACTTGCCGGTCCGCCCTCCGATCTTCATCGGCCGCGAAGAAGAACTGTCCGGCCTCCGCGAGCGATTGCGGCAGCCCGGCGCGCTGGTTCCTGTCCCCGCGCTGGCCGGAAAGGGCAAGACCACGCTCGCGCTCGAATTCGCACACCGCCACCAGCAGGATTTCGAGACGGTGTTCTGGTTGCCGTGCCAGAGCTCGAGCCTCGCCTCGATCGCCGCCGAGCTGGCCCGTCAACTCGGCTTGAAGCTCGAAGGCGATCTTCCGGAGATTGTCCGCAAGCTAAAAGGCGTCTGCGGAAGCAAGCGTTGCCTGCTGATCCTGGACAACGTCCAGGATGAAGCGCCCGGCGAACTGATTCCGGGAGGAGCGGCGTCCGTTCTGGTGACTTCGCGGCTCGCCAACCTGCCATTCGCCGCTTCGGATGCCGTCGGCCTTCCAGTTCGATCTCTTTCCGGCCAGTGCATTCCCTCTTGGTCTCGAAGAGCTCGACCGGGCAGTCCTAGCTATTGGCCGGCAGCGGCCTGTCGGAGACGCCCGTTCCGTTTGTCACGCCGGAGGACATCCTGCTTGCCAAACTGCACTGGTTCCGGTTGGGAGGCGAGGTGTCCGAAGTACAGTGGCGCGATATCCGGGGAATCGTCCACAACCTCGGCTCAACGCTCGACCGGCAATACCTGGAACGAAGCGCGACGAAGCTCGATATCGCCACATTACTGGACAAGGCGCTTTTAAGGAAGAAGAATAGGTGCGAACTGCCGGAATCTCCGGAGCGTCATGAGACTTGTGCAACCACTACATCCGGACTCTTCAGAACCTCATCGGTCAGCTCCACGCCCAGCCCCGGCCCCTCCGGCAACGGCATCCATCCCGCGGTAAGATCCCCGTAAGTCCGCGTCACAAGCCCGCCGTAATCCCCGCCGTAGTGCCGCCGCACCGTCTCAAGGATAAACAAGTTCGTGACATTCGCCGCCAGATGCAGCGACGCCGCGTGCAGCACCGGACCCCCGCAGTTGTGCGGCGCGATCGGGCGGTATGCCGTCTCCGCCGCCGCCGCGATCTTCTTCGCCTCCGACAGCCCGCCGCACCAAGCCACGTCCGGCATCACGATCTGCGCCGCGCCGTTGGCCAGCAGCTCCCGAAACCCCCAACGAGTCATCAACCGCTCGCTCACGCACAGCGGCAGACTGGTCGCCGACGCCAGTTCATCGTAGGCGTCCAGATTGTCCTGCGGCAGCATCTCCTCCAGCCACATCGGACGCAACTCTTCCAGCTCCTGTGCGATTCGAATCGCGGAAGGCAGGTTCCAATAACCGTGAAACTCCATCGCGACTTCGATGTTGTCCCCGAACTCGTCCCGGATCTTGCGCAGCGGTTCGGCCCCCGCGACGATCTGCGGGGGAGTGATATATTGCCCGCCGGTCTCCTTCGCGATCTCGTCGAACGGCCAGATCTTCATCGCCCGGATGCCCTGGTCCAGCAGCGACCGCGCCAGTCGCACCGGTTCCGTGAGGAAGTCGATGTTGTCGTAGCAAGTATTGTAAATTCGTATGCGATCACGCGACGCGCCGCCTAACAGCTTGTACACCGGCCATCCCGCCGCCTTGCCGGCCAGGTCCCAAAGCGCGATGTCCACCGCGCTGATGGCCCGCATCTCCGCGCCCGCCCAGCCGCTGAAACTCACGGCCTGGAACATGTCCGCCCACAGCTTGTCGATCGTTGAGGGATCGCGCCCGATCAGCACCGGCGCGAGCCGCTTCAGCACGATCGCCGCTTCCGCTTCCGGCCACGGATAAGTTTCGCCGAGCCCCGTTAATCCATCATCCGTATGAATCCGCACCCAGAGCCACTGGATCGGCCCGGCATGCACACGAATCCGCGGTTGCAAGTAGATCGTCTCCACCGCGGTGATTTTCGCCATGCCTTATTCTCCCAGGATCTGCTCCAGTTCGGCCCAGCCCCGCCGCGCGGCGACACGCTTACGGTCTGCACCTTAACGCCGACGCGTCACGGGCGGAGAGCAAAGAGGCAATCTGCAAACAGGAGGCGGCCAATCTACCTGCGATCGCCGAAGCGCGCTCACCATTTTCGAGCATCTGCGTGGTATCGCTGTCTTCCGAGGGTGATCTGCTGAGCCAGTGGCGCGCATACGCCGGCAACTCGGGAGGATTCGTACTTGGAATGCGGAGTACCTTCGAGAAGCCACCCACCCCCAGGGGTTCTACTTGGCGCCGTGCTACTACACTCCCGCGGATTAGCCGAAAGCTGTAGACCGGCTGATCAACGAGTTCCAGGAAAGGATGTCCACTTCCACAGAATGGGGACTCACCGAACAAGGTGGATGTGTAGCCTCTGTAATGCGACTGGCGATCATGCTCAAGGACAGTTCCTTCTCGGAGGAGCGCGAGCGGCGTCTTATATCCAGACCAAAGATGATCTCAGAACTGGACTTCCTACAAGGAACCTCCAGGCTCGTCCTCTTTTTCGGCTTCGGTTTGGATACGCGCAGAGATGCTTACCTCGATTCCGTTAGAGTGGGCCCGACTCCGCATCGCGAATTGGCTGTGAACGCGGTTCGGATGGTGTTGCGAAAACTGGAGCTGTCGAATGCCGGCCATATGGTTACGGAGAGGCGGATCCCTTTAGACCCTGGTAAGTATTCGACCCGTTTGATCGAACCTGCCAGCATTTGCCCACCAAGACAACCCGGCGAATTGCGCCAGCGCCTACTCTCCGCGAATCAGGTCCTCGTGCGTCTCGCGCTTGCGGATCACGCGCCACGCTTCGCCTTCCACCAGCACCTCCGGCGTGCGCGGCCGCGAATTGTAATTGGACGACAGCACGAATCCGTAAGCCCCGGCCGTACACACCGCAACCGCTTCGCCCGGCTGCACATCCGCCATCACACGGTCTCGTGCAAAGAAATCGGAGGACTCGCAAACTGGCCCCACCACGTCCGCCGTGATATCCGGCCGGCCGTTCTTCGTTAGCGGGATGATCTCGTGGTGCGCGTGATAGAGCACCGGCCGCAGCAGGTCGTTCATCGCAGCGTCCACGATGACGAATTCCTTCTCACCGTTCCGCTTCCGGTACAACACGCGCGACAGCAGCGCTCCCGCCTCGCCCGTAATCGACCGCCCCGGCTCGATCATCACGTGGAGATCCTGGGCCGCCAGCATTGCCCGCACCCGGCCGCCATAATCCGCGATCACGGGAGCTTCGTCGCCGCACCGGTACGGAACGCCGAGCCCGCCGCCAAGATCCAGGTGCCGGATCGGCGCGCCGCCAGCGCGCAGCCGGCCCACCAGCGCCCGCATCTTCTCAATCGCCTCGAACAGCGGCGACGCATCCAGCAGTTGCGAGCCGATGTGGCAGCTCACGCTGTCCAGCAGCAGGTTCTTCAAACCCAGCGCGCGCGCGTAAACTCCCTCGACCTCGGAAATATCCACGCCGAACTTGTGTTCGCGCAGTCCCGTCGAGATGTACGGATGCGTGAACGCATCCACGTCGGGATTCACCCGCACCGCGATGCGGGCCTGCACGCCGCGCCGCCCCGCGAGTTCATCGATCAGCGCAAGCTCCGCCTCCGATTCGCAATTGAAGCTGAAGATGCCGCTATCGAGCGCATACTCGATCTCCACCGCCGTCTTGCCTACACCCGAGAACACAACCTTTGCCGGGTCGCCTCCCGCTTTCAGCACGCGGAACAACTCGCCGCCCGACACGATATCGAAGCCCGCGCCGAGCCCCGCGAGCAATCGCAGCAGCGATAAATTCGAGTTGGCCTTTACCGCATAGCAGACCGTGTGCGGAAGGTCGCCGAACGCCGCATCGTAGGCGCGGTAGCGCTTCTCGATCATCGCCCACGAGTACACGTAACAGGGAGTGCCCGCACGCCCCGCGACGTCGGACAGGTTCACGCCTTCGCAATACAACTCGTTCCCGCGGTACTGAAACTCCATCTACCGCACCCTCATCACGATAATCGACTGGTCGTCCGTATTGGGCATGCCATTCTTGAAGGTGTCCACTTCATGGAGAATCGTCGTGGCGATGATGTCCACTGCCGCGCGGCCGTGCGCCGCCAGAATCGCCGCGATGCGGTCGCGGCCGAACTCATGCTCAGCCTCGTTCAACTGGTCCTCGACGCCGTCCGAGTACAGCAGCACCACGTCGCCCGCCTTCGCCTGAAAAACGAACTCCTCGTACTCGCGATCGTCCAGCAGTCCAATGGGAACGCCTTCGATGCGCGGCTTGATAATCTCGCTTTTGCGGAAAATCAGCGGCGGCTCGCTCCCGGCGTTGGCCATGGTCATCCGGCGCGTCTTGCTGTCCCACAGGAGCACCATCAGCGTCGCGTACTGCGCGTCCACGCGGCGCTCCATCAACGCCTCGTTCATCGCGCGCAGCAGCAAAGCTGGTCCGCGCCGGCGCGGCGCGAGAGTTCGCAGTAGGCCGCTGACCAGCGCGCCGTAGAGCGCCGCCGCCGCGCCCTTTCCGCTGACGTCGCCGAAAGCAAGCACCGCATAATCGTCGCCGTGCTCGAAGAAGTCGTACACGTCGCCGGTGACGTCGCGAGCCGCGCGCGCCCGGATGGCGATGTCCAATCCCGCGATCTCCGGGGCCTTCCGCGGCAGCAGCACCGACTGCAATTTCCGGGCGGCCTTCATGTCCGCCTCCATCCTCTGCTCGCGCTGGTTGATTTCCTCGTACAGGCGCGCGTTCTCCACCGAACTCGCGATCTGCGGCGCCAGCAGTGCGAGCGTCCGCACGTGCTCGTCGGTGAAATAGCCCATGCGCTCGCTCTCCAGGTCCATGATCCCCACCACTCGGTCCTGCACCATCAGCGGAATGGCAACTTCGCTGCGGATCTCCGGATGCGATGCGATGTAGCGCGGGTCGGCCAGCGTATCGTTGACGCGAATCACCTCGCGCGATTCGGCGGCCGCGCCGGTGATACCCTTGCCCAGCGGGATGTTGTCCATGTCCACACGCTGGTCGTAACGCACGCTGAACCGGTGCTTCAGCATTTTCTTCTCGGCGTCCAGCAGCATGATGCTGAACGCGTCGTAGGCGATCAGGTTGCGGACGATTTTCGCGATTTTACTCAGCAATTCGTCGATATTCAGGATCGAGCTGAACTCCTGCGAAACGTGCGCCAGGGCGCGGAGCGTGCGGTTCTGCCGGTCCACGCGCCGGTACAGCCGCGCGTTGTCGATGGACACCGCGACGCGGCTGGCGATCAGCCGCAACAGTGCACGATCGTGCTCGCTGTACGCGGCCGGACGGATCGATTGAACGTCGATGACACCAACCAGTTTCCCCCGCGCGATCATCGGCACCGCCAGCTCACTGCGCACCGCGTCAAGCGCGTTCAGGTATCGCGGATCGCTCCGCACATCGTCCACCACGACGGGCAGCCGACTCGCCGCCGCCGCGCCGGTGATTCCTTCGCCGAGCCGCACTACCAGGTTCTTCACGACTTCCTGCCGGTGGCCGATGGAGTACCGGATGCGCAGTCCCTTTTCCTTGTCGCTGTATAGGAGAATCGCGAGCAGATCGGACGCGACCACGTCCTTCACGATGGATGTGACGCTCGCCAGCAGGCGGTCCAGATCCAGCGTCTCCGAGGTGGCGTCGGCCACGCTCAGCAGGAAATCGAGCAGCTCCGCTCGCTCCTTGAACCGGACAGCAGCTTTTCGAACGGGAGGCATTGTCAGGCTGTCGCTGCCTTGACAATCGCTACGCTGGCGCTGCAGCCGATGCGCGACGCGCCCGCGGCCACCATGTTGCGCAGATCTTCAAGGGTGCGAATTCCGCCCGATGCTTTCACCCCCATGCCGGCGCCGACCGCGTCGCGCATCAGACGTATGTCGGCGGCGGTTGCGCCCCCGGGCCCGAATCCCGTGGATGTCTTCACGAAATCCGCTCCGGCTTGTTGTGCGATGTGGCAAGCGGCGACCTTCTGATCGTCGGTGAGCAGAGCAGTCTCGAGGATCACTTTCACCAGCGCGCCGTTCCGGTGCGCAACCTCGACCACCCCGCGTATATCGTTCCGGACCGTGACCTCGTCGCCCGATCGCATCGCCCCGATATTCATGACCATGTCGATTTCCAGGGCGCCTGCGCGGATCGCCGAGGCGGTCTCGGCGATCTTCGTTTCAGTGGTGTTCGCGCCCAGCGGAAACCCGACAACAGTGCAGACTTTGACCGTCGTCCCACGCAGTTCAAAAGCGGCCAGCGCGACCCAGCAAGGATTCACGCACACGCTCGCGAAAAGGTGCGCGCCGGCCTCCTTGCACACTCGCTGCACGTCCGCGGCCGTCGATTCCGGCTTAAGGATAGTGTGATCGATAATGGCTGCGAGGTCCACGGGTAAAGAATTGAAAGTAAAGCTACTTCCGCATTTTACCATGCAACGCGGGCCTCTATGGCCGATTCACCTCGGCAACAGCGAGGACTTATTTCTGCTCGTGCGATTTATTGTGAGCCGCTTGCGAAGCTTCGTGAGCTTTCGCGGCGTGCTCGTGATGTTCGGCTGCCTTGTTATGGGCGTCTTTTGGGCATGTCATTGATCTCCTCTTGTGAAATAGGACGATGCCTTTCCCAAGCGGAATTGACCGTTAAGTTTGATCCGCTGGCGGACTCCTCCATCTATCACTCGAGCATTTCCTCAACGACTATTTCAGGATTTCCGTTTGGCCTACATAATCGCGACCGGAGGCGCGGGCTCGTCGGGACTCCCCGCCCTGCTCAGCGGCGTGCGAATCACAATCACCGCGAGCACCAGAAAAGCCAGCACGGCCATGAACCACGGCGGCGTCTGGAAGATCTCCGGCAGCGGTTTCCCGGCGAAACTGAATCCCGCCTTCACTAGCCCCATCAGAGCTTCCCCGGCGATCAGGCCCGAGGCGGTCAGTACCCCGGCATTCTCAATACGGGCCTTCTGCGCGTCGTTGAAATCCTGGCGGTCGCGAATCGAATCGGTGATCCAGCGGAACACGCCGCCGATAAAAATCGCGAAGGTCGTTTCCAGCGGCAGGTACATTCCGACCGAGAACAACATCGGGCTTTTCACCTGCACCATGATCAGCGCGAGGCCCATCATGATGCCGACGATCACCAGCGGCCAGGCCATCTCGCCGCCGACGATTCCTTGCGACAGCGAAGCCATCAGCCCGGCCTGTGGCGCGGACAACTTGGGATCGCCGAACCCTATGCCGCCCTCATTGATGTTGCCCTGGTGCAACAGGAGCAGCGGGAAGTACAGCGCGATGCTGGCCACGAACACGCCGAGAAAATCGCCAAGCTGCATGCTGCGCGGCGTTCCTCCGAGGATGTGCCCGACCTTCAGATCCTGCAACATCTCGCCCGACACCGCGGACGAAACGCAAACCACCGCGGCCACGCCGAGCACCGCCGCCACGCCCGTAATTCCCTTGACGCCGATGGCCACCATCAGCAGCGCCGCGATGATCACCGTCGCGAGCGTAAGTCCCGAAATCGGGTTGTTCGAAGAACCGATCATGCCGACCAGGTTGCCCGAGACCGCCGCAAAGAAGAATCCCAAAATCATCATCACAATCGCGGCTGTCAACGCGCCGGGCAGCGTGCCCGTGAAGTAGTAATACAGCACGATCATGCACACCAGCACGGCGCCGAGTCCGCCAAACACGACTTTCGCGTTCAGATCGATTTCGGTGCGATTGGTCGCCTCTCCGGTTCCGCCGGCTTTCTTCAAATCCGCGACCGCGCGCTTCATTCCAAGCGCGAGGCTCGTGCGCATGCGGAACAGCGTATAGCACGCCCCCACCAGCATCCCGCCGACGGCGATCGGGCGCACGATGGCGAACCACACCCGGGTGGCCAGCGCGGCCCAGGGCAGCGACCCATCCGCGTTGGGAGCGACCTGTCCCGCGAGCTGCGGCCCGAGGAAATAGATCAGCAGTGGAACCAGCAGTCCCCACGCGACGACGCCGCCTGAAAAGTTCAACGCGGCAAGCCGCGGTCCGATGATGTAGCCCACGCCGATGTACGCGGGGCTGATCGCGGGAGCCGAGAACTGCGACATCGCGCCCACCGGGACCGGCGTGGTCACAGGTCCGCCGAGCCGCACAAAACTCTTGCCCAACTGTCCGATCGGAACCAGGAAAGCGTTGCTGGCCGAGAACAGCTTCATTTCGCCGAGCAGGTAGATCACGGAGCCCAGGCCCATGTTGATGAACAGAAGTTTCGCGGCATCGGCGCCCCGTTGCCCTGCCTTGTGAATCTCGCTGGCCGCCACCGACTCGGGGAACGGCAGGTCGGGATCTTCCACCATCACGCGGCGCAGCAGCGTCACAAACAAAATACCGAGGCCGCCGCCCAGCAGCATGAGCACCGTGGATTTCCAGTACGCGGTGCCGAAATCGAACGACGGCCACGCTTTTGAAATCACGAACGCGGGAATGGTGAAGATCGCGCCGGCCGCGACCGATTCACCGATCGAGCCGACCGTTCGCGCGATGTTCTCTTCCAGAATCGAGCCCTTCAGCAGCCGTAGCACGGCCATGCTGATCACTGCTGCCGGGTAGGTGGCGGCGATCGTCATGCCAGCCCGCAATCCGAGGTAGGCATTTGCCGCGCCCAGAATGACGGTCATTACAAGTCCGAGGACGACGGCTCGAACCGTGAACTCGCTCATCTTCAAGTCCGGCGGCACGAAGGGCCGGTGGGGAGTGCTCATAGATCACCTTTTTTTGAGTTTTTTGTTGTACCGAATAAAGCCATTAGCCAAGCCTCGCCCGCACCTTGTCGCTGAGCGATTTCCCGTCCACGCGCTTGCCCGCGAGCTTCGCCTTTGCGGCTGCGATGACCTTGCCCATTTCCTTGGCGGAGGTCGCGCCGGTTTCGGCGACGGCGGCTTCGACCGCCGCGTTGACTTCCTCTTCGCTCGGCGCGGCCGGCAAGAAACTTTCGACGATGTGCAGTTCGGCGGTTTCTTTCGCGGCGAGCTCGGGACGGTTGCCTTTTTGAAACATCTCGATCGAATCGCGGCGCTGTTTCGCCAGCGTGTTGAGCACCTGCATCTCGTTGGCTTCGTCGAGCGGCTTCATCGCGTCGATCTCGTGCTTCTTCAACGCGGCCTTGATCATTCGCACCGCGCTGAGACGCGCCTCGTCCCGGGCCTTCATGGCGGCCACCATTTCGGCCTGAATCCGATCGAGCAATGGCATGACGTTTGTTATTCTAGTTCAAACAGGCGTACTACATTATGTACATTCGTAAAACCAGGCTATTAACACCCGGCCCGACTCCGCTGCTCCCCAAAGCGCTGCACGCCATGATGGGCTCGGATATTCACCACCGGACCGAAGAGTTTCGCAATATTTATCGCACGGTTCTTGCCGACCTCAAGGAAGTGATGGGCACATCGAACGATGCTCTCATTCTCGTCGCTTCCGGCACCGGCGCGATGGAAGCTTCCGTATCCAACCTGTTCTCGCCCTGCGACAAAGTAGTGGTCTGCTGCGCCGGAAAATTCGGCGAGCGCTGGGTCGAGATCGTGAAGGCGCATGGCCTCGACGCCGTTGTACTCTCCGCCGAGTATGGCGAGTCGATCGCTCCGGAGCGCGTGGAACAGGCCCTCCGAGAGAATCCGAATGCCCGCGGCGTTTTCGTGCAGGCTTCGGAAACGTCGACCGGCGCGGCGCATGACATTCAAGCGATGGCCTCGATCGTGAAGAAGACGGACGCGATTTTCGTCATCGATGCGATCACCGGGCTTGGAACACAGCCGCTCGATATCGACGGCTGGGGTCTCGACGTGGTCATCGGCGGATCGCAGAAGGCGTTCATGATTCCGCCGGGCCTCGCGTTCATTTCGCTCAGCCCCAAGGCGTGGGCCTTCTCCGAAACGGCGAAGCTGCCGCGCTATTACTTCAATCTGAAAAAAGAGAAGAAGAGCGCGGCCGGCGGCGAATCGAGCTGGACGCCGAACACATCGCTCATCATCGCTCTCGCCGAGGCGCTTAAGTACATCAAGTCGATCGGCATGGACAAGCTCATTGCGAACGCGCAGATGCTGGCGAAGGCGACGCGCGCGGGCGTGCTAACGCTAGGCCTCGAGCTCTTCGCCAAACATCCGGCGGGTTCGGTGACTGCCGTTCGCGCCCCGAAGGGCATGGACTCGAGCGCGATCGTGAAAGAATACCACAGCCGTTTCGCCTCCGTGATCGCCAACGGGCAAGGGTCGATGAAGGGGCAGATTTTCCGCATTGCGCACCTAGGCTATTTCGATTTCCCAGACCTGTTCGCAATGATGGCGGAACTCGAAATCATCCTGCACGCGCAGGGTTACCCCGTGGAGTTCGGCAAGGGTGTCGCGGCCGTTCAGCGCGTTTACGCGGACGCGGCTGTCGCTAAGGAAGCGGTACACGCTTAGACTCACATGAAAATTCTGGTTGCGGAACCGCTGGCTCCCGCCGGCATAACGTTGCTGCAATCGCAGCCCGGCTGGGATGTCGTCATTTCGAATCCGAAAGAGTACGCGGCTCACCTCGCCGACTGCGAAGCGCTGCTGGTGCGCAGCGCGGTCAAGGTGAACGCGGATGTACTGGCGAAGGCGCCGAAGCTGCGCGTGATCGGACGCGCGGGCGTCGGCGTGGACAACGTCGATCTCCCGGCGGCGACCGCCGCGGGCGTGGTGGTGATGAACACGCCGGGCGGCAATTCCGTTTCGGTAGCCGAGCACACGCTGGCGCTGATGCTGGCGATGGCGCGCTCGATTCCGCAGGCGAGCGCGTCCACGAAGTCCGGCAAGTGGGAGAAGAAGAAGTTCCTCGGCCACGAGCTGCGCGGGAAAACGCTGGGGGTCGTCGGACTGGGATGGATCGGCCGCGAAGTGGTGCGCCGGGCGAAACCGTTCGAGATGCGCATTGTCGCGTCGGATCCTTACGTGAACGCGCAATCGGCCGCGGACCTGGGCGTCGAGCTGGTGGACTTGGCGGCGCTCTACGCGCAAAGCGATTACATCACGCTGCATGTCGCGCTGACGCCGGAGACGCGGGGCATGCTGAGCGACGCGGCGTTCGCGCAGATGAAGACGGGCGTGCGCGTGGTGAACTGCGCGCGCGGCGAACTGCTGGACGGCGCGGCCCTCGCGCGTGCGTTCCAGTCCGGCAAGATCGGCGGCGCGGCGCTGGACGTGTTCGAAGTGGAACCACCGGCGGCCGGCGATGCGCTGCTTGCGTTCGACACTCTGGTCGCGACTCCGCACATCGGCGGATCGACCGAGGAAGCGCAGGAGATCGTCGGCGTCCGCATCGCCGAGCAACTGGTGGAATACCTGCAAAACGGCGTCGCGATCAACGCGGTGAACATGCCGGCGATGACGCCGGAGCAGTACAAGGCCATCGGGCCGTACGCCACGCTCGCCGAGCGGCTGGGCCGGTTCGCGGCTTTCATTGCGACGGGGAATCCCAGCGCGATCCGTGTTGTGTATTCAGGCGCGATCGCGAAACAGAACACCGCGCTGCTGCGCAACGCGGCCCTGGCCGGCGTGTTGAGCCGCTCGCTGGGCGGGCGCGTGAACAGCATCAACTCGATGCAGATCGCGGGGGACCGGCACCTGGACGTAACGGAACAGCACGAGCGCCGCGCCGAGCATTCCAGCATGGTGCGGGTCGTGATCGAGACCGGCAAGGGGACGACGACTGTCGAGGGCGCGGTGGTGCTCGATAAGCCCCATGTGCTTCAGGTGGATGGGATTCGCTGCGAGGCGCCGCTTAGCGGCAACCTGATTTACTGCAAGAACTACGATGTGCCGGGGGTGATCGGGTTCATCGGCACGGTACTGGGCAGGAACGGCGTGAACATCGCGAATTTCTCGTTGGGGCGCGAGGACACCGCGTCGGCCGCGGGCCGCCCGCTCGAAGCGATGTCGGTGATTGAAACGGACCAGCCGGTTTCCGATGGCGTGCTTACCGAGTTGATGGCCAATCCGGGGATGAAACTGGCCCGCGCGGTGGAAGTGACGCCGCCCGCGGGCGCGCGATTCTCAGACGCTGTACCCAAAATCTAAATTGATTTTTTGAATCTGCTCGTCCAGGTTTGGAAGGTCTTTCTGGGTCATGGTCCAGACTTGGTGCATATTGAGCCCGAAATACTCGTGCACGAGGATGTTCCGTAGGGCAACGATCTGCGGCCATGGCACCTCGGGATGGCGGTCCTTGGGGGATTGCGACACGCTGCGGGCGGCCTCTCCAATGACCTGCAGGTGATGGACCGCTTAGACCTGAAGCATCTCGTCATCCTGAAAGGTTTCTACGCTGCCGGTGACCCGGTCTCTAATTCTAATCTTCGCGATTGCCTCTAAGATGCCACTCACGCGATCCGCATCACTCCTCATATAGCGATCGCGTCGCGGTAGACCGATTCCCGGATCGAAGGTTTCACCCATCCATCACTGGCGATGTCGACCTTCCGGCAGAGCAGGCTTTCGAGCTCCAGCGTCATAGCCGCCTGGTCGAGGAGGCTGGTTCCCTCGCTCCAGGTCACGAGCAGATCCACATCGCTGTCAGGGCTATCTTGACCGCGCGCGACCGATCCGATCAACCTCACCTGGGTGGCGCCGTGTTTGGCGGCAATGCGGACGATCGCCTCGCGGTTTTCGAAGATCGTATCGCCGACAGTCAGGCCCGCCACGGGGTTGGTCTCCTTTCTGGAGTATACCGCCGGCGTCCACGCCGGTCAGCCTGGCCCGATGTGTTATCCGCTGGTTCGGTATGAGTCAAGAGCCACAGTTGTATCGGGCGCTTCGGCAACAGATGCTCTGGCCTTCAATTCATGCGGCGGCCCACGTCTATCGAGTACGGCGTGACTCTGGCGCGGACGCCTATGAACTTGTTTGGCGGTTGATCCACGTTCCCGAGTGCGCCGCGATAACGCTTGCATCTGCCGCGATTGCTCGGATTCGAGACATACCTTCGATGGAGGCCGAGTACGCTTCGGCAGAGGAACCGCTGCCGGTAGACACTGGGCAAGCCCCCATCCAAGTGACTTCCCCGCGGGCACAGCCAATACTAGACCGTGACCAAGCGATTGAGGCTCTTCGCGAGAAGAGGTACGAACCCGCAATCGACTTCTTTAAGCTGGGGTTGCAGGACCGGCCGAACTATCATTCGGGTTGGTCGCGGCTGGGATATGCACAGCGGGAGTACGCCGCCTATCTGATGGACAGCAACCGCGATGAAGAGGCCAAGGCTCAACTTCAGGACGCGATCGTCTCATACGGGAAGGCGGTCCACCACACCGATGCCCGATATTCTGCGGAGGTAGATTACCATCGTTCCAAAGCATTTTGGCGACTTTGGAAGTTGACGGGGTCAGCGGATGATCTAAAAACGGCTCTCAGCGACGCCGGCATAGCAGCAGGGACTTACTACGAGGACCGGTTCCTCAGTTGGTCTGAGTACGTCGAAGGAGAAGCGAAGGCGTCAAGCGCGTAGGACTTCCATGCGGGATGCGCCGATAGCCGTTCTTCGATGTGCCCATTATCGTGCCCACTCCCCTGCATCGCAGCGCTGATCCCGTTTCATTAAGTTGCTGACTCGTCGTTTATCCATGGTTCAGGACCAGGAGGTCGGCGGTTCGAATCCACTCGCCCCGGCCACAGCCTCTCACAATGCTAAAGACGGGCTCTACGCCAAAGATGCGGGACCGATTGCGAGGTTACTTCTTCTCCGAGTAACGCACAGCGTCCATGTCGCCGGGGTTATCGTACACCGCGTATCCCGCCTCTTTGAGCGTGTCTTCGTAGTACTTCGCTACCTTCTCGGAATCATCGTTGCTCGTGAAGTGGAATGCGCCGGACTCCTCGCCATCGCGGATGGCGGACGCCGTGCCCTCGGGCGATGAAGCCGGATAGGCCGGCGCTTATGCGGGCACTCGCCCGGAACCGGGCCCGATACTCGCGGAGCCGTTCTTATCGGTCACCTCGATCCCGCGCCCGTCCGTTTTTATCGTGAACTTCTCTCCGTTCTCGCCTTCGATTCGGATATTCCCCTTCCGGGCGCCGTCGTAGTTGATGGTGAAGGTCTTGTTCTTCCGCTTGTTGCGGAGCGTGATCGCGCCGGTGCCGTCGTCCGAGACGATTTCGATGTTCGGGTCGTGCTCAACGAATTTCTGCATCATGGCGCGCGGGTTCTGCGCTAACTGCCGCACGAAGTAGTAGCCGCCGACGGCGACGGTCGCGACCGCGAGAAAGATCAGGCCGAATAATCCGATCAGAACCCACAACCAAACCGGAAGTCCCTTGCGGGGTTCTTATGATGCAGGACATTACAGATCGGCGGCGGCCGGCGTCCGGATCACGACCCCCACGAGCGCCACGGCCGCGATGGCCAGCGCCCACGCCGCGAGCCAGCCTTTCTGAATGAAGGCGCCGGCGATTAACGGCGCGACAATCTGCGCCACCGAGGCCAGCGATTGCGTCAGTCCCAGCACCACTCCCTGCTCGTGGCGCTCCGCGCGCTGAGTGATGAGGCTGGTTACGACCGGCCGGATTACGCCGCCAAGAACGGAGATCGTCGTCACGAAAATCAGTTGGGGGACCGTGAACGCGAACGCCAGCGCGGCATACCCGACGACCGACCCGATGAATCCCGCGGCGAGCAACCGGCGCTCGCCGACGCGGCGGACCAGCAAGCCCATCACGCCCTGGACAATGCCGCCCAGGAGTCCCGTGTAGGCGAAGATGTATCCGACTTCCTTAGGGCCGAACTGGTACCGCCGCTCGGCGAACAGCGCGAATCCTGCAGTGAAAAACCCGAAAGAGAACACAAAGACGAAAAATTTCCAGAGCAGCGGGCTCAGCGAGGGATTGCGAAAATAGCGGGCGTAGCGGCTCCATTCGAGAATCGAGAGTCTGCGCCCGCCAGCCCCGTCCGCGTGGACGGGTGGAGACTCCGGCAGAAGAAAGTACGTGGCGCAGATGCTCAAGGCCGAGAGCGCGGCCGCGGCCAGGACGGGCCACACATAGCCGAACTGCGACAGGAAGCCCGAAATCGCCGGCCCGATGAGAAACCCGATCCCGAAGGCGATTCCGATAAACGCGAAGGACCGGGCGCGCTCCTCGGGTTTGCTCACGTCGGCGATGTACGCCTGGGCGATGGAGAGGTTCCCGGCCGTGAGCCCGTCGATGGCGCGCGAAAGAAAGACCACCCAGAGAAACGGCGCCCAGGCCAGGATCAGCAGCCCGATGAAGGTGCCGGCCTGGCTGGCGAGAAGCACGGGCCGGCGGCCGATGTGATCCGACAAGCTTCCGAGCGCTGGACCGGCGACGAGCTGGCACAGCGCGTAGGTGGCGATGAGCGCGCCGACGGCCGTGGGAGTCGCGCCGAGCCGTTCCGCGTAGAACGGCAGCAACGGCAGCATGATGGTGAGGGCCAGGACGTCGACGACTACGATCAGAAAGATCGGAATCAATGGAGAGCGCAAATTTCATCTTCCCAGATGCGCCCCGGCGTTGCCCAGTACAATGATGTCATGCCGCTGGAAACGGAGCAGTTCTACCGCATCGGGAAGCTTCCCCCTTATGTCTTTGCCGTCATCAACGAGATGAAGGCAAAGGCACGGGCGGAGAAGCAGGATGTGGTGGACCTGGGGATGGGAAACCCGGACGGACCTACGCCCGGACGGGTGGTAAACAAGCTGATCGAGGCTGCCACAAACCCGCGCAATCACCGCTATTCGATGTCGCGCGGGATTCCTAAATTGCGCGAGGAAATCGTGCGCCGCTATCGCGAGTATTACGATGTCGAGCTGGATCCGGAATCCGAAGCGATTGTCGCCATCGGCGCGAAGGATGCGCTCGCTCACCTGCTGTTCGCCATTCTTGGACCCGGTGATGTGGTCGCATCGCCGAACCCCTGCTACCCGATTCATCAGTACGGAGTGCTGATGGCCGAAGGGCACGCCTGCCTCCTGCCCATGAAAGACCCCACCTCGTTTCTGAACGCCCTGGAGGACGTGTACCGCTCGCCCGGATCGAAGCCGAAAGTAATTCTTATCTCGTTCCCGCACAATCCCACCACGCAATGCGTGGACCTGCCGTTCTTCGAGGAGATCGTGCGGCTCGCGCGCCAGCATGGAACGCTGATCATTCACGATTTCGCGTATGCCGATCTCGGCTTCGACGGCTACAAACCGCCGAGCATCCTGCAGGTGCCGGGCGCGAAGGACCACGCCGTCGAGATCTACTCGATGTCCAAGAGCTTCAACATGGCGGGCTGGAGGGCCGGGTTTTGTCTGGGAAACCGCAAGATGATCGCGGCTCTGGCGCGCATCAAGAGCTACCTCGACTACGGGATTTTCCAGCCGATTCAGATTGCCTCGATCATCGCCCTGCGGGAATGCGCCGGGGATACCGAACAGATTCGCGCCACGTATCAGCGACGCCGCGACGTCCTGGTGTCGGCGCTGGAGCGCGCGGAGTGGAAGGTCGAGCCGCCGCGCGGGACGATGTTCCTGTGGGCCCCGATCCCGGAGCCCTTCCGGGCGATGGGGTCGCTCGAATTCGCGAAGCTGATGATGAGCAAGGCGCTGGTGGCGGTGTCGCCGGGCATCGGCTTCGGCCCGATGGGCGAAGGATACGTGCGGTTCAGCCTGATCGAAAACGAGCACCGTCTGCGGCAGGCCGCGCGCGGTATCGGCTCGATGTTAAAGGCGGGAGCGCCCGCGCCGGTCTCAACCGCCGTATAATTCGCGTACATGGCCGCCGCGCTGGATACGATCGTGCCCCGGGTCCGGGACCTGAGGGAATTGCGCTCCGGCGAGCTCGCGCCGCTTCTCGACGAGGAGCTGGCGGCGTGGCAGCGGGATCTCGACTGGGACTTTCGCGCGTCCGCCGATCTGGTGCGGCGGTTCGTTCACATGCAGGCGCTCACGGGTTTCGCCTTAATGAGCGGGGATGAACCGGTTGGCTATTCGTATTTCGTATGCGAGGAGCGAAAGGGATTGATCGGCGACCTCTACGTCCGGGAGAAGTTCCGGACGGTGGAGAACGAGAATCTGCTGCTCGGGTCCGTGGTGGATGCGCTGATGTCGATGCCGTTTGTGCGGCGGATCGAATCGCAGTTGATGATGCTCGGACCGGGGATGAGCCGTCCGATGCCGCGCGAGCATCGCTTGCAGGCGTTTCCGCGTTTATTCATGCACGCGCCGCTCGAGCCGGCGCGGGACTTGTCGGCCCGGACTCCGAAGCAGCGGACGCTGTTCGAGGTCTGGTCGGAACGGCGGCAGGAGGACGCGGCGGGTGTGATCGCGCTGGCTTACGAAGGGCACATCGACAGCCAGATCAACGATCAATACCGCTCGGTCGGCGGGGCGCGGCGGTTCCTGCTGAACATCGTGCAGTACCCGGGATGCGGGAGTTTCTTCCATCCGGCATCATTCGTGGCGACGGACGCAGGGACGGGACAAGCTTGCGGGATCTGCCTGAGCAGTCTGGTGCGGCAGGACGTGGGACACATCACGCAGATCTGCGTGACGCCGGAGGTTGCGGGCACGGGCGTGGGTTACGAGCTACTGAGGCGGTCGATGGTCGCGCTGGCGGAGGCCGGGTGCCGGAGCGTGAGTCTGACGGTGACGAGCGCGAATGACAATGCCATCGCGCTGTACCGGCGGGTGGGGTTCGAGGACCGGCGGCGGTTCGCGGCTTATGTTTGGGACGGGTTTTGAGCGGATCCGCTCAGATCGGCTGTTTCCAGAGTCCTGACGCACCCATTTCCGTGGCTCCCCAGTCTGGACGGCTTTAGAACTCTTGCGCTGGACTGTCACACCAGTCTGGCGAAGAGCAAGCATATTCTAATCGGAGCATGGGCCTGAAGGCGGGAGGTTTCTGACAGGCACGAACAACAAGCGGGAAAGTGGGAAACCTGCTTTTGGTTTTCCTCCGCGTCCATAGGGCTGGCGCAAAAACAACTTCACAGATTGGGTGAGATCGTGTAGTTCCATTTGGGTAGGACCTCGTGCGGCTGGAGGTGAAGCGCTTCGAGTTGTTGAGGTGTTGGTTCGATGCCGGTCGGGTAATGACGGGGGTCGAGTTGAGCGGTTACGGACAGGCCGGTTTGGGTCCGAGTAGAGCGAATGAAGTTCAGAATCTTCTGATAGCTGTCGAGTGGTTCGCCGGCCCATTTGGAGGCGCCAGTCAGGTAGTGGGCGACGGTCAGAGTCAGACCGAGCGAATCGGCCAGTTGAGACTGGAGTTCGGTCTTCCAGGCGCGGCGACGGGCGCCGTTGCTGCCGCCGGTGTCGCCCAGAATGAGGAGTATCCGGGAGCGTGGATAGCGGGCCGATCCCTCTCGGCGCCACCGGCCCGCGATGGCATGGGCAGCAAACGCCGATGTTTCATGCGAGAGGCCCACCATGACCGAGCCTCGATTGGCGTGCAGATCGCAGATGCCGTAAGGGATGGCGACGCCGGTCGAGTGGGAACGGAAATCGTGATCGTTGACCAAACGGGGCGACAGGTCCCAACGCGAGCCGGAGTTTTTGAAAGAACCAAGCAACTCACGCTTCTTGGTGTCAATACTAATTTTTGACCGAGCGGACTCGCCGTTCCGGCAATGGCCGCATGGTTCCTGAGCGCCGCGATCAGCTCCGGACTTGCGCGCCCGTGGCCGGCAATTGAGAGAGAATCTGGCGGCCGACGTTGCCAGTGGCTCCGATGATGAGGACACGGTTCATTGCAGGATCATTCTGCAGGATGAAAGCGAATTGAGATCAAGATCCGCGGATGGTTCACCCGTCGGCGGACTACGCCTCGGCGGCCTGCGAGGCAGCCAGCGCCAGATCAAGGTCCCACAGGATATCGCCGAGATCTTCCAATCCCACCGAGAGCCGCACCATGTCCGGCAGAACCCCGGCCGCGGCCTGATCGGCGGCGGGAAGCTGCTGGTGCGTCGTCGAGGCTGGGTGAATCACCAGGCTGCGGGAGTCGCCGACGTTGGCCAAGTGCGAGAACATTTTCAGGCTGTTCACGAACTTGCACCCGGCTTCCAATCCGCCCTTCACGCCGAAGGAAAACACCGCGCCCGCGCCTTTCGGCGTGTACCTCTGCGCCATCGCATGGTACTTGCTCGAAGGCAGCGAAGCGTAATTGACCCACGTCACGGACGGGTGGCTCTCGAGATGTTTCGCCACCGCGATCGAGCTGCTCAAATGACGGTCCATCCGCAGGCTGAGAGTCTCGATGCCCTGCAGAAACAGGAACGAATTGAACGGGCTGAGGCACGGTCCAATGTCGCGCAGACCTTCCACCCGCGCTTTGATGATGAACGCGATGGGACCGAATGTCTCGGTGAATTTCATCCCGTGATATGCGGCCGAGGGCTCCGACAGTTGCGGAAACTTCCCACTGGTCCAATCGAATTTTCCGCCATCGACGATCATGCCGCCGATCGAGTTGCCGTGGCCCCCCATGAACTTCGTAAGCGAATGGACGACGACGTCGGCGCCATATTCGATGGGCCGGCAAACGTAGGGCGTGGCGAAAGTGTTGTCGATGATCAGCGGCAGGCCGGCCTCGTGCGCCACCTTCGCAACTGCTTCGATGTCCAGCACGTTGCAGCGAGGGTTCGAAATGGTCTCGCCGTAGACCGCCTTCGTGTTCGGACGGATGGCCTTGCGGAAGTTCTCCGGGTCGTCCGGCTCGACGAAGGTGACCTCAATGCCCAGCTTGCGGAAGCTGACGTCGAACTGCGTGTACGTGCCGCCGTACAGCGTGCTGGACGCCACCAGATGGTCGCCCGCCTGAAGAATACTCGTGATCGCGATGAACTGGGCCGCCTGCCCGCTCGCCATCGCCAGAGCCGCGACGCCGCCCTCCAGCGATGCGACGCGCTCCTCCAGCACGGCTGTCGTCGGGTTCATGATGCGCGTGTAGATGTTGCCGAACTCTTTTAGCGCGAACAAGCTCGCGGCGTGGTCCGAGCTGTCGAAGGTGAACGACGTCGTCTGGTAAATGGGGACCGCGCGGGCATGTGTGGTGGCATCGGGCGCGTAGCCCGCATGCAATGCGCGGGTGTCGAATCCGAATAATCTCTCTTCTGCCATGATTTACTACGAGTCTACCACCGCCGGAAAACGAACTCCTTCCCAGCGCGCGATGACCGCCGTGGCCAGGCAATTCCCGAGCACATTCACCGACGTGCGCGCCATGTCCAGCAAGGCATCCACGCCTAGAATGATGCTGGCGCTCTCCACCGGCAGTCCAAACGACGCCAGCGTTCCAGCAAGGATGACAAACGCCGACCGCGGCACTCCGGCGACTCCCTTGCTTGTCAGCATCAGCGTGAGCATCATTAGCAGTTGCTGCCCGAACGACAGGTGAACGCCCAACACTTGCGCGATGAACACGGACGACAGCGACAGGTACAGAGTCGTGCCGTCCAGATTGAAGGTGTACCCGGTGGGAAGCACGAAGGCCACGATGTGTTTCGGCACCCCAAACCGTTCCATATTTTCGAGCGCGAGCGGGAGCGCGGATTCGCTGGAGGCCGTCGAGAACGCGATGATGAACGGCTCGCGCACGGCGTGGAAGAAGCGCTTTACCGGGATGCCGGTCAGCACCACGATAGGGAGCAGCACGCCCGCGATGAACAGGCTCTGCGCGGCGAACGCGGTGGCCACCAGTTTCCCGAGACTGAACAGCACGCTCGCGCCGTTCGTGGAAACGGTGTAGGCCATCGCCCCGGCCACGCCGAACGGAGCAAAGTACATCACGTACCGCGTGTATTGGAACATCACTTCGGCGAGCGAAGCGGCGAACTGCACCACGGGCCGCGCCTTTTCGCCGATGGCGGCGCAGGCCGCGCCGAACAGGAAGCAGAACACTACCACTTGCAGCACTTCGTTCTTCGCCATCGCGTCGACGATGCTGGCCGGGAAGGTATGCTCCAGGATTTGCGCGAGTCCCGGCGCGGCCGCCGCCGGCGCAATTCCTTTCGCCGCCGCGGGAGCGGTCACGCCCACGCCGGGTTGAACCAGGTTCACCGCACCCAGCCCCAGAAACAGGGCAATCGTGGTAACGATTTCGAAGTAGATAATCGCTTTCAAGCCGATCCGGCCCATGGCCTTGAGATCGGCGGTCCCCGCGATGCCGTAGACCAGCGTGCCGAACAACAGCGGCGCGACGATGGACTTGATCAGGCGCAGAAAGATGGTCGCCAGCGGCTGAAGCTCACGCCCCACACCGGGCCACAGAAAACCGACGGCGGCGCCCGCGGCCATTCCGATAAAAATCCAGCTCGTGAGGGAGATGCGTTTCAACGTTCTCCCCACTTGAGCTTGGCCCGCAATACGTCGAAGAACAGCATCCGGGGCGGGCGGATCAGGTGCACGGAACGTTCCGACGCGCGACAGAAGATCTTGTCGCCGAATTGCACTGGCTCGCCGATCTGGCCGTCGATGGTGAGAAAGGTCGCATCGTGCGAGAGCGAAACCACATGAATGTTGCTCGTTGCCGGAACCAGGACCGGCCGGTTGGTCAGGGTGTGCGGGCAGATGGGCGTGATGCAGAGCGCGTCCACGGCCGGAAAGATGATCGGGCCGCCCGCGGAAAGCGAGTACGCCGTGGAGCCCGTGGGAGTGCAGACGATGAGCCCGTCGGCTTTGTACGTGCAAACGAAGTGACTGTCGACATGCGTTTCCATATCGATCATGCGCGCCAGCGCGGCCTTGGTGAGAACCACGTCGTTGAGGGCGTGGTATTCCGCAATGACCTTGTCGTTGCGGACGAGATGGCACGCCAGCATGCGCCGGGCGGCGATGCGATGCTCATTCCGGAGCGCTCGTTCGAGTTCGGGATACAATTCGTCGATGGTGATGGCGGTGAGAAAGCCGAGACCGCCGAGATTAACCGCGAAAATCGCAATCTCACGGCCGGCGATGGCGCGTGCGGCCGATAGAAGAGTGCCATCGCCGCCCAGCACGATGACCAGTTGCGTGCCGTCGGGCACCTGTTCCCGCGGCATTCCGTGCGTGTGTCCCGCGTACGCCCCGGTCTGATCGTCGTAACGCGTCTGAATGTCTCGCGCGGCGAGCCACGCCAGAAGCTGCGGGACCAGTTGCACGGCCTGCTCGCTGCCGGGCTTCGAAATGATGCCGACGGTTTTAATGGGTGGCATAGAGGAGGAATTCACGGTTGCCTTCGGCCCCGAGGATCGGGCTGTCGACGATCTCCGCGCGATACCCGATCGCCTCAACGGACGCACGCACGCGCGCGCACGCCGCTTCGTGCAACCCGGGATCGCGCACGATCCCGCCCTTTCCAACCTGTTCGCGTCCGACCTCGAACTGGGGTTTGATTAGGATTATCATCGCACCATTCGGCTTGAGGATTGGAGGGAGCACCGGCACGATGAGGGTTACGGAGATGAAGCTGACGTCGGTCACCGTAAGGTCGGCGGATTCACCAATATCTTCCGGCTTGAGATACCGAGCGTTGATTCCCTCGCGCAGGACTACGCGCGGGTCGTTGCGCAACTTCCAATCGAGCTGGCCGCGTCCGACATCGACCGCGTAAACCCGCGCCGCCCCGCGCTGCAGCAAGCAATCGGTGAATCCTCCCGTGGATGCGCCGACGTCCACGCAAGTCTTCCCCGAGACATCCACCGCGAAGCGATCGAGGGCGCGCTCCAACTTCCATCCGCCGCGGCTGACGTACGGCAGTTTCGCGGCAACTTCGACCCGGCTGTCCGCGGCGGCGGTGTGGCCGGGCTTATCTACCCGCTGGCCGTTCACGGTCACGCTGCCGGCCAGCAGCAGCGCCTTGGCCTTCTCGCGCGAATCCGCGAGCCCGCGATCCACCAGCAGTTGGTCGATCCGCGTCTTGTTGGCGCGCCCGGTCATGCCTTGCGGTCGACGATTAGGTCGGCGATTTCATGCAGGCGTCGCGCGCGCTCGCCGAAGGGGCCGAGCGCCGCGTGTGCCTCGCACCGTTCCTGCTCCGCCATCCGATAGGAGCGGTCGAGACCATACACGGCCGGGAACGTGATCTTGTTTTGCTGTGCGTCCTTGCCCGCGGTCTTGCCGAGTTGCTCGGAAGGCTGTTCCACGTCGAGGATGTCGTCGACAATCTGAAACGCCAAGCCCGTGTGTTCGCCGTACCGGGTCAGGGCTTCCAGTTGAGCCTCTTCCGCGCCGGCATGGATGGCGCCCATCCGCACGCTCGCGCGCAGCAGGGCTCCGGTCTTGGCGCGGTGGATCCGATCCAGCAGATCAGCCGTTGGGATCTGTCCCTCACCCTCCAGATCGTGGACCTGGCCGGCGATCATTCCGCCCACCGTGCCGGCCGCGCTTGAAAGTTCATGCGCCAGCTTCACCTTCTTGCCCGCGTCCACGCATTCCAGACGCGATAGAACCTCGAAGGCGAGCGTCAGCAGCGCATCGCCGGCGAGGATCGCCATGGCGCCTCCGAATACTTTGTGGTTGGTGGCGCGCCCGCGGCGCAGATCGTCGTTGTCCAGCGCCGGAAGATCGTCGTGGATGAGCGAGTAGGTGTGGATCATCTCCAGACTGCAGGCCGTGTTCTCGACTCCGGCCGCGGCGCCGGCCACGGCGGAAGCGGCCATGCAGAGCACCGGCCGAATCCGCTTGCCGCCCGCGAAGAGGCTGTAGCGCATCGCCTTGTGAATCGTTTGCGGCGGCGCCGATGCGGATGGGACCCAGCGGTCCAGAGTTTCGTCGACGATGCGGGTCTGTTCGGCGAGGTATTCGGAAAAGTTCATTTGTTCGGGTTGCCGAAAGGTTCCGGGGTGACGCGCTCGCCTTTGCGAACTAGAATCTCCACGCGTGTTTCGGCTTCTTCGAGCTGTGTACGGCACGTGGAACTCAACTCCATGCCTTTCTCGAAAAGTGCCAGCGCACGCTCCAGCGGCAGGTCGCCGCCTTCCATCTCTTTTACGATTCGCTCCAACTCCTCGAGTCCGGTTTCGAAGCCGGGTTTCGGGCTCTCTTCCTCGGGCATTTTCCTATTCTATCCGGCGGTCTCCGGCGGTGGCTCGACCCCAAGTTTTCGCGCCGTTTCCTGGAGCGATGCCCAGACCTCGGGCTCGATGGGGATCCCGGATTCCCTGCGCTCGTCTTCCGCGCGCCATTCGGGATCGCCGGCCACCAGCACTTCGTCATAGCCCACCGCGGCCGCGGTGTTCTTGAGCGTGTCGCGCACCCATTGCATGCGGGCGGTGAACTCTTCGAGAGGCATAAAGCGTTCGACATCCAGGGCCAGATAAAACTGTCCGATGCGCATGGGAAGGTCCAGGCGGCGGAGTCCTCCCTGGTCGGTGAGCATGCCTCCGCCGCTGAGGACCGCGCAGAGGATTTCCACCATCACCGCCAGTCCGCTGCCCTTGTATCCGCCGAGGGGCATCGGGAGTCCGGCGAGCGCCGTTTGCGTGTCGGTGGTCGGGTTGCCTTCGGCGTCCATGGCCCAGCCGGCCGGAATCGACTCCTGGCCACACAGCGCGGCTTTGTGAATCTTGTTGAGCGCCACCGTGGTGGTGGCCATGTCGAGCAGCCAGGTCCGGGGACCGGGCACGGCCATGCAGATCGGATTGGTGCCGAGGCGCTTTTCCTTGCCCTGCCAGGGCGCAACCAGCGGCGTAGCGTTGCACATCACGATCCCCACCATGCCGGCGCCGGCCATGCGCTCGGCCCAATAAGCGCAGGCGCCGAAGTGGTTACCCTCGCGCACGGTCACGGCGCCGATGCCATGTTCGCGCGCGAGGTCGACGGCCAGGTCGCAACAGACCGCCGCGACGGATTGTCCGATGCCTCGTTGCGCATCATAGACGGCGCAGCCGCCGGATCTTGTTGCGATCCGGCCGTCGGCCGCTGGATCCATGCCTCCGCCCTCGATCTGGCGGATGTAGTGCGGCAGGAGTTGCACGCCGTGAGAATCGACGCCACGAAGATTGGCGGCCACCAGGGAATCGGCGATGAGCCAGGCTTTTTTCGCAGGAACGCCGGCGGCCTCGAGGAGGCGCTGGGCGTACTCTCGGAGCGAGCCGTGGTGGAGAACGATCACAAATCAGGGTATCAGACCGGTGTCGCCGCTATACTTGGCGGTCTGTACGGACGGGCCGGCCACGACGCTATTTCTGGCGCAGATCAGCCTGGTGCTGGCGCTTGCCTGCATCGGCAAGATTGGCGGCGCGTACCTGGGCAAGAGTCCGCGGGAGTCTTTGGTGGTGGGCTTCGGCTTGAATGCCCGCGGCGCAATGGGAATGGTCCTGACCACCATCGCATTGGAGTATAAGTGGATCGATCAGCGCATTTTCGTGGCACTGATCGTCATGGCGCTGGCCACCTCAATGCTGGGCGCCGTGGGCATCAAGCACCTGTTGGGCCGGAGGCCGGTGGGCCTAAATCAGAAGACCGTAAGCCCGCCATGATATCGCGCGACGCGGCTCATGCAGATCGGATTGGTGCGGCGGAATGGTTTATATTGAAGGAGTTGTCCCGCCTCAAGGGCGCGTAGCTCAGTTGGTTAGAGCGCCTGCTTCACACGCAGGAGGTCACAGGTTCGAGTCCTGTCGCGCCCACCATATAAACCACATACTCTATCCGAATTTCCCGCATGGTTTGCCGCTGCGATTGCGCCGCGATAAGTGCGCCAGGCAATGCCGAGTAGGGCCAGGACC
>JANXRE010000117.1 GCA_025353165.1 Acidobacteriota bacterium | reverse complement strand
GGAGATGGTGATGCCCGGCGACAACGTGCAGATGGTGGTGGAGTTGATCACGCCGGTGGCCATGGACAAAGGGCTGCGCTTCGCGATTCGCGAGGGCGGCCGCACGGTCGGGGCCGGCACCGTGTCGGAGATCGTCGAATAGTAATGCCCGAGCGGCAAAGAGTGAACCCATGAGTCTTAGAGAGCGCATTCGAATTCGGTTGAAAGCGTACGACCACCGCATCCTGGACCAGTCCACCACGGAAATCGTGGCCACTGCCAAGCGGACCGGGGCGCAGGTGGCGGGGCCCATTCCGCTGCCCACCATCCGGAACAGCTTCACGGTGCTGCGGTCGCCCCACGTGGACAAGAAGTCCCGGGAGCAGTTCGAGATCCGGACGCACAAGCGCCTGCTCGACATCCTGGAGCCGACGCAGGATACCGTCGATGCGTTGATGAAGCTCGACTTGCCCGCCGGTGTGGATGTCGAGATCAAGGCCTTCGGGAAAGGGAGATAACGGCTATTCCCGAGTTTAGCCGCGAGAGGTCAGTATGAGCCCAGGAATTCTAGGCAAGAAGATCGGAATGACGCAGGTGTTTAACAAGGACGGACAAGTGGTCCCCGTCACGCTGCTCAAGGCGGGTCCGTGCGTGGTGGTGCAGCGCAAGACGCTCACCGCCGGCGGGTACGACGCCGTTCAGCTTGGCCTTGTGGAGTTCGCCAAGAAATCGAGCCTCACCAAGCCGGAGGCCGGGCACCTGAAGAAGGCCGGCGTCGAGGGTGTACGTTTCATTCGCGAGTTTAAACTCAACGGCGGCGGAAACGGCGACCTAAAGCCCGGCGATCGCGTTCTGGTGGACGAGTTCAAGCCCGCGGATGTGGTCGATGTCATCGGCACCAGCAAGGGCAAGGGCTTCACCGGCGTGATCAAGCGGCACCATTTCAAAGGCGGTCCGAGTGGCCACGGTTCGATGTTCCACCGCGCTCCCGGCTCCATCGGGGCATCCAGCTTTCCCTCGCGCGTTTTCCCGGGCACCCGCATGGCGGGACAATCCGGCAACGCCCGCGTGACGGTGCGGAATCTGGAGATCGTCCAGGTGGACGCAGAAGACAACGTGCTGATGGTCAAGGGCGCGGTTCCGGGCCCGAATGGCGGATACGTCATGGTTCGCCGGTCGGTGAGGTAACCAAGATGCCGAGTGTAGATATTATCGATCTGAACAACAACAAAGTCGGCACTCTGGACCTGGCGGACTCCGTCTTCGGCGCGCCGGTGAATGAAGCGCTTATTTACGAAGCGGTCCGGTGGCAACTGGCCTGCGAGCGCGCGGGCACCCACAAGGTGAAGAACCGCTCCGAGGTCTCCGGTTCCGGCAAGAAATTGTGGAAGCAGAAGGGGACCGGACGCGCCCGCATGGGTTCCATCCGTTCGCCGCTGTGGCGGCATGGCGGGACGGTCAACGGTCCCACGCCGCGCGACTATAGTTATAAGCTGCCGAAGAAGATGCAGCTCGGCGCGCTCCGCAGCGCCCTTTCGGCGAAGTTGCGGGACGGCGAGTTGGCCGTGGTGCAGGCCTTCAACGTCGCCGATCACAAGAGCAAGACCACGCGGAGCGCGCTTGGGATGCTGGGCGTCGCCCGCACGGCCCTACTGGTGGAAGCCGCCGAGAATCGCAATCTCGCGCTCGGCTCGCGCAATCTGCCGGGCATCAAGCTGGTCGCCACCCGCGAAGTCAGCGTTTACGATCTGCTCGGCCATCAGCGGGTTCTGATGACCGAAGCCGCCGCGCGAAAGCTGTCGGAGGCGCTCGCTTAAGGAGCCGGCCATGGAAAAAAGTGTTTACGACATCATCCGCCGCCCGATCGTGACCGAAAAGGGCGTCGCCAAGAAGGACGAAGAGCGGACCCTGTGTTTCGAAGTCGCGCCCGGCGTGAACAAGACGCAGATCAAGCAGGCGGTGGAGAGCCTGTTCAAGGTGAAGGTGGAGGAAGTCCGCACCGCCAACAACGTCGGCAAGCTGCGCCGCCGCGGCAAGTTCGCCGGTTACCGCTCCGACTGGAAAAAAGCGTACGTGCGGTTGCAACCGGGCCAGAAGGCCCCCGAGTACGCGGAGATCTGATATGCCCATAAAGAGCTATCGTCCGACCACGCCGACCCGCCGGTTCCAGACCATGGCGTCGCGGGACGACATTACCAAGGAAACGCCCGAGAAATCCTTAACGGCCGGGAAACAGCGAACAGGCGGACGCGACAGCCTGGGCCACATTTCCAGCCGGTTTCGTGGGGGTGGGGCGAAGAAATCCTATCGCATCATCGACTTCAAGCGCGACAAGGCGGGCGTTCCAGCCACCGTCGCCGCCATAGAGTACGATCCGAACCGGTCGGCGCGCATCGCGCTGCTACACTACGCGGACGGAGAGAAGCGCTACATCATCGCCCCCAACGGGCTGGAGACCGGGCGCAAGGTGCTGTCCGGGCCCGAAGCCGACATCCTGGTGGGAAACTCGCTGCCGCTCAAGAATATTCCGCCGGGCACCATCGTCCACGCCATCGAGTTGAAGCCCGGAAAGGGCGCCCAGATGGCGCGCTCGGCTGGAACGCAGGCGCAGTTGGTTTCCAAGGAAGGCGATTACGCGCTGATGAAGCTTCCTTCGGGTGAGATCCGCAAGGTGAACATCGACTGCATGGCCACCATCGGACAGGTTGGCAACGTCGATCATGAGAACATCTCGCTCGGCAAGGCCGGCCGCAACCGGCACCTGGGCCGGAAGCCACATAACCGCGGCGTCTCGATGAACCCGGTGGATCACCCCCACGGCGGCGGCGAGGGCAAGACCTCGGGCGGCCGGCACCCGGTGACTCCGTGGGGCCAGCCGACCCGCGGATTCAAGACGCGCAACAACAAGCGCACGGACAAGTACATCGTGAATCGGAAATCGAAGAAGCGGTAGGGACTAGGAATGGGACGCTCACTCAAAAAAGGACCGTTCATCGACGACCATCTGTTAGACCGGATCGTCGCGTTGAACGAGAAGAACGAAAAGAAGGTGCTCCGGACCTGGTCGCGGCGATCCACCATCGTGCCCGAATTGATCGGCCATACGGTCGCCGTGCACAACGGGAAGAAGTTCATCCCCGTGTACGTGACGGAAAACATGGTGGGTCACAAGCTGGGCGAGTTCTCGCCGACGCGCACCTTCCGGGGTCACGCAGCCAAGACGGAGAAGAGCGCCAAACCGGCGTAAACGGAGTTTCGAATGGAAGCGAAAGCGGAAGCCAGATACATCCGGACCTCGGCGCAGAAGGCGCGCCTGGTGGTCGACCTCATTCGCGGCATGCGCGCCGGCGACGCCATCAACACCCTCAAAGGGACCAACAAGCGGATGGCGCCGACGGTGGAGAAGGTGTTGCATTCGGCCATTGCCAACGCGACCAACCGGTTCAACGACGTGGACGTGGACACGCTGTACGTCACCGAAGCGTACGTGAACGAAGGGCCGCGCATGAAGCGCATCCGTCCGGCTCCCATGGGCCGCGCGTACCGCTACCAGCGGCGGATGGCTCACATCGTAGTGAAGGTCGGGGATAAAGGATAGTCGGATGGGACAGAAAACTCACCCTTACGGATTTCGGCTGGGCGTGACGAAAACCTGGCGTTCGCGCTGGTTCGCGAAGCAGGATTACGTGAAGCTCCTCCACGAGGATCTCGACCTGAAGGAATCGCTTCGCGAGCGCTTGAAGGCCGCCGGAGTCAGCTCCATTGAAGTCGACCGGCCCGGCAACAAGCTGCGGATCACCATCCGCACGTCGCGGCCCGGCATCGTCATCGGCCGCAAGGGCGCGGAGATCGAGAAGCTCAAGGGCGATCTCGCCCGCAAGACCGGCCGGGAAGTCTTCATCGACATTCAGGAAGTGCACAAGCCCGAGTTGGATGCCCAACTGGTGGCCGAGTCCATCGCGCTGCAACTCGAGAAGCGCGTCGCGTTCCGGCGCGCCATGCGCAAGGCGGTGGACAGCGCGCTCCGGTTTGGCTGCAAGGGGATCAAGGTTCGCGTATCGGGCCGCTTGAACGGAGCGGAAATCGCCCGCAGCGAATGGTATCTGCAAGGCCAGCTTCCGCTGCACACGCTGCGCGCCGATATCGACTTCGGTTTCGCCGAAGCGTTCACTACGTACGGCGTGATCGGCGTCAAGTGCTGGACTTACAAAGGTGAGATTCTGGATAGCCGGCGCGTATCGTTCCGCAGCGAGCCTGAGCCGCGCCGCCGGGACCGCCGTGAGCGTAGCGACCGCGATCGCGGCGGCGACCGCGACCGGGGCGAACGCCGGGGCCCGCGTCCCGAGCAGAAATTTCCGCAGAGCGGGCCCGCTCCCCTGTCGGCTCATCATCCACCCGTCGCGCCGCACGGAGCCGTCCAGGCGCCGCCGGCCGACTTGCCGCAACCCGTTCGCAGCCAAGCTCCAATCCTGCCGCCGGTGGCCAACCCGCAGCCCAGTTGGAAGCAGGATGCTCGCGAGGGCGGCGAGCCCGAGAAGAAGGATTAGGGGTAAACAGCCATGTTGATGCCCAAGAAGGTGAAGTACCGGAAGCAGCAGCGCGGCCGCATGCGCGGCGCGGCGTGGCGCGGCGCGGACCTGTCGTTTGGCGACTACGGTCTGAAGGCGCTGGAGTGCGGTTGGATTACCGACCGCCAGATCGAAGCCGCCCGTATCGCCATGACGCGTTTTATCAAGCGCGGCGGCAAAGTCTGGATCCGCCTGTTCCCGGACAAGCCGATTACCAAGAAGCCCGCCGAAACCCGTATGGGAAAAGGCAAGGGCGCGCCCGAACAGTGGGTCGCGGTGATCCGGCCGGGTAAGATTCTGTTTGAAATGGAAGGCGTCCCGCCGGACATCGCCACCGAGGCGATGCGCCTGGCCGCCATGAAGCTGCCGATCAACTGCAAGTTTGTCATGCGGGAGCAGCTGGCGGCGCAGGCGGCAGCGGCGGCGGCCGCCGCAAAGTAAGAGGAACGCGAGCATGAGAGCCGAAAAAGTACGCGAAATCGATACCGCCGAAATTCAACGCCAGTTGAGCGAAAGCCGCGACCAGTTGTTCCGCCTGCGCTTTCAACTCGCGATGGGTCAGGCCGACGGGGTCAAGAAATATCGCATCCTCCGCCGGGATCGCGCGCGGATGCTCACCATCCTGCATGAGCGCGAGTTGTCCACGAAAGCGAATCAGGGAAAGTAAGCCATGGCCGAAACGCAAACTGCCAGTCACAAAAACGAAAAGCTCGGCCAGGTGGTATCCGCCAAAATGGCGAAGACCATCGTGGTCCAGGTTGAGCGGCGTGTTCCGCACCCGCTGTACAAGCGCATCGTCACCAAGCGGAAGAAGTTCTACGCGCATGACGAGAAGTGCGAGGCGAAGGCGGGCGATACCGTTCGCATTATCGAATCGCGCCCCTTGAGCAAACTGAAGCGCTGGACCCTCGGCGCAATTGTGCGGCGCGCGACCCAGGTCGCCGTGGAACCGTCCGCTCTCGACAACATCGTGGTCGCGCCGGTTGCCGGCAAGAAAAAGAAGTAAGGAGACATCGTCATGATTGGAATGAGAACTGTCCTCGAGGTCGCCGACAACAGCGGCGCCCGGAAGCTCTCGGCCATTCTGCCGCGCGGCGGCGACAAGGGTCTGCGCGCCGGGCTGGGCGATATCGTCACGGCCGCCGTGAAAGAAGCCGCGCCGGAATCGGCCGTCAAGAAGGGCTCGGTGGTTCGCGCAGTGATCGTCCGGATGCGCAAAGAGACCCGCCGCAAGGATGGCACCTACATCCGCTTCGACTCGAACGCCGCGGTGCTGGTCACGGAACTGGGCGAGCCGGTCGGAACCCGCGTGTTCGGTCCGGTGGCGCGCGAACTCCGCGAGAAGAAGTTCATGAAGATCGTGTCGCTCGCGCCGGAGGTGATTTAAGATGGCGAAGAAAACTCCTCAGCGGCACCAGAACGCGCCGAAGCAACTGCTGAAGATCAAGCTGCGCAAGGAAGACACCGTGAAGGTGATCGCCGGCAAGGATAAGGGCAAGACCGGCCGCGTGCTGAACGTGAACCGCGAGACCGGGCGCGCGCTGGTGGAAGGCGTCAACATGATTAAGCGCCACACGCGCCCCAACCCGCAGAAGGGCGTTAAAGGCGGCATCGCGGAGCGCGAAAGTCCCATTCACGCCTCCAACGTAATGCTGGTCACAAGCGGAGGCCAAGCCACCCGCATCGGCTCCCGCGAAGAGGGAACCGGGACGGCGGCGCGGCGCGTGCGCATCGCTAAGAAGACCGGGGAAATTCTGGACAAGAAGTAAGAGAAAATTCAAATGCCAGCCAGATTGAAAGAGCATTATCAGAAGCAGGTGGTTCCGGCGTTGTTGAAGGAGTTCGGCTACAAGAACCCGAACGCCGTGCCGAAAGTGGAGAAGGTCTCGTTGAACATCGGACTGGGGGAAGCCACCCAGAACGCGAAGTTGATGGACGGCGCGGTTCAGGAACTGGCCACCATTTCAGGTCAGCGGCCGGTGATTACCAAGGCGAAGAAATCCATCGCCGCTTTCAAGCTTCGGGAAGGCATGTCGATCGGCTGCCGGGTGACGCTGCGCGGCGACCGGATGTACGAGTTTCTGGACCGCCTGATGAACGTGGCTTTGCCGCGCGTCCGCGACTTCCGCGGCGTGAGCACGAAATCGTTCGACGGGCGCGGCAACTACACGCTGGGCGTCAAGGACCAGTTGATCTTCCCCGAGATCGACTACAACAAGGTCGACAAGACAATCGGCATGAATGTTTGCATTACGACCACGGCCAAGACCGACGCCGAGGGTGTGGCGCTGCTGAAGCAGATGGGGATGCCGTTTAAGCAATAGGGAGTCGAGATAAGCACACATGGCAACTACGGCCAAAATCGCAAAAGATCTGAAGCTGGCGAAGGCGAAGGCGCTAAAAACGCCCAAGCTGCGCTGCCGCCAGCGGAATCGTTGTGCAAGGTGCGGCCGCCCGCGCGGATTCTTGCGCAAGTTCAAGCTGTGCCGGATCTGTTTCCGGAAGCTTGCGCTTGCCGGAGAAGTCCCCGGCGTGACCAAGGCCAGTTGGTAGGAGGCGGTAGAGAAAACGAATGCTGAGCGATCCCATTGCCGACATGCTCACGCGCGTACGCAACGCGCTGAGCGCCCGTCATCCGAAGGTGGACGTGCCCGCGTCGAAGCTGAAGACGGAGCTGGCCCGCATCCTCAAGGACGAGGGCTACATCATCAACTTTAAGCTGACCGAAGAGGGCGCGCGGAAATTCATCCGCCTGTACTTGAAGTACACTCCCGGCAACCAGCCCGTGATCTCGCATATCGAGCGTGTTTCCCGGCCGGGATGCCGCGTGTACGTCGGGTCTCAGGAGATCCAGCGAGTGCTGGGCGGACTGGGAATTAACATCTTGACCACGCCGCGAGGCGTCATGACCGGCTCCTCCGCGCGCAAGGAAGGCGTCGGCGGGGAAATACTTTGCCAGATTTGGTAGTCGAGGATTTTACGTAATGTCACGTGTTGGGAAAAAGCCGATTCCGCTCCCCAAAGGGGTGAAGATCGCGATCGGCGAACAACTGCAGGTAGAAGGGCCGAAGGGTAAACTCCTGGTCCCCATTCCGAAGGGCATTCGCTTGGAGCAACAGGACGGGAACTTGAACGTCGTTCGCGACGGCGACCAGTTTGCCGCCCTTCATGGACTCACGCGCGCGCTCGCCGCCAACGCCATCACGGGCGTGTCGGCCGGCTTCACGCGGGAACTGGACATCGTCGGCATCGGCTATCGCGCCGACGTCAAGGGCCGCATCGCCACCTTTACGCTGGGCTATTCGCATTCCATCGAGGTGTTTCTTCCGGTGGGCGTGGATATGAAAGTGGACAAGCAGACGCACGTGGTCCTCACCAGCCACGACCGGCAGTTGCTGGGCCAGGTGGCCGCGAATATGCGCGCGCTGCGTCCGCCGGATCCATACAAGAACAAGGGCGTCCGCTACACCGGCGAAGTTCTGCGCAAGAAGGTCGGTAAGACCGGCGCGGGAGGTAAAACGTAATGGCAAAAGCTTCCAGAGGCGAAATTCGCATCCGCATTCACGATCGCATCCGGCGCAAGGTAAAGGGCACGGAGGCGCGCCCGCGCCTGGCCGTGTATCGCTCACTGCACCAGATTTACGCGCAGGTGATCGACGATTCGAAGGGACACACGCTCGCCGCCGCCTCCTCGGCGGACAAGACGGCTGGCATCGAGAAGGGCAGCAACATCGGCGGCGCAAAGGAAGTCGGCAAGTTAATCGCGCAGCGCGCCAAGGATAAGGGCATTACCAAGGTCGTGTTCGATCGCGGCGGATACCTTTACCACGGACGCGTGAAGGCGCTGGCCGACGCGGCGCGGGAAGGCGGACTGGAGTTCTAAGAATGGCAGCCACAGTTACCAAGCGTATCGACGCCTCAAACCTGAATCTGAAAGAACAGGTTGTCTCCATCAACCGCGTCACGAAGGTTGTGAAGGGCGGCAAGAATCTCAGCTTTTCGGCGTTGGTGGTCGTCGGCGACCCCGGCGCCAGGATCGTCGGGTTCGGCACCGGCAAGGCGAAGGAAGTGCCCGCCGCAATCAAGAAGGGGATCGAGGCGGCGAAGAAGAACCTGCGCAAGATCCACGTTCTGGAGCGAACCATTCTGCACTCCGTCCTCGGGCGGTTCGGCAGCGGCCAGGTTCTGCTGAAGCCGGCTCCGGATGGCACGGGCGTCATTGCCGGCGGTCCGGTGCGCGCCGTCATTCAAGCGGTTGGGATCCAGAACGTGCTGACGAAATCGATCGGCTCGCACAATCCGCACAACGTGGTGAAAGCGACCATCGCGGCGCTCGAGCAGCTTCGGGATCGGGCCACGGTGGCCGACCTTCGCGGCATTTCGATCGACAAGCTGCAAACGCCCGGCTCGCGGACGCCCCGCAACGGCTCCGGCGCGCCACAGCAATAAGGGAACCAATATGGCGGGAACTATCAAGATCAAACTGGTGCGCAGTCCGATCTGCACCCCCGAGAAGCACAAAATCATCGTGCGCTCGCTCGGCCTGAAGACGCTCAACCGGATCGTCGTCAGGCCCGACACGCCGGAATTCCGAGGCATGGTCAAGAAGATCCCCCATCTTCTCGCCATTGTCGAGGAATAGCGTAAGAGGAAACGGAAATGGCGAATCTCAGTAATCTGAAACCTCCTGCCGGGCAGGTAAAAAAGAAACGGCGTCTCGGCCAGGGCATGGGCTCGGGCCGCAGCAAGTATGCCGGCCGCGGACAGAAGGGCCAGAAGTCGATCTCAGGCTACAGCAAGATGCGCGGGTTTGAGGGCGGGCAGATGCCGCTCCACCGGCGCCTGCCGAAGCGCGGCTTCACCAACATTTTCAAGAAGGAATATTCGGTCGTGAATGTCGCGCGCCTGGAACAACTCGAGGGCGACGCATTCGATCCGAAAACGCTGCTGGACCTGGGTGTCGTAAGCTCGATGGGAGCGGACGGCCTGAAGATCCTCGGCGACGGCGATCTCACCCGGAAGATCACGGTGAAGGCTCACCTGTTCAGCGAAACGGCCCGCAAGAAGATCGAGGCCGCGGGCGGCTCGGTCGAACTGATTCCCGTTCCAAAGGGCGGCCCCAAGCCCCGCAAGGACGGCAAGGGCAGGAAGAAGACGCCCGTATCCCAAGTGAAATAAGGCCATGAAGTTTCTCGAAGCCGCCGCTAACATATTCCGGATCCCGGATCTGCGCAGACGCGTTGTGTGGACGCTTTTGATGCTGGCGGTGTACCGCCTCGGCGGCCACATCCCGACGCCGGGCATCGACACCCACAAGCTTCAGGCGTTTTTCGAGCAGAATACCGGCACGCTGTTCGGGTTCATCGACCTGTTCAGCGGCCGCATGTTCCGGCGCCTTACTATTTTCGCCCTCGGGATCATGCCGTACATCACGGCATCCATCATTTTGCAGTTGCTTACCGTGGTCGTTCCGACGCTTGAAAAATTGCAGAAAGAGGGTGAACTCGGCCGCCGCAAAATCACCCAGTGGACCCGTTATCTGACCGTCGGCCTGGCGCTGATGCAGTCGTTCGGGATTGCGCTCACGCTGCAAGCCTCCCAGGGCGGATTCGTACTACACCCCGGAATGGCCTTCATCGCGATGACCATGCTGACGCTGACTACCGGGACCGCTTTCATCATGTGGCTCGGCGAGCAGATCACGGAACGTGGCATCGGGAACGGCATGTCGCTGATCATCTTTACCGGCATCGTTATCGGCCTGCCGCAAGCGATGCAGGAAATCTATAACAACGTGTTCGTCACCCGGCAGTGGCCGCCGCTGCAGTTGATTGTCATTCTCGTGATGATGATCGCGGTGGTGGGGTTCATTGTACTGGTGGAACGCGGCGAGCGCCGGATTCCCGTGCAATACGCCAAGCGCGTGGTCGGACGCCGGATGATGGGCGGCCAGTCGACCCACCTTCCGCTGAAGGTCAACGCCGGCGGCGTCATCCCGGTGATCTTCGCGTCCTCGCTGCTGGCCTTCCCGCAGACGTTGCTCGGCGTTTCGTTTGTTAAGAACAACGCGTACCTCAGCGGACTGCTCCAAGCGATGGGCGGATTCCACCCCTTGTACTACTTGATGTACACGCTGCTGATCATCTTCTTCTGTTTCTTCTACGTTTCGATTATTTTCAACCCCAACGAAGCGGCCGACAATATGCGAAAGTACGGCGGCTTCATTCCGGGTATCCGGCCGGGCAAGAACACGGCGGAATACATGAACAAGATTCTGACCAAGATCACCATGGTCGGCGGCCTGTACCTCGCTATTCTTTCGATGGTGCCGATGATCATGATCTCGGGAATCAAGCTGCAGAAACTGCCGCTGGTGGGGAATTTCATCGATTCGACGTTTCCGCGCTGGCTTCTCGATGGCCTGGGAGTGAATTTCTACTTCGGGGGCACGTCGCTTCTGATCGTGGTCGGCGTTGCCATGGACACGGTTAACCAGATTGAGGCGCAGTTGATCATGCGCCACTACGAAGGCTTTACGCCGCGCGCGGGGCGCATTCGCGGCCGGCGGAGCTTCGGATGATACAGCGGGCCTGAGCAGCTTGGATCGATACGCTCTCATCTTGTTCGGTCCCCCGGGATCGGGCAAAGGCACCCAGGCGAAGCTGCTGAAGAACCATTTGGGTTGGCCGCACATCTCGACCGGAGACATGCTCCGCGAGCACGTGCAGGCCCAGGACGAGTTGGGAATCGAGATCGCGGCCGTGATGAAGTCGGGACAGCTGGTCGGGGACGATCTGGCGAACCGGCTGGTCGAAACCCGGCTGGAACGGCCGGACGTGGAGGCGGGGCTCATCCTCGACGGCTATCCGCGCACGGTACAGCAGGCTGCCTGGATGTCGAAGCTGTTGGACCGGAAGGATTTTCGGCCGGTGGTGGCGCACTTGAAAGTGGACTACAATAAGATAGTAGCCCGCCTGTCCGGCCGACGAGTATGCCCCCAGTGTGGCGCGTTGTATAGTTTGGCTTTCAATCCCCCCCGGGTTTCGGAGCTGTGCGACAACGACGGTTCGCGGCTGATGATCCGGGATGACGACCGGGAAGAAATAATCCGGCGGCGGTTGGAAGCTTATGACCGGCAGACGCTGCCTGTGTTGGGCTACATTCGCGACGCCGGCATTTCGTATCACGAGGTCGAGGCGACGGATGGCGCTCCGGCCCGGATCGCGCAACGGATTTGTGAGATTTTGCCCGAATGATCGTAAGGAAGAGTCCGGTCGAGCTGGAGAAGATGCGGCGGTCCGGGCTGCTGGTTTGGGAGATTCTCCAGAAACTGGCGCCCATGGTCCAGGAAGGGGCCACGACTTACGAGTTGGAAGTGGTGGCGGAGAAAATGATTTCGGACGCGGGAGCGAAACCGGCGTTCAAAGGGTACTACGTTCCGAGCGCGGGATCGAAATACCCCTTTGTTCTGTGCACTTCGGTGAATGAAGAGGTCGTGCATGGCATGCCCTCCCCGAAACGGGTGTTGAAAAACGGCGACATCGTTTCGATCGACACTGGAGTTCAGTTGGATGGTTATTTTGGCGACTCGGCAATCACGGTGCCGGTGGGCGAAATCGGAGAATCGCTGAAGCGGCTGCTCCAGGTTACCCGGGAATCGCTGGAGATGGCGATCGGGCAGGTCCGGCCCGGTAACCGGCTGTTTGATATTTGTGGTACCGTCGAGCGGCACGTGACCGGCAGCGGGTATACAGTGGTGCGGGAGTTTGTAGGGCACGGGATCGGAACCAAGCTCCACGAGGAGCCGCAAATTCCGAATTACGTGGATCGAAAGAATGAGAATCCCCGGCTGAAGGAGGGGATGGTGCTGGCGATCGAGCCGATGGTCAACCTGGGCGGGGCCGACACGAAGATACGGTCCGACCGGTGGACGGCGGTGACGAAAGACGGGTCGCCCTCCGCGCATTTCGAACATTGTGTGGCAGTTACGGCCACCGGGCCGTGGGTTTTGACGCGGCCTTGAGTTGGCAAAATGGGTTCGTTTCGTACCGGGAGGCGAGGCGGTGGAAGTGGATGCGATTGTAGTGGAGCTCCTTCCCAGCGCCAAGGTTCGGGTGAAGCTGGAAAACGAACAGCGTGTCCTGGCGCACGCCGCCAGCGCGACGGTTAAGAATTTCGTCCGGCTCCGGCCGGGGGATCGGGTCCGGGTGGCGATTTCGCCCCACGATCCCACGCGGGGCAGGATTGTTGAATTGCTGGCGAAGGAGTAGGGTTAGCGAAATGAAAGTACGGGCTTCCGTAAAAAAGATGTGCGACAAGTGCAAGCTCATCCACCGCTACGGCGTGGTGCGGGTGATCTGCACGAATCCGAAGCATAAGCAACGGCAGGGCTAGGCAAGGAATATTCATGGCGCGTATTGCAGGTGTTGACCTCCCAAACAAGAAGCGGGCCGAAGTGGGCCTGACTTACATTTACGGCATCGGCCGGACCCGGGCGCTCTCTTTGTGCCACCGGGCCGGCATCGACCCGAACAAGAAAATCGCGGACCTCTCGGAGGAGGAAGTGAACCACGTTCGCCAGATCCTCGAGGAGGAAGGCGCGGTGGAAGGGGACCTCCGCAAGGAAGTCTCCATGAACATCAAGCGGCTCATGGAGATGGGATCCTACCGGGGCTTGCGGCACCGCCGCGGTCTGCCCACTCGCGGCCAGCGCACCCACACCAACGCACGCACCCGCAAGGGTCCGCGGCGCGGCACGGTGGCGAATAAGAAGAAGGCGACGGGTAAGACGTAATCATGGCAAAAGCTCCCACCAAGGTTGCCGCTAAGGCTGCCGGCAAGAAGAAGGCCTTCAAGAAGAAGGAAAAGAAACTTGTTCCTGTCGGCGTCGTTCACGTTCAGGCATCGTTCAACAACACGATCATCACCTTCACGGATCAGACCGGGAACGTGATTTCGTGGTCCAGTTCCGGCTCGCTGGGTTTTCGCGGATCCCGCAAGGGTACTCCGTTCGCCGCCCAGCAGGCTTCGCTGACCGCCGCCAATAAGGCCAAGGACGTCGGCATGAGAGTCGTGGAAGTTCGCGTCTCGGGTCCGGGCGCCGGCCGTGAATCGGCCGTGCGTGCGCTCTCCACCGTCGGTATTGAAGTGCGCGGTATTAAAGACGTTACGCCGATTCCGCACAACGGCTGCCGGCCGCCGAAGCGGCGCCGGGTTTGATTTTTTGAGAAGCAGGACGAAGGTGGCCATCACCGTAAACTGCACCTAAGAAACGAAAGGTTTAAGAAGCAATGGCAAGATACATTGGTCCCGTTTGTCGGCTCTGCCGGCGCGAGGGCATGAAGCTTTTTTTGAAAGGCGAGCGGTGCCACACCGAAAAGTGTGCCATCGAGAAGCGCAACTTCCCACCCGGCCAGCACGGTCAGGCCCGTAAGCCGAAGATCGTCGGCTACGGTCTCCAACTCCGCGAGAAGCAGAAGGCCCGCCGGTATTACGGCCTGCTTGAAGTCCAGTTCCGCAACCTGTTCGAGAAAGCGGCGCGGGCCAAGGGCGTCACCGGCGACAATATGCTCAACCTGCTGGAGCGCCGGCTGGACAGCGCGATTTACCGGATAGGCTTCGGCACGTCCCGGGCGCAGTCGCGCCAGATCGTGCGCCACGGGCACATTCAGGTAAACGGCCGCAAGGTCAATATTCCATCGTTCGTCGTGAAGCCGGGCGACGTCGTTGAAGTGCGCGAGAAGAGCAAGAACAACCCGACAATTCTCTCCGCCCGCGACGCGACGGCCCACGCGCCCAGCCCCAACTGGCTGGAAGTCGATCGCGAGAATCTCCGTGCCCGAGTGCTTGGACAGCCCAAGCGCGAGGACCTGGTCCAGATCCAACTGAACGAGCAGTTGATCGTCGAATTGTACTCGAAGTAGCCAGGGCAGGCGTGCGCGGGCCCACGATGGTCCGCAAAGTGGATAGGTCAAAAGATAATGTTCAAAGGTTTTCAGAAGCCCAAGCGTTTGGTCGCCAATACCGAGACCTTGACGGACCGGTACGGCATGTTTACGGCGCAGCCTTTCGAGCGTGGATTCGGTTCCACCATCGGAAACGGACTGCGTCGCGTGCTTCTCAGCTCAATTGAAGGCGCGGCCATCACCGCCGTCCGCATCGACGGCGTCGCGCACGAGTTCAGCCCGATCCCGGGCGTCGTCGAGGACGCCACCGATATCATCCTCAACCTCAAGCAGGTGCCGTTCAAGATGTCCGGCGAGGGCATGCGCATCGCCCGCGTGGTCGTGGACCATTCGGGAGAGGTTTTGAGCAGCCAGATTCAGACCGACGCCGACGTGGAAGTGCTGGATCGGAACATGCATATCGCGACGGTCAGCGAGGGCGGCAAGCTCAGCATCGAAGTCCGGCTGAAAAGCGGCCGCGGCTATGTTTCGGCCGACCGCAACTACGACGAGGATCTGCCCATCGGATATATACCGATCGACTCGGTCCACTCGCCGGTGCGGAAGGTGAACTACTCGGTCGAAGCCGCGCGCCTCGGGCAGACGACCGATTACGACAAGCTCACGCTGGAGGTTTGGACCAACGGCGCAATCTCGCCGCAGGACGCGGTCGGCCAGGCTGGGAAGTTGCTGAAGGACCACATGTCGATCTTCATCAACTTCGAAGAAATTCCGGAACTGACGGAGGAACCGGCGGAGCGCGCGTTGAGCCAGATGAACGAGGTGCTCAACCGCTCAGTCGAAGAACTCGAGCTCAGCGTCCGGTCCTATAACTGCCTGAAGAACGCCAACATTCAGTCCATCGGCGATCTGGTCCAGAGGACCGAAGCGGAGATGCTTCGGACCAAGAACTTCGGCCGCAAGTCGCTGAACGAAATCAAGGAAATCCTGGGCGGCCTGGGCTTGAGCTTCGGCATGAAGTTCGACTCGCAGGGACGGCTGCTCTCGCCGGCCGGGCAGCCTGTCGCTCCCGGCGCTCTGACCGACGAGCCCCAAGAACAGGAACAGGAAGAAGAAGACCTGGATACCGCGGAGTAACGACATGAGACACAAGAAAGCCGGCTTTAAGTTAAAGCGCAACGTAAGCGCGCGAAGGGCGTTGTTCAGGGGTCTGGTCACCAGCATCATCGAAGAGGAACGCGTCGTTACCACCGTGCCGAAGGCGAAGGCCGTGCGGCCGCTGGTGGAGAAAATGATCACTCTCGCCAAGCGTGACGACACGCTGCACGCCCGCCGGCAGGCGGCGGCTTTTCTGCGGACTCCGGCCGCGGTCAAAAAACTTTTCGACAAGCTCGGCGCGAGATTCAGCCAGCGGAACGGCGGCTACACCCGCATCGTCCGGCTGGGACCCCGGAAGGGCGACGGCGCGGAGCAGGCGATGATCGAGCTGGTCGGTTCGGAGCTGGTGAAGCGCTCCGCCGATCGCGCCAAACGCCGCGAGGAACGCCTCAAGGCCCTGCGCGAAGGCCGCGAGGACGGGGCTCCGGAAGAGCAGTCTTAAAACCACGTGACTCGGATTTCGAGGCCGCCGGCAACGGCGGCCTTTCTTGCAATCGCCGCCTTGGTTTCCGCCGCGCCCGCTGTGCTCCGCTGCGGAAAGTTGATCGACGTTCGCGCGGGCTCGTCCCGCTCCGACATCTCGGTTCTGGTCGACAACGGCAAGATTCTCGCGGTCGGCGCATCGTCGTCGATCTCCGTTCCGCCCGGTGCAGCGAGCGTGGATCTGACGGGTGCCACCTGCATGCCCGGCCTGATCGACGTGCACGAGCATCTCACTTCGGATCCCCAGCACTCCGGCTATAAGGGCCTGAGTGTGTCGGTGCCTCGCTCCGCGCTTGTCGGCGCGAAGAACGCGCGTATCACGCTGCGCGCCGGATTTACCTCGGCGAGGAACGTCGGCGCGGAAGGCTACGCCGATGTGGCGCTGCGGGATGCGATCAATGCCGGCGAGATCGAGGGCCCCCGTCTGCTGGTCTCCGGACCCGCGCTCGGCATTACCGGCGGACACTGCGACGAGGATCTGCTCGCGCCGGAGTTCAACTACAAGTCCGCCGGAGTCGCCGACGGGCCGTGGGCCGCGCGCGCCAAAGTTCGCGAGGTGATCAAGTACGGCGCCGACCTGATCAAGATCTGCGCCTCCGGCGGCGTGCTTTCGAGAGGCGATGCCGTTGGCGCGCCGCAATACACGCCCGAGGAAATGAAGGCCATCGCCGACGAGGCTCACAAACTCGGCAGAAAAGTCGCCGCGCACGCGCACGGAACACAGTCCATTAAGGAAGCCATTGAGGCCGGCATCGACTCCATCGAGCATTCGAGCCTGATCGACGAGGAAGGCATCCGCCTCGCCAAACAGCACGGGACGTTCCTCGTGTTCGACATCTACAACGACGATTTCATTCTCAACGAGGGGCTCAAGGTCGGCATGCTGCCGGAATCCATCGAGAAGGAAAAGCAGATCGGCAAACTCCAGCGCCAGAACTTCCGCAAGGCTTACCTCGCGGGCGCGAAACTGGCGTTCGGCACCGATGGCGGCGTCTATCCGCACGGAGATAACTGGCGGCAGTTCGCCACAATGGTGGAGTTCGGGATGAAGCCGGTGGAAGCTATCCAATCCGCGACCGTAACGGCGGCGGAACTGATGGGCCTGGGTTCCCAGACGGGGTCTGTGGAGAAGAGCTACTCTGCCGACATCATCGCTGTTTCCGGCGACCCGCTCGCCGACATACGCGCGATGCACGATGTGAAGTTCGTCATGAAGCAGGGGATCGTATATCGGAACGACTTCGCGGGACGATGAGCAAGCGAATCGTGGTCGCGATTGACGGACCGGCCGGGGCTGGGAAGTCGACTATCGCGCGCGCCTTGGCCGGACGGCTCGGGTTCCTGTTCATCGATACCGGAGCGATGTACCGCGCGGTTGCGCTCTGGGCCATCCGAACCGGCACGGCTCTGGACGACATGCACCGCCTCGATCAGCTTGCCCGCCAGGCCCGGATCGAGTTCGGGGCCGGCAACACGCGCGTCCTGCTGAACGGCGAGGACGTGACGGACGCGATCCGGGAGCCCGAGATGGCCGACGCCGCCTCCAAGGTCTCGACCGTTCCCGCGGTCCGCCGCGCGCTCGTCGAATTGCAGCGGAAGATGGCAACGGAAAACTCGGTCGTCATGGAAGGCAGGGATATCGGGACGGTGGTCTTCCCCGAAGCCCAAGTGAAAATCTTCCTGGACGCGAGCCCCGCGGTTCGCGCGCTGCGCAGGCTGGGAGATCTCAAAGCGAAAGGTATCGAAGTGGCGCCCGAGCAACTGGAGCGCGAGATCGCGGACCGCGACCGCCGGGACCGGACTCGCGCGGAGGCGCCCCTGATGCAGGCGCCCGATGCGATGTATCTGGATTCGACGGCGCTGACGATCGACGAGGTGCAGGAACACATCCTGGCGATCCTACGCGCGCGCATGTCGAACGGAAAGGAGATCGTCCGTTGAAGAATCTGCTGGTGATGAAGTTCGGCGGCACGAGCATGGGATCCGCCGAGCGCATCCGCATCTCCGCTTCGCTCATTGCCGAACACGCCAAGACTGGACCGGTTGCCGTGGTCGTGTCGGCGATGTCCAAGGTGACCGATCTTCTGCTCGACTCCATGCGGCGCGCGGAAGCGGGAGATGAGGCCGGGCTGGAGCACGATGTCGCAGCGCTTCGCGAGCGCCACATCGCGACGTGCCGCGACCTGCTTCCGGCTGCGAGCGCGATTCCCGTGCTGGCGGAAGTGGAACGCCTGGTCTCCGAGTTCGAGCGCATCGCCCGCGGCATCTGGATGCTGGGCGAGCGCCCGCCGCGCTCGGTGGACGAAGCCGTGGCCACCGGCGAGAAACTGTCCGCGCTGATGATGGCGGCGTACCTGGAGTCCGCGGGAACGCCGGCGGTCGCGGTGAACGCCGCCGACGTAGTGATCACGGACGCGGTGTTCGGCGCCGCCTCTCCGCTGATGGAGCAGACCCGCGAACGCGCGTCCAAAAAACTGCGGCCGCTGCTCGAAAAGGGCGTCACGCCCATCGTTACCGGCTTCAACGGCGCAACCGTGGATGGACGTCCCACGACGCTCGGCCGCGGAGGATCGGATTTCTCGGCGTCGATTCTGGCCGCGGCCCTGGATGCCTCGGAATTGTGGATCTGGACCGACGTCGACGGCATCATGAGCGCCGACCCGAGACTCGTCGACGACGTAAAGGTGTTGAACGAGGTGACCTACGCCGAGGCGGCCGAGCTCGCGTACAACGGCGCCAAGGTGCTGCACCCGAGAACGCTCGCGCCGCTGGTCGAGCGGAAGATCCCGGTGTGGAGCAAGAACAGTTTCAATCCCTCCTACCCGGGCACGCGAATCGGGCCGAAAATCAGTGGCCCGATGGGACCGCGCGCCGTTACCTCGATGGCCAACGTTGCGCTGGTCTCGCTGGAGCCCGCCAGCGCGGCGATGAGCGGCACCCGGCTGATGGCCCGCGCGCTCGCGGCGCTGAGTTCGTGCAACGCCGAAGTGCTTACGCTGACCAGTTCGACCTACCGGCAGAGTTTCTGCTTCCTGATACGGCAGGAAGAGCTCGAGCGCGTCATTGAACACCTGGAAGAAGAGCTTGCGATCGAGCTCGCGCACGGCTATGTGCGGCCGATTGAGGTGGAGCGCAACGTAGGGCTGCTGGCGATTGTCGGGGAAGGCATGCGCGGAACGCCGGGGCTCGCGGGGCGCATCTTCACCGCCATTTCGCGCGAGAACATCAATATAATCGCCATCGCGCAGGGTTCGAGCGAACTCACTATCGCGGTGGTCGTCTGCAAGGAAGGCCTTGTGAAAGCGGTCCAGGCCGTGCACGCCGAGTGCGGTCTGGGAATCCCAGTCGCTAAATAGCGAAGGCCGCCTCCGAAGAAGCGGCCTTCGCGCAGTTGAGTTATTGCTACCGGGTTACGGTCAATGTTGCCGTAGTGGTATGGCTCAAGGCGCCACTTACCCCATGGACAGTAAGCGTGTAGGTCCTCCTCGAGGCCGACGACAGCGTTTTTATTGTGAGCGTCGAGGTCGTGGTGGCGGGGTTAGGCGTAAACGTCACGGTGGAACCCGAAGGCTGGCCCGTGAGGCTCAGGGTGACCGATCCGCTGAAACCGTTCGACGGCGTGATGGTCACGGTGTAGGTGGCTGTATTGCCTCGCCTGACGGACTGCGAGGTCGGGCTGATCGAGAGCGAGAAGTCCGCCGCCGAGCTGGTCACGGTGACGCTGGCGGAGCCGGTCACGGCGCCGCTGACCGCGCTCACAGTGAAGGGTCCACCGGCGGTCGCGTCCGCGGTGAACAAGCCCGAACTGCTGATGGTCCCGCCGCCGCTCACCGACCAGGTGAAGGTCGGCTGCGGGCTCACTGGGTTGCCGAACTGATCGAGGCCCGTGGCCGTGAACTGCCGCGTTGCGTTCGTCGTCACCGAGGCGCTGGCCGGGGAGACCGTGATGGTGGTCAGGACCGGCGGCGCGCCACTGCAGGAGGGGAACTTGAAGGAGGCGATCTGCGTGCTCCAGTTGAAGCTTCCCGTGGTCTTCAAATACTCATTGGTATAGAAAAACGTGCAATCGTCCGTGGGGTCGATGGTCATGGCGGAGTAATCGCCCCAGCGGCTGAGACCGCCGTTCTGCGAACCGGTGCCCGCCTTGATCGACGTTTCCGCCTGGAGCGTGCCGAGGGAATCGGTGGAGAGGCGGCCAGTGTAGCGGATGGCCGGGCTTATCGACGAACTGGAGGCGCTGTAGCCGAGCGCGATGTTGCCCACCTTGTCCATCGTGATGCTCCCCATCCAGCGATAGGTGGAATCGGGCGCGTAGGTGCCCGATTGGAAGACCGCGGGTGTCGCATTGGGGCTGCGAATCTCGTACCAGCGCACGCCCACGCTGGCGCCCGCCGTCACCGAGTGGTTGGCCACGATCGATTCATGGTCGCCGAAGTTGCGGTAGGCGAGGCGGTGCATCAGGCGGTCGGCCAGCGAGTCGAGCTGCTGTGACGTGCCGGACTGCGGGATGCACGTGCCGCCGCCGCCGCAGGCGGCGGTGAACGCCGGCACCGCGAAGTTGCTGTGAACTAAGGTCGAGTTGGCGGGAGTCACGAAGTCGACGTGGAACTTCCACATATCCATGGACGCGCTGTCGTTTCCGAAGGCCAGGAAGAAGTTGGGCGAGCCGGCCGGCGGCGCAGTGGCGCCGTCGAGGTCCGAGGGCAGCAGGCCGCCGAAGATGTTAGCGAGCTGGAAGCACTGTTGCGTGGCGGCGCCGCCGGCCAGCATGGCCGTGCGGTCGAATGCGCAGGCGCGGCCGCCGACAAATGTGTTGCCGCTGAACATGTTGAAGCTGATGTAATAGGCATCCGGCCACACGCCGCTCTTCGGGTAGTCGGGGAAATTGGGCTGCGAGAAGGAGTAGCGGGCGTAGGCCCCGGTGGCGTCGGAGGTGGTGGACACCGCCACGCACTGGAGGTACGGCGTGGTCGACACCGAGAACTGCGTCAGCACCCAGCGGTTAGCGGCCTTGTCGTAGGACACAACCGGGTCGCCGTCGTTGTTAGTCTGGCAGCCGCCGCCGAACCCGCTCCAGAGCGTGTTGCCCGCTTTCGGAAAGCCCGCGGCGATCGCGCCCGTGGTCTTGTCGAACACCGCGTAAGATTCGTTGACCCACTGCACATACTGCGTGGCGCCGACCGCACCGTTGGTGTCGGGCGGCGCGGCGCTCGGCGCGAAGCCATAGTCGCCGTTACCGACGCCTGCAATGTTCAGGAGTGCGGTGGTCCCCACAAAGGCGGGCGCGTTGGACTGGATCACCGGGTCCGTCCGCGGCGCGGTGGTTCCGTGCGGGATTAACCGCAGAGGTTTCTGGCGAAGCCCCGCCGCCCGAGGCGAGCTGGGGATATCGCGCAGCGGCGGCGAGATATCGTGGTGAACCGCGGCGCTGACTTCCACCGGGCCAATCGCGGCCTGCGTCTGAGCGCTTGCCGCATAGGGCAACCCCGCCAGCGCAATAACGCTAATTAGCGGAATCATTTTCTTCATTTATCTCTCTCTCCTTGAGCCGGATGGTAACCGGCACGTTTTTGGGAGCGCATGTTTCGAAACCGAAAAATCGGGGCGATGCCGCAAGATACACCACAAGCGATGAGCGAACGCAATAGCTGATGTAAACCCTAAAGCGCCGAGGTTATTCTTGTAATCCCAGTCGAAAATGCGCAACCTTCAGAAGGATCGCACATGCCGGGAGAAGTTGGCAAGGCGCGTCATCTCGAGGTGGCGCACGCACTCGCCCGCATTTTCAGGCCGGCTCCGGCTGCTCCCCGGCCGGAGCCGTACGCTCGATGCGCACGCGCGCGATCCGATTGCGATCCATCTCCAGGATGGTGAACTTACGCCCGCCGTACAGAACCTCGTCTGCCTGCTTCGGTATGTAGCCCAGTTGGAAGAGCAGAAAGCCGGCCAGCGTCTCGTATCCCGCCTCGCCCGGCAGTTCGATTCGATACTGCAAAGCCAGGTCCCGGATCGGGATGGTCCCCTCGACCTCGATCAGTGGCGCTTCCAGTGGCGGCGTCGCGCGCAGGATGTCGTGCTCGTCGGAGAACTCCCCGAACACCTGTTCGAGAACATCTTCCAGCGTCACCAGTCCGGCGATCGTTCCGTACTCGTCGACCACCAGCGCCATGTGGTTGTGTTCGGCGCGAAAATCGGCGATCAGTTGCGGCAGCGGCTTTGTCTCGGGAACGACCAGCGGCTGCCTCAGGAAACGCTGGATGCGGAATGTTCGAGGCGGGCGGTTCCTGTCATGCGCCCACTTGCGCTCCTGCCACAGGGGCAGCAGATCCTTGTAATGGAGGATCCCGATGATGTTCTCCGGCCGGCCCTCATACACCGGCAGGCGCGAGAACTGATGTTCGGCCATCGCCGAGAGAACCTTGTCGAGCGTCACATCGGCGGGCACCGACACGATGTCGTTCCGCGGCACCATGATCTCGCGCGCGGAATACTCAGCCAGATCCAGCAAGCGTTGAATCGCCGACTCCTCGACGCTCTCCAGGCTCCCTTCCTTCCAACTCGTGCGAATGATGAACTTCAATTCCTCGGCGGAATGACCGCCTTCCCGGTTTTCCCGCACGCCGATCGCGCGGGAAACTAGCGACGAGGTGCGTTCGATCACATAAATGAATGGGGCGGCAACGCGCGCGAAGACCAGCAGCGCGGGCGCGACAATGACGACCAACCGGTCCGCCGTGTCGAGGGCAATGTTCTTCGGCACCACCTCGCCGATCACCACGTGCGCATAACTCATCAGGAGGAACGCGAAGGCGAACGCGACGGCGTGCAGCACGCTCTGGTTTGCCGGATTCAGAACCGGCCCGAACGCCAGGACGGTCAGTTGGTACAGAGTGCCTTCGCCCGCCCATCCCAAGGCCAGGCTGGCTCCGGTTACACCCACTTGGGTGACGGAGAGCAGCCGTTCGGGATTATCGAGAAGGCTGAGCGCGGCCAGCGCTCCGGCGTGTCCCTGATCGGCCATCGAGCGCAGCCGCGAGCGCCGCGCCGAAATCAGCGAGACCTCGGCGGCGGCGAAGAAACCGTTTGCCGCCAGAATGGCGATCATTGTAAGGATGCGGTAGCCCATGGGGTTGGAAGCACTTGACCGACTCCCTTGCAGTCGCGGCTCGGAAGCGCTTTCTGAGCCGTTCGCAGTAGCAAGCGGTCTGACTTGAAAGCTCGTTAAAATTGAGCCTGTGTCCTCCCAGCGAATTCTGAAGTTCGTAAATCTGAGCATAGCGGTTTTGCTCGTTCTCTTTTTCGCCGCCGTTTGTTGGGTCGCCTGGCGGCCGCTTCCCAAAACTTCCGGACAGATGCGGGCGCCTATCGGCGCGCCTGCCACGATTGCCTACGACGCCTACGGAGTTCCGCACATTACGGCGGGAAGTTGGCAGGATGCCATTTTCCTCCAGGGCTACGTGACCGCGCAGGATCGCATGTTTCAGATGGACGGGCTGCGCCGATTGGCCGCGGGGGAACTATCGGAGGTGATCGGCAAGGCCACGCTGGAGATCGACCAGGAATCGCGCCGCCTGCGGATGCGCCGCATGGCTGAGGACGCCGCGCGTAGCCTGCCGCCCGCCGACTACGCCGTCGCGGCCGCATACGCCCGCGGCGTCAACTACTACCTCGAAACCAATCGCGGCAAGTACGGCCTCGAATTCGCGCTGCTCCGCTACGATCCCAGGCCCTGGACCATCACCGATTCGGTGCTTGCGGGCCTTCAGATGTACCGCAACCTGACCACGACCTGGCGCGACGAATTGCAGAAGATGAATCTACTCGCGGCGCCGGGCGCCGACCGCGCGAAAGTGGATCGACTATTTCCGAACTGGAGTGGCCACGAGATACAACCCGGATCGAATAACTGGGCCATGTCGGGAGCGTGGACCGCGTCGGGACGCCCCCTGGTCGCGAACGATCCGCATCTCGATTTCTCAATCCCTTCCGTCTGGTACCAGATCCACCTCCGCGCGCCCGGCCTGAACGTCACCGGAGTCTCGCTCCCGGGAACGCCTTGCGTGATCATCGGGCACAACGACCGCATCGCCTGGGGTGTCACCAACCTCGGCTTCGATGTCCAGGATCTGTACCGCGAGCAGTTTGATCCGCGGAACGGTCAATATCTATACCGGGGCAACGTTGAGCACGCGAAGCTGGAGACCGAGATGATTGCCGTGAAGGGCGAGAAGCCGCTCCAGACCGCCGTGTGGGTTACCCGGCACGGTCCGGTCTTTGTGGGCGAGGGGAACACGTTCTACTCGCTGCGATGGACGGCCGCGGAACCCGGTTATCAGATTCCGTTTTTCGATGTCGACCGAGCGAACAACTGGCAGGAATTCACCGCCGCATTGTCGAGATTCCCGGGTCCCGGGCAGAATTTTGTTTACGGCGACGTGGACGGAAATATCGGGTATCACGCCACGGGCAAGCTTCCGATCCGGCGGAATTACGATGGCGATGTGCCGGTGGACGGCGCGAGCGGAGAGTTCGAGTGGGATGGGTTTATCCCGTTTGAGCAACTGCCCTCGGTCTACAATCCGCCCGGCGGACTGATTGTGACGGCCAACCAGAATCCGTTCCCGCACGACTACCCGTATCGGGTTCACGGCGAGTTCTCTCCGCCCTACCGGTCCGGCCAGATCCGCGATCTTTTGCAGGCGCGAAAGGGATGGAAGCCGGTGGAGATGGTGGCTGTCCAGAAGGACGTGTACTCGCCGTTCGACCGGTATCTCGCGGCAGACCTGTTGGCGACGTACCAGCGCGCGGGGAGCGGCAAGCCAGCGTTGAAAGACGCGGTCGATCTTCTAAAGAACTGGAACGGGCAGATGGATAAAGACTCTCCCGCCGCGATGATCGTCAACATGGTTTATCTCGAACTGCGCAAGGCGATCGGACTGGCTGCAGCGCCGGGCAAAGGCGGCGACTACACCCATGAGATGTCGCCCGCCGTGGTCGAGAACCTGCTGCGCGAGCGGCCGACAGACTGGTTCGCCGATTGGGACAAAGTGGTGATGAAGGCGTTCGCCGACGGCGTGGAACAGGGCGCCAAGCTACAGGGCAGCAATGTCAAAGGCTGGCGGTGGGGCAGGTACAACGAAGTGACCATCCAGAACCCGGTGGGTGGCCGGTTGCCGCTGATCGGCGGTTACTTCAACGTCGGGCCCATCTGGATGAGCGGCGCTTCGACCACGCCGAAGCAAACGACGCAAACGATAGGACCGTCCATGCGCTTTGTCGGCGACACCTCCGATTGGGACCAGTCGCTGAATTACATAACGGTCGGCCAGTCCGGTCATGTCCTGTCGAGCCATTACAAAGATCAGTGGGGCACTTACTATTACGCCGGGAGTATCCCGATGCAATACGGCCATGTTGAGGCGAAGAGCGTACTGACTGTCAATCCAGGGAGGTGAGTTATGGACCCACGTTATCCGATCGGAAGATTCGAATGGGCGGGTTCGTCCACGGACGAGCAGCGCCGGCACTGGATCGGGGAGATCGCGGATTTGCCCGCCGCCCTGCGCGACGCGGTGGACGGGCTGACCGCACAGCAACTCGATACGCCTTATCGCGAGGGAGGCTGGACGGTCCGCCAGTTGGTCCACCATGTCGCCGACAGCCACATGAATTGCTACGCGAGGTGCAAACTCGCGCTGACCGAGGAGGAACCCACGATCAAGCCGTACGACGAGAAGCTGTGGGCCGAAACGCCGGACTCGCTCGCGGTCCCATGCGACGTTTCGCTTTCGCTCATCGATGCGCTGCATACCCGGTGGGTAGCGCTCTGGATGAGCCTCGCCGGCGAGCAATGGGCGCGCAACTACCGGCATCCGGAGCGCGGCCTGACGTCGCTCGAAACCACGCTCGCGCTCTACGCCTGGCACGGCCGGCACCACACCGCGCATGTGACGGAGCTGCGGAAGTCTCTTGAAAATCTCGGCCCTGCCGCGGGACATCGACAAACGGCCGGCGGCGCGCGAACAGGTGGGAACGATTCTTAGAGGCCGTGCCCGATAGATGACGCAACCCTGGCTACAGAACTTCGACCCGTTGGGGAACCCGGTGCTGTCCACGATGGCGGCCGCGATCCCGGTTTGTACGCTCTTCTATTTCCTGGCAGTCCGACGCACTCCGGCGTGGCGCGCGGCAGTCTACGCCTTCGTGGCCGCGCTCGGAGTGGCGCTCGCCGTCTTCCGCATGCCGCCCGCCATGGTGGCCGGCGCGGTCGCCGACGGCCTGGTATTCGGCTGGTTCCGCATCGCCTGGATTGTGGTCGCCGCCGTCTTCGTGTACGACATCGCGGTGGAATCGGGGCAGTTCGAAATCATCAAGCGGTCCGTGGGTGAAATATCCGAAGACCGCCGGCTGCAAGTGCTGCTGATCGCCTTCGCTTTCGGCGCGCTGCTCGAAGGCGCGGGCGGCGGTGGCGCGCCGGTGGCCGTAACCGGCGCGATGATGATTGGCCTCGGCTTCCCGCCCTTCCAGACCGCGGTGATGTGCCTGATCGCGAACTCAGCGCCGGTGGCCTTCGGCGGCATGGGCAACCCGGTCCGCACGCTGGTGGCGGTCACGGGATTGCCCGAAGCGGACTTCAGCGCCATGCTCGGCCGCATCCTGCCCATCATTGTTTTGATCCTGCCCTTCTGGATCATCCGCGTGCTGTGCAAAACGCGCGACACGTTGGCCGTGTGGCCCGGACTGCTGGCGTGCGGCCTCACCTTCGGCGGCATCCAGTTCTTCTGGTCCAACTTCATGGGCCCTTCGCTGGTGGACATCCTGGGCGGCATCGGCACGCTGCTCCTGCTGGCATTCTTCTTCCGCAAGGTTTGGAGCCCGACGCAAATCTGGCGGTACGCTGGCGAAGCCCCCGCGGCGAAACCGGCGCCCGACGATCGACTCACCCCGGTCAGGATTGTGCGCGCGTGGTCTCCGTTCCTTCTACTCGCCGCGTTCGTGGTGATCTGGGGCATTCCGACAGTCGGCAAGTTCTTGGACATTTTCTCCTGGAAGCAGCCGGTTCCCGGTCTGCATATGCTGGTAGTTCGTACGCCACCGGTGGTGGCAAAGGCTTACGCCGAGCCCGCCCTGTTCGATGTCTCCTGGCTCTCCACGCCCGGCACCGGCACCTTCCTCGCGGGTCTCATCGCCGGTCCGCTGCTGGGCCTATCGTTCAAGCGAACGCTGGGAATCTTCTTCCGCACTCTGGGCAAACTGAAGCTGAGCCTGATCGCGATCATGGCCATGCTGGGCCTGGGCTACGTAACGCGCTACTGCGGCATGGATGCGACCATGGGGATGGCGTTGGCGCGGACCGGCGTGCTGTTTCCGTTCTTCGGGACCGCCATCGGCTGGCTGGGCGTAGCTCTCAGCGGCACCGACGCCGGAGCCAACGCCCTCTTCGGCAGTTTGCAGGTGATTACAGCCAACAAACTGGGGCTCAGTCCGATTCTGATGGGCGCCGCCAATAGCGCCGGGGGCGTGATGGGGAAGATGATCGCGGCGCAATCGTTGGTCATCGCGTGCGCCGTGACCGGTCAGCAGGGAAAAGAAGGCGCGCTGTTCCGCGCTTTGATGAAACACAGCATCGGGCTGCTGATCCTGGTCGGTCTGCTGGTGCTCATGTACGCGTACGTTTTTCCCGCGGCAATCCCCAGCGGGCACAGGTATTGGTGATTAGCAAGGTTTGCCAATTGAACTATCCTGAATTCAAACGTGCCGCAATGCCTACCCGCAACGTGAATCTGACCGACGAACTGGACCGCTTTGTCATTAAGAAGGTGAAGAGCGGACGCTACGAAAACGCCAGCGAGGTCGTGCGGGCGGCGCTGCGAACCCTGGAACGTGAAGAACAGGATCACGCGGCAAAGCTCGCCGCGCTGCGAAGGGCAATCGATGAGGGAGACGCCAGCGGCATCGCCGAGGGCGATGTCTTTTCACGGGTCCGAGAGACGCTCGGTCTGCCAGGACAGCGGCGCTAGCCGTGGCCTTTCGTTTCTCGCGCCGTGCCGAAGCCGACCTGATGGGAATCGGCGCTTACACTCTCCGAACTTGGGAGCAGATCAGACACTACGCTACCTCGACGATCTTGACGCTTGCTGTCGGAGGCTCGCCGGGAATCCTGCATTGGGCCGGGCCTGTGACGAGATCCGCTCTGGTCTGCGCCGCATGAAGTGCTTACAGCGCGTCATTTTTTACCTGCAGGAGGCCGACGGGATCCTGGTCTCCCGAGTCCTTCACCAGCGCATGCTCCCGCGGCTGCACGAGATCGACGACGAATGATCGCGACACCGCACCCTACTCCGCCAGCGCGGACCCCGCCATCGTCATGAACGCCGTCTTAGCGGCATCGCCGCCGGGCCCGCCGGAAATCTGAACCAGAAAAACTCCGACCAGATCTTTCTTGCGGTCCACCCATCCGTGCGTGGCGAATGCGCCGCCGTGACCAAAAGTCCCGGGAGACAAATAGGCCAGGGTGCCGATCGGATCCTTGATCACTTCCCACGTCAGCGCATAGCCTCCGCCCGGCGTCCACGCCGCGGGCTTCGGCAGGTTCGGGTCCTGAATCGTCGTCATGATCTCCACGCCTTCGCGCGAGAGAATGCGCTTGCCCTGGTAAACGCCGCCGTCGAGCATCATCTGATAGAAAGCCGCCAGGTCCGACGCTGTCGAGTAGAGTCCGAACTCCGGCGCGGGATACTTCGCGCCCTTCCGGAACTTCGCCGAATCGCCGCCAAGGTTGGGGCCGGAACGCTCCAGCGTGCCCTTTTCCGTGGTGTGCAACAGCGCGATGCGTCCGGTCTTCTCAGCCGGCGGAAAGAAGAAGCTGTCCTTCATCCCCAGCGGCTTGAAGATGCGCTCGTCGAGAAACCGCTCGTACGGTTGGTTTGAAATCACTTCGATGATTCGCCCGAGAGTGGCGATGCCGGTGTTGCTGTACTGCCATCGCGTACCGGGCTCGAAGTCCAGCGGCTGCTGCGAGTAAATAGCGACGGCTTCGGCCAGCGTGCGATCCATGCTGGTGAAGATATCCATTCCTTCCGGCGGATTGCCCATTCCAGACGAGTGGGTCATCAGGTCGCGGATGGTGATCGGTCTGGAAGGCTTCGTCAGGGTGGCCGATTCGGCGTCGTGGCTCTTCACCATCTTCTGGCCGCGAAAGTCGGGTAAATACTTCTGGACCGGATCGTTGAGACCGAGCCGCCCTTCCTCGGCGAGAATCATGATGCCGACGCCGGTGACCGGCTTGGTCATCGACATGATCTGGAAGATGGAGTCAGTGCGCATCGGCTTCTTCGTCTCGATGTCCTGATAGCCGACGGCGTGCAGGTGTGCGACCTGTCCGTGACGCGCGAGCAACGTCACGATACCCGCGACTTCTCCGCGGTCCACGAACGATTGCATTCGCGGGTCGATCCGCGCGAGACGGTCCTGATCGAAGCCAGCGGGCCCGGCGGCGAGCGCCACAAACGCGGCGCACAAGAATACGGGAACAGCGAATCGGTGCATAACGCACCACTATATCGCGGCGCGCACCGCTTCGATCCAGCCGAGCACTACGCCGTCCAGCCAAAACCGGGGAGCGGTGCGCGACAGGAATCCGAGATGACCGCCATGCTCGGTCGCGATCAGCGTCAGGTTTGGATTCGTCCGGAACGCCGGGTGATTGAAGACGCGAAACGGAATCAGGGGGTCGTCCTTCGACTGCACGAAGAGCGCGGGCACTCGGATGGCGCCGATGAAGTTCGTCGCGGCCTGCGTTTCGTAATAATTGCCGGCAGTGCCGAATCCGAATAGTCTGGCGGTGTAAACGTCGTCGAAGTCGTAGACAGTTCGGATACGGTCCAGCCCTTCCGTCGAGTAGATCGCGGGAGCCTGGCGCGCTTGCGGATGCGATCTTTCAAGCGCGCCAGAAACCGCTGTTCGTACAGGACATTGGCCGGAGCGGCCAGGCGCTCGACGCCGGCCCTGAGATCGAGCGGCGTCGACACGGCGCACACGCCCTCAATCAACTCCGCCGCCCCGTCGCCCAACTCGCCCGCGAGTTTCAGAACGACGTTGCCGCCCATCGAGAAGCCGGCCAGGAAAATGGGGCCGCCGGACTCGCCGCGCAGCATGCGGACCACGAAAAGAAGATCGCTCGTCTGGCCGGCGTGGTAATTGCTCAGCGCCAGCTCCTCGGTTCCGCCGCAAACGCGCATGTTGACTCGGAACAATCATTCAGTTCAGTCGGACCGGCTTACACTGTTCGGAGAGCCTCCATCGCCGTCGGTTTGAGAGTCTCCGGTGGCTTCTTAGACCCCACAGACCTCAGCCAGAGGATTCGTCCCGCAGACATTGCGACGATACTGGCGATGACAAATGGCAGAGAGATTGTCATACCCCATGCCAAGCCGAAACCCGCAGCCTGGTCCGTCCCACCACCCAGCCAATCGGCGAGGACCACCGGCCCGATCCCCACCGCACATAGCAGCAGTCCAATCCACAACGATCGGTTCGTGCCGCCGGCTCTATTCACCCGGACGGGTGCAGAAAGTGGAACCCCGCCTGAACAATCTTAAACATCTGTTGCATTCGTGCCCTTGAGACAGTACCAGATGGATACTGCATGCCGATCTCATATCTTATCCGGCTTCGGTTCGGTGGGCTTGCCAAAGCCATTAGCAGGGCCACGGTTGTCGGGCTGCCTACCTTTGGCTCGGCAGGGCACTTCAACGTGATCTCTACCGCATTTGTACCATCCAACTCCTTGGTCTCGGTGCTTGTCCTGGTACAGCCCCTCTCTTCCCACATAGCTCGTTCGGAATCAGCAGCTTGACTGAGCGTCGGGTCATCTATAGATGAGCCATATGAGCCGTCGATCCAAACGAATGCTGATGGCGCTACGTTGATCCGAAAACCATGATTGGGATTGGGGGCCTTGTTCATCTCGTAGTGCAGATTCGCCGAAAGCGAAACAGTGTAAGCATAGTCCACGTTTCTGTACTCATTGGCCTTTGCAGCCGGGCCGGTTTCTGCACTAGCAATGATTGCCGCAGCAAGAAGCCCTACCAGACAGCTCCTCGCAGACGCAAATGTTAGTTCACGCCACATGTTGCCTCCCACTTCGGGATGTTGTTAATCCGGTTTTGCAGTGTCGTCCAGTAATTCGGATTCGCGCTGTTGTAGCCTTCCTGTTTTAGGCCAGAAAAGAAGGCGGGGATCGTTTGGGTTCCCTTAATGAACGAGCCAACGTGATTGACAAAGTATGTGTTTCCGGCCTGGATCGATGGGAAGCTGAGATTATTTTCGCCAGCGTTCGTGAGCCCCCACATGTTGTTCAGAGCAAATTGTGGTTGTCCAACCAACCGCTATCGTACGAGGACAACCCAACGATATAGTTCCTCCACACATTCAGCTGCTGCGCAACAGAGGTTAGACCCGGTAACTGCTGGAAGAAGCGGCTCCTGTTGTTGTTGGCATCATTGCCTCCGACCTACCTAACGAAACGAACTTCTCGCCGCGAGCGTCACTTGTGGATCAGCCGAACAAGTCCAAGAAGAAACATCAACGCTCCGAAGCAGATCAGGATCAGGCGAAATCGGAGCGGCGCTGGATCGAGCGGTTTAGCCCCAGGCATCGGCCCACTGACAGCAGTCATAGCGAAGCCAAAAACTATGAGGAGTGCGCCAAGGCAAAGCATCACCCAATTCTCACTCATGTTCATTTCCCGCAGCCACTCCAGCTAATGGTAATGTAGCCCCCGCCACCAAATGCGCGCCCAGATCCGAATGTAAGGCCCTCATATAAACCCAGGCTGAGATTGCCGTTTTCATATTGAGCAAGACCGCCAATATCCTTACTTTGTGTATTGATATTCTTTCCAAAAACACTCGTGGCATTTGGAATCTCGATACCCCCAAGACCGATGAAAGTTGTATGGGCCTGCCAATCGTTCCATGTGCGCATCGACTCGACGCCTCCGATCAAAGGCCCAGCTCCAACACCCGCAAGTCCTCCGTGGGCGCCACCTAACCTACTGTCGTATTCAACTAAACCAAGTATTTCACCATGCACTGATCCAGCATGACCGCCGACGCCACCGTACGCGAATCCGCCGCCACCACAAACGCTCGGGACTAAACTCTTCAATGTCGAGGCCAGTCCATTATTTGCGGGCGTGCCCTTGCTGCCGCCCGCTCGTTCGCTGGCGATCTTGGCTGCTCGAGGGTTGTCACACGGGTTTCCCATGTCCACACCGTCCACGTATTGTTCGAAGCAGTCACCAGGGCGAGAAATAAACACCGGCCCACCGATGTTGCCCCCCGACTGCGAGTGATCGAAGCAGATCAGGCTGTCCGACCCCGGCGGACAAGCTACGACATCCAGCCCGAGTGGGTCGATGTTGGCTAAGGGGTTGTTCGCAGCATATCCATACCGATTCCAACTCTGCGGCACTGTCGGATCCACCGCCGCCTGCCCTGCCGGGTCAGGAGAAATCCACCGCCCCTGCGCCGCATGATATTGCCGGTAGAGGAAATCATACTCATCCGTGGTCAGATCCTGATTCTGCCCGGTGAAGTTTCGATCGTTCGTGCCACTTTCGTAGTAAGGCTCGCCGAATGGATTGTAGGCGGTATCGTAATACACCGCCCGGAGCGTCGTCGAAGCCAGGCGCGAGCTCCCCAACCAGTCGGAATGCCGGTAATAACTCAGTCCTGAGGATTTGTACACCGCCGTCCCTTGTCCCGGCAGAGAAACGAAAACCGCGCCGACAGTCTGCCCATTCATGAGCGCCAGCTTGTTGCCGTCCGGCCCGTAAACAACCTGCGTGTACACCGAGCTCTTGTTCTGCTCCACCCGCCTGCCCAGCGCATCATAAGTGATCAAAACCGCCCCGGAATCCAAATTGGTCAGCTTCCCTTCATTATCCCTCCCGTAGTAGTGGAACGTGTCCCAGGTCGAATTGCCGTTGGCGCCGTACGTCGGCGTGCTGCTGCCGATCGTGGTGTAGCGATTCGTCGAGCTCGAGTATATGGGCAGGAAGCTCGTCCCGGTGTGCCCCGACAGCACCGACTTGCTGATGTTCCCAAACGCATCGTAGCTGAAACTCTGGCCCACTTACCCGATCCACAGTCCGCAGATCCAATCCGCGCCAAGTCGTCGTGCACATAGGTGCAGGTCTGCTGGTTATTGCCATTGGATGGATCGGTAATCGCCAGTTGGTAAAGGGCTTCATTCGCGTTCCACGTCATATTCCCGTACGTCGCCGAGCCACCTACCGTGGCCTTGTACTGCGTCATCCGGCCGGTATTCGCATCGAAGCTGAACGCGTCCGTATCCGTCGAGCCGTAGGTCACCGCCGTCGGCAAACTGAACAGGTTGTAAGTGCTGGCCGTGACCGGGTTCTGTCCACTCGTCGCCGCAACCGTCGAAGCCCGGCCTTCCCCGTCCGGCGTGTAGGTCCAGGTCGGCAGCCCCGTAAACCGCGTGTTCAAAGTATCCAGCAGCCCATTGGCCCAGTACGCAGCGCTGAGATGGTAGTAGCCGCCCGAGTGCGGCGTCGACTCATAAACCTCCGTGACCTCGCCCCGGTTCGAGTAACTAAAGCCCAAGTCCGTAATCTTGGACCCGCTCGTGCCTGTATACGCTTCCGCCAACCGCGCCTTCACATTGGTCATACCCGTACCATTGACCGTGGCCGCATCGTAAACAAAATGCTTCTGGTCGGTCGTATACCCGCCGCTGTAGGTGATGGCCGTCACCCGGTGCAGGCTGTCGTAGGCATAGCAGGTAGCGCCCCCCACCGGATCGGCGCGCTTCACCAGGTCGCCATTCGAGGGTTCCGCACGTGCCATCCGTATCAAAGGTGTAATTGTAGGCCGCCTGGTTGGTCTCCGGAGTCTTCTCCGACGTCAGCCGGCCCAGCCCGTCGTAGGTGAAGGTGCGCGTCTGCTTGCTGCCCGATTGCGCATTCTGCGTCACCGTCAGCAGGTTATTCAGCGCGTCGTAGGTGTACTTGGTCCAAAACCCCGTTTGGGTCACGTTCTGGCCGCAGCTTCCCGACCCGCTCGCGCTGCTGATCTCGCAAACAGAGGTCAGCCGCCCCAACCCGTCGTATTCCAGTTGCCGCTTCTTCGTGTTGGCGTCGCCGGTAGCCAGCGGGCCCACCTCCACATATACATCATTCTGATTATAGGTGTACTTCGTCCAGCCGCCGCCGGCGTCGGTCACCTGCGTAGGCCGGTTCAGCGCGTCATAGGTCGTCGAAGTCCACACGGAACCGCTGGCCGCCCCGGCTGTACCCGAGTACGGCGCGCTGCTCTCCCACACGCGTCCGCTGCTGTCATATTTCGTCTGCACCGAATCGTAATTGGCTGAGCCCTGGCCCTGCCGCCGCTGGGATACCGAAGTGCGCCCCAGCCCGTCCAGCGTGACCCGCGCATCGGCCGTGGACGTCGTCCCGTTGAAGTTCAACGTGCTCTCAGCCGCCATTGGGCCGGTTGCCTAGGCCAGCGATGTGGTCGCCGGCATCGGGTCTTGCACCGCCGTCGGCCGCCAGTAATTCGCATCTCCAAAGGTCGTTGTCGTGGTCTTGCTGTTCTCATCCGTAGCCGAGGTCATCACCCCGCCCGTGCAATTCCAGGCATACGTTCGGGACAGCGATAAAGGCAGGGTAGCCGTGGTCGCAAAGGAGTTTCCACAATTGCCGTATGCATAAGTGGTCTGCGCCGAGTTGACATCCGTCGCCGTCTGCACATTTCCGGTATCGAAATACGTGAAGGTCTGGTTGAGCGTCGTACTCCCCGCAACCAGCCGGCTGACCGTCGTTGCATTGCCTCGCGAGCCGGTAATCCCAACGTGCTGCGGCGTCCCCGACGTCGCCACCACCGAGGTTTGATCGTAGCTGTACGTGGTCTGCGCGATCGTCGTGCCGCCTCCGTTGTAGACCGTAACAGTGGAGGGCCGGTCGACGATGCCGTTTCCCAACGAGGTGTTGTAAACAGTGACTGTCTTCCGTGTCAAGCTGCCCGGAGCGCCGCTGCCATAATCATACTCGTCCAGCTCCGTCGGCAGCCCATAGGAGTTGTAAAAGGCCACCGTCTTGGATTGCCGGGTGGAGGTTCCCAAGGTTGTGATGCGGCTCACCTGGGTGATCGGCAGCGTTACCGCCGTGCTGTTGCACGGCGAAGCTGCGCCATTGTAACAGGTGTTGGTGGTCTTCAAGGCCGGGCTGGCGACAGTGCGCTGCGTCTCGTATATGGTCTGGAAGTAAGCCGTGGTCACGTTGCTGGCCGGATCCGTGATGGTGGTCGTCCAGGCGCTTCCACTCTCGGTGTGGGCGTAGGTCCAGGCGCCGTCCGGGGTGGTGCGTTTCAACGTGGCGGTGGTTCCGTCCGCGCAGGTGATGCCGTTGCTGCCTCCCGAGTAGCTGTACGAGATCGTGCCGCCCGTGGGCAGGATAATGGACGCGATGCGCCCCGTTACGTTCGGCGAATGGCCCGGCGTGGTTTCGTAAGTGAACGAGTACGTTGTACTGTCCGGGAGCGTAATGCTACCCACCAGGTTCTGTGTCTGTGCGCCGTATTCGACCACGCCCGAACACCCGAACGCGGTCTGAACCGTGTAGGCCGTGTAGTGGACCGTATAAGAGGAGTTGCCGGCCAATGGGTTGGTGTACGTAAGTACGGTCGGGCTCGCCGGTGTCCCGGAGCCCGATGTCGTGAGCGCGGTCGTCCCAAGAGTATCGGTGAAGGTGGGTGTGGATCCGCTACTAATGCTGATCAGGTTTCCGTTGCTGTCTTGGAGCGACCCGGCCGTGGTTTGACCCGACAGCGGCGCGGTTATCTGCGTGCCATTCGGCGACGCCACGCTCGCGGAGGGCTGCGCGCTGAAGCTCATGATGTAGCCGGAGCCGTCGACCGCGACAACACTGCTGAGCGAGTAGCCGTACTGATTGGGGTTGCACAGCGCCGGGGGCTGCGAACTCAATACAATGCCTGGAAAGTAATGTGATATTCCGTAGGGATCGTGATAGGTCCACCCGGCGTACATAGTCCAGTTGGACCCCATGCACGTCTGCGGACTGGCCGAGTAGGAAACGTAGCCCGTTAGAGCCACCGCCGTGACGGCCTTCCAGCCCCAATTAGACGATGCCGGCGTCCACGTCAGATTGCTGTTGACCGTCGTTTGGTACCAGACCGAGCTATCGTAGCTCAGATTGTAAACAAACGGCATGCCTCGTCCCGCCTTGGAGATGACCGGAACATCCAAATGCACGTTCAGGTTCGCATCATTCACAATGTCAGCCGGCCCGCCGCTAAAACTGCCGAAGGCCGGCAACCCAGTCGCCGGTTGGGCAAGAATCACCGGAGCGACTGGTAGGATAGAGAAGACACAAAAGGATATAAGCCCGGATTTCCGTTTTGGCCACGACGGGCCTAACCTTCTGATGCTTTCCGACGCCTTTATCCATGAGGGTTCGACGTGAAGAACCCGCCGCGGAGGACATACACCCAGTGGGTGAAAAGCAAAACAGGTCGTTTCAGCTCTGTTTCAACGGATTCCTGAAGGTGGATTTCCAAGGGTCGCGGGTGACTTCGGATGGGGGTTTGATTCTGGTCCGCGAGTTGGACGAACACTTGGGAATGACCCAGCTCATCGCACAGCACCTGACCGACTCACGGCGCGGGAAGAACACACAGCTTCCGCTGGCGGACCTGTTGCGCCAGTCCGTATACAGCCGGTTGGCGGGTTACGAGGATGTGAACGATGCCGCGCGGGTGTCCCAAGACCCGACCTTCCGGCTGATTGGTTCGGAAAAGATTTGGGACCGTGGCGCGGCCTTGACTTCGAGATTGCAGTCGTTCGAGACGGAGGTGCTCGCCGAACCAGAGAACCTGGCCGGTTTGAAGACGATCAACCGGGAGCTGATCGCGAAGGCCGAAGTGATCGATTCACCCCAGCGGGTGGTGCTGGATATCGACAGCACCGAGATCCCGGTCTATGGCCAGCAGGAGAACAGCGCCTACAACGGTCATTTCGAATCCACCTGCTACCACCCTCTGCTACTCTTCAATCGTGAAGGCGACTGCCTGGCGGCGAAACTCCGGCCCGGCAACGTGCACAGCGCAGACGATTGGGAACAGGTATTGTTGCCCGAGATCGCGCGGCAGCAGAAGCACGGGAAAGAAGTGGTGGTGCGGGCCGACGCAGCCTTTGCCAAACCCGAGATCTACGAGGCGCTGGAAGAGCGGGGTGTGAACTACGCCATCCGCATTCCGGCCAACGAAAACCTGGAGCGGGACATCGCCGAGTTGCTGCCGCGTCCGGTGGGGAGGCCCAGCCTCAAGCCGTTGGTCGAGTACAAGAGCTTTCTCTACCAGGCAGGGAGTTGGAATAAGGCCCGCCGAGTGGTGGCCAAAGTGGAGCATCACCAGGGCGAGCTGTTTCCGCGGGTGGGCTTTATCGTTACGAACCTGAGTTCGCCGAGTCGAGCCGTGGTACGGTTCTACAACAAGCGCGGGACAGCCGAACAATGGATCAAGGAAGGCAAGCAGGCCACGCATTGGACACGGCTGTCGTGTCATCGCTTTCGATCCAACGAAGTGCGCTTGCAGTTGAGCGTGCTGGCCTACAATCTGGGGAACCTGTGGCGACGGCTGGTGCTGCCGAAGAACGTCGGCCACTGGTCGTTAACCAGCTTGCAACAGCGGCTGGTGAAAACGGGTGGGCGATTGGTGAAGCATGCCCGCTACTACTGGCTATTGCTGGCCGAAGGTTACCTGACGCGGCGGGTGTTCGGGGCGATTTTGCGGAGGATCTGGGCTATACCCCTGCCGACCGGATAGAAGGGAGCGGCGGGAGAGAAAACCGATTGAAGGAGGGAGGGACGGCGAGGTGTCTGAAAAATCGCTTGAACTGCGGCATCTTCAGCCTTTTCCGTACCGGCAAGAGTCAGATCCAGCCCGCTCCTGGGCCATCGGAGTCGCTCTGGATGGAAAAACTTCAAGAAGCCGGCACAGGCGAAGTCGTTTGGGTGTAGAATAACTTGGACAGAAAGTCAAAATGGAAATTCCGGACAAAATGCAGACGACGATTCGCGCAGTGATTTGTGTACTCACCGCTTGGGGGGGGGGCTCTCAACGCGCAGGGACCCGGAATCGGCTACCCAAGCCCCGCCATTAACGTCGCCGTTTACGGAGCCCAAGGCGACGCGCAAGTAACCCCAACCGGTTGTTCGATAGGGACCTCCAGCACGGCCCTAACCTGCAGCAACGTCTTCCTACCGTCGGACGTAGGCAAATCGATTCAGATCCCTGGCGCGGGCGCTTCCCAGAGTGCTCCGCTTCCTCTGCACGCGACGCTCTCGGCGGAGATCGTTGCGCTAACCGGTTCGCCAAACGGGGCCGGCTACTTTCCGGGGGTCACGATCAGCGTGCCCTCAAGCTCAACTGCGGCCCCGGTCGGTTCTGTTGTTTGGGGGACGGACAACGCGACCGCTTTTCAGAACGCCATTAACGCCTGTCCGGCAGCACCCAACGTATCGAACCTGAACCCCAACATCCAAACTTCCTCTCCCTTCACGTCCAAAGGATGCGTATTGGTTGTACCGAACCCAGGAGCGAGCGGAACCGGCGATTACTTGTTCGGGAGCGGCATCACTTTTCCAACTCAAACTAGCTTCCAGGTTATCGGGATGGGGAACTCCAGTAAATATCCAGGCCCCCCGGAGGCGGGTGTCCGGCTTGTTACATCCATGTCGATCACGATCATGACGGTGGGAAGTCTGACCACCACCAGCTCCACCTATGGCATCCAGAACATGGGCGGATTCAACATCGAGAACATTAGCTTCTACGACTCCAGCTTCAATGGTTCCGCGATTGGCGGGCTGCTAATGAATGGGGTCAGCGAGGCCATGATCTCCCGCTGCGACTTCGAGAATTTTAATGGCCAGCAACCCGGCTTCGCGCCATCCACCACTGCGCTTTCCTATGGAATGAAAGCCACCGCATACGGAGGCAGCGGCCTATTGTTCAACAACAACATCGTCCTTTTCCACGTTAAGGGACAGAACAACAGCGTTTTCTACGACGCGAGTCAAGGCAAGCAGGATGGCCCCATCGTTATTGGCGGCGATATCTTCCCCACCAACACCAAGAACAGCCGCCCCACCAATCCCCCCTGGAACAGCATGACGTGGGGCTCGACTTGCTTCGGCATCATGAGCAGTGGGAGCATCCGGTTGTCCGGCACTCACTTCGACGTGGGAGCAGACTCAACAACCACGCAGGCTTGCGTCGGTATTCTGACGCTCGCCGCGGGAATCATCAGCGGCAAGTTTGAGTCGACTCCCAACACAGGCACCGGGATCGTCATGGGAGGGGGAAGCAATTCCACGGTCACGATTACCGCCGCGAACGCGGTACAGAGAACGGCCGGCACAAACTACGTTACGGCGACCAAAACGGGCGGATTCACGGGATTTACTCCCGGGCAGGTTGTCAACGTCGCTAGCGTGAATTCCACGGACCAGCAAAACTTCGACGGGAGCTTCGTAATCACCTCCCAGACCGCCAACTCCATCACCTACGACTATCCAGGCAATGGTACGCTCGCTCAGAATTCCAACACGGTGACTGTAAGCGGCATCGTGAGTTCCTTAGTTAAGGCCGAAGGTCTGTTCAGTGGTCTGGTAAATGAGGTGATCATTAACGCCGGCGCTTCGAATAATACAGTTTTCGACATGTCGACGAGCTACCAGGGTGGCTCTACCGCTCGCGTGCAGGATAACGGTAGCGCCGACACCTACCAGGTCTCCAGCTTCAACGCCCCCTTTGGTAGTTTTGCAAACGCCAACCTGGGTAGTCTTTCAACCTCGGGCGACGGCATCACAATCACTGATGCCCCTACTAACACGGGAACCGGGCACCTTCTAAACGTCGCTACCGCCTCCGGATCCACGGCCAAACCAGTCGCGTTTTCCAGCAACGGCAACGGCGTGGAAATGAGTAGCGCGGGAGTACTCGGCCCGATTGCATCCGGCACGGGCCACATAACCGCCAATAATATGCTTATGTTTGCCTGCCTCGGTACGGCCAACTCGAGCGCCGGTGGCACGATCAATTGGCTTTTCCCTGGCGGAAACAGCACCGTGTTTGCCACCCCCGCGGGAGTCGAGACTCCCGTTCCGGTCACGGGGACGCTGAAGAACCTCTACGTAAACGCTGGAGGGACCGCCGTCAACACCGCGGAAATCGGCGTGTACCTGGGTGGTACTCTAACGAGCCTTAAGTGTTCCCTTACAGGAGGGACGTCATGCGTCGACACTGCGCACTCCGTCAGTGTCAGCGCCGGCAACCTGATCTCCATTCGCGTACTCCTGACTGGGACCATGGCCGAGACCCTTGCGCACATTCGCGCCTCGGTTCAAGTGCAATAGAAAGAAAAGAGCAAACAAATGTCCCACGGATTCACAAGTAAATCCATTTTCGCGCTGTTCGCGCTCACGGGCTTGCCGCAGGCCAGCGCCCAATCGCAAACCAATCCGGTACCCCTTATCAACCTACCGCTTAGCCCTAGCGCTGTCACGCCCGGCGGTCCCAGCTTTACACTGACGGTGAACGGCACCGGTTTTGCCCAGAGCTCCATCGTCAATTGGAACGGAACACCCAGAGCCACGACGTTTGTAAGCAGTTCGCAGTTGGGTGCCGCGATTCTGGCGGGGGACATATCCGGCAGCGCTACCGCCTCCGTTACGGTGGTCAATTCTGGCGCCGCCGGTACCGGTGAAACCTCGAACGTGGCCTATCTTCCCATCGGCACGCCCTCGATCTCCGTTTCAGTCATACTCCATCAAAACCTTGGAGGCGGCCCGGGCGGTCAGATTGTGGCGGATTTCAATGGCGACGGGAAGCCCGACTTAGCATACACCTTTACCGTCTTTTCGCAGGGGGTCGCCGAAGGCTGGGTTGGGATCACGCTTGGCAACGGAGACGGTACATTCCAGCCCCAAGTGTCCTTTCGGACATCCCAATCGGCCAATTCGTCCGCTGAGCCCACAGGCCTGGTCGCCGCCGACCTGAACGGCGATGGTAAGCTCGATTTGGCTGTCGTAAACACCTATGCCCCCTTATACCCCCCAACGCCAACGATTGGAGTTCTCCTCGGAAACGGCGACGGAACCTTTCAGCCCTCAACCGAGTTTGCCGCGGGCGCGACCATCTCTCCCCAAATTGTTCCAACGATCATAGCCGCGGACTTCAATGGCGATGGAAAGCCGGATCTTGCAGTGGTCAACAGCGACTCAACGATTTCGCTGCTGCTCGGCAACGGCGATGGTTCGTTTCAGCCACTCACTGCGCTCCCGACCGCCAACGGCGAATACATGGTGGCGGGGGACTTCAACGGAGACGGCAAGCTGGATCTGGTGGTCCTGGGATCGGTGATCGAAGTCTATCTGGGAAACGGGGATGGCACATTCCAACTACTCCCCACAACACTGCCAATTGAGAAAGGGCCCACAGCTCTCTACGCCGCCGACTTCAACGGAGACGGCAAGCTGGACCTGGTCGTGGTGAACTATTGTGGAACGGATGCTAACTGCCTGAGTCCGGGAACAATTTCCGTTCTGCTTGGCAACGGCGACGGCACCTTCCAGGGTGCCGTCGACTACACCACCGGCTACCATGCGAATACGGCGGCCATTGGCGACGTCAATAACGATGGGAAACTGGATATCGTCGTGAGCAGTGTTTGCGGCATCAGTCCACCGGGCGAATGCCTTTTCGTGGCGCTTGACACCCTGTCGATTTTCCTGGGAAACGGGGATGGGACGTTTCAACCGCAGTTCGTACCAATTCTTGGGCAGGTGCCACCCTCGAACCATTACCTGATCGCAGCCGACGTCAACGGAGACGGGAGGCTTGATTTTGTCGGCGACCAGTCTATATACCTGCAAACCACGCTCAATCTCTCCACCCCCTCGCTCGCCTTCGGCAGCCAGAACCTCGGCAGCCCCACGCCTCCGAAACCGGCCACACTCACTAACGTCGCCACAAAGGAAGGCACCATCAACATTTCCAACACCCAGATCACCGGCCCCAATGCCGGCGATTTCTCACTGACAAGCACATGTCCCCCGGGCCTGCCGCCAACTCAACAGTGCCAGATCAACACGGTCTTTAATCCGACCGCCGCGGGCGCGCGAAGCGCCACGGTGACCATTACCGACAGCGCCGTGGGTAGCCCGCACACCATCGCGGTGAGCGGCACCGGCGTGGCTGCCCCCGCCGTGACTTTGTCGTCGACCTCGCTGACCTTCACCGGCCAGACGGCCGGCACCACCAGCCCGCCGCAGGCCCTGAGACTGACTAACTCCGGGTCGGCCACGTTGACCATTTCGAGCATCGCCACAACCGGCGACTTTACCGAGTGGAACAATTGCGGCGCGAGTCTCGCGCCGGGAGCGAGCTGCAAGATCATGGTTGCCTTCGCCCCCAAACTCGGCGGTGTCCTCACTGGATCGGTGTCCATTGCCTCCAATGCCGCGGGTAGTCCGCAAACGGCGGGGCTGACTGGCACCGGGGTAGTGCTGGCGCTCGCGCCCGCCAGCATCGATTTCGGTAACCAGGCAAAGGGCACTACCAGCAATCCGCAAGTGGTCACCCTGACCAACGTCACGTCCGCGCGGGCCTTCGTGGGAACCGTGCAAATCGCGGGACCGAACGGCCGGGAGTTCACCGAAACCAACACTTGCGGGGCAAGCCTCGCGCCGAGGGCAAGCTGCCAGGTGAGCGTGCGGTTCGCGCCCCAGTTCAGGGGAGCACAAACCGCTACGCTTCAGGTCTTCGGCGGCGGCACGACGTTGAGCGCGACGCTGGCGGGCACGGGAAAGTGAGGTCCGCTCCTTCGCAGTCACGGCTCGGAAACTCATTCCGAGCCGCACGCGCCAAGCAAGCGGTTTGGTCGCTTCAAATCAACAATCGCTCATAAGTGCGCATTGGGTGATGCTCGGTTACTGAACTGCGAACTCGCTGCTGGAAATTCCCGTGTTGATCTGAGCGGCTGAGACGGCGAAATCGAGCGTCAACGTGTTCTGAAGGAACCGTTGAATGCGAAAGGGCGACATTGCACCGCCCGTGTTGCGGTAATCGCCGACGGTTATTCGCGTGGGCAGCCCGATCAGGTAGTCGTTGTCCGGGTGAACGTTGAACTCCAGCGCCATTGGCAGGCCGTCTTTGGCGCCGACCAACAGATCCATGGCGCTGAGATCCGTAGCGGCCGCGACCGACTGGGCGTCACCACCTTCCACCGCGAGCCTGGCGCGTATGCGCGTTACCTGCACGCCATCCAGTTGCTCGGGCCCCACGAACTCCAGCGTCATCAAAGGATTACTTACCCATTCGCGCACGACGAGTGACGGCGCGAACCACGCCGCGGAGGTCCACGTGTTATGAAGGGCCATTTCGCCTTGCGCGCCCGGCTTCGACCAACTGCCGCGCCGGACATTTCGGATTTCTTCTCGCGCGCCGCTGGTGGGAAGCAGGGTCACGCGGCTCAAGTCGTACCCTTTGGCCTGCAATTTCGCCTCGCCCGAATCGGTTTCTGACCCGGCGATGAGGGTCGCCTGACCGCTAAGGGTGATGTCGTCAACGCCCCGGGCGGCCGTAGCGGCCAGAGCGCTGTTCAGCACGGCCAGCGCCTGTTGGCTGCGCGTTTGCGCGAAGGTGGCGACTGCTGCAACGAGCAGAACAGCCACACGAATGACGATGTTCAAGGCTTTCCCTCCGATTTGAACAGGCTTCCTGAAGTTACTGCTTTGATCCGTTTACTTTCGAGGATACTTGATTAGATGCCGAAGGCGCAACTGGTATGCCGGGCCGGGACGGCAACCCCCGTTTTTACAGCGTCATAACGTGTTGATGTTGAATCGATGAACCGCGTAGCCGGCTTCGAGGGCATGTTGCGCCATCGACTTCTTGTACCCGGAACCGCTCGACCCCTCGAGTCCGTGCACCAGAACGAGCTGGCCCTTTGGTTCGCCCTCCGGCCTTTGCGACAGCACGAGAACGCTGACGCCAGGCTCGGTCTCCACGATTCGCCGCTCGACCGGGAAGCGACGCTCGTCGAGCGAACGCGGCCAGAAGTTGCCGAGTATAGTCAGCAGGTGTGGATTTCGGACAAGAGGACGGAAGGGCTGCAATCCGTTATTGTAATCGGCGGAAAAGAGCGAGCCCGGGGAGCGGGCTCGCAAGGCCCATGACGAAGGCAAGTTAACGATCGGACTCAATGCTCCTCAGCCGGCTTTCGGTATGCTCAGCGGTACGACGGCCAACCGTTCCTTCTCCGCCGGAGAAAGCCCCGGCTGGGGCGCGGCTCGACATGCGGGCTCTGGGGTATCGCCGCGCTACCAGATCGGCTAGTTGCCGGCCGGAAGGTTGGCGGAATGCATCTTGAACAGGAAACCAATGTCCGCATTCAGACGCGTCTGCCCTTGGACAACCGCCGAGCCTGTTATCAGCGTCACGGGGGCGATCACGGCACGCAGTCTGTTGTTCCTATCTCCTCCACGGGCGGTTTTCATGCAGGACAAGGTCCATCGCTGCCGAACGCCGTAAGTAGAAGAAACGCGGTTGGGTCTGCCGGCTTTCGCTAACCGAATAGTTAGCGTGCCGGAACAGAATAGTTAGCTCTACTTCTCCTTGATCTCGAAGGTCGGTCCATCCACGTCGAACAGCCGCACGGTCACGTTCTTCCGGCGTTCGACATCGGCCTCCGGCAGGGCGACGGATGCCGCCACCATGCGGTCCATCGTCTCGCCTCCCTTGATCCGGTCGCGCTGGATCAGAACGGGATTGTATTTCGGCCCGAGGATTTTGTAGTAATCGAACACCCGGTCCATATCGGTCCGCGCGATCGTATCGCCCTCCACCTCCGAGCCGTCCGCCTTGGTGAGGATCACTTTGGCTTCGCGGCTCATGAAAGGGATCTCCGCCTCGTTGCGAACTCGGAAATCGACCACGACAATCGAGTTCTTCTCATCGGTGGGAAGCGTGCGAACGTGCATCACCTTTCCGTTCAGGGTCAGGTGCGCACCTTTCGTTTTCACCATCGTGCCGTAGACGACGAGGCCGACCACAACCAATCCGATGCCGAGAGCGGCCAGGAAATTCCGCGTCAGTTTCATCGATTAATCTCCGAGGAGCTTGCCGTAGGCGTTCAAGCTCGAGGTGTTGTCGCACACGGCCTTCAGTCCGGCGGTGATCGGGATGGCAAGCAGCAGGCCAATGCCGCCCCACAGCGTGCCCCAGAACATCAGCGCCACCGTGACCGCCAGCGGATTGAGGTGTACGCGAGCGCCGACCAGCTTTGGATACAGCAGGTTGAGTCCGATCAGATGGAACAGCGCCACCACGGCGGCTATGATTACGTACACGCTCGGGGAACTGAATTTCGGTAGTGCGGCAATCAGGGGCGGGATGATAGCCAGCGGCACGCCGACGTATGGCACCAGGCTCAGAAAGCCGCTGAGCGCTCCGGCAAGGATGGCATACGGCAGTTCGATGATGATGAAGAACAGCGCGCTGGCCACGCCGAGCAGTAGGCCCAGGATCGCATTGCCGAGAACGTATGCTCGCGCCACCTCCGCTACGCGTTCCCAGCTCCGGCCGGCTGACTGGCGATCCGCCGCATTGAACAGGTAGAGATAGTTGCGGCGCAGGTGGTCGCGCCAGCTCAGCATGAAATACACCAGGAATGGGACAAAGGACGTCATCAACGCGACGTTGTAGAACGATCGCACGTAGTTGTAGGCGTAGGACCAGAGCGGCGTCGGCTCACGATGGATGCGGACTTCCTGAATCGCCGGCGGCTGGATTGGAACGGGCTCGGCGGGCTTGCCCTTGCGCTTCGAATTCGAGCCTACGGCGCGCAGCCCTTGCACCGGCGCTAGCGGCTGGTCGCGATATCGTTTTGGCACCACCAGTTCGTAGGTGTTCTTCTCCAGTTCGTCCACCCTCGTCGCCGCCTGATCCACCAGTTGATTGACACGGTCGCTGTACGCCGGGAGATCGTCAATTAGGGCGGATATCTCGGTATAGATTCCGAGGCCGAGCAGATAGATGAACAGGAGCGCGAGGCTGCACACCACGAGGCTGGCCAGACCCCTGGGAAGCCGCAATTTCATCACCAGCCGGACGCCCGGCTCCAGAAGAAACGCCAGCATGACCGCGATCAGGAGAGTAATGAGGACGATCCGGCCGTAGTACAGCAGCGCGATGACGGCTGCGAACGCGAGAACGCGAAGCGCCGCGTTGCCCGGCTTGTGCTGTACCGGCAGCGTCGTCTGAGTCAGTGCGGACAACCCCTGGGCTTCCTCCTTCTATAATGGCAGAGGTGGCGGAGCAAACTCCGCGCGAGGGCCGGGTGCTCGCGTTGGATTTCGGGAAAAAGCGGATCGGATTAGCCGTTAGCGACGAGCTCGGCCTTACAGCGCAGGGCCTGGATACGCTGCAACGCACGCGCGTTCGGGACGACCTGGACGCGCTCGCGCGGCTGATTGAGGATTACGCGGTCTCGCTGATCCTCGTGGGACTGCCGCTGCACATGAGCGGCGACGAGAGCCGGCAGGCTGAGTACACTCGGGAATTCGCGGAGCGTCTGCACCGGCGCACCAGCGTTGCGGTGCATTTCTGGGACGAGCGGTGGACCTCCCGGCAAGCCGCGCGCGTCTTAAGGGAGAGCGGTATTGGAATCGAAAAGCGCGCCGCGGCTATCGACCGGCTGTCGGCGGTAATCCTCCTCGAAAGCTACCTCGATTCACTGCATGAGAACCCGGAGGCAATGGATTGAAGCGTCTTTTTGCTCTCGCCGTGTTGCTGGCGATTCTGGCGGGCGGCGCGCTGCTCCTGTCGTTGTACGCGCCCTACCGGGGCTTCGGAGATGAAACGTTTGTCGATTTAGAGAAGGGCACCTCCACGCGGGCTATGGCATCGGAGCTGGCCAGGAACGGCGTGATCCACGTTCCGTGGCAGTTTCTGCTCGTTCGGGCGCTGCGTCCCAACGCCACTCTGCAAGCCGGAGAATACCGGTTCAAGCGCTCAGACTCGGTTTGGGGTGTGTTCGATCGCATCGCGCGCGGCGACGTTTTCTACTACGAATTGACTGTTCCCGAAGGCAGCAACATATTCGACATTGCGACCGCGCTCGACGGCTTGGGCATCATCGGATCGAAGGCATTTCTGGCCGCGGCGCGGAACACGTCGCTGATACACGACCTCGCCCCCCGCGCCCGCACGCTCGAAGGGTATCTGTTCCCGTCCACTTACCGCATCACGCGCCGGACCACCGCGGCGCAACTCTGCCAGAAGATGACCGATCAATTTCGCCGCGAGTGGGGCGAATCGGCGAATGTCCACGAGATGGTCACCCTCGCTTCATTGATTGAGAAAGAGACGGGACAAGCCAGCGAGCGCCCGCTGGTTGCATCGGTGTTTCACAATCGCCTCGACAAGGGGATGCCGCTGCAATGCGACCCCACGACGATCTATGCGGCGCTGCTCGAGGATCGCTACCGAGGCACGATCTACCGCTCAGATCTGGACAACCGGAGCGCGTACAACACCTATCGGCACGCGGGATTGCCGCCCGGACCGATCGCGAATCCAGGTCTTGCGTCACTCCAGGCCGCACTGCACCCGGCGCACGGCGATTACCTGTACTTCGTCGCGAAGGGCGACGGATCGGGCACGCACAACTTCAGTTCCGACTACGCCAAACACGAGAAGAATGTGCTGGCATACCGTCGCAGACAAAGCCGCTAATGGGCGCAGTTCTGTGGGTCGGGTGGAGCGGTCCAGGCGCGGGTCCAGTTCGAGACACGGTGGTCGATGGGGGCGCTGGAATCGGCGGTCGAGGACTTCCAGTCCCGCAGCGGAGAGGACGTAAGGCAGAACCCGGCTTCGTCGGCCAGGTGGAGCAGAGTAGGATCGATCAACTAGGTCTCTGACCGCTTGAAAAGGTATTTTTAAACACTTTTAATTGAGAATGGTTTGGATTATACTTGGTCATGCGAGCCTACCGTCGACTCCACATTCGCTTGCCCAAGCGTCACCGGGACAAGGTTGACTTGCTGCTTCGAGGTGGGATTCAATCAGTTCGAGTGGT
>JANXRE010000074.1 GCA_025353165.1 Acidobacteriota bacterium | reverse complement strand
GCTCGAACGCAAGCCTTACTCTGCGGTCGATAAAGTGGGCCTTCCACATCTCATCGAGGAGGCTGCCCCGCATCTTGTCCTTCGACAGCAAGACGAGGGTGTCGATGATGAACTTGGGTTCGCTGTCCGAAATGCGCACCTTACGGAACAGTTTTTCATCGACGTCGACCTCCGCGTGTGAGTTGTAGATCCGATACTCATCCCCATTTGTGAGCACGCACCACTTGACCCCGAGCACCGCGGCATAGCTGATGTTCTGCGAGATCCACTTCCGGTCGCCGAGATCCTTTTCCAGCGACTTCGCCTCAATCAGCAGGCATGCAGTGCGGTTCAGGAAGAGCGCATAGTCGACAGGGGTAATTGATTAGCGGGCCAGGGCGTCCGCCGGGCGGACGAATAGGTCCCGCAGGACTTGGGTGGTGCTTTGCTGAGCCTTCTTGCGGGCGGTCTGGGCGATGCTGACGAAGGCGACGAAGGCGTCCGCCCCGCGCCGGTTCTTGGAGCAGTGCGAGACCTTGCGGGCGATGACGGCGGGCCGGAGAATCCGTTCCGCCCGGTTGTTAGTGGGCTCGACTCCTTCCGTTTCCAAGAACCTCAGCAGGTGGCCGCGATCATGCTGCAATCCGATTCCATTCAACAGCGTCTGATTATCGTCATCTCGCAGCATGCGGATCCGGAGGTGATGGGTCAGTTGCTGATCCAATTGCCGGGAGCGTATCCGGAATTCATCCCCTCTGAGAGCCCCACGCGCATGCCACAGCGTCAGCCCCTCTCGCAACAAAAGTTTCAACTTCACCCCGAACTGGCGAGCCGGCCCCCGCTTGCGCTCGACCACCTCGCTCACATTCCGGAGCAAGTGCGCCATGCATTTCTGTTGAGCCACGCCGGCCAGTTCCCCGGCGTCATAGCTTTTGCCTCGATCGGTGATCAGCACTCCCTGGTAGTCGCCGGGGATGATCTCGCGAACTTCTTCGTTTCGATGCCGATCACGAATCTGGTAGACCGTCGACTGGTCCGTGTCGAAACCCATCAGAAAGGCGGTTCGGCCGCTAATGCGCCAACTGGTGTCGCCGGTGTGTGCCACCGGGGCCTCTCGCACCTGCTCGCGCAGATCCTCATAGGCCGCTCCCACCGGTCCCGCCGCTCGACGCATCGCATCTTGAGTAATGGCGCTCTGGGTCAGGGAAACTCCCGTGAGTTCGCCCAGTACCCTCGGAACCTTCCTCACCGGAATTCCGATAGCGTAGTGCAGCGCGTGGGCCGCGGCCATCACGCCCGGTCCGACACGGTGGGCGGTAGCGCCCGTTTGATCGGGCGCCAGACCCTGCGCGGCGCCACGCACCCTCTTCCCGCATTGACGGCACCGGCACACCGATACCCGGTAAGCGGTGATCACCGGGCGCGGATGGATCGGAAGATCCGTCGTCGTCGCTACTTCTTCTCTCTCCTGCTCCAGGTCTCCGCCACAATGTGGACAGTATTCCGGGGCGGACGCGATGATCGTTTCCACTGCTTCCTCCAGCGGCACCATGCGACGGGTAAAAGGTCCCTGTCCGGGTTTGCGGCCTGGCGGTTTGGGATTCTCCACTCGCTTCCCTTTGGAGAAGGGCGCGGCCTGCCGCTTGCCCCCTCGCCGCAGTTGTTCGATCTCGTCCCGGAGTTCCGCGATCTGCCGCTGCTGGTCCTCGATCATCCGTTGCTGAACCATGATCAGCTCGATCAGTTCCTCTCGGCGCAGCGATGTCAGATCGGCCATACGACATCTTGACCCAGTTCTGTTTTACACACAAGTCTTTTCTTCCTCGGCCTGCAAACGCGGACAAGCCTCGCCCGCTAATCAATTACCCGATTTGATTCTCGGCAAGGTTGAGCGACTTTGCAAACGTATTTCCCGCTCAGGACGCTAGAGGCTCGGCCCTGTGGTCATCCAGACCCGCAGATCGCGCTATGATCCAGGGAGATGCTAGCCGGAAAAGGACAAATGAAAGAGAGGCAAGCACTTACGCGTATCGCCGTGGTGGCGGTTGGAATCGCCGCCGCTACCGCCCTGCATTATCTCACGTCTCCTTCACTCATCCTCTGGCATGAACTGTTCCAGCGGCTCTACTACTTGCCGATTATCTATGCCGCCATCTTCTTTGGCTGGCGCGGCGGCCTGGTAGCGTCGGTCTTTTCGGCGCTCTGTTACATCCCCCATATCTTCTTGGCTTGGCATCATTTCAACCCGGACTACGCCATGAACCAGTATGCCGAGATCATTGTCTTTGTCCTGGTCGGTACGGTGACGGGCGTTCTCGCAGACCGGGGCCGGAAGCAGCGAATGGAACTCCAGGTGGCTTCGGAGCTACTCGCCAAGGTGAACCGTGAGTTGCAGGATAGCTTCGAGCAGATAAAAAGGGCTGACAGGTTGTCCGCCATAGGCCACCTTTCAGCGAGCCTTGCTCACGAAATTCGAAACCCTTTAGCAAGCATCGACGGAGCCGCAAACCTGATTGAGTCACCTCAGACGTCTGAGGAAATGCGAAAAGGATCTCTCGCCATCATCCATAAGGAGATTCAGCGTCTCAATCGCTTGCTCACGAACCTGCTGGACTTCGCTCGGCCCCGGAAACCGGAGTTCCACCCCGTCGATCCGAGCCGGTTGATCGACGCGATCATCAACCTGACTGGTCACTCGGCCCAGCAGAAGGAAATCACGCTCCGCAAGGATGTACCATCATCGGTACCCGCGTTTGAATGTGATCCCGAGCAAATGAAGCAGGTGATACTGAATCTGACGATCAATGCCGTGCAGGCCATGACAGTTCCGGGAGAGGTTGTGCTAGCGGCTCACGAGTCGGATTCGTCGGTGGTAATCTCTGTTCGCGATCAAGGCCCCGGAGTCGACGGGGAGAACATCGAGAAGATCTTCAATCCATTCTTTACGACCAAGGTGGCGGGAACTGGCCTCGGCTTGTCGGTTGTTTACCAGATCGTGACACAGCACGGAGGCATTGTGACGCCCGAACGAAATTCCGGTGGCGGCATGACCTTTTCTGTGGTCATCCCATTGCACCAGAGGAGAGACGGTTGATCAGGAAACGGATACTGGTCGTCGACGATGATGAGAGCCTTCGCTGGGTGACACAAGCGCAGCTCCAACAGAGTGGATATGAGGCGAACGCCGCCGCCGACGGTAAAGAGGCGCTTGAGAAGATTAGACAAGTTCCGCCCGATCTGGTGATCACGGATCTCAAAATGCCGGGCATGTCGGGCTTGGAGTTATTGAGGAAGATACGGGCCGACTATCCGGAAATCCTTGTGATCATGGTCACTTCGTTCGGCACCGTGGAAAATGCAGTCGAAGCCATGAAGGCCGGGGCCTATGATTACATCACCAAACCGGTAAACATGGATGAGCTCCGGCTGATTGTAAGTCGTGGGCTTGAGCATTTCGACTTGAAGGAGGAAGTGCGGCTGCTCCGCAGCAGCCTGGACCAGAAGTATGGATTCGAGAATATTCTCGGCCGGTCAAAGTCGTTGCTCTACGTATTGGACATGGCCTCTCGGGCGGCGCAGGCCACCTCTACCGTTCTGATCCGCGGTGAGACCGGGACCGGCAAGGAACTATTGGCGAAGGCCATCCACTTCAACAGCCAGAGAAAAGACAGGCCATTCGTCACCATCAATTGTGGCGCGATTCCGAAAGACCTGCTGGAATCGGAGTTGTTCGGGCATGTGAAAGGCTCTTTCACGGGCGCGTTTGCAAACAAGAGAGGAAAAGTAGAGTTGGCCGATGGAGGGACGCTATTTCTTGACGAAATCGGTGAGCTTCCCTTGGAACTGCAGGTGAAGGTGCTCCGGCTCATACAACAGGGGGAAGTGGAGAAACTCGGCGTAACCGGCGTTACCAAGATCGACGTACGGATCATTGCGGCTACTCACCGTAATCTGCAAGCGATGGTCGAGGACGGCGTCTTCCGAGAGGATTTGTATTACCGACTGGCCGTAATCCCTTTAGAACTGCCGCCGCTTCGAGAGCGTGCGGACGACATCCCCGAACTGGTGGAGCAGTTCTTTTTAAAAGCGAAAGAGAAGCAGAGCCGGCCGGACCTGGTATTACCAACGCGGCTGCTGCCCTACTTTGGTGGGTACACGTGGCCGGGGAATGTCCGCGAACTGGAGAACATTATCGAAAGGGTCGTTGTGCTTACGCGCGCCGATGAGATTACGCTCAACGATCTCCCCGATTTCCTACGGCGCGAACGTTTGCCGGTGGAGGTATTGCACCTCGATCTGCCTGCCCATGGAATTAGCCTCGAAGCGGTGGAGAAGGAACTGATCATGCGCGCGTTGGAGAAATTCAACGGGAACCAGACCCATGCGGCTCAGTACCTGGACATCAGCCGCAAGACGCTGATTTATCGCATGGAGAAGTTTGGACTCCGGAAGGAGCCCGGCGCGTCAGACGAAGGCGAGGACTCCTGTTATTAACACGAGCATAAATAAGTAGACATAAGTTATAATGGAGTATGGCCAATCGGGACGCCCGGAGTCTAGATCACAAGACGCTGGAAGAAATTCGGATCCGGGCAGTGGAGCAGGTTCAGTCTGGTGAAAGTCCGGAG
>JANXRE010000058.1 GCA_025353165.1 Acidobacteriota bacterium | reverse complement strand
GGACATCGCCGGCCTTCTGAACGAAGGCCGTAACGTCGCGGGCTTAATGCCGCACCCCGAGCGCGCCGCCGATGCCCTGATGGGCTCCACGGACGGGCGCGTCATTCTGGAGTCCATGGTCGCGTCGTTCGCGGCGGTGCCTCGATGAGCGCCATCACGGCGGACCTCATCGCTTCTCACCAGCTCAATCCCGAAGAATACGACAAGATCGTGCGCCTGCTCGGGCGCGAGCCGACTTACACCGAACTGGGAATCTTCAGCGTGATGTGGAGCGAGCACTGCTCCTACAAGAGCTCCCGGCTGCACCTGAAGAAGCTGCCCACCGAGAGCGCGCGCGTCCTGGTCGGCCCCGGCGAAAACGCCGGCATCATCGACATCGGCGACGGATGGGCCATCGCGTTCAAGATCGAATCCCACAACCACCCCAGCTTCATCGAGCCGTTCCAGGGAGCGGCGACAGGGGTCGGCGGCATTTTGCGGGATATTTTCACCATGGGCGCCCGGCCAATCGCCGTTCTGGACGCGCTCCGCTTCGGCCCCCTCGACGATCCCGGCAATGGCGCGCGCAATCGCCGGATCCTGGAAGGCGTTGTCAGCGGCATCGCCCATTACGGCAACTGTTTCGGCGTGCCGACGGTCGGCGGCGAGTGCGTTTTCGAGCCCTCGTATTCTGGCAACCCGCTGGTGAACGTTTTCGCGCTCGGCGTCTTCCGCCACGACGAGGTTTTCTTCGGACGCGCCTCGGGCGTCGGCAACCCAGTCATCTACGTGGGTGCTAAAACGGGCCGGGACGGAGTACACGGCGCGACGATGGCGTCCGCCGAGTTCAGCGAGGAATCCAAGCAGAAACGGCCGAACGTCCAGGTCGGCGACCCGTTCATGGAAAAGCTCCTGCTCGAAGCCTGCATCGAGGCCATGAAGACGGGCGCGATTGTGGGCATCCAGGACATGGGCGCCGCCGGCCTGACCTCCTCGACATGCGAGATGGGCAGCCGCGCCGGCACCGGCATCGAGATCGATTTGCAATACGTCCCCCAGCGTGCGGCTGGAATGACGCCGTACGAAATCATGCTCTCCGAATCTCAGGAGCGCATGCTGCTGGTGGCGCAAAAGGGCCGGGAGGACGAGGTGTTCCGCGTCTTCCGGAAGTGGGGCCTGGACGCCGTCACGATTGGAGAGGTGAAAGGCGACGGTCTCCTGCGTGTCAAGGATCATGGCAAGGTCGTCGCGGAGATTCCGAACCGGGCCCTTGCCGACGAAGCGCCTTTGTATGATCGCCCGCACACCCGGCCGTTGCAGGTCGCGCCCCTCCAAGGCCCGCAGTTTCAAAGTCTCGATGTTCAGGCCGACCTGCTCCGGATCCTCGGCTCGGGAGACGTTTGCTCCAAGCGCTGGATTTGGGAGCAGTACGATTACATGGTCCGCACGAACACTCTGCAAAGCCCCGGCGGCGATGCGGCTATCGTGCGCATCAAGGAAACCGGTACCAGTATTGCCATGGCGCTCGACGGCAACGGCCGTTTCTGCGCGCTGGATCCGCGAGAGGGTACCAAGCTGATGGTGGCCGAGTGCTGCCGGAATCTTTCGACCGTCGGCGCCCTGCCGGTGGCTGCGACCAACAACCTGAACTTCGGGAATCCCGAACGCCCCGAGATCATGGCGCAACTCGTCGAATCGATCGAGGGCCTGGGCGAAGCTTGCAGGCATTTCGAAACGCCGATCACGGGCGGAAACGTCAGCCTCTATAACGAAACACTGGGCGAAGCCATCTTCCCATCGCCGGTGCTCGGCATCGTGGGCTTGATGAAGACGGATGCGCCGATCACGATCCCATTCAAGGCGCCCGGCCGCACGGTGATTCTGATCGGCGGTTTCGGGCAGTGCGACGAGACTCAGTTCGGTGGCACGCAATACGCGAAGGTTGTTCTGGATCGGCTCTGGGGCAAGCCGCCGGCGCTCGACATGGACTACGAGAAGCGCGTACATTCCGCCATCCGCGAGATCGTCACGAAGGGACTGGCCGATTCGGCCCACGATCTCAGCGACGGAGGTTTCGGCGTGGCGCTCGCCGAGTGCTGCTTCGGCGGCATCGGCGCAAAAATCGAGATCGCCTGGGACGCGCGGCCCGAACTCGCCCTGTTCCACGAAGGCCCGTCACGCGTGCTGGTTTCGACCTCGCACCCTGAGGAGGTCGAGAGAATCGCGCTGTTCCACGGGGTTGAATCGCCTCGCATCGGCATGACCGCCGCCGGACGTCTGACTATCCGCCACAACGGGACGGACCTGATCGACATTCCGGCCAACGAACTTCAGAACGTCTGGGATACCGGCCTGGAGCGCCTACTACACCATGTTTGATAAGTTCCACGACGAATGCGGCGTGATGGCGATTTACGGCCATCCCGAAGCATCGAAACTGGCGTACCTGGGATTGTACGCCTTGCAGCACCGCGGACAGGAAAGCGCCGGGGTGGCCGCCAGCGACGGGTGTGACATACGGGTCCACAAGTCGATGGGCCACGTGGCGGACATATTTACGCCGGCTGTAATCTCGTCGTTGCCGGGCCACATGGCCATCGGGCACACGCGATACTCCACCGCGGGCGACACCGTCATCCTGAACGCCCAGCCCTTTTCCGTGGCGTGCAACAAAGGCAAGATCGCGGTCGCGCACAACGGCAACATCACGAACGCGGCCGAACTTCGCCACGACCTCGAGAGCGACGGATCGATCTTCCAGGGATCGAGCGATACCGAAGTGATCCTCCACCTGGTGGCGCGGTCGCGGGAGAGGACCCTGTCGGGCGCGCTGCGCGACGCGCTACTGCAACTCGATGGCGCCTTCTCGCTGGTGTTTCTGGCGGAAGACCGGATGATTGTGGCTCGCGACCCTTATGGTTTCCGGCCTCTCGCCATGGGCCAGATGGAACTGTCGGGCCAGATCGTTTACGTGTTTGCCTCTGAAACCTGTGCATTCGATCTGATTGGCGCGGTGTACATGGGCGAAGTCGAGCCCGGCGAAATGATTACCGTGGGGCCGGAAGGCATGACGCGCGATCAGTACACGCCTTCCACCGACCACGCGCACTGCGTTTTCGAACACGTCTATTTCTCCCGGCCTGACTCCATCGTCTTTGGCCGGCCGGTTGCGCAGTCGCGCGAGATGTTGGGCAAGCTCCTCGCCCAGGAGCGTCCCGTGGACGCGGACCTGGTTGTTCCGGTTCCCGATTCGGGCGTGGCGGCGGCACTCGGGTATGCGACCGAGTCCGGCATCCCGTTCCGTCAGGCGCTGATCCGCAACCATTATGTCGGCCGCACTTTCATCGAGCCGTCGCAGGCGATTCGCGATTTCGGCGTGAAGCTGAAACTGAATCCGGTCCGGCATCTGCTGGAGGGCAAGCGGGTC
>JANXRE010000042.1 GCA_025353165.1 Acidobacteriota bacterium | reverse complement strand
GGACATCTACGTCGCGAACGATTCCATGCGGAATTTTCTGTTCGAGAATCTCGGCGGCGGTAAATTCCGCGAAGCCGGCCTGGAATACGGAGCGTCGCTCGGAGACGCCGGCCGCGCCATCGCCAGCATGGCGGTCGATTTCCGCGATTACGACAACGACGGCAGGCCCGATCTGCTGGTCAGCGGCATGATCAACGACGGCTTCCTTTTATTCCACAACACGGGCCATCCGTACTATTTCGAGGACCGGGGCGCGCTGAGCGGCCTGACCGCTTTGACGCGCGGCCTCACCGGTTGGGGCGGCGGATTCGCCGATTTCGACAACGACGGCTGGAAGGACATCTTCTCCGCCAACGCGCATTTCCCCCAGATGGGCCGCCTCATCGGCAGGGCAGCGCCGCTGTCCAACACTGTCTTCCGCAACCTCGGCAATGGCCGCTTTGCCGACTTGAGCGCCGGCGCCGGACTGGGTGGACCCTCTTATCACCGGGGCGTTGCGTTTGCCGATTTCGACGGCGACGGCCTGGTGGACGTCGTGGTGGCCCGCATCGATGAACCGGCGCGGCTCTATCGCAACGTCACAAAAGGCGCGGGCCGGTCCATCGTATTCAATGAACCGCTGGGAACTCAGATCGAAGTCGAGCTGCCGGACGGCCGCAAGCTATACAACCACGCAAGCGCCAGCGTCGGCTATGCGAGCAGTAGCGAGCCGGGCGTCCGCTTCGGAATCGGTCCGTTCCCGAAGCCGAAGCGAGTGCGGGTCCGCCATCCGGGCGAGGACTGGAAGACCGCGCCTTAAGATCCGGCGCCCGCCGTGGCGGTCTGCCTGGCGTTCAAACGGAGGCGCGCCGGCCGGCAAGTCCACATGTTGCCCATATCTTCGCGGGCGATATGGTGAGGGTACAATTCCGCGGCGGCCGAATGCATGTAACGGGGCAGAACCCGGAGCTTCTCATCCGGCGACTTCGACCGCCAAGCCTGCGCCATCAGCCCCAGGAATTGCGCGGCGTTCAGCTTCAGACCGTCCACCGCTATCTCCACCGGCGTCACATTGGATGGAACCGGCTTCCATGCCGTGTCCGCCAGCTTTGGCGCAAGCTCCCCGGCGGCGCGCCGGACTGCTCCGACGCTAACCTCGCCGCTCACCGGCCCGGTTCCTTCCAGGAACAACAGCGGCCCGTACAATTCGGTCAGCCGCACCGTCTCCGGATTCTGTTTCGCGAGCGATTGAACGAGCATGGAAAACATGTCGGCGAGCGAGAAGAACGAATCTCCGGACCGCGCCCAATTCGGCGGGCTTGCGCCCATGCGTTCGTAGCTGGCGAGCAGGTCGTCCACAGCTCCCGCCATCTCCTTCCGCGAAATCTCGGTGTTGAGTGGCGTAACCGCCATGCGCTTCAATTCCGTCGCGGAAACGAACCGGCTGCCGGGATTCGCCGGCAGGAATTCCTCCAGCAGCCACTTCATCGTGGCCTCTTCCGCTTGGTATTTTGGCGTAATATCGTTCATGCCCAGCATCGACGGGATCGCGTTCGGCATCACCGGTTCCTGGGGGTGATCCCATACCCAGAACAGCGGATGGAAACGCGGCTGTCCTTCGGCATTCAGGCGCAAATACCGCACGTAGCTCCCGTATTCCAAGTGCACGACCCGCAAGTGGGAGCGATCAATCTTGCCGAACGCTTCCTTCAACTTGGCAAGCTCCTCGGTAGTCGAGAACACCCGCAAGTCCGTCTGCCCGAAATCGGAGCTCCGCAGGAAATTGTCGTCCCAGTAAACTTCAGGCGAGGTTTCCCCGATGGGGCTCATCGCCTTCGAGAACCCCGTCACGCTCCCTGCGTATCCGTGAATGCCGCGCGCTGGATTCGGTTCCGGCAGGCCCCACAGCACTCCGTCGATCTTCATTCGCTTGAGTTCATGAACAAAAGCGCTGTCGGAGCCGAGTTTCAAGCTCAAGCCGCTCAGGATCGCGGGCGGTCCGAAGATCTGTTGTTCCGCTTTGACGCCGCCGCTGAGGCCCGGCACGGGGTTGCCGGTGACCGGATCCTTGTATTCGGTGAGAAAGCGATTCGCAGCCTCGTCGCGCGCCGTCCACCGTTCTTCCGGAGTTTCGGCGGTCAGCGTTTCGGGCAGGGGCCGGTTGCGCGGAGTTGGTTCCAGATCGCCCGCGTACCCATACTCGAACAACCCTTTGGCTGCGCCCTCCCGCAGCAGCTTCTTGATCTCCTGCTGATCGCTGAGACTATGGATGGCATTGCTCATCGCCCCGCTGAACTGAAACACGGGCGTGATGGACTGCTGGGGGTATTGCTTCCGGAATCGCTCTACCTGCGAGAGCAGGCGGATTACCCGGTCGTTCACCGGATACATCTGCGAGTAATCCTCAAAACGGCTGTAGAGAAGGATCAGGACCGGCTGCTTGGAATTCGGAGTCTCCGCGCCGGCCGGGCGGGCTACAGCGAGCACCGCGGCAAGAGGTAGGAAAAGGCGGAAAAAATCTTTCAGTTTACTCATGACCGTACTTCACCAGAGTATATAAGAGAAAAAGGCCCCGGCGATACTCGCCCGGGGCCTTTGCAGTTTACTTCGCAGTCGGACTAACGGCCGCCCACAATCACCTTGATCTGAGACGTGAGCGGTGACGTGCAGGTCTCGGTATCGTTGGTCGTGGCCGGCGACACCCGGTAGTAGTAAGTGGTGTTCTTGGAAACGGTGTGATCCACCAGAACAACGGGCGAACCCATGACGGCTGGAACCTTCACCGGAGGATACGTCCCGCTGAAGCCCGCGACCTGAACGAACGGTATGAAGTTCGCATTCAGGCTCCGATAGACATTGTAATGGTCAATCGGGAAAGCCGCCGAGTTCGTGTCAGTCCAGTAAAGCTGAACACTCGGCGGTACGCCGGGCGCGCCGGTCTTCACCTTCCCCACGACGCCGGACACGCAATGCGTGCACTGGACATCCGCAGCCAGGTGAACGAATACCGGGGTCGAACCCACACTGGACAGACCCTGTGTGAGTCCGGCACTGGGGAACGCCAGGTTGTCGTTGTTGGTTACCTTGAGGCAGATGTTGAACTGCTGCCCCGCAAGCGGAGCGAACGCGGAGGTAGCGTCTACCTGCGCGCCGGAAGCGGAGCCGAACGTGTTAGCGCAACTGTAATCCCACAAGTAGGAGACAATCGCGCTCGGCGGGGCGCCAGGGGTCCCATCCGTCTTGCCATCATCCGGGTTGCTTGAGTGCGAGCCGTCCAGCAGGAACGGCGCGTAAATCAGCTTGCCCGTGACGTCTTTGTTCGGACAGAAGTTGTACGGGCCGCCGGGGTTCGATTGCGGTGGATTCGGCGGAGAGCTGATCAAAATACCGATGACGGTGTCGGCGCTGAGCGCCGGATTGGCGTTATCCGTCACCCGCAGCCGAACCAGGAAGGTGCTTCCCACTGCCCCGGTGACGTTGATTTTGATCTTCACGCCGGTCTGCGTGAAGTTCGTGCCGCCGGTGCCGGAAACGTCCCACTGATACAGGACGATCTGTTTGCCCGGGTTCGGATCGAACGAGCAGGACCCATCGAGTTGCACGGGGCCGCCGTTGGCGACTTGAGACGGATTAGCGGTTGCGCACGCCACCGGCACGGTCTGAGTCACCGTGCTGCGCAGCATGATAATCGCCCAGGCGGTCGTGAACGGAAACTGCTCGCCAGTGAAGCTGGGACCGTACCACGAGCCGTCCGGGTTTTGCTCGCTGATTAAAGTTCGAGCCACGCCGTCGGTCGGATCGGTGCCGTTTGGCGGAGCCTGTGCCCCGTACCAGTCGATGGTCGGGTGCCCGATCGGGTTGTCCAGGGATTGCAGCAACTTGATCGGCGAAGCTACCAGGCCGGCGCCATCGTTCGAGTGCTCCAGCATGGACTTCGTGAACGAGAACATGCCATACGTATAGGCTTTGAGCGATAGCGCAGCGCCCGAGGAGGGCGGAACGTCGAAATTATCGCGGATGTAAGTCTCCGCCAGATCCCATCTCGGGTCGCCTCGGCCGATACCATCCATAGCGCCCTGCACCATGCCCGAGGGCGTATCGGCGAACGGGCCCCATATCGGGCTGTTGTTGGTATAGCCGTAGTACCCGGCGGGATTCTGGGAGTATGTCAGCCAGTCCTTGTTGTAGAGAAGCACGGGTTGCGGAACCGCTCCGCCGAAATTGCGGCGCGCCGCGATGATGCCGATGGCGCCCCACTGCGCCACTGAGCTATCGGGAGCCTGCTGGCACGAATATCGCCAAGCGCCTCCGACATTGCCCCAAGCATCGGTAACCGGATCCTGGCACCAGGCGTAAAAGTCCACCATGTCCTGAACAACGGTGCCGTAGTTCGCGGTTCCGGCGTAAGGGCCGGTCATAACCGGGGAAGCGGGAGTACCGGATGCGACGAAGGCGTCCATCAGCATGCCGGTCTGATAAAGTTGGTTGCCCGTATTCGGCGCCGTCGCGAGCCCGTTTCCGTTGGAATCCGGATTAAACGTTCCACGAGGATTCGTGATCGACGCCGGCAGACCGCCGGCGGCGTTGTAGGTGATGAGTTTGCTGAACAAGTACTTCAGCGCTCGCGCTACCGTCTCCTGGTACGGATCCGGGAACGCCGGAGCAGTTTCGTGATGGCCTGCCACCTCGAACGCATTGACGTTCGCGGCCGTCATTCCGTAGGCGCTGCCGTCGTAGCAACCGATCGTAGCGTTCCCGGCGCACTGCTGCCAGTCGCCCACCGGCAATCCAGTGACCGCATCGTTCGACCGCTCCTGGAAAATGTGGAGATACCACAGCCCTTCGTCGATGGCGTAGTTGACTTCCACCGACAAATTGGGCGGCGGATTCTGCAACTTCACGTAGAACTTGTCGGAGGCCGTCATCGCGCCGTTAGTGACGGTGACTATCGCCGTGAAGGACTGTCCCACTGCGCCCGTATAGGTGTGCGATTGACCGAGGTTGTAAGGATCCGTCACCGCAATCGGGCCTATGATCCCGGTGCCATCGCCGGGATCCCAGGTGTAGGTCCCGCCAACAGCCGCCGCATTCGTGATCGCCTTGAGAGTAATCGCCTTGCCCGACCACGTTACGTGCGGCGTGAGAATCGGATTTTGCGTTGGATCGACCGGTACCGCGGTGGCCGTGACTTGGGCCAGGGCAAGTACCGGAACTACCAGCGCCAGAAATATGAGCAATGCTGATCTGGGCTTCATCGTGTCCTCCGATATGCCAGCAAACCCGCCAAACCCGCGCCCAACAGAACCACGGACGCCGGTTCGGGAATCCCTCCTCCTCCGCCACCGATCTTGACGGACTCGCTCAGATAGATCGACTCGCCGGAGTACTGATTCTTTTGTTGCAGCCGGAACCCTCCGGGGTCGGTGGAGCTGATTACAAACGTCACCGTCGCGGTCTGCCCCGTCGGAACGTCGATCCCGCCCACGCCCAGCGCCCACGCTACGTCGCAGCACGGACCGTTCGGATCGTTGACCCCGAGCGGCGTCGCAACGTTATTCGTGTTCATCAGCATGTTGCCCGCGAAGTCACCGAAGATCATGCTCGTGTTCGGATCGTCCAGTTCGTAGGTGATCCCTACCGGGGCACTTCCCAACACTGTGCCGAAATCCGTGAACGAGCCGGCAGCGGCAAAATTCAGGTCGTAGTCCATGTACGCCAGCGCGTACTGGTTATTCCCCGCTCCGAGCGTCACCATTGCCGATCCCAAAGTGTTCGCCGTTGGGGATAGAGTCGTGTCGAAGGTGCCGCCGGGCGAGCCCCCGCCACCGTTGCAGTGCGATGCGGTATCGCCGTTTATGTTGAAACACCAGTCGCTGAGGACGGCTTCCGCGCTGGCGCTCGACGCAAACAATGCGAACAAGGCCAGTGCCGCAAGAAATACGCTTAGTTTTTTCATCGATGAATCCTCCGTTTGTGCCCGTGCGCCCGGACCACTAGCGCTTCACGTCCACCACCCGAGAGGCGCCCTTATCGCTGGTGAGCTTGCCTTTCAGGTGGTCGCCGGACATGGCGCTGTTATAGGTCAAGGCACCGGTAATAACCGCTTCGCCTGTATTCAGCGAAAAGGTGAGATTACCGTCCCTGAACTGTCCGTTCTCGATTGTGTACGTCTTGGTGTTGATGGTTAGCGTGCCCGAAACCGCCGTACCATTCGTTGTCAACTGCAGCACCAGTCCGTGCTGCACCTTGCCGTACGCTAGCTGTTCCGCCGCATTCCCCGACC
>JANXRE010000141.1 GCA_025353165.1 Acidobacteriota bacterium | reverse complement strand
CTCCGGGCGCACCACTGAACCGATGGCTATTGCGGGCAGGGACACAGTCCATAGACATCCAGTTCCGCCTGTATAGCTACGTACGCCTTTCCGTTCACGACCGTGGGAAGCTGAAATTTAACGGACGGACCCGCGGTGTCTCGTGTTCCGGCCATACTGCTGTTATAGAGTTCGGTTGCCAGGTGGGTGGCGTCGTACGCGTGCAGCACGGCCGGCATATTTCCGGGCATCACGTCCAGCGATTCCTGGCGTTCCAGGCTCCATACTATCCCGGATGTGTCGCCGTTCGCGGTGACCACCGGCGTGCTGCCCAGCATAAACACCGTGGGTGTCTTCGACGCCGGGGCAGTGCGGAGAACGCCGTTCTTTAACGTGAAGGCGCGCATGTTGTCGCCTTTCCCCGAGGCCTCGTTGACCCAGCCCGAATAGTAAACGTACTGAGCGGTGGGCCCTTTCCAGTCAGCGGGCGAGCTGTAGTAGCCCTCGGGTGCGCCGTTAACGCTTTGTATCTGGCCGTTGAAGAAGTGCAACACGGACAGCCGGTCCAGCTTCTGCCGAATTTCGCGGAAGTCGCTTTGCGGAGCCGGGCGATTCTAGCGCACGGCAATGATCGAGATCTGCTCGAGAGTAGGGTAAATGCCTTTGTCGCTCGGGGCGTGCCCCGCGGTAGGCAGTTGCTGAACGGTTGTGCGGGCCGGCGGCGCGCTACCGAAGTACTCTGCGTAGACTCCATTCATGCGCGCGAATTCGTCGAGATCGTCGAGGTAGACATTGCTGGCCACGACGTTCGAGAAGTTGAGACCGGCTTCCTCCAAACCGTCGAGCAGGTTGCGCATGGTCTGGCGGAGCTGCGTCTCCACGGTGGCGGCATAGATACCGCCATGCTGTCCGGGAATGAAACCCGACTTCGCCGAACAGAAGAGTGCGTCGCCCGCAAAAACGCAAGGACTGGCAGTGGCGCTCGGTTCCATATTCTTGGGCCGGACGGCGCTGCGCCGGGCCAGGTCCATGACGGCAATGCCCGTGAATTCGATGTTTGCGCCCCCTGGTAATGCGGCCACCTGAATGGTGGCGCGCGCCGGGGTGTTGCCGAACTCGAAGCGTCCGGCATAGACCTCGTTCATAACCCTCATCGGGATGTTGCCAGTAAGGTAGGGATTTACGAAAACCATGTTGGCGAAGCCGACGCCGGCCGCTTTCAGCGTTCGCTCCAGATGGGAGAGCGCCAGTCGCACCTGTTCGGCGGGATCCTCGGGAATCCGGCCCGTATTGGGATCGCGCCCGAAGACGCCGGAGAGGTATAGCCGGTCACCCGCCCGTACGGCGGCGCTGAAGGCAGCCCCAGCCTCATTTCCCGGCGGCGTCACCACCGTTCTCCGCGACAGATCCCGCACCGCCACCGCACTGATCTCAACGGGCGTGGCGGGCAGTTTGACAACGTTGATGGTCGACCTGGCCGGAGGCGCTTTGGGAAAGTACTTTCGGAAGACTCGATCAAGAGGAGCCTCATCGACTCCGCCAGTCAGATAGACCTGCGTGTAGACGACGTGTTCCATCGTGAGTCCGGCCGCCTCGACCACCATCCTGACGTTCTCAAGCACGTTCCGGAGTTGGCCTTCGGTATCCGGCGGAATCTGGCCCGCCGCATCTTTTGCCCCCTGCCCGGAGACATAGAGAAAATCCTCGGTCAGGATGCCCGGGCTGTAAGGGCCAATCACCTTAATGCTGGGAGGCGTGATCGGTTTAACGGCGCCGAAGGCACAGGTAAGACAGAGCGTCGCGGTGATGAGTCTCATAACACGTCTCGCGGTTTTATCGCATCGCATTTTCGAATCCCAGGCATTGTCAACCGGGATCCACTGCACGCTGATCGTATCGCGGATGTAGTTATGATACACGCGCCACGGCGACTCATGGGAGCGGGCCGCTGTCGAGTTGGCCGAAGCAAGGCTCGACGTTCTCGACGCTTGTCCTGCCGCTGACTCCCAACCCGGTAGTGCCGGAACCCGCAAGCCTCAGGCTGATGGTCGCGGCCGGTCGGCTACGTCACGGTGGGGCAAGGCGTTGAAGGTTCGATGCTTGCCCCTGCCTTACCATGGACACGGAACGAATGGTGTTACGGTTTAACGAACAACGAGCGACTACGGCGGCGGCCGGATGAGCTAACTCAAGCTCATCAAAATGCTGTATTTCGTCGACACGGAAGCCGTACTTCGGTGGGGCCGTCCGGTAACGACAGACAGATACGTCTCGATGGACAACGGACCCGTCGTCAGCCGGATCTACGATCTGATCCGGGAGGAACCGGCTCCGGGCACCGATCCAATTTGGCGCCGCTACATCTCGGCCCCCGAGGGTTGGGAGGTTGCGCTCCTCGCGGAGCCGGAGCCTTCCGAACTCTCCCCCGTCGAAGAAGCATTGATCGATGAGATCTACGCGACGTTCGGAAAGATGAGCCGCTGGGATCTGGTGCGTGTGTCGCATGAACTTTCGGAATGGCAGAATCCCAATGGAAGTGCGATCCCTATCCAATACAGCGATATTCTGCGGGCGGGCCATCAGACCGAAACTGAGGTCGCGGCCATAGAGGCCGAATTGGAATCGCTGGCCGCCACGGAAGCGATGCTGCAGCCGGCGCAGATGGATTGCGGCGACACGTTCCTCATGCCCGCTCCTGGCGGGTCGGTGACGCCACACCTTTAAATCGTTGTCACGCAGCCCGACCTGCGGACACACCTGTGCGCGATCGTCAGTGTCACTACCCTGCGGAACAGCAAGGATTAAACCGCGATCCGCCGGCTTGGCGACCATCCGTTTATACGCCACGATTCAACCATCTCCGGCGATGCACTGATCGTGGATGTGCTGCGGCTCGAATCCGAGATCGCGGCAGGTGCGGGACGGCGTAACCGCATCGCCATTCACCCGACCGAAGATCCTGCGCTTCTGCCGGGAACAGTGGTCGGGACAACTCTGAGCGGGCGAACCGCTACTTCACACTCTGGGCGAGTTCCTCGGTGACGGGCTGCGACGACGCCTCCGGCGGGTTGGAGAATTCCAGCGCCTCGTTATCAACCGGGCTCCACTTCAGGCTGATGGTGTCGCGGATGTAGTTTTGATAGACGCGCCAGGGCGATTTTGAGCCTTGCTTCGGCCAACTCGCCAGCGCCCGTTCCATGTAACCGGGCGTGAAGTTCTCGACGAAGGTCGCAGTGGCTGTTTCGCCAGCGCTCTTCGGTGTCACCTGGCGCACGCCCTTCCTTTCCATGACGTTCAACAGCCGGCACACGTAGGCGCAGATCAGGTCGGCTTTCAGCGTCCATGAAGCGTTGATGTAGCCGAACACTGAAGCCAAGTTCGGCACGCCCGACATCATGACGCCTTTGTAAGCCAGCGTCTGGCCGGGATCGACGCGGCTCCCATCGACCGATAGCTCCGCCCCGCCCAGGGTCTGCAACACCAAGCCCGTCGCCGTGACGATGATGTCGGCTTCGAGCTCCTCGCCGGACTCGAGCTGAATCCCTCTTTCGGTGAACGTCGCGATGTGGCCGGTGACCACGGCGGCGCGGCCCGCCTTGATCGCCTGGAACAGGTCCGCATCCGGCACCAGGCAGAGACGTTGCTCCCACGGGTTGTAGCTCGGGGTGAAGTGGGTAGCCACGTCGAAGTTCGGACCCAGTTCCTCGCGCACCTGCTTGAGCAGGCCGCTCTTCACGTAATTCGGGAAGCGCTGCGCCAATTGGTAGAAGTAGATCATGAAGCCGACATTCTTCCACCGGCTGAGCCTGTAGGCCCACATTGCGGGCAGCACGCCCCGCAGCCAGTTGGCGATTTTGTCCTGCTCGGGCACCGAAACAATATATGTGGGTGAACGCTGGAGCATGGTCACGCGGCCCGCGGTCTTGGCCATGGCGGGCAGTAGCGTGACGGCGGTAGCGCCGCTTCCAATAATGACTACGCGCTTGCCTGCGTAGTCCAAATCCTCGGGCCAGGCTTGCGGGTGAACGATACGGCCCGTGAAGCGCGAGGCACCAGGGAACTCGGGGGTGTGGCCCGCCGAATAACGATAATATCCGGCGCACGAGAACAAGAAGTTGCACGTCAGACTCACCCGCTCGCCGTCGCATAGCGCGTCGACCATCCACTTCGCCTCTGGCGAGGACCACTCGGCGCGCTCAATCTTGTGACCAAAGCGGATGTTGCGGTTGATACCTTCGTCGTGGGCGGCAGCGGTGATGTAGTCGCGGATGGCGTCTCCGGGAGAGATCGCTTTGGGGCTGGTCCACGGGCGGAACGAATAGCCCATGGTCAGCATGTCGGAATCCGATCGGATGCCGGGATAGCGGAACAGGTCCCAGGTGCCTCCGATGCGCTCCCGCTGCTCGAGAATGACGTAGCTCTTGCCCGGGCAGAGTTTCTGCAAGTGATGGGCCGCGCCGATGCCGGACAAGCCAGCACCCATTATCAACACGTCGAAATGTTCTACCGCCATCGCTTCGAATGAACATACCACACAAGAAAAGACGACAGGCCTATATTTTTGTGCGAGGAAATAGACCTAATAGGGGCAGGGAGTCGTGTGTGGCGACTCACCAATGTTCACTGACTGGGAGAATTGAATGTCTAGACACTGGAAGTGGTGCCTGCTGGCGGCGGCTGCGTTGTCCGCCTTTGGGCAGTCCGGAACGCCTCTGGTATGGAAGGCCGACCGGCATGATGAATCGCGGCCGCTGCGTGAGCTGGCGCTAACGGCCCAACCGCAGGCGCCCGGCTCTATCCGTATCTTGCCCCTGCGCCAGCTTCCGAAGCCTACCGGCCCCGAGCAGGCCGATCCGGTCCGGCAGACCAATTTTGGCCCCGCCCTCCTCACCACCCCCGGCCTGAACTTCGACGGCATCGGCCAGGGCGTCTACGGCTTCAGCGATTATTACGCGCCGCCCGATCCCAACGGAGCCGTGGGCGCCACGCAATACGTGCAATGGATCAACGTGAACTACGCGGTTTTCAGCAAGACCACCGGCGCTCTCGTGCTGGGGCCAGTCGCTGGAAATACCCTGTGGTCCGGATTCGGCGGCAATTGTGAAACCACCAACAGCGGCGATCCGATCGCGCAGTACGACAAAGCGGCCAACCGTTGGTTGCTGACCCAGTTTTCCCTCACGTCGGGTGGACCTTTCTATCAATGTATCGCCGTCTCCACCAGTTCCGACGCCACCGGCACCTACTACCGCTACTCTTTTCCCATGCAGTACTTTCCGGATTATCCGAAGTTCGGTGTCTGGCCGGATGCCTACTACATGTCGTTCAATTCCTTTGACGCCTTCGGGTCCAGCTTCCTAGGGGCGGAGGCCTGCGCATTCGACCGCAACTCGATGCTGACGGGGGCCGCGGCTACCGCCGTATGCTTCCAGCAGCCGTCGACGATTGCCAGTCTGCTGCCCTCCGATCTGGACGGCCGCACGCCGCCGCCCGCGGGATCCCCCAACTACTTCTTGAATTACGGAACGAACTCGCTGAACCTGTGGAAATTCCACGTGGACTTCGTCACCCCGACGAACTCCACCTTCACCGGGCCGGCGACCCTGCCGGTTGCGCCTTTCACGCCAGTCTGCGGCACCGGCTTCACCTGCATCCCGCAGACGGGCAGCACGCAGTTGCTGGATTCGCTGGACGACCGCCTCATGTACCGGCTGGCCTACCGCAATTTCGGAGCCTGGGAGTCGATGGTAGTGAATCACAGCGTCAAGGCCGGCGCCGGCGGCGGCGTGCGTTGGTATGAATTGCGTAACCCGGGCACGGCGCCGGTTGTTTATCAGCAGGGCACCTATGCGCCGGACTCCAAGTACCGCTGGATGGGCAGCATCGCGATGGACAAGGCCGGCGACATCGCCGTCGGCTACAGCGTCTCGAGCAGCGCCAGCTATCCTTCGATCGCTTACTCCGGGCGCATCGCCGCCGATCCGCTGGGCCAGTTGGAGGCGGAGAACAGCATTGTCACCGGAACCGGCTCGCAGCAATCGGGCCTCAGCCGGTGGGGGGACTACAGCGCCATGTCCATCGACCCGGTGGACGATTGCACGTTCTGGTACACCGCGGAATACTTGCAGGCGAGCGGCATCTTTAACTGGAACACCCGGATCGCCAGTTTTTCGTTCCCCGGCTGCACGGGATCGACCGTATGGAGCCTGTCCGTTTCGAAAATCGGCGCGGGAACCGGAACGGTCTCGAGCAAACCGGCCGGCATCGCTTGCGGAGCGATCTGCGCCGCCAGTTACACGAATGGAACGAACGTGACGCTCAAGGCGGCCGTGGGCAAGAACTCCGTCTTCGCCGGCTGGACGGGGGCGTGCTCCGGCGCCGGGACCTGCACCGTCGCCATGACGGCGACGCAATCCGTGACGGCCACGTTCAACAGCACGCTCCCCTCCTACAGCGTGTCGGTGACCGAGACGGGGACCGGTTCGGGCGCGGTCACGAGTTTCCCGGCCGGGATCAGTTGCGCTCCCACGTGCTCGGCCACCTTTGTCGCCGGAACGTCCCTCAAGCTGGTCGCCACCGCCGTCACGGGCAGCAAATTCACCGGATGGAGCGGCGGGTGCACCGGGACGGCGGCCACGTGCACGGTGGCGGTGACCTCCAACCTATCGGCCAACGCGAACTTCGACATTCTGGTTTACCCGTTGACCGTAATGCTGGGCGGCACGGGAACCGGAACCGTCGCCAGCAGTCCGGCAGGCATCCATTGCAGCCCGGCCTGTTCGGCCAACTACTCGCCCGGAACCATGGTCACCTTGACGGCCACCGTCCCGATCGGAGTGACCTGGGTAGGGTGGAGCGGCGCGTGCAGCGGAACCAGCCTCGCCTGCACCGTGACGATGAGTTCGGCCAAGACGGTGACGGCCAAGTTCAACAACCCAACGATAACCGTGTCGAATCCCGATCAGGGCGGGACCGTCACCAGTTCTCCGGCCGGACTCAACTGCGGGCCGATCTGCTCGGCTCCGTTCGCCGCGTCATCGGCGGTAACGCTGACCGCCACCCCGTCCGGCGTCATCTGGTCGGGGGCCTGTACCGGAACCCAGCAAACCTGCACGCTGACCATGGACGCCAGCAAGGCTGTAACCGTGTTCTGGCCGTAAGGATTACACAACTCTTACACAACAAAGGGGGTGGCTGGCTTTACCCTGAAACTAGGTCTACTCGCCACCCCATGAATCAAGAGCCAATTCAAATTTCTTCTCGTGCACGCATGAACTGGGGCACGATGGTCATTTTCGGACTGTTCCATGTCGGCGCTATCGCCGCCCTTTTCATGTTTAACTGGCGCGCTTTCGCCGTCACTCTGTTCCTGTACTGGTTTTGCACTGGCCTGGGCATCAGCATGGGCTACCATCGCCTGCACACGCACCGTTCTTACTCCGTGCCGAAATGGCTGGAGTATCTGTTCGCGGTGTGCGGCACGTTGACATTGGAGGGCGGTCCGATCTTCTGGGTCGCCACGCATCGCCTGCATCACCAGAAATCCGACCAGCCCGGGGATCCGCATTCGCCACGCCAGGGCTTCTGGTGGGCGCACGCCGGCTGGATCATCAGCGGCGAAACCATCCACAACAACACCGCGCTGATGTCGAAGTACGCGCCGGATCTCGGCCGCGATCCGTTTTACCGCGCGTTGAATACGTGGCACTGGGTGCCGACCGTCGTGCTGGCCGTTTTGCTGTTTGCGATCGGGGGGCTGCCGATGGTGTTGTGGGGCATCTTCCTGCGCGTCGTCTTTGGTCTCCACGCCACCTGGCTGGTGAACTCCGCGACGCACGTGTGGGGATCGCGGCGATTCGAGACCCGCGACGATTCGCGAAATACCTGGTGGGTTGCGCTGATCACCTTCGGCGAAGGCTGGCACAATAACCACCACGCGCACCCGACCTCCGCGCGCCACGGCCTGGCGTGGTACGAGTTCGACCTGTCCTGGATCCAGGTGAACATCCTGAAGGCTCTCGGTCTCGCGAAATCGATCCGCGTGGCCAAGGTGAATTCGGCGATCGCGGCCGAGCGCGAAGCGGCGTAGGCCACTCCCTCACGGTCGTGGCTCGGAAACGCTATCTGAGCCGCGCGCGTGAGCAAGCGGTCTGGCTTCGGCTTAAGCTGGAGTCATGGTTGTCGCCGGCCGGCAAAAGTCGATCGCGTTTTTCATAGCGCTCGGCGCCGGCCTTATTTCCATCGCCATCGTCCTGTACATCGGTTGGGTCCTGCTCAACTGGCGCACGGGAATTCTACTTTTTCTAGGCGTCATTCTACTCGCGTTCATCATCGCCGGGATTGTTCTGAACACGATTTTTCTGGTGCGCGAGATTCGCCGGAACGAACAGCACGACGCCTTCATCAACGCCGTCACCCACGAGTTGAAAACGCCGGTGGCCTCCATCCGTTTGTATCTGGAGACGCTGCAGACCCGCGCGGTGGACGAGGAGAAGAAGGCCGAGTTCTATCGCATCATGCTGGCGGATAGCGAGAGGCTGCTGGGCACCATCGAACAAGTCCTTCGCACCGGCCGCGTCGGGCAGTCCAGCCACAAGCCCAACCTCGCCAGAATCGAGCTGCGCTCGGTAATTGAGGAATGCGCGGAGCGCGTCCGCACCCTGCATCATCTGTCGGAAGAGTCGCTTGCTTTTCGGCCCGGACCTCCCACCGTGATCTTCGCCGACGCGGATGAGGTTCGGGCGGCGGTTTCCAACCTGATCGACAATGCCGTGAAATACTCGCAGAAGCCAGTGAGAGTGAAAGTGGAAACCGAGCGCGTGGACGGGAAATTCGTTTGCGTTCGCGTGCAGGATCAAGGCGCGGGCCTTCCCAAGATGGAGTTGAAACGGGTCTTCAAGAGGTTCTACCGCGTGCCGGGCCCGATCGCCGCGCGCGTAAAGGGAACCGGCCTTGGGCTATTTATTGTACGATCGGTCGCGAAGCGGCACGGCGGACGCGCCTGGGCCGAGAGCGAAGGTCCGGGCCGCGGCAGCACCTTTATTCTCCAACTCCCCCTCGCCAAATGAGCAGCCTTCTCGTGGTCGAAGACGAACTGCACCTTGCCGAGGGTTTGCGATTCAACCTCGACGCGGAGGGCTACCAGGTGCGGGTGGTGGACACGGGCGAGGCGGCGCTGGAACTGCTGTTATCGCCCTCGGCGTCTTTCGACGTGGTCATTCTGGACATCATGCTCCCCGGCAAAGACGGGTTCGCCGTGATGTCGGAAATGCGCCAGGCGGGGCAGTTCGTCCCCACCCTGATGCTGACCGCGCGCGGGCATCCCAACGACGTGCTGAAGGGTTTTGCCGCCGGCGCGGACGACTATCTCACCAAGCCGTTCGAGCTCGAAATTCTGATCGCGCGCATTCGCAGCCTGCTTCGGCGGCGCGAGTGGCTGCTCACGGCGCCGAACCACGCGCCAAAGATTCCCGAGCCGGAGGACAAGTTCACGTTCGGCGACAAATGCGTGAATTTCGCCCTGCTGGAACTGCGGGTTGGTGAGAAGGTTTTCCCGTTGACCCTGATGGAAGTGAATGTCCTGCGGTACCTGATCCGGCACGAAGGCAAGCCCGTCTCCCGAAAGGCGATGATCGAAGAAGTGTGGGGCCTGCACGAGGATACCGACACGCGGCCCATCGACAACTTCATCGTCCGTCTGCGGCGTTACGTCGAGGAAGATCCACGCCGGCCGCGGCACCTCCTCACGCAGCGAGGCATTGGGTACCGCTTCGTCGCCAACCCGCCCGTCGAGGAGCGATGATTCCCGAACGGGCAAAACCGGAATGGCCGCCGGTGGTCGTCGCCAGCGTTTTTCAGACCGGCTTGAACCTGATGCGCGACCTGGAGCGGCGGGGTGTGCGCGCCGTCGGCGTCGATTGCCATCCCGGCCACGAGGGCTTTCGCTCGAGATACGGGAAATCCTTCGTCTGCCCGGATCCCGACCTGCACCCGGATCGGTGGCTCGACTTCATGCGGGATTTGTCGAGCAAACTGGGGACGAAGCCGGTGCTGATCGCCGCGTCGGACCAGTTCGTTTCCGCCATGGGGTTGCATGCCCGGGAACTGCGGAAGTATTTCACTTTCTCCGACGCCGCGGTCGAGATTCAGGCGAAGCTCGGTTCGAAGGAACAGCAGTATGCTCTGGCCGGCGCGCATGGATTTCCGTGTCCGCGGACGGCTTATGTTCAGTCCGCCGCCGAGCTTCAGGATTTCGTCGCCGCCGCGCGGTTCCCGTGCCTGCTGAAGCCTCGCCAGCACCGCGAATGGGAGGCTCTTCCGGAAGGCCATCCGCTCCGGGGGAGGAAGCTAATTTCGGCGGAGACTGCCGAAGCGCTCCTCGGTTATTACGCCCAGGTCGAGCCGCACCGCCCGGAGGTGATGGTGCAGGAAATCATCGCGGGCGGGGACGACGCCAAGTACTGTTACCTTTCGGTTTACGCAAGCGACGGCTCCCGCATCGGGGCTTGCGTCGTGCGGGAGTTTCGAGCCTACCCGATTCAGTTCGGATCGGCGAGCGTGGTCGAACCGGTTGAAGATCGTGAGATCGAGACTCTTTGCGACCAATTCCTTCGCGCCATCCACTACGTCGGGATCTGTGAGATCGAGGTGAAGCGCGATCAGCGGGATGGAAAGGTCCGGCTGATTGAGGTGAATCCGAGGGTGAGCGGAACCGGGGACTGCGCGATCTACACGGGGGTCGAGGTCGGGTGGCTGCATTACCTGGACCTCATCGGCTGTTCGCCGCCGCCAGTAACGCCGACGCGTTTCAATTTCCGCCACATCACCTTGCGCCGCGATCTTCCGTCCATACCCAGGTATTTCGAGCAGGGCACGATCACGTGGCGGGAACTGATCCGATCCTACCGTCCGCCGGTGGTCTTCTTCGATTTCGATCTTCGCGACTGGAGGGTAACTGCCATGACTATGAAAATGACGGCGCGAGAGACGATCGGAACGGCGCTGCGGTCGTGGGGACTCCGATGCTGGTAAGAGAGCTTCGAAACCGTCCGGTTCCGTGGAACGCCCACAAGGGAAGCCATTCCTGGTGGGCGCTGCCGTTTCACGCGTTGGAATGGACGCTGCAATGGGCCGCCTATGGTCTGAGCCGGTGGGCGTTTCTGGAGGTTCTGGAGTATCTTAGCGTCCTCTCCGTACTGGTCGTGGTCGTCTTCTACTTCAGCGAGGCTGGCGATCGAAAGAAGCAGCAGCACTATCAGGCCTGGCAAGTGATCAATACGGCGCAGGGTAAAGGCGGCAGCGGCGGCCGGATCGAAGCCCTGCAGGAGTTGAATAGGGATGGCGTTCCGCTGGTGGGGGTGAACGCGGCCGGCGCATTCCTGCAGGGATTGAAGCTGCGAGGCGCGAATCTGCGGCGCGCCGATCTTGGGGCGGCGGACCTCCGCGACAGTGACCTGCAAGCCTGCGACTTCCGGCATGCGACGCTCAGGGGGGCGAATCTCCGGCAGGCGAATCTCCGCGGAGCCAACCTGGAGAACGCGGATCTGGAGGACGCCGATCTCGTGAACACGGATCTGAGCGGCGCGGAACTGGGCGGATCGAATCTGAAGAACGCGGATCTTCGGAACGCCGACCTGAATGGCGTTCGCTGGTCGAACCTCAAATCGGTGGAGGGGGCCAACCTTCACGGTGTTCGGAATGCTCCCGAAGGCTTTGTCGAATGGGCGATTCGGAAGAAGGCTGTTACGGAGCCGGGCGGGGCGGAGTAGGGCATAAACGGCGGCGGTTCGGAGGCGGTGTGATAAGCTCAAGAATATCCGCCTTTTGTGGGCTCGTAGCTCAGTTGGTTAGAGCGCTTCCTTGACACGGAAGAGGTCGGATGTTCGAGTCATCTCGAGCCCACCATTCTCCGCTTTTGCATCGCATGGGAATCGCGCCATCGTGTCAAATGGGGCGTGAGCTGTCCGCGATCTTCGGCGGCCGCAAAGTCGACCTCCGGACCCCCAACGAATTCGGCCGCTACTTTCGCCATGGCCGTCATGCGTAGGTAGCCCACTCGTTCACCAGGTCGCGCAGAACGCGCTCTGGATTCGTGGTGTTGCCACGATCCGTGGCTTTGTTCTGCGCGATTCCCATTGTGGTTATTCCCCGGCTTAGCTAGGCGGCCGGAGTGTTAGCGGTGATTGCGGAGGCGAGGCTGTCGGAGCTCGTCTTCAACTGGTCGGCGAGCGCCTGCAACGCCACCGGGTCGTTCTTAATTGAGGCAATCTGTGCGGAAAGCCCGTTGAGCAACACGATCGCCGAAGCCTCGACGTCGGTGTTCTGCTGGACCTGAGCGGTCAAAGTCGTCAAATCTGCCATGATGATTTTCTCCTGTTCGATCAAAGTTTTAACTGCGTCTAGAATTTGGTCGAGTTTTTGCTGCTCGACCAGGGAACCGTGCCAATAAACGTGGACATCCACGCTTACGTTGAGAGTCACCGGAATATCACCTCCTTGAAATTCACCTCCCTTTGCTCGCTGTTGTGGCCCCGTGTGGCTCTCTCGGTTGCATGGCTCACGAAGCTTTGCGCTTGGACCCGTAGTGCGGGTTCGGGCCGTTGTGTTTGATGGCCCGCGAGTCCTGGGCTTTTGGATTTAAGATCTGATCGGCCGGCACGCCGCGCGACTCCGCGACGGCAGCGAACGCCTCGCCGGTCGATTCGAGGACCGCATCGCCCCCGGTGAGGTTCCTGATGCGATGAACGATGACGTCGCAGTATCCCGGGGAGATTTCAGTCCCACACCCTGCGCGCCCCAAGAAATCCGCGGCTGCCATCGTCGTTCCGCTGCCCATGAACGGATCGAAGATGACGTCGCCCTGGTCCGAGAACGCCAGCACGAAGAACTCGACCAGCGCGCGCGGGGACGGAGCGGAATGCGATCCCTGCGAGGACTCCGACTTCACCTCGATCACGTTGGACGGACGCGCCAGGCCGGTATGCCTGCCTTCCGAATCGGACTGCAGACTCGACCGCGTCCTTCCCCACGCGCCATGGTTCTTGCCGCCATCGGCTGCGGCGCCGCGCACTCCGGTTCCCAGGAGACCGCTTCCGGACCTCGATTTCGGATTGTTGGGCGAATAATCGAAGCAGTCCTCCGACTCGTGACCGACCGCTTCCGGCCTGAACTTGATCTGCTGTTGCCGTGCGAAGTGGAACACCGGCTCCCACGCATTCTTGAACCGATTTCCCCAGCCGCCAGGCACACCGTTGTCGGTCTTGCGCCAGCAGAATTCGTCAACAAATCGCCAGCCCCACTGCCGCCGGTGCGCGATCACGAGGTCCTTCACGTACAGGTTCCGCTCGCCTTCGTCGGCGTGCTCCTTGATGTTCAGGAAGTATGAGCCATCCGGCGCCAGCACCGACTGGATTCCGGCCGCGACGGCGGCGAACCAGCCCACGTACCCCTCCGGCGGCACTGGCTTGAACCCGCTCGAGGAATCGTATTCGCGCTGCGTCGCGTAAGGCGGCGACGTGATGCAGATGTCGGCGCGCGCATGGACCCCGAATAATACGCTGAGAATATTCCGGTCGCGACAATCGCCGCACGCCAGACGATGCTTCCCGATCAACCACACGTCACCGGCGCGAGTAACCGGTGTCGCGGGCTCCTCGGGGATCTCCTTATCGAAGTCCCGCGCTTCCGGTTCTTCCAGTAGCAGATCCTTCAACTCGTCGTCGGAGAAGCCAACGACCGCGAGGTCCAATCCCTCGCCTTCCAACTCGCGCAACTCCGCGGCCAGCACCTTCTCGTCCCACCCGGCGTTCAGCGCGAGCTTGTTGTCCGCGATGATGTAAGCCCGCCGTTGAGTCTCGCTGAGGCGATCCAGCACCACCACCGGCACCTCCGCGAGACCCAACTTTCGCGCCGCCAGGAGACGACCGTGGCCGGCCACGATCCCGGCGTCGGAGGCCACCAGGATCGGAGCATTGAAGCCGAACTCGACAATCGAGGCGGCGATCTGCGCCACTTGTTCCGCTGAGTGGGTCCGCGCGTTGCGAACGTAGGGAATCAACCTGTCGATCGGCCAGATTTCGATGCGCCGCGCCATCTGCGGGGCGAAGGACGTTGTGGTCATTCGGCGTACTTCGATGAATCGTCCACAATCGCTTGCACGACTGCCGCAGCCGCGGCGAACCACGCCGCCTGAATACCCGGCGTCAAACGATCCCACGGCGGCAACTGCTGCCCGGTGGCAAGCGATTTTCCGCCGGCGCAATCGTAATAAGCTTCATAAGCGATCTGCGCTTTGCTTTTCATGGCTCGCTGCTATTGATCTGCTGGCTTTGCTGGTGCGCTTTACAGAAGTCGTCTTCGAAGTGCCGCTTGATGCGCGTCAAGAAATACCGGATCACCGCCTGCCCAGCCTCCGATGCCGCTAACTCCTCCGTGAGTTCGTCGAACATGTCGGCCACCAGGAGGTTGTACTCCTGGGTCGCGTAGTCCTGCGCCGCTGTTCGATTCACCACGCCCGCCATTTCGACCCCTTCACGCCCTGATCCGCGACCCGTGGCCCGTGTTGCGTCCGTGGCGGCAGGTTGGCCCAGTGGTGCCAGCCACCCAAGCGACGCGAACGGGGCGCGTCAGTGGCCGACCGGTGACCGACGATTTTTTCGCCTGACGCTAGCGAGATTTGGCCATCCTTAAACGCGCCGGAGTTTTTGGCCCGGTAGTACCTATGGATCTAAACGTGCTATGCGCTCTGCTATCTCTGGTGCTCTCACGAAGGATGGCTCGCTCCCAGTGCGTGGTTCTCTCCTGTTGCATGGCTCGCTCGCACATCATGGCGCTCTCCCTGAGTTGTGGCTCGCTCGATCTCATCCACGTCGCCTTCCGCGCCGCAATCGTGGCAATGAAACCGTTCCCCGGCATCGTGGTAACCCGTTTCCGAACACCGGCCGAAGTCGTACGGCGCGATCCGCACGTTGTCGCCGCCGCATTGCGGGCACATCACGCCACCGCCGCAGGCACCAGGCAATCGAGCAGGACAGCCAGGAACACCGGGCGAACTTCGTCGGGTGCGAGGTAATACTCCTCGTCATTCCGGTTGTCGCCAAGCGCGGCGAGGCGGTGACACCGGCGGCCATCAGCGAGATGTTGCCGGAAGGAGTATTGAGTTCCGTTGTAGTCGGAGAGGAACGAAGGCGGCCACTCTCCGGCCATACGGTGGAGAGTCAAGCGCCGGACACTGCCGAGGCGAGTCTTGACCACGCGCGCTACGCGCCCGCAGTCAACCAGACGCTGGCAACGTTTCTGATCGATCCACTGAAGTAGTGAGCCGCCTGATGAGTAGACGGCAATGTTGCGTTCCATCGAAATCGCCTTTGTGGTGGTGTGCGACTCCGATACTGGTGCGCTCTGGAGTTGACTGGTGCTCTCGGCTCTTTCGCACCCGCTCGGGCATGCGTAGCCGAACATGATGCGAGGGTAGTTTTTAAATCGTGGTGTCCCGGCACCACGCTATTCTGTTGTGGCCTGAGTATGGCAAAACGGCATCGCGCTAGTCAAAGCTTTTATTTCGATTGGAATCAACGAGAAAGGCCGCCACTGATTTACATTTCTGTCGTTTCCCAAAGAAGCCGGGGACGCACATTTCCGAGTAGACGTTTCGGGCGGATCTGATCAATTCTACCGGACTGGCGAGTTTGGACAGAGCGCAGTACGCAGTACGCAAAGGGTACGCCGCGAAGGGAGATCTATCCGAGTAGTGCCTTGCAGTCCTGCCCATTTGGGAAGACAAACGCCATCTGACTAAGCTGGTTCCATGGGGTGGGAGTCCGACCAAGCCGTAGCCGCGTTCGGATCTTGCCCTTGATAGGCTACGTTTTCAAAGCCGTCTGACGATCGCCGAAGTAGTTCCGAGCCATTCGTAAAAACATAGGAAAGTCTGCCGCGCCGCTTCTATCATTTCGTCGGCATCCTCGGGCTTTACTGACGCAGAGACGAAATGCTTAAATTCCATCCACCGCGCGCCGACTGACTTGCCATAGGCGTTGAAAAAAGATGCTCCCGATGCTTCGCTTAACTGCAGTTTTTCGTTCAAACGCCGCGCGATGATTTGCGATCCGAGCGTAGACCCTTCGATCACATATAGACAACCCAGGCCCTGCAAAAAAGTATCGAGCCGAGGAAGTCTTTCGCACTTCCGCGCAGTGTCTGGATCTCGGCCAAGGATCAGGAGGTCTTCCCTGAGTAGGGAACATTTCAACCGGCTTTGTAGAGCTAGATGTGGAGATCGCAACGTGTCCAACCTGGAAAGTCTTTCCTCGACAGGTGCCCAAAAGCCAAGAAAAGATTCGACAAGTTGGATATAATCTTCCAGGTTAAATCCTTCGCGAAGCACGGGCACTCGTCGCTCAACCAGCTCATGAAGTTCTGCGGTACCTTTTCTCAGAAGGTCAAAGAGGTTGAGTTGCACGTCGGCGGTTGTGACAAACGCCGAGTCAATCGGTGGATTATTCACAGCGCCGCCGATTTGTATTGATCGTTTGCGCTGGGAAGGGTAAACCAGAATTTCGCGCCTTTGCCGGTCCCGTCACTTTCGGCCCAAATTCGTCCTCCGCTAATTTCCATAATCCTTTTGCAGGTTGCCAGACCTATTCCATGGCCTGGCACTTCACGCCCATGTAAACGTTTGAAGGGTTCAAAGATGTAGTCCGATTTCGTGGAGTCGAAGCCCTGGCCGTTGTCACTGACACAGAACAGCCACTCAGCATTCTCGGATGAAGCGCTAAGGTGAATCCTCGGCGCGTGTTCACCGCGGTATTTGATGGAATTGCCTATCAAGTTCTGGAGAACCTGCACCATATTATCCTCATCGTTAAAAACCACAGGGAGCGGATCGTAAGTGACGATCGCACCGGCCTGTCGGACCTGAGCATCCAAATTGACTAGTACCCGGTCCAATACATGTTTCAGATTGACCAACTTGTTGCTGCGCCTTTCAACTCCACCCACGTGTGAGTAAGTAAGCAGCGCGGTAATGAGTGTTGCCATACGGGCAGCGGCGCTCTCAATGGTTACAAGTAAGCTTCTGGCCTCTGGTCCCATGTCCGGTCCTGCGCGCTGGGATACTAATTGCGTGTAGACCCGGATCGTCCGGACCGGTTCCTGCAGATCGTGACTTGCAATATAAGCAAACGAGGATAGCTCGGCATTACTTCGGGCAAGTTCAAGATTCAAGCGAAGGACATCCTCGTTCATGCGCAGAAATAACGATTCTGCAATCACAGGCCTCAGCGACGATGCAAACGTGCGCTCGACAGCCGTCCACTGTTCGGAGCTGTCGTGGAACGTCTGTTGCCATTTCGCGAACGAACGGCGCGGGCTAATGGGCTTGCCCGCCTCCGCCTTTTCCAGCGGCTTGTCTGGATCTCCAGCCCACGTAATCACACGGGTAACAGATGGTCGAAACCACAGAACGAAATCGGGACTCCCCAAGGCAATGCGGATCGACAACAGACCGCTGGCCACGGTATCGAATTCGTTCGCCTTTTCATAGACTGCTGACAATCGCTCTGTCGAAAACAGGTGCTCACGTTGATTGAATATGAGCCACGTTGACAAGCCTTCGACTTGAAGACGGGTGGGCGTAGTCCCAAGTAAGACAATCTCTCCCCGGATCATGAAGGCACAGCCATGCGCGCCGATCACCGTCGCGACGTCGTCGCCTGCTAAGGAAAGAGCCGCAATGACGTCGCGGTCCCTGCGCATTCTTTCCTCGATACGAGCAGTTACCGCCAATAGAGTCATAACGCGTGCGCGAGTGCCTTCCTCCTCGGCCGTCGCGATGTGAGACGAGAAAACACGCGCCAGCACCTCGCAGATAATACGCACCGGTTGGGGTACAATTTTGGCCTCGTCGTGGTGACACGCAATCAGACCCCACAGTTTTCCATCCTTCACAATGGATATGGACATTGATGCGGCTACGCCCATATTGCGGAGATACGCAACATGCACTGGAGACATCGCGCGAAGGACGCAATAAGTCATATCCAAGGCTGTGCCGGTAAACCGGTTAACCGACGGCACGAGCGTCGCAACCGCAGCATTCACATCCGCTTTAAGCCGGAGCGTGTTCAGAACGTAGAGGCGGCGGGCTTGAGCCGGTATGTCCGAGGCGGGGTAACGCAGGCCGAGATAAGCGATGGTGTCCTGCCGCTTGTCTTCGCCGATTACGGAACCGGTTCCGTCTTCCGAAAATCGATAGACCATCACCCGGTCGAAACCGGTGATACTCCGGATGCGGACTGCGACACGCTCGCAGAGGTCCGTCAAGGGAAGGCCAGCTCCCAGTTCGGCCATTGCCGTCGTAAGTGACGCAAAAATGTCCGGCCCGGGAACAACGGGTGAGAATGCTGGCTCGAATTCGATGATCAGTAGCCCTTTATACCGGTGCACCAGCGCGTCGAGGAAAACTCCACCCTTCGCAATTCCAACCACGTAATGCCGCTCGCCGACACTTTTGCTACCGGAGACAAATTGGTTGACGACTTCCGGCGGAAACAGGTCGGTTAAGCGCATACCAAGTAAGGCTTCGGGCGTCATGTTTAAGAACAGCAGGATATTTGAGCTTACCTGGAGGACCGTCAGGGTATCTTGGCCAAGAACGAGCATCGCCCCGTTCGGTTCGATTGCGCCAGGTGTATGAATAGGCTCTTGTTCGCAGTCGGTCAGATCCAGAATTTCCGACGATAGTTTTGTCTGTAAGAAAGGATTCATGGTGCGCAAACTCCGAGGTGGCGGGTGTAAGAGGTCCCCAATTGCGGACCGGAAAATGCCTACGGCTGAGGAAGGTTCGCCGTCTTTGTCCGGAAAGCGGGGTGTTCCGCATAACCGGCGCACGAAGCTGAATCAAGGCGTCCGAGGACTGAGCGGAACGATCATCTGAGTAATTTTTTCGCAAGATGTATCGCTGACTATCACTCCCGGTGAGCGCGCCGAAAATTCCGGCGCAAGCGTTCGAGAGCGGGTGTGCTTTTCAGGTTGCTGGCCTATTATACGCAGAATGCTCATCACCGTGCTCTTGAATCGCGATGCCATCGCACAGCCGCGCATATTGTGCGCCCACCGTGCCCGCCAGCAGTGCGCGCGCCAGCATGCCACAATCCAAGAACCCTTTATGTATAGGTGTTGGGATTTCTTCGTAGCACGAAGCACGGGCGAAAGACCATGGCAACCATGGCATCGTGGCATCTTACTGTAGCGAGAGGAGTTACGCTGCCATGGTTCCGGAGTCCAATATGGTAGGAGAGAGTTTGGGATTTGGACTCCATTTGGACTCCGGAAGGTGGTCTAAATCGCTGGAAGTCATAGACACTAAAAGATATGTACGTTCCGGAGCTCTTCCTTGACACGGAAGAGGTCGGATGTTCGAGTCATCTCGAGCCCACCATTCTCCGCTTTTGAATCGCAGGGGAATCGCGCCATCGTGTCAAATGGGGCGTGAGCTGTCCGCGATCTTCGGCGGCCGCAAAGTCGACCTCCGGACTCCCAACGAATTCAGCCGCTACTTTCGCCATGGCCGCCATGCGTAGGTAGCCCACTCGTTCACCCGGGTTGAACTCTACCCGGAAGTCGACGTCGCTGGCGTCCGAAAAGCGCTCCGTCAGCACAGATCGAACACAGCCAGTTTCCGGACGCCAGTGCGACGGCAAAAGTCCCTGAGGAGGTCTTGCGCGACCTCGACGTGGCCGACTGTCATGCCGTGAGGCCATTATGGTTCAACCTGACGCCGGATTACCGCACGAGGAACGTAATCATCTGTCCCGACGGGATCGATACGGAATCCCTCGTCGAAAAGATGCTTTTTCCGGGCACGTAGCCGGGCCCCAGGAAGAACACCTTGCCGACGGCCTCCACCCGGCACTCGCCCGCGAGGTAGAAGTGCTTCTCGTCATTCTGCGGAATGACGCATGAGAAACCGATCTCGGCGACCTTGGCCGGCGTGGTTCCCGGAGGTAGCTCCACAGTGGTGCGAATCCAGCCGTCCCGCTCGATGGCGAGATCCACCCGTCCGAGATGTGAGCTGCGCCAGCGGGTTTCGCCCGCCAGCCGTACCCAGGCCGCGAGAGCCGAATCGCGATTCCCGACCTTGGCTTCGAGATACAGGTAGTTGCGCGGGTCACTCACTTTGTTGCGATCGACGGCGCCGAAATTTCGCAGCTTGTCTTCGCGCGCGAGTTCCTGGGCCATCACGCGGTACGCGAGCGGACGCTCATCCATCACCTGTTCGCGGGAGTGCTCCGAGAGATCCGTTAGCACGGGAGCGATCTGATAGCGAATGGCCGACTGCCCGTCGCCGGAAACCATGTTGTTGTCGGTGCTCGGAATCAACATCGGGTGCAGCCCGTCGTACCGGCCGTTGAACGGAATGTCCTTGTGATCCTTGGCCTGGATGATTGCCTCGCCGGTGCGCAGGTCGAGGCGGTAAACGTACTCGATATCGGTCGTGCGGCCCCAGCGCGCCATCAGCCCGCGCGTTGAGGTTCCGCCATCCTCATTCGAGAAGATGACGGTGTAGGTAAGGACGTTTCCCTGCCGTTCGGCATACACGATCAGCGGTACATCGGTGAACTTCCCCACCGTGTTCTCGCGCGCAAACAGGACGGGAGCGCGCTCGGTTACGCCGTCGTCTCTCGCGGCGTCCGCCGAGAGGTGGGCGACCTGAATCGACGCTCCCGGCGACGACCAGCGCGGCTCGTTCTCCACCGTCAGCCGGTGCTCGCCCGCGGTGAGCCGGCCGAGGAACACACGATAGTCGTGCACCGTCTCGCCCGCATACAGCATGACGTGAAACTCGCGTTCGCCGTCGATCCGCACCCGCGCCATCGCGGACTCATGTCCCGGGCGGGACCAGTCCGTGCCCGGTCCCGACATCGACAGCGTGGCCACGTACTCCGCCGGCTGGCCGGCGCGGATGGCAAGCTCGGCGGCGAATGCTGGCGCGATCAGAAGCAACAGGCACGCGAGCTTGGCGATTGTCTTCAGGAGCGTCGCCGAACGGGAAGGTTTCCGCAACACGTGATCCACCATCGCCAGTTCGGGATGGCCGCTCAAGTCTCCGGCGCCGCCGGACAGGATCACGATTCTAATCGCGGACTTCCTTCGCCGGAAGGAACGAATCAGGCGCAGCCCGTCCTCGGTCTTCGGAAGGTGCAGATCCATCACGACAATGTCGGGATCGTGCCCGATGAAAAGTTCCCGTGCGGCGGCGGGAGTGGTGGCAGCCGCGACGGAGTGCCCGGCGTGCTCCAGAATCAGGCGCCGGACATCCACCTGGGCGGCGTCGTCGTCGATGACGAGAACGCGGGACATCAGTTGGAGAACTTAATCCCGGCGATCACGAGCTGCGGCATTTGTCTGTTCCAGCTTTCGGGTATGTCGTCGAATGGAAGACGGAAGGGTTTCGTTTCACCCGGCTTCAGACCGCCGGCCCGTTCGCGCACGATGGGCACGCGCTGCCTGAGCACCAACTGACTGTAGGGGTCATAGAAGACGCAGTAGATTTCGACTGCATCGACGCTTTTGTCGCCGCTGTTGGAGATGTTCCCCAGAATCTCGACCACCTGCTGCTTGAGGTAGCTCTCGGTGGACTTCATCTGGACATCGCTGAGTTTTAGATTGCCGGCATGCACATACTGCGTGGCCTCCGGCATCAGTCCGAGCGCTTGGGGCCCGCGGCTGGCGGAATACCACCAGTACCAGCCGATCGCGGCGCCGAGCGCGACAAGGACGATGAAGACATAGGCGAGCGCGCCTAGCCCCCGCTGTTTCCGTTTGTCAGGACCTGCCACTGATCGTCATCTCCCGCACCAGCAAGGTCGGCGAAGCGAGCGAGCCGCGGAATTCCAGATCGGATCCGACGGCTTCGATATTCATGAGCATCTCCTGCAGCGTACTCGCGATTGTGATTTCCGATACCGGCCAGCCGAGCTCTCCATTCTCGATCCAGTGGCCGGATGCGCCTCGCGAGTAGTCGCCGGTGACGACGTTCACTCCGAAACCGATCAACTCCGTCACGTAGAGTCCTTTCGAGACACCGCGGATGATCTCGTCCGCGCTTCGCTCTCCCGGTTCGAGATAGAAGTTACCATGTCCGACGCCGGCGTTGCCAGTGAGCCCGCGGGAGCCGTTGCCGGTAGTGCGCATTCCCAGGCGTCGGGCCGTGTACGTATTGTGGAGAAAACTTTTCAGAACGCCGCGCTCCAGCACCACGGTACGGCGCGACGGAACTCCTTCATCGTCGAACGGAGAAGAGCCGAACAGGCCGGGCATGGTGGCATCGTCGATGACGGTGAGCCGCGGCGAGGCGATGGGCTCGCCGAGTTTGTCCGCCAGGAATGTCGCCTTGCGGTACACGGCGCTGCCCGACGCGGCATCGAACAGGTGATCCAGCAGCCCGCGAGCGACGCGCGATTCGAAGATCACCGGGATCTTCTGGGTACCCACTTTACGCGGGTTCAGCCGACGCAAGGCACGCCGCGCGGCCTGCTGTCCGACGTACTCCGGATCCTCCAGTGAGGTGGAGCTTCTTGCCGAGGTGTACCAGTAGTCGCGCTCCATGGAACCGCCATCGCGAGCGACTGGCGTGACGCTCAACGAGCAACTGGAACTGGCGTACGATCCGAGGAAGCCGAACGAGTTCGCGAAGACGCGGACGCCCGTGTAGGAATTGAACGACGCGCCCTCGGAGTTCACGATGCGCGGATCGTAGGCCATGGCGGCCTTCTCGGTTTCCTTGGCGCGGGCAATTTTGTCCTCCGTCGCGAGCGCGGCGACATCGTCGAAGAACAGCTTCAGATCGCCTTCGAAACGCCCGAGCTCGCCGCGGTCCGGGAGGCCGGCATGGGGATCCTCGGTCGCAATCTCCGCTATCTCCATCGCCTGCGCGACCATCCGCCGGATGCCTTCCTCGGAGAGGTCGCTGGTGTAGGACGAACCCGCTCGCTTGCCCAGCAGCACGCGAATTCCAGCGCCCGAGGAACCGGCATCTTTCAGGCTCTCAACCTCGCCGAGGCGGACGTTCACCGAGAACTCGCTGCCTTCCGCGAGCGTACACTCGGCATCCGTGGCTCCGAGGCCGCAGGCCATCGCGACCGCGCGTTCGGCGATTCCTTCCAACGCGGCGCTCACTGCGCGGTTCCACCCACGGTCATTCGATCGATCTTCACAGTGGGGATCCCGACGCCAACGGGCACGCTCTGCCCCTCCTTGCCGCACACGCCGATGCCCTCGTCGAGTTTGAGATCGTTGCCCACCATGCTCACGTATTTCAGGGCCTCGGGGCCGTTCCCGATCAGCGTCGCGCCGCGCACCGGGCGCGTGATCCGGCCGTCCTCGATGAGGTAGCTCTCGGACGCCGAGAACACGAAATTGCCGTTCGTAATGTCCACCTGTCCGCCGCCGAAGTTCGCGCAGTACAGGCCCTTTTTCACGGTTCGCACGATCTCTTCGGGGGCGCTTTCGCCCGCCAGCATGAAGGTGTTCGTCATGCGCGGCATGGGGAAATGCTGGTAGCTCTCGCGGCGGCCGTTGCCCGTGGGCTGGCTGCCCATCAGGCGGCTCGACAGCTTGTCCTGCAGGTAGCCGCGCAGCACGCCGTTCTCGATCAGCACGTTCTGCCGGGTCTCGTGACCCTCGTCATCGACATTCAGCGATCCGCGGCGGCTGCGGATGGTACCGTCGTCCACTACGGTGCAGAGCGGGCTGGCAACCTGCTGTCCCAGGCGCTCGGCGAAGGCCGATACTCCCTTGCGATTGAAGTCCGCTTCAAGGCCGTGTCCTACTGCTTCGTGGAGCAGGATGCCGGGCCAGCCGGGGCCTAACACGACGGTGGTTTCGCCCGCCGGCGCCTCTACCGCGTCGAGCTGCACGATGGCTTGACGCACAGCCTCGCGGGCGAACGACTCCGGCGTTTTCTCTTCGAAGAATTCCAGGCCGATGCGGCCGCCGCCGCCTGCGTAGCCGGAATGCGGCGGACCTCCGTTCTTGCGCGCCAGCGTGCTGACGTTGAGGCGCACCATCGGCTGCACATCCACACTGAGGCGGCCGTCGCTGGTAGCGATTAGGACATGGCGTAGCGTGTCGCCGTAGGACGCCTGCACCATGAAGATGCGGGGATCGGCGGCGCGTGCGGCGTCGTCCGCGCGGCGCAGGAGTTTTACGCGCTCGGCAAGGCTGACATCCGCGGGCGAGGTCAGCACGGGGTACAAATTCCGGTGCACCGCTTCCTCCAGCCCGACCTTGTCCACTTGCGACGGGCCGGAAGCGATGCGCGCCGAGGTGTGGGCGGCTTTGCGGATCTTGTCCGGGCTCAGATCGCAGGTGTACGCGTAACCGGTTCGCTCGCCCGCGATCACGCGAATGCCAACGCCCGCGCTGACGCCCTGCGTCGCGCTCTTGACGATCGACTCATCGATGCCGATGGAACTGGTGATCATGTACTCGAAGTACAGGTCGGCGTAGTCCCCGCCGGCTGAAAGCGCTTCGCCGATGTAGCCTTCTAGGTCGTGTTCAGTAATGCCGAATTTGCGCGCGAAGAAGCTCTCAGAGAACAGCATGGCTACTTCGAGGTTAACAGGGATCTACACTACAGGAGTGCGGATATGGAGGGATTAAAACCGGCTACCGAGCAAGAGCTGGCGGAGGCGCTCGCCGGTTGTGCCGCCGCTCAGCGCACCATTCGGCTCGGCGGGAATTTCACCAAAGACAGCCTGGCCGGTCCGGTTGCCGCGGACGTTACTGTTTCGACTTGCGCGATGCGCCGCGTGCTGCAGTATGAGCCGCGCGACCTGACCATCAGCGTCGAGGCGGGAATGCCGTGGGCCGAGTTTTCGGAGTTGCTGGCGGCGAACCGGCAAATGGTACCGCTCGATCCGCCCTGGTTCGATTCCTGCACGGTGGGCGGGGTGGTCGCCACCAACATCAGCGGCCCCCGGCGGCGGCTTTACGGGACAGCGCGCGATCTCGTCATCGGCATGCGATTCGCCACTCTCGATGGGAGCGTGGTACAGACTGGGGGCATGGTGGTGAAAAACGTAGCGGGGCTCGACATGGCGAAACTGCTGATCGGATCGTGGGGGGCGCTGGCAGCGATCGCGGTGGTGAATTTTAAGCTGAACCCGATGCCGCCCGAGACAAGAACATGGGCGATGGAATTTGATTCAGCCGCCGCCGCGATCGAAGCGCGGGACCGCATCCTGCAGTCGGTGCTGCAACCCGCCGCCATCGATATTCTGAACCCGGCGGCGGCGGGCGGCTTCGAACTGTCCGGTCGATTCACGTTGCTGCTGCAGGCGGGAGGCAGCCCGGCGGTTCTCGAGCGGTACAACCGCGCGTTGCCCGAGGCTCGCGCGATCGATTGCGCCATCTGGAATCGAATTCGCGAGTTTGTGCCGCGCACCGGGGCGCGCCGGGTGGTGAGCGCTCACAGCAATCTCCGGGATGTTCTGGAAAAGGCCGAAGGCGAGGTGGTTGCCCGCGCCGGGTCGGGCGTCGCGTACGTGGCGGGCGCGCCGGCCGCGGCACCGCAGCCGTCCGAGATCATGAAGAAAGTGAAAGACCTGTTCGATCCCGAAGGTCTGTTGAATCCAGGACGCGCCAATGCCGCAGCTCTTTGATCTCGACCGGTGCGTTCACTGCGGGCTGTGCCTGAATGCCTGTCCCACCTATCGCGAATTAGGGCTGGAAGCGGACTCGCCGCGCGGGCGCGTTTATCAGATGGTGCAGGTTGCGTCGGGCGCCGCTGAGATCGACGCATCCTACATCGAGCATCTGGATCTTTGCTTGGCGTGCCGGGGATGCGAGTCGGCTTGTCCGTCGGGCGTGCAGTACGGTCGTCTGATTGAAGCCGCGCGCGCGGAGATCGAGGCGGTGCGCGAGCGGTCCCTTGTGGCGCGATTCGTTCGGTACTTTGTCTTCCATCACCTGCTGCCCTCGAGGTTCCTGCTCAGCGTCGCAGCGTGGAAGCTTTGGGTCTACCAGGCGTCGGGGCTGCAGTGGCTGGTGCGATCGACGGGGCTGCTGCGAGGACGGTTGGCTGAGGCCGAGAGGCTTGCGCCGCGTGTGGAAACGCCATTCTTCTTTCGTGAGTACGGGCGCGTGTATCCGGCCGAAGGAGAGCGGCGGCACCGGGTGGCGATGCTCGGCGGATGCATTGCGAACGTGTGTTTCGCGCGCCTGAACGAGGCGACCGTACGCGTGCTTCGGAAGAACGGCTGCGAGGTGACGATCCCCGCGGGACAGACCTGCTGCGGCGCCTTGCACGTTCATTCGGGATTGCCCGAGGAGGCGCGGACACTCGCCCGGCGCAACGTGGACGCGATTCTGGATGGTGGCTACGACGCGATCATAACCAACGCCGCCGGCTGCGGGTCGACGCTCAAGGAGTACGGGGAGCTGCTGGAGCACGATTCGTCGTACGCCGACAGAGCGCGTAAGTTCGGGGGGCTGGTGAAAGACATCAGCGAGTTCTTAGTTTCCATTTCGCTGAACACCAAACTCGGCCGTCTGGAACAGACGGCGACGTACCAGGACTCGTGCCACCTGGCGCATGGTCAGAAGATTCGCGCCGCGCCGCGCGCGATTCTGCGGGCGATTCCCGGCCTCACGTTCCGGGAAATGCCGCTCTCCGATTTGTGCTGCGGAAGCGCGGGCATCTACAACGTGGTGCACTCGGACATGGCGGCGGCGATCCTCGAGAAGAAGATGCCGATGGCGAACGTGACGGGGGCGCGGGTGATCGCGACGGCGAATCCCGGATGCATGCTGCAGCTTCGCGCGGGTGTGGCGCGCCACGGCACCGGGCAGCGCGTGGCGCACGTCGTCGAACTGCTGGACGAATCGTATGCTGCATATCACGAACGGGACTAGCGTCAGCCTGGTTGAGGCGGCGCGCCACGTTGGACCTTACCGCTCCTTCTTCTCGCTCTCCTGAGCCGTGGTGGCGACCGGGATTATGGTGAGCTGTAGGTTCTCCTTGGAATCTTCTTTCAGCGTTACGGCGGTCGCCTTGCACTCGTAGGCTTTGAGGAAATCGGGATCCATGAACTCCCCGCCTTCGACTTCTTCGAGCGCCAGCGCCTTGTACTCGCCAGGCCGGGTGTTCCGGATGCGGAAATTCCCGTTTTGATCGGTGGTGGACTGGCCGTAGTTGCCCCACTGCTCGCGGCGCGATTCGTCTGTGGGAATCAGCAGTACGGATGCGCCGGTGACGGGCTTGCCGTCCTCGTTCTTGACGGATCCCGTCACTTCCGGCGAGTTCGCGCTCAGCGTGATCTCGAGCGACGAGGGCACGCCTTGCGACGTATCCAGCGGTTGGTCGGTGATGTCCTGGTCGCCGGCCCGGATGGCCTTCACGTACGTGTCCGGTTTGTAGCATTGGATCCGATAGCGCCCAGCCTGAACGTTCTTCAAAGTGAACGTGCCATCCTGCTTCGGCTCCGCCGATGCGCCTCCCATTGGGCCCTCGTCTTCCTCCCAGGGCTGCAGCGAGACGTTGGTGCGCTCGCCTTCGAGTTTTCCGCCCTCGACGGTCAGCTTGCCTCGTATCTCGACGCCGGTATTCGGTTGGAGGACAAGATTGTCGATATTCGAGTCGCCCGCGTCGATGTTCTGGACAATGGACTCCCGCTCATCGCCGGAACCGGCCTCCCCGCGAAGCGAATAGGATCCGGGCGTAACGTCCTTAAACTCGAACCCGAGGGCTGGATCCTGCACCCAGCTATTCTTCATCTCCATCCAACTGCGGTATCCCTTGCCGCGCGGCAGCAGCATGACACTCCCGCCGGTGGGTTTGCCGGTGGTTCCGCTGAGCACTTTGCCTCGTATCCGGATGACGCGCGTTTTCACCATGCGGATGTCGACGCCGCGCAATTCCGCCCCGCCCTTCACGGCGATCCGGGGTGATGTGGAGGAATCGACCGTGCCGGGGTACCAGGTAGCAATGTAGCCCTCTTCCGGCTTGTCGGACATCGGTTCAGAGGGGGGTGGCATTCCGGACCAGCGCTGGCGGACCGCCTGTATGAAGTAGGTGTCCGGGGCCAGGTCGTAGATGCGGTATTCGCCGAGGTCGTTGGTGCTCGCATTACGTACCGGGATGAGCTGGCGCTTCTTTCCCTCCCACATGGATTTCATTGCGCTAATCTGGACTCCCGCCATCGGGTCGCCGTCCTCATCGATGACGCGGCCGACAATCACCGCGTGCGGCGACAACTTGATCACGAGGTCTTTCATCTCCTGCGCCGGTGTGAGCGTGATGCTCGTTCCTCCCATGCCGCGGCCCGGCTTCCTGCGTCCGTAGGATTGGGTGACAAAACCGGTACGCTCCGCATTGAGAGTGTAGGTTCCGGGTTCCACGCCACGGAACTCGAAATGGCCGGCGGAATCCACGTCGCGCCCGCGCGGCCCCGTGCGTGCCGTGGGCTTCATGAGGTTCACCCGCGCCTTGCGAAGCGGTTCGCCGGTCACGGCGTTCAGGACCTGCCCCTTGATGACGCAGTCGGCTTTCGGCTTTTCGGGCGGTTGGGTGGGAGCCGCATCCTGGGCCTGGAACGCCAACGTGAGTAGGAGGAGGGGAACGGCAAGCATACACTCGTGTTGTACCGCTTGCGGCATCGCGCCGCAAAGGGTAACTGCATGACTCGAAGAAACTGGCTCCGTGGGGCGGCCGTGACCGGGGGAGTCGCGATTGGCAGCGCCGGATTGAACGCCGTCGCGCCGGCGCTGTTTCCCGAAACACCGGCGTTCGACCCGAATCACAGCCTGTGGATGCGGGCCCAGGCGCCGCATAATCCGCCGCTCACCACCGATGCGGAAGCGGATGTGGTGGTGATCGGCGCCGGATACACGGGGCTTTCGGCCGCGTATCACATCCGCAAGAGGTCGCCTCGCAAGAGCGTCATCGTGGTGGAGGCGCGCGGCGCGGGCAACGGCGCATCGGGCCGCAATGGAGCGATGCTGCTGCCCAACGTGGCGAACGAGTACCTGCGGCTGGTTTCGCCGCCGGAACTCCACAAGCGCATTTACGACCTGACCGTGGAGAGCATGCGGAACCTGGAGGCGCTGGCGGCGCGCGCGAGCATTCCGGACGCGATCGATCACACGGGCGCGCTGGAGGCGTTCGCGTCGGAGGAAAGCGCCGGGGAAGGGCGCGAGTACGTCGAGAAGACGCGCAGGCTGGGCATTCCCGTGCGGTATTTGGATCGCGAGGGCACGGCGGCGTTGATCGGCACGCGCGCCTACGCCGCTTCGGTGTTCGATCCCAACGCGGGCCACGTCCATCCGATGAAACTTGTTCGAGTGGTGAAAGAGGCGGCCGAGGCGGAAGGGGTCCGCATTTACGAAGACAGTTCGGTCCGACAGGTGGAGGAAGGCGCGGCGATCCGGCTGCACATGGCCGGCGGGCAGACGGTGAAGGCGCGCGCGATCGTGCTCGCCACGAACGCCTTCACGTCCAAGCTGGGGTACTTCCGGAACACGATCGCGCCGGTGTACAACTACGTGGCGGTCACGCGGCCGTTGACCGGACCGGAACTTGCCTCGACCGGTTGGGCCGGGCGGATGCCGTTCAACGATTCGCGCAAGCTGGTGCACTATCTCGGCCGGACGGCGGACGGACGGATTCACATCGGCGGCGGTCCCGCGCCGTACGGCTGGAACAACGGGGTGCGCGAGAGGTCCGACGGGCAGGCGGCGACGATTCTCGAAGAGGAACTGCTGCGGCTGTATCCTTCCCTGCGCGGCGTCGGGTTCGAGATGGCATGGAACGGAATGGTGGACATGACGCTGGACTGGGCGCCGCTGGTGGGCTCCACCGGCACGCACAACAATGTTTTCTACGGGTTGGGATACTGCGGGCACGGCGTCAACCTGACGTTTCTCTTCGGCCGGATCATCGCGGACCTGGAGGCCGGCGGCGAGCGGGCCTGGGCGGAATATCCGTTCGTAAACCGGCGCGCTCCGTATCTGCCCAATGAGCCTTTCCGCTGGCTGGGGATTCGGGCGACGAGTCTCTACTACCGGTTTACCGACCGCTGACGATCGGGCCGGTACAATATAGGTAGACGACGTTTTATTCCCATGGACAATTTCCGGCACCAAGCTCTACTGGATGCGCTCGAATCGCGAATCCTCGTGCTCGATGGGGCTATGGGAACCATGCTGCATCGGTACGATCCCACCTACGAGGATTGGGGCGGGGCGCGCTTTGAGAACTGCACCGAGAATCTGATCTTTACGCATCCCGACTGGATTCTGGATGTGCACCGGGCTTACTTTGCGGCCGGGGCGGACATGGTGGAAACCGATTCGTTCGGAGGGCATCCGATTACGCTCGCGGAGTTCGGCATTGAGGACCGCTGCCACGACGTGAACTTCATTTCCGCGCGGCTGGCGCGGCAGGCGGCGGACGAATTCTCGACGCCGGGCCGGCCGCGCTTTGTGGCGGGCGCGATGGGTCCGACGACGAAGGCGCTTACCGTGACCGGGGGCGTCACGTTTTCCCGGATGCGCGACGGCTACTACCAGCAGGCAAAGGCGCTGGTGGAGGGCGGAGCGGACGTGCTGATCGTCGAGACCAGTAATGACACCCGCAACGTCAAGGCCGCGCTGCTGGCGATCCAACGGCTCCAGCGCGAAGTTAGCGGGCGGATACCGGTCATTGTTTCCGGCACGATCGAGAACACGGGAACGATGCTGGCGGGCCAGACCGCCGACGCCCTGTATTCTTCCGTCTCGCACGCGGACCTGTTGGCAATCGGTCTCAATTGCGCCACGGGTCCGGAGTTCATGACGGACCATATCCGCACGCTTCACGAGATGGCGGCCACGCGCATTTCGTGCTACCCGAACGCGGGCCTTCCGAACGTCGAGGGGAAGTACGACGAAACGCCGGAAAGCCTCGCCGCGCAACTCGGAAAATTCGTCGACCACGGCTGGCTGAACATCGTGGGGGGCTGCTGCGGCACTGGGCCGGAGCACATCGAAGCGATCGCGCAAATGGTGGAGGGCCGCAAACCGCGCCCGCATCGCACGCCGGCGCCGCGCACCTACTTCTCGGGGATTGAGGTCGTCGAGGCCGACGAATCCAGCCGCCCGCTGATCGTCGGAGAGCGCACGAACGTCATCGGTTCACGCTTGTTCAAGAACATGATCGCCGCGGACAAGTGGGAAGAGGCAACGGAGATCGCACGGTGGCAGATCCGGAACGGCGCTCACATTGTGGACGTGTGCCTGCAGTCGTCGGACCGCGACGAAATGGCCGATATCCCGCCGTTTTATGACAAGCTGATCCGCAAGATCAAGGCGCCGATCATGATCGACACCACCGATCCGGAGGGGATCGAACTGGCGCTGACTTACTGCCAGGGCAAGGCGATCATCAATTCGATCAACCTGGAGGACGGCGAAGAGAAGTTCGAGCGCGTGTGCCCGATCGCCAAGTCGTACGGCGCGGCGCTGGTTGTGGGAACGATCGATGAAGACAAGTTGCAGGCGCAGGCGTTCACCCGCGAACGGAAACTCGCGGTGGCCGAGCGTTCGGTCGCGCTGCTGACGGGTAAGTATCACATTCCGCCCACGGAAATTATCATCGACCCGCTCGTTTTCCCGTGCGCCACCGGCGACGAGAATTACATCGGGGGCGCGGTGGAGACGATCGAGGCTGTGCGGCTCATCAAGGATCGCCTGCCGCTGGTGAAGACCATCCTCGGCGTTTCAAACATTTCGTTCGGATTGCCCGCGGCGGCCCGCGAGGTCGTTAATTCTGTCTTCCTGTACTACGCGACCAAGGCGGGTCTCGATCTCGCGATCGTCAATGCCGAGAAGCTGGAACGGTTCGCCTCGATTCCCGAGCAGGAGCGCCGCTTAGCCGAGCACCTGCTGTTCAATACTCCGCCGGCCGAGGTAGCGGAGGATCACACGCAACGCGAGCGCCTGCTCGGCGCGCCCGAGGACTGGCGGCAACAGTCGCGCGAGCAGAAGGCCGCCATCAATCAATTTCACATTGCCGCGATCGCCGCTCATTTCCGGGATGCGACCAGCCGGGTCAAGAAGAAAGCGTCGGATATGCCGCTGGATGAGCGGCTGGGGAACTATATCATCGAGGGCACGAAAGATGGGCTCGTCGCGGACCTCGATTTGAAGCGAACCGAAGGCGTAGCTCCGCTGGACATTATCAACGGCCCGCTGATGGCCGGCATGAGCGAGGTCGGCCGGTTGTTCAACAATAATGAGCTGATCGTCGCCGAGGTGCTGCAGTCCGCCGAAGCGATGAAGGCCGCGGTGAATCACCTTCAGCAGTTTATGGAGAAGAGCGATACCGCGGCGCGCGGGAAAGTTCTACTGGCGACGGTGAAGGGCGATGTTCACGATATCGGCAAGAACCTGGTGGAGATCATCCTGTCAAACAACGGTTATGACGTGATCAACCTGGGAATCAAGGTTCCGCCGGAGCTGCTGATCCAGGCGTGCGAGAAGCATAAGCCGGATGCGATCGGACTGTCGGGGCTGCTGGTCAAGAGCGCGCAGCAGATGGTGATTACGGCCCACGATTTTTCCGAGCATGGACTTAAGGCGCCGCTGCTGGTGGGCGGAGCCGCGCTCTCTGAGAAGTTCACGAGGTTGAAGATTGCGCCGGCCTACGGCTCACCGACGTTCTACGCCAAGGACGCGATGACGGGACTCCGGCTGATGAACGAGATCATGGACCCGGCCACTCGCGACCGGGTGCTGGCCGAGCACACGTTTACGGAGACGGGCCCGGGATTCGAAGGGCCGGAGCGGATGGATGTTCCGGTGTCCGAGGCCAGATCGCCCAAAGTGAGGACCGATATTCCGATTCCGCCCGCGCCTTATCTCGAGCGCAAGGTTCGCGACGTTCCCCACTTGGCGGAGGTGTGGAGCTACATCAATTCGTTCATGCTGTACGGCCGCCACCTGGGGTACAAGGGCAATTTTGACAAAGCGCTAAACGAGCGGGAGCCGAAGGCCCTGGAGTTGTTCCATCAGATTGAGGAAGTGAAGAAATGGGCGGCCGGTTTCCTTCAGGTGCGCGCAGTCTGGCAATTCTTTGAAACTGAGCGGGACGGCAACTCGATCCACCTGTTCGCTCCCGGGGCATCGTCTCCGCTGCATACGTTCCAGTTCGGCCGGCAGCCGAGGGTGGATGGACTGTGCCTCAGCGATTACATTCTCGACCCGGATTCCGGTGGGCGGCGGGACCACTTCGCGGTATTCGTCGTGACAGCCGGGCACGGCGTTCGGGAACGCGCGGAAAAAGCCAAGAATGCGGGCGAGTACTTGAAGGCCCACGCGCTTCAGGCGCTGGCCATCGAGACCGCGGAAGGATGCGCGGAGTGGCTGCACCGCCGCATTCGCGAGGACTGGGGCTTTCCCGATCCTCCGACGACGACGATGCATGATCGTTTCACTTCGCGGTACCGCGGCAAGCGGTACAGCTTTGGATATCCCGCGTGCCCGAACCTCGACGATCAGGCGGGATTGTTCAAGCTGCTCGCGCCCGAGGAAATCGGCGTGCAACTCACCGAAGGATTCATGATGGATCCCGAGGCGAGCGTTAGCGCTCTGGTGTTTCATCATCCGGATTGCGCGTATTTCACCGCGGCGGATGCGGAGGAGAGCGCGGTGGCGTAGGAGCGATATACTTCCGGCATGCCGGAACTGAATCGCCGCACGTTCATCGCTCTCACCAGTACTGCCGCTTTCGGTCAGAATCGCGAGCTAAAGCGGCTTGAACCGTCCGGGATGCTCGGCTCGATTCAAAAGGATGACGCGAAAGCGCCGATCAGCGGCGCTTCGTGGTACATCGCACAAGCCGAGAAGGACGGAATCGCGTATCAGTTTGCGCCGGGCTTGCTTGCCACGTCGAAGTACGTGGTCGCAGAGATCCTGGTCGATGAGGATAATCTCACCGTTTTTTCGATCTCTCTGCAGGAGGGCGAAAAGGGCCGGACTTTTCGATTTTCATTCGGCGCTCTCCCGCAGTGCTCCCTTCGAATGCGGATGGACTTGTCGATGGTGGATCAGAACCGCTGGATGGCGGATCGCGAAGGCGCTTTCCTCAAACCCATGGCCAGCGGGGACCGTGTGGATCTCTCCCGGGTGGACCGCATGGCGTTCACCATTCAGCGGAAGGCTCCCGGCCGGGTGCGATGGTGCATGACTGATCCGTATGCCGCCCCCATGGTGGTCGACCGGCTGAGGAATCCGGTACTCCCGAACGGACCGTTGCTCGACCAGTTCGGCCAGAGCGCCCCAAGGCGTTGGTCCGGAAAGACCCGAACCGTGGCGCAATTGAAGGCGCGGATACTAGAGCAGTATGAGAACGCGCCGAAACAGGCGTGGCCCGGCACGTTCTCGCGGTGGGGCGGGTGGAAGGCGCTGAAGTTCGGCGAAGGCTCGGGTTTCTTTCGCACGCACAACGACGGGAAACGCTGGTGGCTGGTGGATCCCGATGGCTATGCCTTCTGGTCCGCGGGCCTGGATTGCGTTCGGGTGGACACGAACGCGCGTTACGACGGCATTGAGACGGCGCTCGCGTGGCTGCCGGACCAGAAGGAATATGCCGACGCCTACCCGCGCGACCGGGAGTCTCGCGGCAAGGTTGTGAACTATCTCGCGGCGAACATGATCCGCGCATTTGGGCGCGAGGGGTGGCGGAATAAGTGGTCGGCGACTGCGCTAGCGGAGATGAAGCGGTTGCGGTTTAACACCGTGGGGAACTGGTCCGAGTGGGATTACGCGAGCAAAGCCGCATTTCCGTACGGGCGTCCGCTGAATTTTGGCGCGCAGCGCTCCGGAATGATCTACCGGGATTTCCCCGACGTCTATCATCCCGGCTTCGCGCTGGATGCCGTCGAGTTCGCATCGCAACTCGCTAGTACCGCCGCGGATCCGGCGTTCATCGGATACTTTCTGATGAACGAGCCGACGTGGGGCTTCTCGTCCGAGATGCCGGCGGCGGGGATGTTGTATAACACCGAAACGTGCGCGACGCGGGAGGAATTCGCGCGCTACTTGAAAGGCAGGTACGAAACGGATGCTGGCCTTGCGGCGGCGTGGAAGTTGCCGGCGACTTTCGACAAGGTTGCCAAGGGGAAGTGGCGTGACGCGCTTCCGAGTGAGGCGCTGCCCGACCTGCGCGAGTTCAGCTCGCGCATGGTGGAGCGGTACTTTCAGACGCTCTCGGCCGCGTGCCGGAAGGTGGATCCCAAACATTTAAACCTGGGTATGCGATGGGCGGGCTTGCCGCCGGAATGGGCGGTGAAGGGGATGAAGTGCTTCGACGTTTTCAGCCTCAACTGCTACCAGGACAAGCTTCCGCTGGAACGCGCGAAGGCGATTCACGACCTGTTGAAGATGCCGGTGATGGTCGGGGAGTGGCACTTCGGCGCGCTCGATGTGGGGCTGCCGGCTTCGGGGATCGGGCACCTTAAGAATCAGCAGGAGCGCGCCAAGGCTTACCGGGTCTACCTGGAGGATGCGGCGGCCGATCCGTATTGCGTGGGCGCGCATTGGTTCACTCTGTACGACGAGTCGGCGCTCGGCCGCTTTGACGGAGAGAACTACAACATCGGATTTCTCGATGTTTGCAACCGGCCCTATGACGAAATCGGCGCCGCCGCCGTTGCGAGTCATGAGCGAATGTATGAAGTGGCGGCGGGTAAGGCAGAGGCATTCACGGCGAAGCTGGATTACTTGCCGAAGCTGTTCATATAGGCCAGGCGGCGGCCAGGATCGCCGCTGTGTCCGCCGATCGGGGGAGGGCGCCGAAGGCGTGGCTCGAGTCGTTGGCCAGGCGGCTCGTGCACAAGGCATCGCCGATCGCCGGCGGGGAGTGGCGCAATACCAGCGAGGCACCCAGCAGTACCGCCATTCTTTCCGTGAGCCGGCGCGCTTGCGACTCATCCGCGGGTCCCGTTAGATCGGACCGGAGCTGCTGGACGCTCTCGTCGAAGGCGGGGTGAGTTCCCTTCGCGAGCAACACCTCCCTCAAAAACGCGTCTACGCACTCGGGGTCTTTGCGGAGGGCCCGCAACACATCCAGGCAGACTACGTTCCCCGAGCCCTCCCAAATGGAGTTCAGCGGCGCTTCGCGGTAGAGACGCGGGAGTATCGACTCTTCCACAAAGCCGCTGCCACCAAGGCATTCCAATGCTTCGGCGACGTAAGCCGGGGCTCGTTTGCAGATCCAGTACTTCGAGACCGCCGTGGCAAGACGGGCGAAGGCGTGTTCCCGCTCATCTGCCTGGCGGGCGTCGAAGGCGCGGGCCAATCGTAGCGTTATGAGTGTTGCGGCTTCCGACTCGATGACGAGGTCCGCGAGAACGCTCCGCATGAGCGGTTGGTCCGCGAGGAACCGGCCGAACGCGGCACGGTGACGGGCATGATGCAGCGCCTCGACGAGCGCCCGGCGCATCAGGGCGGCTGAGCCAATGCAGCAGTCGAGCCTCGTGTGCTGCACCATCTCCATGATGGTGGAGACTCCGCGGCCCTCATCGCCGATGCGGCGCGCCCAGGCGCCTTCGAACTCGACTTCGGACGACGCGTTCGAGCGGTTCCCGAGCTTTCGCTTCAGGCGCTGTATGCAAATTTCGTTGCGGTCGCCGCCGGGCTTCCAGCGGGGAAGGAAGAAACAAGTCAGCCCGCCGGGTGCCTGCGCCAGTATCAGGAAAGCGTCCGACATGGGAGCTGAGCAGAACCACTTATGGCCAGTGATACGGTATTCCAAGGCTGACGTCGGCTCAGCGATTGTCGTGTTCGCGCGCACGTCGGAGCCACCTTGTTTCTCGGTCATGCCCATGCCGATCAGCGCACCCTTCTTCTCGCGCACCGGCAAGAAGCGCCGATCGTAAGTAGTCGACAGGATGGTGGGTTCCCACTCGCCCGCGAGCGCCGGATCTAATCGCAGGACGGGAATCGCCGAGTAAGTCATCGAAATCGGGCACATGTGTCCTGATTCGTTTTGCCCGGCCAGCATCATCAGTGCAGCGCGCGCGACCTGGGCGCCGGCCCGTGGTTCGGACCAAGGCAGCGCGTGCAAGCGATTCGAGACGGCGAGCGTCATCAAGCCGTGCCACGCCGGGTGGAACTCGACTTCGTCGCGGCGGTTTCCGAAACGGTCGTAGGTTTCCAGCACGGGAGGATATTCGTTGGCCTGGAATCCCCAGGCGATGGCTTCCGCGGTTCCCACTGCGCGGCCGAAGTCGCCGAGCATCGAAACGGCCCACGCGGCGCGCTCCCGCCGGACGCCTTCCACCATGGCGCGATCGGTTTCGAACAAGTTGTAGTCGATGAGCGGAGGGGGCTGATTCACAACTTCGTGGGTGCGCGGATTCATCGCTGGTATCTTACACCGGACCAGCCTCAAGTGGAGCCTAACTGGAATTGCGTATTGACACAGCTTAAATTATAATTTTAATATCTGAATATATTCTTAGCCCGGCCGTCTAAAAAGGAGGTGGCCGTGTCCAGCCGCCTGAAGGACGCAGCGCACCTGATTCCGCTGGTGCTCGTCGTCCTCGCCGGAGTCGCGGTGTTTTTGCTGTTCCGGCAAGTCCTTGTTCCTAAGACATTCGGTCAATACGGCCATTACCGGGCGGCGGCGCTCGACGACATACGGGTCCGTCCGGTCTCGTTCGCCGGTCAGGCTACGTGCGCGATGTGCCATGACGAAGTCGCAACGACCCGCTCGAAAGGCAAACATCGGGGTGTTTCCTGCGAGGCCTGCCACGGTCCGCTGGCGAAACACGCCGATGATCCGGCCGCGATGAAACCCAAGAAACTGGCTGGGACCGGGTTGTGCCAGGGCTGCCATAAGGCGGACAAGGCGAAGCCGGCCTATTTTCCCCAAGTCGTCCCGGCTGAGCACTCGGGCGGGGCGGAGTGCCTCTCGTGCCACCAGCCGCACAGTCCGCAGATGCAATAGGAGAACTTCATGGAGATCAACCGGCGTAAGTTCCTGATCCTCACGACCTCTATTGCGGCCATGACCAGCAGCGGGGAGCCTTCCGCAACCTCCTCCCCGGGCGCCTACGACGTGCATGCGCACTGGTGGGGCATGACCATCGACATCGATAAGTGCATCGGCTGCGGCAACTGCGTGCGCGCCTGCGCAGTTGAAAACAGCGTGCCGGAAGGTTTCTACCGGACCTGGATCGAGCGTTACGAAGTTCCACCGGGCGAGGATGCGACACCCGTGGTGGCGTCGCCGGACGGAGGCATTCACGGGTTCCCTCCGATGCAGGGCGCGGACGCCAAGCGATTCTTTGTGCCGAAGCTCTGCAACCAATGTGCAATGTCGCCGTGCGTGCAGGTTTGCCCGGTCGGGGCGACATTTGTATCGCCCGATGGAGTGGTGCTGGTGGATGAGAAGTATTGCCTGGGCTGCCGGTATTGCGTGCAGGCCTGCCCTTACGGATGCCGGTATATCCACCCAGTGAAGAAAACCGTGGACAAGTGCACGCTGTGCTACCACCGCATCACACAAGGGCTCACGACAGCCTGCTGCGAAGCGTGCCCGACGGGCGCAAGGCAACTGGCGGACCTCAAGAACCCAAGCGACCCCGTGCACGAGTTCCTCCGCAACAACAAAATACAGGTGCTCAAACCGCAGATGGCGACACGTTCGAAGACGTTTTACCGGGCGCTGGACGGGGCCGTCCGTTAAGGGAGATCGACACAATGGGACCAACCGGCGTCGAAGGTTTCATGTACCCGAACGAGGTGGAGCTGCAATGGAGCATACTGATCGTTCTCTACCCATTCATCACCGGTCTTGTTGCCGGAGCATTCATTCTGGCGTCGCTCGAGCGCGTGTTTAACGTGTCGGCCGTCAAACCCACTTACAGGCTTGCGCTGCTGACGGCGCTCGCGTTCCTGTTGGTCGCCCCACTGCCCTTGCAACTCCATCTGGGCCACCCGGAGCGTTCCTACGAGATGTACCTCACTCCTCATACCTCGTCGGCTATGGCGATGTTCGGGTTTGTATACCTCTGGTACCTGATGGTCGTCCTGCTGTTGGAGATCTGGCTTGACTACCGTGTGGAGATTGTCGAGTTCTCGCAGACAGCGCGGGCGCCCTGGCGGTGGGTTTATAGAATACTCACACTCGGTTCGCGGAACATCAGCCCGCGGGCGCGTCGAATTGACGAGCGGGTCGGTTATGTCATCACGGTTATCGGTATCCCGTCAGCCTTCTTGCTGCACGGGTATGTAGGTTTCATTTTCGGCTCGGTCAAGGCAAACGCGTGGTGGTCCACGCCGCTGATGCCGGTTGTTTTCCTCTTTTCGGCGATGGTCTCAGGCATTGCCGCCGTCATGCTGATCTACATGGCGGCGTCGAAGGTGCGAAAAGTCGCGATTGACATGCGGTGCCTGGACACAATCTGCCAGTATTTGTTCTATGTCTTTGTGATCGATTTCTCGCTGGAGATGCTGGACCTGATTCACCGCGTCTATGAGGCCGACGAGTCGTTCCGCAGCCTGGACTTCATGGTTCACACGCGCCTCTGGGCATCGCAGGTGGTGCTTCAGATTCTGGTTGGCACCGTAACTCCCCTGGTCCTCCTGGGAGCCAATCAGGTGTTCAAGTTTCGCGAAGGCGCGCGGAAGGCGATGTACGCGGCCGCTGGATGCCTGACGATGGTAGGCATCTTCGCGATGCGCTGGAACGTGGTTATCGGCGGGCAGTTGTTCTCCAAGAGCTATCTCGGCTACACGAGCTACAAGTTGCAGTTTGCGACGCGCGAGGGATTGGGCGCGAGCATCGTGCTCATGCTTCTGCCGTTCGCGATTCTGTGGGCACTTCTGAAACTGCTCCCTCCGTGGCTGGAGGAAAAAGAGCCGGCCGGTATCTGAGGAGCGTCGCATGGCCCCTTCCCCCGAGGGTCCGGAAACGAAGCTCCCGGAAATGGCTCGCCAGATCCGGGAGCTACAGGAGCGCGTCGAGCGGCTCGAACGGCGCTCCGGGGCCGAAGTCACACCGGAACCCGCATCTCCGCTCGTTGCGAGCAATCCGCCGTTTGCGGCCGACACAGGAAAGGTAACGGCCCTCATCGGGAAAGCGCTGCTGGCGCTGGCTTTCGCCTACCTGCTGCGCGCGCTGACCGAGATGAAGTATCTGCCGCTTCACGCCGGAGTCGCGCTGGGAATTGTGTACGCGCTGGCGTGGCTTTTAATCGCATCGCGAGCGGCTAGTTCGGAGAGACTGACGGCCGGCATTCGGGCAATCACCTCGACACTGATTCTGATACCGCTGCTGTGGGAAGCGCAGATTCGTTTTCAAGCCCTGTCAACCTGGACGACGGCGTCCGTGCTTGTTCTGTTCTCGAGCTTTGGCCTGGGAGTATCGTGGCGAAAGAATCTGGACGCAGTCGCCTGGGTGGCGACGCTCACCGGCGCCCTCACCGTTTGGGTATTGCTGATCGCAACTCGCGACCTGACCCCATTCACCTGCGCGTTGCTTGCGCTGGCCGCGGCGGTGGAGGTTTCCGCGTGCCTCGAACACTGGTTGCGAGAGCGTTGGATCATCGCCGCCCTGACCGATCTTGCCATCGTACTGGTGACGTACCTGGTGACCCAGCCACAGGGCTTGCCGGAAGGCTATGCGGCTGTCGGGCGGCCGGCTGTTCTGGCGTTTCAGATCGCGCTACTTGTTATTTTTCTGTCGAGCGCGATCGTCCGTACGGCGGGCCGCGGATTTGTGATCACGGGGTTCGAGATTGGACAATGCGTACTTGCGTTCGTGATCGCGGTTTGGGGAGCGCTGAGAGTTGCGCAGGGCCATCCGGCAGCGGTCATCATTGCGGGCGGCTTCTGTATCGCTTGTGGCGCTGCGTGTTACACCGTCGCCTTCCTTTTCCGTACGCGGGTGCAGGAAACCGAGCGCAACTTCTACACGTATGCGACCTTCGGCCTGGTGCTGGTGGTTGCGGCCAGCGCGTTACTGCTGCAAGGCATCGGGCTGGTCCTCCTCTGGTCCGCGCTGGCCGTGATCTTCGCGGCTGCGGGCCGGCGCGCCGGACGCATGACTTTGAAATGGCACGGAGCGGTGTACCTGATGTCGGCCGCGGCGGTTTCCGGAGCCGGTCCGGAGCTGGCCAGCCGCTTCCTGCGGAGCGCCTCGCATGACGGCGCGGGCGGACCGGCGTGGCTGGTCACGATCGCGGCCGTTACGGCCTATTTACTCGTCCATCGGCGAGCCGGCGGCGCGGATTGGAACTACCGTTTGGCCGCCTTGGTCTTTTCGGCGGCAGCGGCGTTGACCGTTGCGCTCTCGGCAGCCGGTGTCGCCGTTCGACTGTGCCCGGTCACGCCTCACTACTGCGTGACGATGTTCACGGCAATTTTAACGATCCTTGCAATTTCGTTGGCCTGGGTCGCTCGTGAGCGCCGAATATGGGAATTGATCTGGGTCCCGTATATCCTGATCGCGCTCGCCACGGTGAAGTTGCTCGTGCAGGACCTTCGCGGCGGGCACGTGTTCGGCATCGTCATTTCCCTGCTGCTGTACGGGAGCGCCCTTGTGCTTCTCCCGCGATTCGCCGCAGATTAACATAGAAGTGTGCGCATTCTTTTATTTTGCGGAAAAGGAGGGGTAGGGAAGACCAGCCTGGCGGCGGCTACCGGAGTCCGCCTCGCCGCGCTCGGCAAACGTACGCTGGTGATGAGCGTCGATCCCGCTCACAGCCTGGCGGATGCCTTCGACTTCGGAGGCGATCTGTTCGACAGCCGCACCGGCGATCCCTATTCCGTTGCTCCGAATCTCGATATCCAGGAAGTGAATATCCAGCGCGAAATCCGCCGCCACTGGCAGGAGATCGCGGCCTACGTTTCGGGCGTGCTCCGCACCACCGGCGTCAGCGGCGTGGAGGCCGAGGAGCTCGCGATTCTTCCCGGCATGGAAGAGCTGAGCGCGATGATGTACGTCAACCAGTACCGCCGGGAGAGCCGCTACGACGTGATGATCCTGGACTGCGCGCCCACGGCCGAATCGCTGCGGTTCGTCAGCCTGCCGACGACGCTCGAGTGGTACATGAAGCACATCTTCCCCTTTCAGCGGACGATGCTGAAGGCTGTGCGCCCGATCGCCAACCGGCTCTCGCCGGTCGAACTTCCGCCGGACAACTACTTCGCCAATGTAGCGAAACTGTTTTCCAGGCTGGAAGGCGTGGACGCAATTCTCTCGGATCCAAGCATCACCAGCGTCCGGCTGGTGACGAATCCCGAGCGCATGGTGCTTCGCGAGACCCAGCGCACGTTCGTCTACTTCTCGCTGCACGGCCTCACGGTGGATTCCATCATGGTGAATCGCGTGTTGCCGCCGGAGGTCAACGACGCTTTCTTCGCCGAATGGCGGTCGTCGCAGAGCACGATTCTGCGGGAAATCGACGAATACTTCGCGCCCGTGCACGTTCGCCGGGTGCCGTTGTTCACTCATGAGGTGCTGGGCCGCCAGCGGCTGGAAGAACTTGCGCGGGCGTTGTACGCTGAGGATGACGATCCGGCCGCCGTCGTTCGGACCGAACGGCCGTACTCTTTCGAAAAGTTCGAGGACCGGTGGGAAGTTCGGGTGGATATGCCGTTCGCCTCCAAGAGCGAAGTCGGTCTTTTCAAAAAGGGCGACGAACTGGTAGTGGAGGTTGGAACGTTGCGCCGGCATATCGGATTACCGACGTCCATGGCGGCCCTGGAGCCGTCCCGGGCCCGGCTGGCCGGCGGGAAACTGATCGTCGAAATGAGGGAGAAATAGGTATGGAGAACACCGAGACGAACGCGCCGCGCGAGTACCCGCTGATCGACACGCTTGCGCTGGAACTCAAGAATATTCTCCGGGCGGTGGAGCCTCCGCCCGAAGTAACGCAGCATTTTCGGAATGCCCGTATTGAAGTGCTCAAGGGAATCCGTCAAATGATCGACAGGCGGATCGCGCAACTGGAGCAGACTGAAGAGCCCGGCCGGAAGATCGTCGTGGAGTAAGCTCTGCGCTGCTACTTTAACTGGCTGGGGTTCGACGGGCTGCCGGAGTTTCCGGAAGGCCGGCTGCGAGCCATCCGCGAGGCGGGCTACGATGGCGTTCAATTCATCCAGCCTTTGTCGCGCGCTCTGGTCGACGAAGCCCGCGATCTCGGGCTCGGCGTATGCGGAAGCGGCCTGGTGAACGAGCCGCGCGATGCGGGCATACTTGCCGCGGAGGCACGCGAAGCGGGACTCGAGTGTCTGACACTCCACCTCGGCTGGGGGATGGAGGACGACGACGAGGGCGGCCGCCTGATCGAAGCGGTTCTCGAAGCGTCGGGGAGGCACGGAGTGCCGCTCTATCCGGAGACTCACCGCGCGATGACATGTGGCGCACGGTCCAGTTTGCGGGCCGGTTCCCGCAACTGCGCTTCAATGGCGATTTTTCGCATTGGTACACGGGCCTCGAGATGGTGTACGGCGGATTCGACGCGAAGTTGGAATTCATTCGCCCGGTGCTCGACCGCGTTCGGTTCCTGCATGGCCGTATCGGAAATCCGGGCTGCATGCAGGTGGCTATCGGCGAGGGCGATGCTCGCGAGCATCCTTATGTGGATCACTTCCGCAAGCTGTGGACCGCGGCGTTCGCCGGTTTCCTGCGGTCCGCGCGTCCGGGCGAATCGATCTGCTTCACGCCGGAGCTCCTGGCGCCGGAAATATATTACCCGCGGACGTTTCAGGGGCGCGAGGAGTCTGATCGGTGGCGGCAGTCGCTTGTATTGCGGCGGATTGCCCGGGAGTGCTTCGATGCCGCGGCCAAGGGCGAGTAGGCGGTTCCTCTGATTGCCACCGGACCTTGGTACGCTCATGACATTGCGGCGCATCTTACTTGCATTGTCGCTAGCGGTCTGCGCGGCCGCGCAGCTTCCCGCGCGGCGAGTCGTGGTGATCGGCTATGACGGTCTTAGCGCACGCGGACTGCAAGGCGCAAAGGCGCCCAACATAGCGGCGCTGGTTTCTTCGGGCGCCTGGACGATGCACGCGCGCGCCGTTTTGCCGACCGTCAGCAGCCCCAACTGGGCATCCATGATCATGGGCGCGGGACCCGCTCAGCACGGCGTCACGTCGAACGAATGGAAACCCGGCCAGCACGAGATCGAGCCGTCCTGCAAAGGGCCGTCCGGGATCTTTCCGACCATGTTTCTGCTACTCCGTCAGCAGAAACCCGCCAGCGATATCGCCATCTTTCATCACTGGGAGGATTTCGCGCGCCTGGTCGAGCCCGGCATCCCAAGCGTCATCGCGCACGGTCAAACCGCGGCGGAGACCATTCACCGGGCGATCGCCTACCTCGACTCGCACAGTCCCGATCTGGTTTTCATCCACCTCGACAGCATAGACGATGCCGGTCACAAATACGGGCATCTCACTCCCGAGTATTTCGAGGCCATTGCGGAAGCCGATCGCCTGACCGGAGAACTCGTGCGGGCATTGGAGAAACGGGAGCGACGAAACGACACCGTGTTTCTGCTCACGGCGGACCACGGCGGAGTGGGCAAGAAACACGGCGGCAATTCCATGGCGGAACTTGAGATTCCTTGGATCCTTTCCGGTCCCGGCGTGAAAGCGGGCCTGGAGCTAAGTACGCCGGTCAACCAGTTCGACACCGCCGCGACTGTTGCGTACCTGCTCGGGCTGAAGACACCGCCGTGCTGGATGGGCCGCCCGGTGCTGGAGGCGCTGGGCCAATGAAAGCTCAGTCGAAACTGTGGTTCACGCCCGGTCCGTTGACCACCAGCGCTTCGGTGAAGGAGGCCATGCTGCGGGACGCCGGCTCGCGCGATCCGGAGTTCATCGCCGCCGTTGGCGAGATCCGGTCGCGGTTGCTGCTGCTGGCATGCGCAGAGGCGGGCTACGAAGCCGTGCCGATGCAGGGCTCGGGCACGTTCGGCATCGAGTCGGTGATCGGCTCGGCGATGGCTCGCGATGGCAAGTTGCTGGTTCTGATCAACGGTGCGTACGGGCGCCGCATGGCGCAGATCGCCCAAGTGCTGGGCATCGAAACGATACAGATCAGCGTCCCCGAGGACCAGCCCCTGACCGCGGATTTCGCCCGCTCGGCGCTGACGGCGAATCCCAACGTGAGCCACGTAGGCGTGGTTCATTGCGAGACGACTACGGGCATTCTCAATCCTGTCCGCGAGATCGGCGAAATCGTACGTTCGTTCGGATGCCGCTACATCGTGGATGCGATGAGCAGCTTCGGCGGAATACCTCTGAGCGTTCCGGATTGCTCGATCGATTTTCTAGTGTCGTCGGCGAACAAGTGCATTCAGGGAGTGCCCGGCTTCTCCTTCGCGATTATGCGGCGCGATGCGCTGCGCGAATGCGAGGGGCGCGTCAGAAGTCTGAGCCTGGATCTTCACGCGCAATGGAAGGGGCTCGAGAGCGACGGGCAGTTCCGCTTCACTCCGCCGACCCATGCCCTGCTCGCTTTCCGGCAGGCTCTCGCTGAACTGGACGCCGAGGGTGGAGTCGCGGGGCGCTCGGCGCGTTACGCGGAGAATCATCGCGCGTTGATGCAAGGCATGACCCGGCTGGGGTTCGAGGCGTACCTTGCACCCGAGCTACAGGGCCCTATCATCACAGCATTCCGCTATCCCGGCCATCCCGCGTTCGTCTTCAGCCGCTTCTACGAATTGCTGAGCGATCGCGGGTTCGCGATTTACCCGGGTAAGCTGACCCATGCGGATTGCTTCCGCATCGGCACAATCGGCCACATTTTCCCGGCGGATATCGATGCTCTGGTCGATGCCATCGATGACGTGCTCGGCCGGATGGGCATTGGGAGACAGCATTGAACAGCATCCGCGCCGTGATTTTCGATTGGGCCGGCACGGTCGTCGACTACGGCAGCCGCGCGCCGGTCATTGCATTCGTTGAGCTCTTCCGGCGGAAGGGGATCGACGTGACCGCGGCACAGGCGCGCGGTCCGATGGGTACTCCGAAGAAGGAGCACATCCGCACCCTGCTGGCGCTCGATACGGTTGCGGGGCAATGGCCCACCACGGAGGCGGACGTCGATGCGCTCTACGCCGAATTTATTCCGCTGCAAACCTCGGTAATCGCCGGGTACGCGGATGTAATTCCCGGCACCCGCGAGGTCATGCGGGAGCTGCGCAGCCGCGTCATTCGAATCGGTTCGACCACCGGATACGCGCGCGAGATGATGCGCGATCTCATTCCCGCGGCTGCCGCCGGAGGCTTCGATCCCGACTGCACGGTATGCGCCGACGAAGTGCCGCACGGGCGTCCCGCCCCCTGGATGGCGCTGCGGGCCGCGATGCTCCTGGAAGCATACCCGATCGGTGCATGCGTGAAGGTCGGCGACACCATGGCCAATATTGCGGAGGGCCGTAACGCCGGCATGTGGACCGTCGGCATCACGAAGACCGGCAACGAACTGGGCCTCAGCGAAGCCGAAGTGGAGGCGCTCGCTTCCGGCGAACTGACGCGGCGTGTGTCGGCCGCGGAATCGAGATTCCGGTCGGCGGGCGCACATTACGTCATCGAAGAAATCGCCGCGCTGCCCGCGGTCCTCGACGAGATTGGCGGCCGGCTCGGATCACCGTAAGTATTTATCGAACCACGCGAGCGTCCGGTCAATCACATCCACGCGATTTTTGGCATCGGCGAACATGTGTCCTTCCCCAGCGTAGACGACGAGCTCCGCCGGCACGCCCAGACTGCGCAGCGCATGCCAGAACTCATAGGATTGCGGCGATGGACACTCCGCGTCGCGCTCTCCGACCAGAACGAGAGTCGGGGTCTTCGTATTCTTGATGAACCGCATCGGCGAGCTTTTCTCGTACACCGCCGGATCGTCGTACACCGAAGCGCCGAAAAATGGAATCATCCAGCGATCGATCAGGTTCTCGCCGTAGTAGCTCTGCCAGTTGGCGATGCCGGCCCCGGCCATCGCCGCCCGAAAGCGATGGGTTTGCGTCACTGTCCACATCGTCATGTAACCGCCGTAGCTCCAGCCGGTCACTCCCAGGCGGTTGGGGTCGATCGGATAGCGTCCGAGAGCGCGATCCACTCCCGCGAGAATGTCGCGCAGATCCCCGCCCCCGAAATCCTTCACGTTTGCGCGCGTGAACTCCTCGCCTTGCCCATAGCTACCGCGCGGATTCGGCATCAGCACGTAATAGCCTTTCGAGGATAGAACCGCTGGTAGCCCGAATTCAACCGGCCAGCTCGAGGTCTCGCTCCCCGAGGGGCCGCCGTGAATCAACACGATCAGCGGGTAGCGCCTGCCTCCCACCACTTCCTTCGGCGGCAGCAGCCATCCCTGGATTCGGCGCCCGTCGGTGGTCCATTCCAGATTCTCGGCCTTGCCCCATTCGACCGTCTGCGTGGCGTTGTTCGCGGTCAGTTGCCGCCACTCTCCGGTGGGACCGGCCCAGACCTCGGGTGGAGCATTCAACGTGCTGCGAACCAGCGCCGTCACAGAGCCGTCGCGCGACACAGAGAATGTCGGAAAGTTGCCGTAGCCATGCACGTTTTCCGGACCCCGCCAAAGCGTTCGAATCGTGCCCCCTTCCAGCAGCAGTTCTGAAATCGCGCTGCCGCCCCCAGCCCACTCGGTAAACAACATCCGACCGGCTTCGGGCCAGAAAACCGCGTTCGGTGACGACTTGCGCCCCGCAGTCCGGTTTACCGGCTTGCCTCCCGATGCCGAAATCGTAAAGAGGTCGCCCCCATGAAACCCCTCATCGCTCATCAGACCCTCGATGAACGCGATCGTTTTCCCATCGGGCGACCATCGCGGCGTTGCGATCTGAAATTCCGGCTGATAGATCGATTTCGCCTCGCCCGAGGAGAAGCGAATCGTGTAAATCTGGGCGATCCACCAATTGTTGTCACCGGGGCCCGGCGCGGCGGTCGCGACGAAAGTCGAGTCGTCGGGGGACCAGTCATAGTCGTACACGTGCAACGTCGCAGGCGACACCTGCCGGACCGCGCCGGACCCGGCATCGAGCACAGCAATACGCTGATTCCGAATCTGCTGGTCGACGACGCCGGTCTGCACGGGAGCAGCGCCCAACGGACCCCCGCCGCTTGCGCCCTCGCTATATAGAAATGCGACACTCTTTCCGTCATGGGACCAGCGCGGGCGCGCGGCGTAGCCGCTTAGGTGCGTCCACTGCTTCGCCTGCGCGCCGTTCGCCAGCACCGTCCACAGTTGGGCCTGACCGGCGGACGCGGAGAAGAACGCCACCTGTTTCGAATCGGGAGACCATGCGGGCTCGCTGCCGGCGTGGACTGCGGAGGTCCCGGATCCTCCGGCCACGGGAGCAATGTGAATGGACTGCTCCGATGCCGCCGCTTGTCCCCAAGCCACGAACTTACCATCGGGCGAGATCGCGACGTCGTTGTACTGCACGGTTTCGTCCAGCCGCGCGGTTTGTGCCGCTGCCACCGCGGCGAACGCGAGGACCATGAATTGGCGGGTCATTGTGGGTATTTTACCCGCGCCCATGAAAGAACTTTACAGACCTCAATATCGGGTATACAATTTCGACAGCAAGGAGATCGCCCGAAATGAGCACGGAACTGATGTTACTGGAAGAAACAACTGCCTCCGCCGCCAACGCCTTGGACGCGGTTCAAGCGGCATCCGCCGGGCAGGAGGACCAGGACCTGGCGCTCTGTTGTGTCTGCCTGCAATGGACCTGCGACGGCCCACAATGCCACCGTCCGGGTGTTTGCGAAGACTGATCTCACGCGCTTCTACCGCTCGCGGATCTCTTGCCGCGGCCACGCATTTTCATTCTGCAAGGCCACCCAGAATGCCCGCGCCATGTGCGGCGCGGGGATGATTCCCGGCCGCTCGACCATCTCGGCGAATTCCTCCGGCGAGCACTTGAAAGATAGGCACACGGGAGCGGGTTCCAGCGGCATCACCGCGAGCGCTCGGTTGGGTGGGGCAGTGTCAGGCAATAATTTCTGAGCCAGTCGACATTCGGCATGTTTTTGTAAGAATACTGCAAACCTGAGATTTTCGCGCATCCTTCGGTACCAATCTTGCGTCTGAAGAATAGCTGTGGAGGTGAGCGATGGCTACCGAACAGAAACCAGGGATGATTCAGTCGCAAAAGGGGCGGGTCTACTGTCCCAGTTGCACCCATACGGTGGAAGCCGAGGTATTGGCTAAGGGCAAGCGGCAGTTCACCAGACCGGGGCAAAAGTGCGCCCGCTGTGCGTCGACGCTGGACGCCGCCTACATCCTGTACCTGGACAAAGTCGCCGCGTAGTTTGTTCTATATTTGAAATAGGCAGGGATCTGGGTGAAACGTAAACTTACCGTACCGCAAGAACCTCCGGTGATTTCGAAAGAACTGCTGGAGCGCGCCCGAAAGGCAATTGAAACCGAGATGGACACCATCAAGCGCTTGGCGAAGTGCAGCGTTTGCGGGTCGGAATGCGCCCCTAATCCCACCGAGCAACTGTGCTGGGTCTGCCGTCGCCTGAAGATCAGCGCCTGGCGCGACTCCGACGTACAGATGCCCGCGCAGGAATAGTCAGATCTTCAGGAACAGCTTCCTCCGGTACATCCACAGCAAGATCAGCCAGTAGCACAGCAACACCCCTACGCCCTCCACGAACGGGCCGATGCCGGTGCCGAATACGTCGAACCAGTGCTGCCCGAGATTAATGCGCAGGGAACTCGGGATGAAGTTCTCAAAAAGGTGCGCGATCAAGTACGCGGCGATCGAGTTCATTCCAACCACCACCAGCGGGAAGGCCCATTTGCGGAAGTGGAGTACGTCCACCACCCACGAAAATGCGGCCAGGAAAAGGAAACACACGCCGCCGCTGAACAGCGTCCACCCCGGTGTCCAAATCCGCTTCACCAACGGGTTGATTCCGGCGAAGTGTAAAAGAACGCCGGCCGCGATTCCGATGACGCTCGCGAGGAGCAGCTTTCTCATCGGGATTTTTGGCGCGGCGGCGCGAAGCCAGCGCCCGGCGATCAGGCCCAGGATCATCGTTCCCAGGGTTGGGATGAAGCTCAGCGTCAGGTAGCCGCCCCCGTTGGCGACGAACGGTTCCGGCCGCGGGAACAGATTCAAGAACCAGACGTCGAAAGCTAGCCCGAGGTTCGCGTTCTTATTCCAGTGGGCCATGAATCCGCTGTACAGGTGGTCCCAGCCCTGCGGAACGCCGACGGACGTGTAATCGTAGCCCGGTCCCGGGACCGGGTAGAGCGCCCACGCGCCCCAGTACCCCACCAGGACGACGGCAAGCGCGATCCACGCCCATTTCGGAGGTTTGAAGCCGAGCACGAACAGAATGGGGAAGCCTAAGCCAATCTGGGTTAACGTGTCCTCAAACGTGAAGTTCGTCATCGGACTCGACATGGAACGGAGGAAGATACCGAGCGCGCACAAGAGCAACGACCGCCACAGAGCATGCGCGAACATCCTGCCGAACGTGCCGCCTTTGGCCATGCGGCTCGCGATGGAGTAGGGAAGGGCAACGCCAACCAGGAACGAGAAGGAGGGCTGGATCATGTCGTGGAGCGAGCATCCCGCCCATTCGACATGGGTCTGGTGGTAGGCCAGGATTCCCCAAAGCCAGTTCCCCGGAAACGCGGCAGCCACCCGGGCGAACTGCAAGACCTCGCCCATCATGAGCAGCATCACAAAGCCTCGATACACGTCGACCGCGACGTTGCGCGCGATCGCGGGTGTGGGGACAACTGCCTGCACTCTCACCTCCTAATTTAATTTCGAGTAGACCCTATCATATTCGGAATCGGATTCCGCCGTAAAGCCGGCGCCCGAAAAAAGAGGACAATGGTCGCTGAGGGTACGTCTTCATTTGCATGCGATTGCTGGTCTTTCCATCATCGGTCCACTGATCGTTCTTGCGGTTGCGTCCCCCCTCCGGGCCGAGGATCGGCTTCTGACCTTCCTGTTTGGTCCCGGATCGCAGCAAACGGCCCGACAGAGCGCGCGCGCTGCGGCGTCGGCGGCCCGTCACTGGCTGCAAAGCCCGGGCTCGAAGGTCGAACTTCGGAGCGCCGGCAGTCCGGAAGCGCAGAGTATCGACTCGCGGATGGAGGCGAAGAAACTCGATCAGGCGTTTACCGAAGCCGCGCTGAAGGCGCGCGACGCCGATCCCGCAACTTTCCTCACGGCTCTTGACGCCGCCGTCCAGGCCGCGGCCCTTCACCCCGGCGCGCGCGTTCTGGCCGCGCTGCTAAACAGTCCTCCGTTGTCGAGCGAGGCCGAGCGAACGCTGCAGGATCTGGTCGATCTCTGCCGCGCCAAGTCGGTGCGGGTGGTGGTGCTGGATATCGGCGAGAGCGGCCCCAACGATCCCAAGTCGGCCCTGCGGGCTCTCGCGACGGACACCGGCGGAATGTGGCTTCGCCAAGGCAAGGCGTTGGAGCAGAGTGTCCTGACGGCATCGGTGGGAGCCGAAGCCCCCGAAGAACGCGCGGTCGTGGCGGCGCCCGCACCAGTCGAATCGGCCGGCGCCGGCATGAAGTTCGAAATCCCGATTCACACCCGGTTCATCCGCACCTCGATGACCGGAACCATCGCCGTCGGGTCGATTGGCCACGTGGACGCAAACAGTAGCGGCGAGACGCAAATGTCGCAAATCGAGAGCGGGTTCAATTCCACTGAATCCTTCGGCCCGATGCGAGGCATTATCCTCGTCGAATCTCCGCTGAGCGCCCTGAAGTTCGACGTGGACGATAACGCGGGCACCTATTTGGCGCGAGCCCGGATTCTTTCGACTGTTCGCAATTCGAAAGGTGTTGCCGTGTGGAGCGGGAAGAAAGAAGTTACTGTCACTGGACCGATCCGAAAGTTAAGCATTCGCCGCCAAGGCAGCCTGTTATTCCTCCGCGGGCTGACTCTTCCTGGCGGCTCGGGCTACATGCTGGAGGCCAAGGTTGAGGACCTCTTGGCCGGAAGCAACGGAACCATCCGTACACCGCTGCGAACGGGCCGCGGCGCGCCCGGCCTGATGGCCAGCGATGCCCTGCTGGTGAGGCCATTCAGCGGGTCCGCCGATAAATTCGAGGCCGATCAGGTGCTCAGCTACGAAGGGGAAGCATTGTCTCCGATGCTCAACCCCGTGTTTCACGCCGACGAGCCCGTCAACCTGCAGTTGTACCTGATCCTGTATCCCGACATAAACGGCGCGCCGCCGGCCTTGAGCCTGGAACTCCTGCGCGACGGCAAGGTCGTAACCCGCGCGCCGATGCAATTCAAAACCCAGCTCCGCAACCTGGCGCTCGAGGGCAAATTCGGTTCGATGTCCGGCAAGGGCAGCTCGATGTATGGCGGACGCGCCAAGGAATTCCCGTATCTGGCCGACATTAAAGGCGCGAAGCTTTCGCCCGGGGACTACGAGGCGGTCATCTCCATCGGGCAGGGCCGCAACGTGATCACGCGAAACGTTCCGTTCCGGGTGGTTGGGGATAAGCCCGCGGCCGTGAAGATCGCGCGCGGGCCGGGTTTTGCGGGGCAACCGGCCGCGGATAGCGACGACGTCGAACTGCCGGAGATCGAGCCGGTCACTGTCGATTCGGGCGGATTCGCCATGCCCGCCGGTGAGCAGAAACGGTTGTGGGACGAGGCCGGCAAGAACGCGCTCGCGTATTCCTCGCACCTTCCGAATTTCCGCTGTCTTCAGGAGACACACCGGTTTACCGCCCCCGCGAAGACACCAGACCAGCTCAAGGAGGCCGACTCGTTCAAGGATGAACTGACGTACGAGGGTGGCAAGGAGAGCTATCGAACAATCGAAATCGACGGGGTCAAAACCGACACGACGCGCGGCGGGTTGAAGGGCGTTCATTCGCGCGGCGAGTTCGGCTCGATGCTCCTCGGCCTGTTCGATCCGGACATCGCCGCCCAATACAAATGGGCCGGTCGCTCGATGGCCATGGGAGTACTCTGCCAGGTGTTTGATGTCGAAGTGGCGCGGGCGAAATCGAACTTCACCCTCAGTCACAATGGACGGCGGGAGCCCATCGGATATGCGGGCCGCATCTTCATCGACGAGGAGACTGGGCTGGTGCGGCGGCTGACGATTCAGGGAGTCGGGCTGGCGAAAGACTTCGGCCTGCAATCGCCCGCGTTCTCGCTGGAGTACAGCCTGGTCCGGATCGGATCGGAGGATTATCTGCTGCCGCTTCGCTCGGTCCTTCAACTCCGGCAACTCAAGAAGTTCGTTCGGAACGAGACGGTCTTCCGCGGTTATCGCCGGTTCGACGCGTCGTCGGAAATCAAGTTCGAAAACAAGTGACTCTCGCTACGCCGGGCCTTCCCATTCTGTTTGCGCTCTACATCGCTCCGCTATGCGCCCAGTGCGGGTTTGAGAATCCGAACTTGCCGCTGCAGAAGCGGGTGGACAGCATTCTGTCCCGGATGACGCTGGATGAGAAGATCGCCTGCCTGAATACGAACTCCGGCGTGCCCCGGCTTCATATTCCGGATGCGGGCGGCTTCGAAGGTCTGCACGGTCTGGTCCGCAATGGCGGCTTCGAAGGCAAGGCCGTGCCAACGACATCCTTCGCCCATCCTCGCCCTTGGGGACATGGGCGATGTTGAACCGGCGCCAGTCAAAGCCGGGATGCGAGAAGTCGCTCGGCTTCTCGGCTACGAAGAGATCCAGGCAGACGCTCCACGAGCCGCCGTTCATTACCGGCTCTCCGTAGAAGGTGTTCGTGCGGCCGAAGACGTCCACGCGCATGCGGTTGACCTTGAGCTTATGGAGCAAATCGATGCTGTACCGGATGATGCGCTCGTCTTTCCAGCCAATGATCCAGTGCGCGGTTGTTCCGTTAAAGAAGTAATGCTCGCCAGTGCCTTCCCAGATGAAATGCCAGCGGTTCGCCGGGTCGATTCGGATCGGTCTCTTACGACCGTTGGTGCGCGCGTCGAAGCCGCCCGCGTAGCTCTTCTCGTACTGGCCCTGACGGTACGAGACGGGGGTAGTCGTAATGGCCGGGCTTGGAAGGCAGGAATCGTATCCGGAACACGGAGCCATCCGCGGAGTCGCAAAACCCCTCCACCTTTGTGCCGCCGAAGGACCCGGTGAGCGAGGCGCCGGTGAAGCAGTTCGCCGCGTCGGGCTGCGAAACCGGTGCGGTAACCTCGACGAAGTCGTACGTGTCCACTGTTTTCGCGGGCGACGCAAACACCGTGACGCCCGCGAGGAAGAGGCAAATCCTCACGCTAACCATCCTCGCTTCTCCTTCCACCGGCCGCGCGTGAAATCCGGGAACTTCACCGGCGCGCTCCCCTTCCGCAGCGACTCCTCGCTCAACGGCCCCGTTGCGCACCATGCCGCCGCGTCGTACACGTCAAGGTCGGGCACCAGCCCGTTGCGCATGCACTCCACCAGCCGGTAGACCATCAGAAAATCCATGCCGCCGTGCCCGCCGAGCTTGCGCGCCATCTCACCCTCTTTCTTCCACAGCGCGTGCTCGTATTTCTCCTTGTATTTGTCGATCGGCGCATACTCTTCGGGGTCGTTCCCGTCGAAAAAGATACGCGGCGGATAATCCCGGAAGATGCCCTTGACCCCGGCAATCAGGTTAATGCGGTCGTACGGATGCGGGTTCACTACATCGTGCTGCACGGTGACCATTAGCCCGTTCGCGGTCTTGATCAACGACGAATTCAGATCGCCGCAGATGTATTTCTCTTTCCACTTCGGGCTGTCCTTGGAAACGTGCGCCTCCCGCCACGCGTCCAGGCCGCGTTCGGGAGAACTCATGGACACGAGATAGTCGAACCGGTCTCCGCGGTTGATGCCCATGTAGTTGGCCACCGGTCCCAACCCGTGGGTCGGATACAAGTTCCCGTTGCGCTTCGTGTGCGGCGTTCGACGCCACAGGCCTTCGCTCTGGTCTTCGAACAGCAGCCGGCGCAGGTCATGCAGATACGCGCCCTCGCCATACAGGAGGTCGCCGAACAGTCCGTCGCGGATCATATTCAAGACCATCAACTCGGTATACCCGTAGCAGCAGTTCTCGAGCATGATGCAATGGCGCGAGGTCGCCTCGGACGTGTCCACCAGCTTCCAGCAATCCTCGATGGTCAGCGCCGCGGGCACCTCAACGAAGGCATGCTTGCCGTTCTTCATCGCCGCCAGGGCTTGCGGGACGTGCCAGTCCCATGGTGTCGCGATGTATGCGAAATCGACATCGTCGCGCCGCAGCAGCTTTTCGAATTCCATCTCGCTGCCCGCGTAAACGGCGGGAGGCTTCTGGCCGGCGCGCTCGACGTTGGCCTGCGCCCGCAGCGCATGATCCTGGATGAGGTCGCACACCGCCGTCACCTGCACTCCGTCCACGGCGAGGAACTCGCCGAGCACGCCGGTGCCGCGGCCGCCGCACCCGATCAGTCCCATGCGCACTTTCTCGCGCGGCTGGAACGCCATCCCGGCGACGGACTTCCCGCCGGCCGCTTGCGGCGCAGCTTGCACCGCGCCGGCGAATGCCACGGCAGCCGTCGTGCGCAATAAATCGCGGCGCGAAACTCGGCTATTGTTTAATTGCATAAACCACTCGTCCTCCGGCTATAGTCATCAGCGGTTCGATCGCGCGGATCTCGCCTTCGGGGCAAGTGAGAAAGTCGCGGTCGATGACCACGAGGTCGGCCAGCTTGCCGGTCTCGATGGAGCCGCGCTCTTTCTCGCTGAACTGCATCCACGCCGCGCCCGTCGTATACATCCGTAACGCCTGCTCGCGGGTGATGCGCTCTTCGGGATAAAACACCGAGCCATCGCGCATCCGCCGGGTAATCGAGATCCACATGTTGAGAAACGGATTGAATGGATTCGTCGCGCCGTTCTTATCGTGCCCGATCATGTGATCGCTGCCCGCGGCGACGGGAATCCCTGCGGCCAGCACGGAGCGAAGCGGAAAAAACCAGCGCATGTTCTCGCGGCCGAACACTCGCTCCAGCGCGGGCGCATCGAAATACAGCCAACCCGGCTGCGCATCCAGCGCCACGCCCATGCGCTTCATGCGGGCGATCGCATCTTCGCTCAGAAAACTGCCGTGCATCACGTGGCTGCGTGTGGGAGCGATGGGCTTTTCCCGGTCGAGTCGCTCGAAAACGTCCAGTAAGGTATCGATCGCCCCGCCGCCTTGCACATGCGCCGTCAACTGCCAGCCCTTCTCTCGCGCAGCCTCGTAGATCCGGTACAGTTTGTCCGGCGTGACGAAGAGCGTTCCACGGCTGTCGGGATTAGTTTGCCCGTACAACTGCCTGCCAAACGGGCCGTAGGGCATCCGCTGATACGCCGTCCCCACCGACTGGCCTCCGTCGAGAGTCACCTTGAACGTGCCGAACTTCAGCCACTCATCGCCTTTGTTCGTAGTCCACGGCGAATCGCGGATCTCGCGTTCGAGTTCGGTGATATCCGCGTTGGTGGGCAGGCGCCACGTGAGCACGGCGCGAATCGGCAGTCGGCCCTGCGCCTTGAGTTTTTCGTACAGCGCGACATCCTTTCCCGTGACGGCCCGGTCGCCAACTGCCGTCAGGCCGGCGGCCGCGTACAGCCGCAGCATGTTCTCCAGCGCGCTGAGTTCTTCGGCCTCCGTGAAAAGCTCCGCCCGGCTTACTCCCTTCAGCAGCCCGTCTGCATTTCGCAGGATTCCGTTGGGCTCTCCATCGGGTCCTTTCACGACTTCGCCGCCCGGCGGATTCGGCGTATCGCGTGTGATGCCGCTCACCTCGAGCGCCTTCGAGTTCGCCGACCAGACATAGCTCGCGTCGAAAGCCACCGGATGGTCCTTGGTGACATCCAGGTCTTGCCTGGTAGGCATCCGCAACTCTTTCAGCCGCGGCGGCAGCGTTCGCGGAACGACGATCCACTCGCCTTTTGGCGTCGTCGCCGCGCGCTCGCGGATGTAAGCCTGAATGGCGGCGATGCTGGCGAACGCGGGCCGCTTCCGCCGGAACTCGCTCAGCCCGGCGTCGAGTGCATGGACATGCGCGTCGATCAGTCCCGGCAGTAGCGTCTTGCCGTGCAGATCGATGACGCGGGTGCGGCTGCCGCGTTCCCTCTTGAGCACGTCCGCGCTCCGCCCCACCGCGGTAATGCGTCCGTCTTTGATCGCCACCGCCTCGGCAACGGAGAATCGCGCATCCGCGGTGACGATCTTTCCGTCGTGGAAAATCAGATCCGCATCCGCCGCAAGCAGCGGATGCAGACAAGCCAGAGTCAATATCGCGCAGAGCTTCATTGCATTGGCTCTGGCATCACCGGCTGCTCTTGTCTGGTCGTCATCGATTCTCCTTCGACCCGTTCATTGTATCGAGCCAGTCCGACAAAAGCCGGTAGGTGAAGCCCCACAGCGGCACGGCTCCCAGTGCGACCGCCGGGAATCGCATGTCCGCCGGCATTCCGGGCACCGCGGAAAGGCGGTGCTGTTCGGTATCGAGCAGCAGGCTGACGGGAACCCACTTGGCTTCGACGGCCTCCCGCGGGTCGAGCACCACCGGCAGTTCCGCCTCCACCTCGAATACGAAAGGGGCAACGGAAAGCCACGGGCCTGTCTTTCGCCGGGCCTGCGCTACCGGTAATTCGGTTTTCAGATGCGCGCGCGAGAGCCGGATTCCGCACTCCTCATCGAGCTCGCGCAGCGCGGTGTGCAGGGCATCGGGATCGTCCGCGTCAGTTCGACCGCCGGGCAGCGACCAATGCCCCGACCAGGGATCGTCCTCGCGCTCGGCGCGGCGGATCAGCAAGATGGAATTTTTCGTGCCAGCGTGCACAATGGCGACCGCCGCATCGGATGGTCTGAAATCGTTCACTCCGGTACGAATATCGTACACTAATCGCCACGCGGAAAAGGGGTGAAACGAATGAGACTGGTCCTCGCAGTACTCGCGCTCTGCGGAAGCGCTGCTATCGGCATCTGTCAGACGGCAGGCGAATCCGGCCTGCGCGTCTCCATTGACGTGCGAGCCCACCCGGAGCCGGTTGGCGACGCGGTCCCGGCGTTCCGCATGGACGTGGTCTCCCGCGACAACTTCCACTTGTTTGAAAACGGAACCCAGCAGGACATCCGCTACTTCTCCGCGCAGGACGCGCCCGCTTTCATCGGCATCGTTTTCGACGCCAGCCGCAGCATGAAGCCGACCATCGGCCAGGCGCGGAAGCGTTCGGTCCCCGGCGATGAGTATTTCCTGATCGTGTTCAATAACCACCCGCAGTTGCTCTCGAACTTCGGCGACGGCGTCAAAGGTCTCGAGCGCCAGGTCCTGGCGATTCGGCCCGATGGCTGGACGGCGCTGCTCGATTCGGTATCGCTGGCCCTCAACACTAGGAAGCACGCGAGAGACGAGAGGAAGGCTTTCATCGCGATTATCGGATAGCGGCGACAACAAGAGCCGCCTGAGAAAGGGCGAGCTCCCCGCGGTCGTCGATGAAATCAGCCTCAGCCTGCGCACACAGTCTCTGCTCGGCTATTCGTCGTCGAAGCCGGGCGACGGACGTTACCGGACGGTGAAGGCCGGCTTGACCAGCAAGCCCGGATCGCCCGAGCCCGATCCCCGCTGACTATCGTGCGAAATCGAGATAGCCGCGCCGCGGGTCCGTGCTGACGAGCGTCACTTTGAGTTGATCGCCCACGTCGACGCCCTGTTGGCCGCGCACGAGTATCCCTTCGGCCGGCGGCCCGAGCACCCGCACGAAGACACCCTTTGGCGTGACGCCCGTCACCACGGCCGAGAAGGTCTCGCCGATCCGGTGCTGCAGCGCCACCGCCGCGATGCGCTTATTCATCGCTCGTTCCACTTTGCGCGCCGCATCTTCCTTGAGAGTGCAGTTGCTCGCAATGGAGTCCAATTCGGCGTCCGCGTACGGCTGGGGCTGCCTGGCAAGTACGCTCTTGATCAGGCGCTGTGTCACGGTATCGGCGAAGCGCCGGTTGGGCGCAGTCGAATGGGTGTAATCGTGAGCGGCCAGAGCGAAGTGCGCCGGATCGTTGTCGCCCGGTCTCGCAAGCACATATTCGCCCGGGCCCATCAACTTGATGACAGACAGCGATAGGTCCGCGTAGTGGACTTCATCTTCGTGCTTTCTCTTCTGAAGAAAAAGATTGAGCGCCCCCGAATCGGGTTCGGTCGGCAACTTCTCGCCGTATCGCGCAGCCAGTTCGACGATACGCTGCCAGCGCTCCGGCGCTTTCACGACACGGCGAATGGAAGAGACATTGGCGTGCATCAGCGTTCGCGCCATGACGCCATTCGCCGCCACCATGAAATTCTCAATCAGCTCGGTGGCGCGGTTCTTCTTGCGGGTATTGATTCCCTCGACCTTGCCGTCCGAAATGACAGCCTCGGCCTCGACGCGGTCGAAGGTCAATGCGCCCATCCGCGAGCGCTCCTCGAGAAGCATCCGCGACGCCTCGTCCTGCATTTTCAACTGATCCTGCAAGGCGGCGGATGCGCCGACTTTCGGCGGAGCGGGCGCGGTCCCTTCCAGCCACGGTCCAACGCCGTTGTAGGTCAACTGCGCGCGATTGCGCACCAAAGCCCGGTACACGCTTTCGGAGGAAATCGATCCATCGGCCGCGACGACCATCTCGATCACAACGGCCAGCCGGTCTGCGCCCTCGTTCAAGGAAGTGAGATCGGTCGACAGCCGCTCCGGCAACATGGGAAAAGTCTTGATGCCCGTGTAGACGCTGGTGGTCTGCGCGGCCGCGTGCGCGTCGATGGGCGATCCGGCCGGTACGTCGGCGTCAACATCGGCGATCGCGATCGACAAACGAATGCCGCCGCTGACACGCTCGGCGACCTCAGCCTGATCCAAATCGCGAGAGGTGTCGTTGTCGATGGAGGACCACAGGAGCGAGCGTAAGTCGCGCACGTCGCCCTCCGGCGTGGGAGCCGCCCGCGTCTCCAGCGTCGCCAGTTGCGCCCCGACGGAGGGCGCGAAATCCGGATGGAAGCCGTGGTCCAACATCTCCTGCCGGGCAGCGGCAACGAGATCGAATCCGTTAGGAGGCATGAACTCGCAAGCCTACCACAGCGGCCGTGTCAGACAGCCCAGGCAGTAACGAACATGACGATGGTGGCGAACAACATCACGGCTGCGCAGGTCCACCCGAGCCACCGCAGCAGCGGCCCGTTCTGGTGCTTGCCCATGACATCGGCGTTACTCGTGAGCAGGACAATCAGGATCACCAGAGGCGGCGCCAGCACCCCATTGAGCACCGCCGACCAAAACAGCATCTTGACCGCGTCCATGCCAAAGAAATCCAGCCCGAGGCCGATGGCCATTGCAAGGCCGATCACAGCATAGAACTGGATGGCGAGGGGAGGATGCACTTCCAACGAACCCACCCAGTCCTTCGCTTCCGCGACAGCGTAGGCGCAAGATCCCGCCAGCACCGGGACGCCGAGCATGCCTGCCCCAATCAGACCCAGGCTGAATAGCAGATACGCTCCGTCGCCGGCGAGCGGACGCAGCGCTTCGGCGGCCTGCCGCGCTGTAGCGACCGTCGTGTTGCCGTGCGCGTGCAGAGTGGCGGCCGAGGTAAGAATGATGAAATACATCACCAGGTTCGAAAAGAACATGCCGGTGACGACATCGTTTCGCGATCGCCGCAGCTCCCTGGGGTTAGCGCCTTCCCGTTGTTGGACGGTCACGCGCCCGATGGCGACCTCCTCCTCGACTTCTTGTGCCGCCTGCCAGAAGAAAAGATACGGCGAGATCGTAGTTCCCAATAGGCCCACCAGCGTGGCCCAATACATCGCCGACCATTCCACGCGTGGAATCAGAGTGCTCCGCAGAACCGCGGCCCAGTCCGGATGAGCGAGAAACGCGGCAATGACGTAGGCAAATAGAACCAGAGTGAGCCACTTGAAGATTCGCGCGATGGTCCGATAACTCGTCCAGAACAGCAACGCAACAATAAGAACCGCATAGGCCGGTGTCCAATAGAGCGAATTGACTCCGGTCAGCAATTCACTGACATCCGCCATGCCTCCGAGATCCGCCGCGATGTTGACGACGTTGGCGGTGACCAGAACAGAGCACGCGCTCCAGAGAACCCATCGCGGATAGCGCAGCCGCACCACGCCCGCAAGGCCGCGGCCCGTCACCATTCCCAGGCGGGCGCACATCAACTGAACGGCGGCCATCAACGGGAACGAAAGGACCGCCGTCCACAGCGTTGTGTATCCGAAGGCTGCGCCGGTGACCGAATAGGTCGCAATTCCGGACGGGTCGTCATCCGCCGCGCCGGTGATCAGCCCGGGCCCGAGGTTTGAAAAGAACCGCCGAAACTGACCCTGTGCGACGAATACCCGTCGAGCCGCCCTGGTGATCGGATGTTGCCGATCTAAACCCAAAGATCCGCCAGCGGCTTCCCCTTTACTAATTCGCGCGGCTGGTTGAGGTGATTGCGAATCTCCATATCCGGGTCGATCCCCAGAGCATAATATACCGTGGCGAGCAAGTCGTTCGGATGCACCGGCTTCTCCTTCGGCGACGAAGCCGTCGCGTCGGATTCGCCGTACTGCATCCCGCGCGCGATTCCCGCTCCCGCGATCACCGCGCTATAACAATACGGCCAATGATCGCGCCCGTCCGGCGAGTTGGAATTGCCCGACGTCGAGACACCCAGGCGGGGGCTGCGGCCGAATTCGCCCACCGCCACCACCAGCGTTTCTTTCAACAGTCCGCGCTGGTCCATGTCGTCGAGCAACGCCGACAATCCGCGATCCAGCTTGGGGCAATGCAAATTCTTCAACGGAGCAAAATTCGCGGCGTGCGTGTCCCAGGCCGTTGTTTCCGGGTCGCCATTGGCCACCGAAGGCCAGTTCACCTGCACGAATTTCGTGCCTGCCTCAATCAGACGCCGCGCCATCAGCAGACTCTGCCCGAACGTATGGTTGCCGTAACGCTCGCGCATCTTCGGAGTCTCCCGCTCCAGGTCCATCGCGGCCCGCGTCTTGCCCGACAGCACCAGATCGTAGGCCTTGCCGTAATACTCATCCACGGCGTACTCGCCCAACGCTTTCTCCAAATCCGGCATGGAACCGTTAATGCCCTTCAGCAGTTCGAAGCGATCCTTCAGCCGTTGCGGCGGGATCTCCTTCCGCAGCGACAGGTCTTCCAGCTTTATCGGTTTTGCCGGGTCCTGATACATCCGGTATGGGTCGTAGGCTTTTCCGAGGAATCCCGCGGAGCCGCCCTTTCCGATGATCCCCGACTCTTGCAGCGGGCGCGGCAGTTCGACGAACGGCAGCACCGGATCCTTCGGCGGCTTGATCTTCGAAACCTGACTTCCGGCAGTGGGGAAATCGGCCGGAGACGGCGGTTCCAACTGACCCGACGGCGACACCTTGTCGGGCGGATAGCCGGTCAACATCTGATAAATCGCCGCCGTGTGATTAAAGAGCCCGTTCGGCGTGTAGCTCATGGAGCGGATCAGCGTGGCCTTGTCCAGGTGCTGCGCCATCATCGGCATGTGCTCGCTGATGTAGGTGCCCTTGATCTTCGTGGGGATGGGCTTGAAGATGCCGCGTATGTTCTGGGGCGCATCCGGCTTGGGATCCCAGATGTCGATGTGCGAGGGTCCGCCCTGGAGAAAGACCATCACAACGCTTTTCGCCGATTCAAACCCGCGCGCGCCGGCGTACTTCCCGTCGGCGACGGCAGCTTTCGACTGGTCGCGCCACAGGAAGAAATGCGGCAGGCTGATACCCATCAGTCCGATCGAGCCGATGCGCATCAATTCGCGCCGGGTCGGTCCCTCGCAGGTGTGTACGGGATGTCCGGGAATATTCAGCATGTTATCCGCCCCCTCAGTAGATATACAGAAATGCTTTACTGTTCAGCAGAGCCCAAAGCAGGTCCTGCGCGCGCGCCGCTTTCGCCCCGCCGCTCAAGTACGAAACGGCGTGTTCACTTTCCTGAGCCGTCGGAGTGCGGCTCAACGATGCGAGATACATGTCCTCGACAATCGCCGCATCGCCCCGGCCGCTTAACACCAGTTTCGCGATGCGCCCCTTCGGGTCCGCGACCGCATCCGAGATCGTTCGGCCATTCACCAGGTTCAACGCCTGCGGCAGACTGAAATCGGACCGGCGTTCGCACTCGCACGAGGACTCTCGCGACGGCCGTCCGAACACATCCAGAAATCCTTCCTTGCCGATGTGCGGATCCACCACCTGCTCCGCTCCGATATCTTCGGGAACCGCCGGCAGGTCCGGCCGAGCGCCGGCCGCCGCCGCTACGGCATCCATCAACTCCTCGGCCGAAAGCCGCCTCGGGAAGGCGTGGGAGAAGTTATCCCGGTCGCTCGCGTTCCAGTCGTTGGCCACGATCGAAGTCTGGTAGGCGCGCGAATTCACGATGGTCCGCATCAGGTGTTGCAGGTCGAAGTTGTGGTCCAGGACATCCTGGGTGAGGGCCTCCAGCAGCGCCGGATTCGAAGGCGGATTGGAAGCGCGAATGTCATCCACCGGCTCGATGATGCCCCGGCCGAAGAAATAACTCCACACCCTATTCGCTATGGCCTTGGCGAAAAACGGATTGTCCTTCGAGGTCAGCCAGTCGGCAAGAGCGTCGCGCCGGCTCTGGTCGTCGGGAACCGGAATCTTGCCGTTCGATGCGATCAGGAACGCCGGCTTCACCAGGCGGCCGTCCTTCGGATGCTTCATCCCATAATCGGATCGCTGGTCGAAGACAATTTCCTCGCCCACCTCGTAGCCGGGGCGCAAGCCCACCGCCGAGAAGAACGCCGCCATCTGGTAGTACTGGTTCTGCGTCCAGCGCTCAAACGGATGGTCGTGGCACTGCGCGCACACCATCCGCACGCCCAAAAAGACCTGCGTAGTCTTCTCCATGGTGGGCTTGGCGTCGCGCGTAACGCGGAAGAAATTCGCCGCGGGTTCGTCATACGAACTGCCGCGCGAGGTCAACAATTCGTGCACCATCCGGTCGTACGGCTTGTTGGTTGCGATGGAATCGCGAATCCAATCGTGGAACGCGTACACGCCTTTTTCACCGAGATACTTGCGGCTGGATTGCAGCAGGTCGCCCCACTTCAACGTCCAATGATCGACGAACGCCGGGTTGGCAATGAGCTTGTCGATCATTTTCGAACGTTTCACGTGCGACGGCGCGGGATCGGCGAGGAATGCCTGGACCGCGTCCGGCGTAGGGATGAGGCCGGTGAGATCGAGCGAAACACGCCTCAAGAACGTGGCGTCGTCAATCAACGGGGAAGGTTGAATCTTCAGCCGCTCCAGCTTGGCGTCCAATTTCTGGTCGATGTAGTTGTACTGCGGAAGCTGCTTCCAGGCAAAGCCCGGCTTGGGATTGACGATGGTCACCGGGACGGTGGCGAACTTGCCCTGATACCGCACCAGCAGTGTGGCTTCGCCGACGCGCTCACCTTTCACCTCGGCCGTGGTGCCCACGCGCGCGACATCCGGAGTGTTCGATTCGATAGACGCCTCGCGAGTCACGTCGCGTGTCAGCCCGTCCCGGAACTGCGCGACGACTTTCGGGGTAACCGCCTCGCCCGGCTTCGCCAGGAAAATCTCTTTCGGTTCCACTCGCAGCTCGGCGACCGAGTCTTTTTCGGGATCGCCAAATGGCACGCCCTGCGCGATCCAGTTGTAGATGGTCTTGTAGTAATCGGAGCTCTTCTCAAATCGGAGTCCGCCACCGTGCGCCACTTCCTGCGAAGGCTTGGCCAGCATGAGGCTCTTGCCCGGATCGGCCCGGTTGAACCGGCGCCCCGACAGATCGTACAAGAGAGACTCGTAGTCGAACTGCGCGTCGTATCCGCGCAGCGACAGCTTGAATCCGTTCTTGCCCTTCGCCGAGCCGTGGCAGGTGCCCGACATGCAGCCAACCTTGTTCATAATCGGCGCGACGTCGCGCAGAAACGTGACGCGTACCTCCGCGCCGAGCACAGCGGCGGCCAGACTACTTGTCAGAATTAGTTTTCGCAGCACTGGGGGGCTCCACTTCCTGGACCTCGACCGAAATCGGCCGGGACACTACTTCCTGCTCTTGTCCATCCACCTTCAACTGACCCGTGACGTACAAGTCGTACTTCCCGGGCCGGGTGAGTTTCGTCGTCGTAATGAGAAAAGTGCCGGTCGTCCGTTCGGGCGTTTCCGCCCTGGCGTCGATCAATCGGATGTCCGCCGCGCCCACCATATCGGCGTCCACCGTCTTCGGTAGTTCCTGCAACGGATCGCGCGGCATCCATTTCCATCGGAATTGGATCTGGTCGCCCTCGGCCATTCGCTTCCGCTCCACCATCGCGACTTCCAGGGTTGCGGCTTGCGGCTTTGTCGCCGCCATCGGAAGTTGCAGTCCGAGCCATGGCGCGGTAAGCGTGCGCTGGCGGTCGACCGCCCCTTGCTCCTTGGCACCGGAAACGCCGACCATCATGCCCGGACCTTCCGCTCTCCGGATCAACTGCGATCCGCCAGTCAGATCGGCCACGCCTTCCACGGTCAGTTGCGACGCCGGGATGTTGGCGCCCGGTTCGGCGCTGAGAATCAGAATTCCGATGCTGCTCCGCGTGCGGGTATTTTCACCATCCTTCATCGGCGGAACGGCCACCACGTAGCCGCCCTCGACACGCAGCCCCTGCGGAGCATTCGGCACCCGCATGTGTACGTCGCCGTCGTAACCATGGCGTTCCACGATGACGGGCACCGCGGCGGATCCGCCCGCGGGCACGTTGACGTAAGGCGTATTCAACACCAGCCGGATGTCCTGCGCTCCTCGCCGCACGTTCAGCCGGTAGGCATACCCCGGCCCTCCCCGCAGCGCCAGGTCCTCAACGGCAACCACCAGGGTGTGGGCATCGGCGGGCGCTTTCACGCGAAGTTCGGGATCTCCTACGGTGCGGCTCTGGCTGACGTCATATACGTCCTCGGCCAGCGGTTCGTCGCCCGCCCTTCCCAGCGTCACGCCCTTCTGGTCGAACACCGAGAGGACGGCCATCAGTTTGGATGTGCCGAGCTCGCGGGCCTGCATGCGAATCGTCAGCGGTTCGCCCGGCGTGACCTGTAGCGTGTAGCGGTCCGTCTTGCCCGGCTTGGAGAGCCGGCCGTTGATGGTGACCGGAAGCGTGAGCGCCTGCGGGCCCGGATCGGTCACCTCCGGATCGTCGCCGACCGCGAAGGGAATCGGCAGAATGGGACTGTCAGGAAGATTGATGAACACCTGCCGCGTGTCCCGTCCCGCGTTCCTCAGATCGGCGGTGATCTTGTGCGAGCCCAGAGTGACCTGCACGGTTTCGCCGCGCCGGCCGCCCAGCGGAAATACGTCGCCGGGAAAAGGATAGGAGCCGATGTTCAGGCGATAGAAATTCGCCTTCTGAGTCGAGTACCGCGCATCGTGCACCACGACGTAGTAATACCCGTCCTTCGGGAACGTGACCTCCACGCGGGCGTCCAGCCCCAGCAGCGCGGCATCCTCGCTGCGCGCCAGTACCTTGCCGGACGCGTCTTCCACGTCGATTACCGGATCGATAGCCGAGCCGCACCGGCGCGCTTCCACCTCTAGAACCCGCCTATCGCCCCGTTTGGCTTCGATTCGGAAAACGTCGCGCTCCGGTCCCCGAAGCTTGCCGTTGACGGTCAGCGCTCCCGCGGGCAGAGGCTGCGCGGTCTCGATGGTGTCGTTGGAATTGGGCAGCGCTCCCGGCCGGGATTCGTCCTCGGTGTATTCGGGGAAGGCCCCCACGGAGAAGAGCTGGATGTTGGAAATCCCGTCCGGCGTCACAACTCGAATGGGGTAAACCCCTACCGCCATTTCTGCTGAAGGCTCCACCAGAAACGACGCACCCATCACGCCCTTTTCCGCCCCGAGCGCCGTGAAGGTCGCGGGGAGTGTCGATTCAACCTTCGCCCCCTCCGCCAGGTCCTGGCCCACCACAGTGAGTGTAAAGGGCCGGCCCTTTTGAACCCCGCGAGGTTGCAGGTCCGTGATCATCGGTTGCGCGGCGCACAGGGCCGCCCCAAACGCCGCCAGTAGCCATCTATGTTGTAAGAGCCCAACGTGGCGCACGCACTGGTGCGTGCCGTGTCGCGACTCTTCGCGACACCACTTTTCGCACGCCTCGCCAAGCGTCGGCAGGAGTGCCGACGCGGCACGCACCAGTGCGTGCGCCACGGAGACTAAGAGACACCTCATTGAGCACCTCCCACAGCGGCCGGGGTTTGGACCGGCACCGGCACCATGGCTTTCTGGAGCGTGCAATCGGAGGCGCTATACAACCGTACCTGTCCGTCGAACCCGCCCGTAGCGAGCCGAGTCCCGTCGGGTGAAAACCCAACGGCGTAAATCCCGGCGGAGTGACCGCTGCACGCGGCGATGCGCGCGCCGGATTCGGCATCGTAGATGTTCACGCTCCGGCCTGCTCCCGCCACCGCGATCTGCTTCCCGTCCTGAGACCAGTCGAGCGCGAAAATCGCGCCATCCTGCGTCTCCAGCTTGCGGATCAGAGTCGCCTCTTCGCCAACCTTTATGTTTCGCGGCCGATCCAACATGTAGATGTAAGGGATGCGGTCCTCGCCGCCGATCACGATGACGTCTTTCTTCGGGTGGCGGGCTACCGCGGACAGCTCTCCGCGCAATTGGTTGACGTTCTCGAGGAACTGCCCGGCGTCGGCGTCCACGAGTTTGGCCGCGCGGTCGCGTCCCACCGAGACAAACCGCTTGGAATCGATGCCCCACGCCGTCGCCAGGACCCAATTCTCGTGACTGCCGATCTTGTAGAGTTCCTTGCCGGCCGCCGTCTCGAACACGTGAACCGTGTTGTCCGTGCAGCCCGCGGTAACCTTCTTCCCGTCCGGGGAAAGGGTTGCGCCGAAGACGGTATCGCTGCCCACCTGCACGGTGCGAAGCAGTTTGCCGGCGGCCGGATCCCAGAACTGGAGTTCGCCGAACCGCGCCGGCGTCCCGCCGCCCGCGACCAGCATCGATCCGTCCGCCGAAAACGTCAGCGAGAGGATCCGTTCCGCTTTGCCCTGCAGCCGCTTGACGAGCCCCGATCCGTCGGCGTGGTGAAGCAGGATTTCGCGGTTGCCGCTCACCGCCAACAGCTTCCCGTCCGGCGAGAAGCGCAACGCCGTGATCACCGGAGCTTGCCGATACACCGTAGGCTCGTTAGAAATGCTCTCGGCGGGAGTATCGTTCTTTGCGCCGGACTTGATCCATTCGCGAATTACGTCGATGTCGGCCACGGCCAGCGGCGGGCCGCCGAGCGGCATGGGCGGCTTCATTTGGCCGGTGACATATTGGATCGCGAGGGCGAAGGCAGGGCCGCGCTTGCCGCCCGCGCGAAACCCATCGTAGGTGGTCAGGTCCAAGCCGGAAGACGTTACCGCGGGCTGGTGGCAGGCGACGCAGTTTTTTTGGAGAATTGGCTGAACGTCCCGATAGAAGCTAGGTTCGGCGGCGGACAACGAGAGCGGCAGTAAAGCCGCGAGAATCCAGCGCATAGGAGTTCCCAGTTGCGCACCATTATATGTCATTTTCAGTCGTCCGAGTCAGACGTGGGCGAGGAAGGCATCGCCAGGAGTGGCGGCACGGTATTTCTTGCTGGGCAAGTGACTGATTATAAGTATCTTAACCCCTCCGTGGGTTCGTTTCGTAATTTTACATTATTCGTAAGCGCGCGAGGCCGTCGGGCGTTGCCCGGTGTCGCGGTGCGTACGTGGTTCTCATTCCACCCTGAGACTATCATCCGTACGTGCCAAAACGAACTTTCGGATCGGAGATTTCGGGGCGGCCGCAGCGGGATGGCGGTGATGGCGCGGGAGTTAAGGGTCGATTCTTGCGGGCCGCGAGTTGTGTCACCCGTACCGCAGCGCGGTCACCGGGTCTATCCGCATTGCCCGGCGCGCCGGGATGTAGCTGGCCAGCAGCGCCACCGCGGGGACGCCGGCAGCGGATTGAAAGCCGGCCCGATCACACTTCCTCGGTAAACACCTGAAAGCTTTCGAGTGTATTCGGGCCGAAAGTGGTGATGATGGCGACATCTGCTGCATCGCGCCCTCGCGCTATCAGGACGCGTCCGATATGCGGGATGTTATTGCGCGCATCGAACGTGTACCATCGGCCCCCGAAGTACACGTCGAACCATGCGGCAAAATCCATAACTCCGTATGGCGGTGGCATCCCGATGTCGCCCAAGTAGCCGGTGCACTACCTCGCCGGTATATTCATGCACCGGCAGAACGTAACGGCCAAATGGGCGTAATCGCGACAGACGCCAGTATAGTGTTTGTGAATATTCCGCCGAGGCGGCTTGGGCTTGGGGATCGGCCCGTCGCGATTGGCGAGGCCGGCTCCAGCCTCCGATTGCGTCTTACTGGAAGTGATTGACAGAAACACCACTTATCGTTCTTTTCCAAAACGCCCACCCCTCCCGATTTTCCTTCGTGTAGCGCCTTGGGGAGCCAAATTCTGTAGCTGCTATCTCTTGCGTATGTTTGATTGACAGCATGGCCCCGTCAGCCAACGTGTCAGCAGCAACCACCGCTTACCCTTCATCAGGCCACGCAGTTTCCCGCCCTTGCGGAAGAATTCGGCCCGCCGGACTTCGTCAACTGCCTTGTTGGCATGTTGCAGAATGTGGAACTTGTCGTAAACGATCCGGCAGTTCGGCGCCCACTGCAGAATGCTGACGGTAAAGGGCTGCCACATATCGATGCACGCGGCTTCCCGTCTGATCACGCGGGTTACCCGCGCTCAGGCTGAGGCGCAGTGAAATGGAAAGTGGCCCCGTTGCCCTCTTCCGATTCCACCCAGATCCGCCCGCCATAGCTTTCTACAACCTTCTGGCAAATCGCCAGCCCAATCCCCGTCCCCGAATACTTCTGCCCGCCCGTATGCAGCCGCTTGAAAACGCCAAAAACCTTTTCCCGATACTCCGGCGCGATTCCGATGCCGTTGTCCGCTACCGTGAAGTGCCACTCGTTGTCCTTGCCCCTGGCCGAGACGTGGACCAGCGGTGCCTCGTCGTCTTTCTTGTACTTCAGCGCGTTCCCGATCAGATTCTGCAGCACCTGCTCCAGATGCAGTTCGTTCATCGCGACAACCGGCAGTTGATCCCGGGTGATCACGGCCGAACTCTCCTGCGAAGCCTGCTCCAGATTCTTCAGAACCCTGTCGAAAACTTCCTCGGCGTTCACCTTACCCGAAGGCTGATCGCCCCGCTGCGCGCTCTGCGTATATTCCAAAAGACCCGACACCAGATTGCCGATCCGTCGCGACCCATCCACAATCACTTTCAAAAACATGTTCGCTTCGTCGTTCAGGTTCGAGCCATAGCGCTCCTTGAACAACTCCACAAACACCGATATGTTCCGCATCGGCTCCTGCAGATCGTGCGATGCGGCAAAGGCGAACTGCTCCAGAACCTGATTCGCGCGCCGCAGACTCTCTTCTGTCGTCTTTTGCTCGTTGATCTCCGTGCAGGTTCCTATCCACCGCACGATCTTCCCGGCCTCATCCCGCACGGGCAGCGCGCGCCCCAGATACCAGCAAAAACGCTGCGTCCGCTGATCCAAAAGCCGGAACTCCATCCGGTACGGCTCGCCGCTTTCCACGGAATTGTACCAGGCAGTCAGAAAGCCTGAGGCATCTTCGGAATGCAGCAGCGGCATCCAGGCTGCGATATCTCCGTAACTTTCTTCGCCCAAGCCGGAAAAAGCTTGCCAGCGCGCATTGCAGTAGTCCAGACAGCCGTCGCGCCGCGCTGTCCACACCATCTGCGGCATGGAATCCGCCAGTTGCCGGAACCGTTCCTCGCTGTTGCGCAGCGCCACCGTTCGCTCTGTCACCCTCTGGTCCAGGGTCTCATTCAAACCTTTGAGCTGAGCCTCAATCTCGCGCCGGTGTTCCACCTCCGCCAGCAACGCCTGGTTCGCCTGGCCCAGCGCCCGGTTCTTGCGGAACAAATCCACAAAAACCGCCACCTTAGACCGCAGCACTATCGGATTTACGGGCTTGTGCAGATAATCCACCGCCCCCGTCCCGTATCCCTCAATCACATGCTGATCTTCGTTGTAATAAGCGGTCAGAAAAATGATGGGAACATAAGCGTTCTTCTTCCTCTGCTTCACCATCTGCGCCAGTTCGAACCCGCTCATCCCCGGCATATTCACATCCAGAATCAGCAGGGCGAACTCATCCAGAATCAGAGCGAGCAGTGCCTCTTCCGCCGAGTTAGCCCGCACCAGCCGGTAGGTCGGATCGTCCAGCACCGTCTCCAGCACGGTAAGGTTCTTCTGTTCGCCGTCCACGATCAGAATGTTGACGCGCGTGTCCTGCAAAATGCCGCCAGAACTCATCGGAACAGCCAGACCCGCAGCAGCGACAGAAGCTGATCGGTATTCACCGGCTTCGAAATATAATCGCTCGCCCCGGCATCAAGACATTTCTCGCGATCGCCCTTCATCGCCTTCGCGGTGAGCGCGATAATCGGCAGCGTCGGGAACGCCGAAGAACGCCGGATTTCCTTCATCGTTTCGTAACCGTCCATGTCAGGCATCATAATATCCATTAGCGCGATACTCAGATCCGGCGTTGACCTGATAATATCGATTGCCCCCCGTCCGTTCGTCACACTGATCACGTCCATTTCATGGTTTTCCAGCAGCGATGTAAGCGCGAAAATGTTGCGCGCATCGTCATCCACCACCAGTATTTTGCGGTTCCGCAGCACCTCGTTGGAACCATGCAGGCACTCCAGCATCTGCTGCTTCTCCGGCGGCAGTTCCGTCACCACACGGTGCAGAAACAGCGCCGTTTCATCCAGCAGCCTTTCGGGCGACTGCACGTCTTTCAGCACGATGCTCTTGGCCATCGCCTTGAGCTGATTCTGCTCGTCGTTGCTCAGGTCTTTACCGGTGAACACCACCACCGGAACTTCCGTCAGGCTGGCGTCCTCATGCACTCTCTCCAGCAATTCAAACCCGGTCATATCCGGCAGCCGCAGATCCAGCACCACGCAGTCGAAGGGCTTGGCCAGCAGCGCCTCCAGCGCCTCCTGCCCCGACCCCACAGACACCATCTCGATATCCTCGTGACCCAGCAGTTCCATAATCGACTGCCGTTCGATATCGTTATCCTCCACAATCAGCAGCCGCTTCGTGCGCGAAGCGGCGAAGTCTTTGATCTTGCTTAGCGCCGTCTCCAGACCTTCCGTGGTCGGCGACTTCACCAGATAGGAGAACGCCCCGTGCGCCAGACCATGCTGCCGGTCTTCTTCCAGCGTCACAATCTGCACCGGAATATGCCGCAGCGTCGGGTCCAGCTTGAGCTGATTCAGCACCGTCCAGCCCAGCATGTCGGGCAGGAATATATCCAGCGAAATTGCCGAGGGATGGAACTGCCGCGCCAGCGAAAGCCCCAGCGCGCCCTTGTTCGCCACAATACCCTTAAAGCCTTTGTCGCGACCCAGCCCCAGCAAAATCCTCGCGTAGTGCGGATCGTCCTCAATAATCAGCAGCACCGGATCGCCCTGCGCAAAGGTGTTGCGGTCGTCTTCGAAATGCTCATCCGCCCGCTGGCTCGGCAGCACCGTCAGCGTATGCATGGGGCCCGGAACCTGCGATCCCCGCATCGGCAGCGACCTGGCGCTGTCCGGACCCGCATACAGCATCGGCAGATACAACGTGAACGTACTGCCCTTGCCAGGCACGCTGGCCAGCCTGATTTCGCCACCCAGCAGCACCGCCAGCTCGCGGCTGATCGCGAGGCCGAGACCCGTGCCGCCGTACTTGCGCGACGTGCCCGCATCCGCCTGCTGGAAAGCTTCGAAGATCAGGCGCTGCTTCTCCGGTGCCACCCCGATTCCCGTATCCGAAACCGCGAACGCCACCACCTGCTGCGCCACGCTCAGCACCGGATGATCCACGGTCCAGCCTTGTGTGGCCAACCCCACCTGCACCTCTACCTGACCATGCGTGGTGAACTTGACCGCATTCGAAAGCAGGTTCTTCAGAATCTGCTGCAGCCTCTTCGGATCGCTCGCCATCGCGTGCGGCAAGCCCTCGTCCAAGTACACATGGAACGGCAGGTTCTTCGCCTCCGCCACATGCCGGAAGTTGCGGTCGATATTTTCCCGCAGACCCTGGAAGCTGATGTCTTCCACATCCACCGTCACCGTGCCCGATTCGATCTTCGACAGATCCAGAATGTCGTTGATCAGATTCAGCAGGTCCGAGCCCGAGGAGTTGATATTCCGCGAAAACTCTACCTGCTTGCTCGTCAGGTTGCTGGCCGAATTTTCAGCCAGCTGCTGACTCAGAATCAAAATCGAATTCAGCGGTGTCCGCAACTCGTGCGACATGTTCGCCAGGAACTCCGACTTATACTTCGAAGTCAGCGCCAGTTCCGCAGCCTGCTCTTCCAGCGCATACCGCGCCTGCTCCACTTCCGAGTTCTTGCGCTCCACTTCGGCGTTCTGCTCCGCCAGCAGCCTCGCCTTCGTGCCCAGCTCCTCGTTCGTCTGCTGCAGTTCGCTTTGCCGCGACTGCAACTCCACCGTAAGCTGCTGCGACTGCGTCAGCAAACCTTCCGTCCGCATCGTCGCTTCAATCGTGTTGAACACCGCTCCGATACTCTGCGTTAGCAGATCCAGAAACGCCAGCGATCCAGGGCTGAAACTCTGCAGCGCCGCCAGCTCAATCACCGCCTTCGTCTGCCCTTCAAACAGCACCGGCAGCACCACAATACTCACCTGCCGCGCCTTCCCCAGACTGGATTCGATGTTGATGAAATTCGGCGGCACATTCATCAGCAGGTTGCGCTTCTTCTCCACCGCCGCCTGCCCGATCAACCCCTCACCCAGCTGAATTGACCTCGTCAGCTGCGAATCGCTGCTGTGTGCATAGCTCGACAGCATCTTCAGCTCTGTCCGCTTATCCGAACCCGTCAGGTGATAAATCGTGCCCTGGTGTGCGTTCACCAGCGGAGCCAATTCCGTCAGCAGCATCTGACCCACGGTCTTCAGTTCGCGTTCGCCTTGCAGCATACCCGTAAACTTCGCCAGGTTCGTCTTCAGCCAGTCCTGCTCACGGTTACTCTCCGTGGTTTCGCGAAGGTTAGAAATCATCGTGTTGATGTTGTCCTTCAGCTCCGCCACTTCACCGCGCGTCTCCACCTGAATGGACCGCGTGAGATCGCCCTTCGTCACCGCCGTCGCCACTTCCGCAATCGCGCGGACCTGCGTCGTCAAATTCGCCGCCAGCAGGTTCACGTTACCCGTGAGATCTTTCCACGTACCCGCCGCGCCAGGCACGTTCGCCTGACCGCCCAGCCGCCCGTCCACGCCCACTTCGCGCGCCACATTCGTCACCTGATCCGCGAACGTCGCCAGCGTCACCGTCATGTTGTTGATGGTGTCCGCCAGCGCCGCCACCTCGCCCTTCGCCTGCACCGTCAGGCGCTGCGTCAGATCGCCGTTCGCCACCGCCGTCACCACCTTCACAATGCCGCGAACCTGTTCCGTCAGATTCGAAGCCATGAAGTTCACGTTATCCGTGAGATCCTTCCACGTGCCGCCCACGCCGGGGACCATCGCCTGGCCGCCCAGCTTGCCTTCCGTACCCACTTCGCGCGCCACACGGGTCACTTCGCCAGCGAAGGAATTCAGCTGATCCACCATCGTGTTGATGGTGTTCTTCAGCTCCAGAATTTCGCCCTTCACGTCGGCCGTGATCTTACGGTTGAGATCGCCGCGCGCCACGGCGGTTGTCACTTCCGCAATGTTCCGGACCTGCGCCGTCAGGTTCGTCGCCATCGCGTTCACAGAGTCCGTAAGATCTTTCCACGTACCCGCCACGCCCGGCACTACCGCCTGCACACCCAGCCGCCCTTCGGTACCCACTTCCCTCGCCACCCGGTTCACTTCCGAAGCGAACGATCTGAGCTGTTCCACCATCGTGTTGATGGTCTCTTTCAGCTGCAGAATTTCACCGCGCACGCCGGCCGTGATGTTCTTTGAAAGATCGCCGTTCGCCACCGCGATGGTCACTTCCGCAATGTTTCGAACCTGACCCGTCAGATTCGACGCCATCGAGTTCACGTTATCCGTAAGATCTTTCCACGTACCCGCCACACCCGGCACCGCCGCCTGACCGCCCAGCCTGCCTTCCGTACCCACCTCGCCCGCCACGCGGCTCACTTCGCCGGCGAACGCGTTCAGCTGATCAACCATGGTGTTGACCGTGTTTTTCAGGGCCAGAATTTCGCCCTTCACTTCCACCGTGATCTTCTTCGACAAGTCGCCCTTCGCGATGGCCGTCGCCACGTCCGCAATGTTGCGCACCTGGCCCGTCAGGTTCGAGGCCATGAAGTTCACGTTATCCGTGAGATCTTTCAACGTACCGGCCACGCCAGGAACCTGCGCCTGACCGCCCAGCTTGCCTTCCGTACCCACCTCGCGCGCCACGCGGCTCACTTCGCCGGCGAACCCGTTCAGCTGATCCACCATGGTGTTGATGGTGTTCTTCAGCTCCAGAATTTCGCCCTTCACTTCCACCGTGATCTTGCGCGAAAGATCGCCGCGCGCCACCGCCGTCGTCACGTCCGCAATGTTCCGTACCTGACTCGTCAGGTTGTTCGCCATCGAGTTGACGTTATCCGTCAAATCTTTCCACGTACCGGCCACATCGCGGACCTGCGCCTGCCCGCCCAGTTTGCCCTCCGTACCCACCTCGCGCGCCACGCGGCTCACTTCCGAAGCGAACGCGTTCAGCTGATCCACCATGGTGTTCAGCGTGTTCTTCAGCTCCAGAATTTCGCCCTTCACGTCGGCGGTAATCTTCTTCGAAAGATCGCCGTTTGCCACCGCCGTCGCCACGTCCGCAATGTTGCGTACCTGGCCCGTCAGGTTCGACGCCATCCAGTTCACGTTATCCGTGAGATCTTTCCACGTTCCAGCAACGCCCGGCACCTGCGCCTGACCGCCCAGCTTGCCTTCCGTACCCACTTCGCGAGCCACACGGCTGACCTCGCCGGCGAATCCGTTCAGCTGATCCACCATCGTGTTGATGGTGTTCTTCAGCTCCAGAATTTCGCCACGAACGTCCACCGTGATCTTCTTCGAAAGATCTCCGTTCGCCACCGCCGTCGTCACTTCCGCAATGTTCCGAACCTGCGACGTGAGGTTCGTCGCCATCGCGTTCACCGAGTCCGTAAGATCTTTCCACGTACCCGCCACACCGCGAACTTCCGCCTGCCCGCCCAACTCACCCTCCGTGCCGACTTCCCTCGCCACGCGCGTCACTTCCGAAGCGAACCCGTTGAGCTGCACCACCATCGTGTTGATGGTGTTCTTCAGCTCCAGAATCTCGCCCTTCACGTCGACGGTGATCTTCTTCGAAAGATCGCCGTTCGCTACCGCCGTGGTCACTTCCGCAATGTTCCGCACCTGGCCCGTCAGATTCGAGGCCATGAAGTTCACGTTGTCGGTCAAATCCTTCCACGTACCCGCCACGCCGCGAACCTCAGCCTGGCCGCCCAGTTTGCCTTCCGTGCCGACTTCCCTCGCCACACGAGTCACTTCCGAAGCGAACCCGTTCAGCTGGTCCACCATGGTGTTCATGGTGTTCTTCAGGGCCAGAATTTCGCCCTTCACTTCCACCGTGATCTTCGAAGAAAGATCCCCGCGCGCGATCGCCGTCGCCACGTCCGCAATGTTCCGAACCTGACCCGTCAGGTTCGAAGCCATCGAGTTCACTGAGTCCGTCAAATCCTTCCACGTACCGGCCACCCCAGGCACCTCCGCCTGACCGCCCAGCTTGCCTTCCGTGCCGACTTCGCGGGCCACGCGGGTCACTTCCTAGGAGAACCCGTTCAGCTGATCCACCATCGTATTAATGGTTTCTTTCAGCTCCAGAATTTCGCCTTTAACGTCCACCGTGATTTTGCGCGAAAGATCGCCGCGAGCCACAGCCGTTGTTACCGTCGCAATGTTCCGAACCTGAGCCGTCAGGTTCGTCGCCATCGCGTTCACTGAGTCAGTGAGATCCTTCCACGTACCCGCCACACCAGGCACCACAGCCTGACCGCCCAGCCGACCGTCCGTACCCACTTCGCGGGCCACACGAGTCACTTCGGAAGCGAACGACCGCAGCTGATCCACCATGGTGTTGGTGGCTTCCTTCAGCTGCAGAATTTCGCCCCGAACGTCCACCGTAATCTTCTTCGACAAATCGCCGTTCGCCACCGCGATCGTCACGTCCGCAATATTCCGAACCTGCGCCGTCAGGTTGCCCGCCATCTGGTTGACCGAGTCCGTCAGGTCTTTCCAGACGCCCGAAACGCCCGGCACCTGCGCCTGCCCGCCGAGCTTGCCCTCCGTGCCGACCTCACGAGCCACGCGCGTCACTTCCGACGTAAACACCGAAAGCTGCTCAATCATGGTGTTGACCAGCTTGGCCGACCTGAGGAATTCGCCCTTGAGAAGACGACCGTCCACTTCCAATTCCATGGACTGCCCCAGATCGCCCTTCGCCACAGCCCCGATCGTCCGCGCCGATTCCGTAGTCGGACGAACCAGATCGTCAATCAGGGTGTTCACAAAGTCGGCTTCAGCGGCCCACCCCCCGATAGCGCCCCGAAGGGTCATGCGCTGTTTCAGCCGACCTTCTTTACCGACCGCCTCGCTCAACCGCGCAACTTCTTTAGAGATGCGCTGTTTCTCCGCGATCACCTGGTTGAATGCCCCCGCGATAGCCCCCTCGGTTTCGGGCCAGTTTAGGGGAAGGCGGACCGAAAAGTCCCCGTCCCGGAAGGCGGTCATAGCGCCAAGGATCAAACGAAGCCGGGCTTCCCCGGTCCGCGCCATAGAAACGCTAAGTGCTCGCGAATGAGCAGGATCCTTAGCTTTCCCACCCCCTTTCTTAACAGGAGGAGGAATCGGAGGCGGTCCGTTCTTGGGTAAAGAAATACCCGTCGTATCGCTCATGTGCGCTCTAGCTAGCCAGCCTTCATAGGATTGTTAATCACAAGGGTACAAGGCAGTCAAGCGATTTTTGGTGCCACTTTTGGCACAGGCAACGCGGCTCTGCCTATCCCACCCTTGATGCTTTCAAGGTGTGAGGCCGCGCGGCGGTTGCTACAGCGTGAGCGCCAGTGGAAAGAAGAAGTCAGTACCCCGGTCGCTATGCGAACCAGCCGCCAACCAACCCGCGGTGCCGACCCCGAGCGCCCAGCAAGGCGCGCCGCAGCCCTCAGCCTCCGCGCAGGGAGAGCGGAAGTACATCACCGGGCCACGAGACGGCTGTTACTACGTCACCGGTAGCGGGCGTAAGCAGTACGTGGACCATTCGATGTGCCGCCCGTAACGGATTGCCCGGAACGCCTACGCCTGGCGGCCCTTTACGGGGAACTGCTAGCGGTGATGGCGCAGACAGGGGAAAGCGAAGACGTTCGGCTCTGTGAATCGGTATGGGCGGATCTGGGGCGGCACATCCGGAAGCATGAGTGTTTTCGGGACTGGTTCAAAGAGCGAAGCTCACAAACCGATAGGACCTTCGAGCAAGGCGGATTTGATTTAGGCCTGGCGAGCTAAATTTTCACCGGAAGTCAGTGATGTAAAAACAACTTACTAATTCTCACCAAGCCCTATAGCGACCGGAATTTCCTTCGTGTAGCGCTTGGGGAGCCAAACTATTTCAGTTCGGATCTCTGTCCCTACGGGTTAACTGCGTGGCCGCGGAAATGTTCGCGAATGGCCAATATCCGCAAAAGCAGTTTCTCTCATGCAGGCCTACACTGCTGGCTACTTCGCGCAAACTGGCGTGCTCCGGGGCCTGAAAAGGAACGTTCTCAGGCTCTCCCCTCGGGTAATATAACCGCACTTCGCCAAGAAGTGTGGTGTATTGCACGAACCAATTCGAAATCGAGATAGGGAGAGAATCACGGCGACTCCCGCGAACGTCAACGGATCGTACGGCTTCACGCCGTACAGCAGGCTCTGCAAAAGCCGTGTCAACCCGTACGCGGCGGCCAGCCCAACCAGCACGCCGATACCGGCGAGCAGCATCCCCTGCCGCACGATCATCGAGGTGACGTCGCCCTGAGCGGCCCCCAGCGCCAGGCGGATTCCAATCTCCTGCCTCCGCCGCTCCACCGAATACGCCATCAGTCCATACAGCCCGATGGCCGCGAGCAGCAGGGCGATCGCCGCGAAAATGCTGAACAACATCATATTGAAGCTCTGCCGGGCGGTGTTCACGCGCACCAGTAGTTCCATGCTCTTGAACTTCGCCACCGGCATCTGGCCATCTACCGACTGAATCTCCCGCCGCACGGCATTCGTGATCGAAAACGGGTCGCCGGCCACTCGAATGGCCCAGGTCATGGGAAGAATTTGATTCACAAGCCGCGACATCCCCTCGGGCTCCTGCTGGGCCGGGATGTACATGACCGGCCTGAAATCCTGGTCCAGTCCGCCCTCGCGAACGTTGGCGACAATGCCGACAATCTGGCGAGGAGCATCGGCGAAGTCCGGCCCGAGATCCTTGCCCACCAGAATCTGCTGGCCGAATCGGGTCCTGCTTCGGGAAATACTTGTTCGCAAACGTGTCGTTGATAATAATCACCGGCGGCGCTTTTCGGGTGTCGCGTTTATCGAAAACGCGTCCCCGCAGAAGCCCGATCTTGAACACGTTGAAGTAATGCGGACTGATATTCCGCCAGAAATCGTCGCCGTGATAATTCTCCCCGTTCGGCAGCGCCCTTCCGACAATGCTGAAGGGAAGATCGACGCCGACCTGCTGCAAGGGGAGCGAAATGCACATCGTAACGCCCTGCACTCCGGGGATCGATTCGAGCCGGCCGGTTACTTGCCGGTCGAAATTATCCAGCGCCTCGGCGTTGGCGTACCGGCCGCCCGCCATCGAGAGGATATTGGGTCCGGAAGCGCTCGCCAATCACCTTCGACTGCGCCTTGGCCTGCTCAAGCGTGACCCCCGTTTTCAGGCGGCCGGTTGCCGCCAGATAGTGGCCTTGATTGGCGCTGTTCGGATCCGGCTGCAGCGGAATCCAAACATCGCTGGGCGGGTCGGGCTGGAACGACCGGCTCAACACGCCGACCACCGTGTATGGCTCGCCGCTTAAGCCGACGAAATGTTGCGGCCGACGATCGCCGGGTCCTCGCCGAAACGCCGTTTCCAGAGGCCGTCGCTCATCACCACCGCCTTGGGAGCCCCGGGCGGTCCTCCTCGGCGGTGTAGGTGCGGCCAATCTGAGCCTGGACGCCGAAAACGCGGAAATACTCGTCCGTGGTGTGAATGGCTTTTACCTGCTCCGGCACGTCGCCACCGGCCCTATTCATTCCCGGTCCGCCGAAATCGTAAGCTGTCATCGCGTCGAAGGCGCGATTTTCCTGCCGCCAGATATTGAATTTGGGAATGGAAGTGTTATCGCCGTACCCGCTCTTGAAAGTCCGTACCACGTTGACCAGCCGGTCGGCCTCCGGATAGGGGAGCGGCTTGAGCGGCACCGAATCCACGACGGAGAAAATCGCGGTGTTCGCTCCGATGCCCAATGCGAGCGCGGCGATTGCGGTGATCATAAATCCCGGGCTCTTGCGCAACACCCGGAAGGCTTGCTTGACGTCGGCGAACAGAAACTCCATGCCCTGCAAAACGAAAGACACGCGACTTAAGTTCCAACCGGATTTGGCCAAGTAATCGGTCTCTTGTCGCGATTTCCCCCACTCAATGGCGACACTTGGCCCACCCGCAGACGTTTATCGTAAATCTGCTAACGCCTAAGTTAAAGAAACAACAGAGAAACAGGTCTGGAATAACAATGGCCGTGTGCTTGCACCCATGGGGGCGGGGGTTCTCCAATGCGCATGCCGCCTTTATCGAAAACAATTTCTAAACTCACTGCATTACTAGCCATCGGCGCGATTGCGATTTTGACCGCTGGTTCAACCGACTTTAAGCGGAGGATCAGCCAAAAAGCGTTCAATGTGGACGCCGCGACGGTCGATTTTGTCCGCCCCGGCCTGACATTCGCTGTAACCGCGGCCGACGTCAAGGCCGACGGCACCATGACGGCTGCGGTCAGCATCGGCGATCCCAAGGGGCTGCCGCTCGACAGGGCCGGAATTACCACTCCAGGACCCGTTGCGGTCAGTTGTACGATAGCGGTGTTGCCCAACGGCAGCAACGACTTCGTGTCTTACACCTCGTTCCCGGTCACTGCGAACGGGAACAACGGTACCCAGGTCTGGTACGATTTTGGCGGCGCGTTCACCAAGACGGCCGACGGCCAGTACCTGTACACGTTCAAGACCAAGGCGCCGTCCGGTTTCGACATCACCGCATCTCACAGAGCCGCGTGTGTCGCGATTCGTGATTTGAGCGAGTTCTCGCTCGGAACCAACTACGCGGGGGCCGTTCTCGACTTCGTTCCGGGGGGAAAGCCGCCCACCCAGGTCCACGACATCATTCGCACCGAGGCGTGCAACAGTTGCCATGCGACGCTCGCTTTCCACGGCGGTAATGCGCAGGGAGCGCAGCTTTGTGTGATGTGTCATACCAAGGCGGCTTCGGACCCGACCACGCAGAACTCCCTGTGGTTTCCCGTGCTGATCCATAAGGTCCACATGGGAGAGAAACTGCCGAGCGTGATAGCCGGCACCCCTTATCAGATTGCCGGGTATCAGGGCGCGATTTCTGACTTCTCGACGGTCGCTCTACCGTCCGATCAGGGGCAGTGCCAGATTTGCCACGACGCTAAGTATGGAGCCAAGCAGGCCAACTTGTATCTTACCCAGCCCAACCGGGCCGCCTGTGGCGCTTGCCACGACAACGTGAATTTCGCCACCGGGGAAAACCACGTCGACCTGCCTCAACTAGATGACAACCAGTGCGCGAACTGCCACATCCCGCAAGGCGAGTTGCCGCTGGATGCTTCCATCCTGGGCGCTCACATCAATACGGACGCCGGCCTGATTCCGGACACGCAGGATTTCGTTCCCGGGATGGTGTTCGACAACCTCGTAGTCACTAACGGAACGGCCGGGACCAAACCAACTATCGCCTTCACCTTGAAAGACAAGAGCGGTACTCCGATCCCTCTGCCATCTTTGGCGGCATCCCCCGGACGCCTCGCTGGAGTCCTCGCGGGCCCGGTAATCGATTACGGCTACACGAGCTTCGGCGCTGACCAGGAGACCGGCGGCTACATCTCCGAAAACATCGTGACGGGCGGCGGAACCTGTGATGCCGGCGGGAACTGCTCCTACACCTTTACGCATGCGATCCCCGCCAGCGCGACCGGAACCTACAGCATCGGGCTGGAGGGCCGCCGCGGCATCACCATCCTGGCCGGAACGCTCAAGGCGGTCAGCACGGAGTACGGAGCCCACAACAAACTCGCTTACTTCGCGGTGGACGGCTCGCCGGTTGCTTCGCGCCGTACGGTCGTCGATCTGGCGAAGTGCAACGGGTGCCACACCAACCTGTCGCTCCACGGCACCAACCGCGACCGGATCGAAATGTGCGTCAGTTGCCACAACGCCTCCGAAACGGACGCGGTCAGGCGCGCGATCACGAAGGACCCCGTCCAGAAGGCCCTGCCTCCGCAGGCGGTCAGCTTCGCTTACATGATTCACCACATTCATGGAGGCGAGAACGTGAAGAACTTCACCGGAGTGGGCTACACCGTCGTCGGATTCGGCGGCAGCGTGAACGATTACAGCGGCGTCCAATATCCCGTGATGGACGGCACTGGACAGACCGGGAACATCGGCAAGTGCAACATGTGCCATGTGAACGGTTCCGAAGCCATCTTCCCCGAGGGATTGAACGCCATGAACAACCCGCAGGGCAAGTGGAACCCGACGCCGATCACGACCGCGGCCTGCACGGCCTGCCACGCGACGAATGCCGCGCTCTCGCACGCCTTCGCAAATACGACGCAGTTCGGCGAGAGCTGCTCGGTTTGCCACGGCCCTAACGCCGAGTTCGCCACGACCAAGGTGCACGCGGAATAAGTTCAAAGCGAAGAGGCGAGACTGAGGTCTATGGAATGGTAAAGGTTCCAAGTGTGAAGTTGGGAATCGTCGCACTGAGCGTTGCCGGGCTGGTCTTCGCTTCTCAAAACGCAAAACCGGCTGACTCCTCCAAGCCCGCGGAATACGCGGGCTCGGAAACCTGCCAGGCTTGCCACGAAGACATTTTCAAAGCCTTCGGGCGCAACCGCCATCATACGGTGGAAGCCTCCAAGGGCATCCGCGGCCCGAGTCTGCAGTGGGCTGGGAAGGCGTGCGAGTCCTGCCACGGTCCGGGAGGCAAGCACGCCGAGTCCGCTTCCGCCTCCGACATCGTGAATCCGGCCAAGGTCCGGCCGGCGGAATCGGAGCGCATTTGCCTGGGATGCCACAAGAACACATTCGCCCATGCCGGCCGGGTTCAGGGCGGGCACGGCCGATATCAGGTCGCCTGCGTGAGCTGCCATTCGGTGCACAAGCCGGATGCCGAGGCGATTACCACGGGCCGCAACAAGGCGATCAACGCCGAATGCGCCGGCTGCCACGTCCAAGTTTGGGCCCAGTTTCAGCGGCCGCACACGCATCGCCTGCCGGAAGGCGCCATGTCCTGCGTCGATTGTCATAACCCCCACGGCAGTTTTCTCCCTCGCATGGTCAACACGGTAAACGCCAACGAGCCCGGTTGCGTCCGCTGCCACAGCGACAAGCGCGGGCCGTTTGCTTTTGAGCATCCGCCGGTGAAAATGGAAGGCTGCCAAACGTGCCACGAGCCGCACGGCTCGGCGAATCCGCGTATGCTCACTCGCCATGAGGAGCGGTTTGTGTGCCTGGAGTGTCACGCCAACGTGGGGCTCTCCGCGGCCCAGACGCACACCATCGGCGGCGTGCCCCCGGCCTTTCACGATTTGCGCAGCCCGATATATCGGAACTGCAGCGTATGCCACATCAAAACGCACGGATCGCAGGTGGATAGGAGCTTCCTGAAATGAGGACCCTGCTGGTTCTGTTCACGCTGTTGCCCCTGATGGCTCAAGACGCGCCTAAACCGGCGCCGGAGCCGGCCCCGGCGGCGCCGGACAAAACTCCCCGTGACACCGGAGTGGAAGGAAGCATAGACGCCGGGTATCGCTGGGTGGATTTCCGCGGCGGGAATTTTGCTACGTACCGTTCCGTGGTGAACCTGGGCGAAGGCCCCAAGCTTTTCAACGTCGACGGGTTGATCCGCAGTGCCGACCGCAAGTTCTTCGACCGCATCAGCGTCCAGGGAATGGGCTGGGGCGGCGATCCTTACAGCACCTTCCGAGCGGACGCGTTCAAGGAACGCCTCTACGACCTGCGCGTGGATTACAGGAACATCGCGTACTACAACTTTCTCCCCTCCTATGCGGATCCGCTGCTGTCTCGCGGAATCGTCTCCACCGAGCAGGCGTTCGACACGCGCATCCGGACCTTCGACACCGAACTCCGCCTTCTCCCAGGCACTCGCTTCGTTCCATACTTTGCGTTCGACCGCAATTCCGACGGCGGTTCCGGGGTAACGACCTTCGTCGTCCAAAGCAATCAATATCCGGTCGGGAACCGCATCTCGAATCACGAGGACCGTTACCGTGGCGGCGTCCAGATCCAGTTCTCGAAGTTTCACGCCACGCTCGAAGGCGGTGGCACCAGCTTCCACGACGACCAGTTGGTCTCTTATTCCGGCGACCCGATTTACGGGAATCGCGCGAATCCGATTTTCGGACAGCGCCTCTTCTTGAGTTCGGCGGCGCAAGCCTACCGAGTGACGGGCGACAGCATCTTCACCCGCGCGATGGTCTCCTATTCGCCCTTCTCCTGGCTGGACCTGTCGGGCCAGTTCCTGTATAGCCTACCGACGACGAGCGTGGTCTACGATCAGACGAACACGGGCAACTTTGTCGATCTCCAGACGCTGGAGTTCTACGCGTCGCAGCACGACAACGCCACTGCATACGCCAACCAGCCTCATTCCTCCGGCAGTTATCTCGTCGATATTCATCCGTCGCGCAGGCTTAGAATTCTGGAGTCCCTGTCTTCCGACCGCTTCCATGTCGCGTCCTCCCAGGTTTATTCCGACCTGACGAATCTGGCGCCGGCCGCCGTCTCAACCAACGACGTCGACCGCATCTATGTGAACTACAACCGGCACCAGACCGAAGCGATGTTCGACCTCACTTCCTACCTGACCGTTCGCGGCGGATTCCGCTATGTCTGGGGCGACGCTCAAACCGAAGGATCGATCACCGCTCCGCAGTTCCAGCCTAACCAGACGGCCGACTTGCGGCAAAAGGTCGGTCTCGCGGGCTTTCAGTTCCGGATGAAGCAGAAGCTGACGGTCAACGGCGATCTCGAGGTGGGCACTACCAGCCGCGCTTTCTTCCGCACCAGCCTTTATAACTACAAGCGGAGTTCCATCCGGGCGCGCTACCAGGCGTCCAGCGCTCTCAGCTTCTCGGTGGCCCAGAGCCTGACTACGAATTCGAATCCCGATACCAATATCAATCTCGATTTTCTGTACAGCCAGTCGTCGCTCGGATTCCAGTGGGTGCCCGCCGCGGCGAAGCGCTTTACTGTGCTGGGGGACTACACGTTCTCGCGACTGCGCTCCGACATCAATTACTTTATTCCCCAAGCTCTGATCCCGGCGGTGTCGCAGTACCGCGACAACGCGCACACCATCACCGCGCTGATCGAAGGCTCGCCGGTCACTGGCCGGTTCGCGCCCCGGTTCAGCGCGGGTGGTTCGTACTTCAAGTCCTCTGGAACGCGGCCCACCGCTTACTATCAGCCGCAAGCGCGCATTTCATTCCCGATCCGCGAGCATATTCAATGGAACACCGAATGGCGCTGGTACGGCATGAACGAGGCCGTCTATGCGTTCGAGGGTTTCCGCGCGCACGTCTTCATGACCAGCCTGCGTCTGATCCGGTGAAGCCGGGCATATCCTGAAAGCAATCATGTCTCAGCCTGAAATCCTCGTCGTAGGGGCCGGCCCGGCGGGCCTCACCCTGGCCGCCGAACTACGCCGTCACGGTGTCTGGCCGCGCGTTATCGATCAGAACTCTGGTTCGACGCCGGGTTCCCGGGCCGTTGCGGTGCAAGCCCGCACGCTGGAAGTCTTCGAATCGATGGGCGTCGCGGCCGATTTCATAAGCGCCGGCCACAAGATACACGGGGCCAGCGTGCACGCCGGGGGCAGCCGGATCCTGCACTTCAGCTTCGATGAACTGGACAGCCCGTTCCGTTACGCGCTCGATCTCCCGCAGCAGCAGACGGAGCACATCCTTCTCCAGGTCTTGGCCGAGTCGGGCGGGACGGTCGAGCGGAATACCGCCCTCACCGGTATCCAGCAAGATGAGCAGGGGATTCAGGCGTTTATCCAACGCGGCAGCGGATTCCCCGAGCGCTGGGAAGGAAAGTACGTCGTCGGCTGCGACGGCGCGTTCTCGACGGTTCGCCACGTCTCGTCCATTCCTACCGAAAACGGCGCGGCGATCGAGACTTACGTCGCGGCGGAAGTGCGTCTTAGCTTTCCGCTACCGGACGACGAATGGTACCTGTACTGCACCGAGGATGGCGTGCTGGCCTGCGCCCCGCTGCCCGGAGGGCTCTGGCGGATTGTGGGAGATCAGCGCATTCTGCCGGATTCAAAGGCCGAAACGATCCGCGCGGTCGCCCGGGCGACCATCGGAGAAATCGCCGCATTGGATTGGATCGGGTCGTACGGCGTGCAGCACAAGCGGGCGGAGCGTTACCGGCTCGGCCGCGTATTTCTCGCCGGTGACGCCGCGCATGTGTACAGCCCGGCCGGCGGCCAGGGCATGAATGCCGGGATCCAGGACGTGCACAATCTGGCTTGGAAGCTTGCGTTGGCGGTGCAAGGGAAGGCTTCCGCTACCGTGCTCGAAAGTTACGGCATCGAGCGCGAATCCGCCGGACGCGCCGTGCTGGCGCTTACCGAGCAACTGTCCGCGGTTGCCAATCTGCGCAATCCGATCTCGCAGAAAATCCGGAACCGGATCCTCCCTTTTCTGGCCCAGTTCGATATTTTCCAGCAGCGCCTCGCCCGGCAGGTCGCCAACGCCAGCCTGAATTACCGGAACAGTCCCATCGTGTCCCAGCACGGGCGCTGGTATTCCCCCGGCCCCGATCCTGGCGACCGTGCGCTGGATGCCACGCTGGCCGACGGAAGCCGCCTCTTCGATCGCCTCCCGGGCACGAAACACGCGGTGATGCTATTTACCGCCGAGCGTCCCAGCGCGGAGAATCTGCGAGGTTTCTCGAACACCGCGAGGTACATGCGGGAAGGCTATCCCGAAGACGTCAGAACCATTCTGATCTCGCGCGGCGAAGTCGAGTGGGACGGCGAGCACATCGTGGATCTCAGCGGGTCACTCCACCACCGGTACGGCGCGGGCTTGCCCTGCGCGTACATCATCCGGCCGGACCGCTACGTGGGTTTCCGGGGATTGTCCACCGAACCCATGCCGGTGCTGGAGTACTTCGGTCGCGTGTTCGAATCATCTAAGTGATTTCTGCGAGCGCTTCCGAGCCGCGACCGTGAGGGAGCGGTTTCCCGGCCCTGCGATAAGACCGCTTGCTGACGCGCGCAACATCGGAATCGGGGGAAAGTCCGGTTGGGACCGCCCGGAAGGCGATCCCAACCGCATTCTGAATCGCCTACTGAGTCCGGGAGTGGACTTTGTCCATCGAGAACTCGGCGTTCTGGCCGTGACAGACCGTGCAGCTCTCGCCCAGAATCGTCGTGTTGGCGTAAGCGTGCGAAGCGGTCGATTTGTCATCGTGGCAACCCTGGCAGGCGGCGCTGATGGGAGGAGTGGTCGGCGTAAAGCCGCCCGGGCTCGCAACCAATGCGACTGCGCCGACGATGTCGGGCTGGTAGGAGTTATTCACGTGGCAGGTGGAGCAAACCCGCGGATCGCCGGGGAAGCGAAGGTCCTGGTAATTCCTGGTTCCTAGAACGTAAGGATTCGCCAGGCTTTCCCCGCGGTGGATGCTGTGGATCTGGGTTGCAAAGTTGACGCTCTGGTTGGAAGTGCCATCCGCCAGCGTCGGATTATGGCAGAGAACGCATTCCTGGGTGGCGTTGCGAGTGCCGCCGTGAACGAAGGTCAGGTCATAGTGGCAGGTGCTGCAGTTCTCAGTCGCGACGACCACCCGGCGGGGGCTGACCGGGCTCGAGTCTACCGAGAAGTAGTACTCGACGGGCTTGGCAGAGTCGGTGGCCACCGTCTCTTTCTTTGTACCGGGGAGCAGTGTCACCGCATTGCGGGCTTCGAGCGAGATCGTGTACGAGCCCGCCGCCGCGGCCGGCAGCTTGTTCGTCATGTTGTAGGTGTACAGGCCGTTGCTGCCCGGTGCCTTCCCCGCATCCTCGCTGACCCGGATTCCGCCCGGTCCCGTCTGGTAGTCGGTGTTGCCGCCTGCCAGGAGCACCCGGAACCTCGACAGCTTGCTGATGTCGACCGGATTGCCGGCCTTGTCGGCAACGCTGAACGTCACCGTGGGAGCATCCAGCGGAGCGGTGTTGTCCACCTTGACGATCTTCATGACGATTCCGGGAAGCGAAGCGGAGTGACTCGGAACCATGTGCGCGCCCGGAATGGAGGCGTCGAAATCCAACGCCGCCACGGAGGTGTGACAGTTCTTGCATTGGTTGTCGTTGAATTCCGGCAGATTGACATGATTCTCGCCGGTGGCGAAATTGACGTTGTCGTGGCAGGCGCCGCACGCCGCGCGCGAGGGGTTCAGTTTCCAGTTGTCGGCCTGCGCGGGCCCAGCCGCGTGGCAGGTGGTGCAATTGCGGACATCCTGAGGGAAGACCACGGTGGAGAAATCCGACCACTGGCCTCGGTGCCAGATCCGGTACGGGGTGCCGGCCTTCACGCTGGGCAGACTCGACCCCATGTGGATCTTGTGAATCAGGACCGGCATGTCCTGCGTAAGCTGCGTGTCCGGGTTGATGGTCTGGGGCGTGTGGCACATGATGCAGAGCTGCACCGAAAGGCGCGAACCGCCGTGCCCGATCAGCGGGTCGTGACACTGGTTGCAGGCCGACGTCGCGACCACGTCCCTCACTACCTTTACCGCCGCGCCGTTCGGAACAAAGGTGAACACATCGTTGGATGTTTCGCTCCATTCGTCGTACGTCATGAACGCGGTCAAATCGCGCTGGGCGGAGACGCCGATGGCGTGCGTGACGGTCGAGTCGAAATTGGCCGGCGCTTTGGTCTTGAACGTATAAGTGTAGTCGCCGTCCGCGTTCTTGCTGAATATTCCACCCCTGTCGTTCGCCGCCTGGATTTGCGGCGGGTTGCTGTTTGTCGTTGCGTTTGCAGTGTTTGTCGTGTAGGAGACATACTGCGTTTGACCGGCCGGAATGCGGGCGGCGATCAGACTGATGGAGACCGCGCCGGGGGTGGTCACGCCGTCTTTATCGA
>JANXRE010000122.1 GCA_025353165.1 Acidobacteriota bacterium | reverse complement strand
TAACCATATTGAAACGCCAAGCCAAGGCTTGGAACCGGCGGATCAATCGCGATCGCGTGAAGATCAACTGGAAGTTCGATCGTAAGGCCGCTCGCAAGAAATTCGGATACAAATACTCTTTCAAGCGGTCAAAGACCTAGGTCCGCAGTATCGACGGTCAGAGTGTCATAGGGGAGGGCGCCCGTAAGAAGATCAGATTGTCGGTGGGCGACTCGTTGACGCGCTGAATGAGCTTGGCTTAAGTGGCCTTGGCAACGCACCAGCAGGCCGCCGAGAAGTCCACGACCATGATTCGATGATAGAGCCGCTTGATGGTGAGCGCGCCTACTCGTCGTCCTGATACTCTTCCAGCCACGCCAATTGGATCGCTTCGAGTTTACCCTCGGTGGATTTCAGCGGGTCGTCCGCGAAATCCGGCAACTCCGTGATCCACTGGTGAAGGTCGGTGAAACGGATATTCGTTGGATCGAGGTTAGGGAATTTTCCCGCTAACGCATAGCCGATATTGTCAGGCTGGTCCCAGGTGAGTTTCGCCATCAGATTTTCGTCCCCTTCAGAGCGCCGCGCACAGCGGTGTTCATCATGTTCTCGGCGAGATCCCGAGTCACGTCGTTCAACTGGTCGATCTTGCCTCGGATCAGCGAGTGGTCGTCCGAATGGTAGACCAGCAGTAGTTCGTTGACGGAGCTTTCTATGCCGGCCCGTTCCTCGCCGCTCAGTTCGTAGTAGGCTTCGCTGTTGCGAGCCTTGTCGACGGCCGCCAGGATTGTGTCGGCCCCCATGCGAGCTTCGCGAACCTGGCGCTCCTGGAAATCCTCCTCGGCCTTCTCGTAGGAGTCTAGGATCATCGCCTCTACCTGTTCGTCGGTGAGCCCGTAGGAGGGCTTGATGTCGACGCTCTGTTCCTTGCCTGTGCGAACATCGCGCGCGATGACGTTCAGGATTCCGTTCGCGTCGATCAGAAACCGGACCTCGATGCGGGCCATCCCCGCCGGCAACGGGTCGATATCCTTGAGATCGAAGCGCGCCAGACTGCGGCAATCCTTCACCATTTCCCGCTCGCCCTGCACAACGTGAATCAGGACGTTGCGCTGCCCCTCCACGCCCGTTGTGAACGTTTCGGTGGCGCTGGCCGGAATGGTCGAGTTCCGGAAGATCAGCGTTGAAACCAGCCCGCCCATGGTCTCGATCCCCAGCGACAGCGGCGTGACATCGAGCAGCAGCTTGTCCTCGACATTGCCCGACAGGATGCCAGCCTGTACCGCCGCGCCCAGGGCCACCACCTCGTCGGGATTCAATTCCGTGTGAGGTTTCGCACGGAACAACGCCTCGACCGCCTGGCGAACCATGGGGATGCGCGTGGAACCGCCGACCATCACCACTTCGTCGATCTGCTCGACGGTGACGCCCGCGTCGGCCAGGCACGACCGGCAAGGCCCGAGCGTGCGGTCCACGACGGGCGCAATCAGCTTTTCGAAAAGCTCGCGATTTATCTCGCGCGCGTAATGCTTGCCGCGGTACTCCAGATCGATGATGGCCGCAGGCACGAACGACAGCCTCTCTTTCGCCGCGATCACTCCCCGCCGCAGCAACTGAACAGCCTCCTGGTTGCCGCCGATGTCCTCTTTCCACTCGCTCTCGATGTCCTGCATCGCGATGCGCAGCAGCAGGTTGTCGATATCGTCGCCGCCGAGGTGTGTATCGCCGTTGGTGGCGAGAACCTCGAAGATGCCGTCGTGCAGCTTGAGGATAGAGATGTCGAAAGTGCCGCCACCGAAATCGTAGACCGCGATGGTCCCGTTCTGCCGCTTGTCGAGCCCGTAGGCCAGCGCCGCGGCGGTCGGCTCATTCACCAGCCGAAGCACTTCCAGACCGGCGATCCGGCCTGCGTCTTTGGTAGCTTGACGCTGAGCGTCGTTGAAGTACGCCGGAACGGTGATTACGGCCTGACTCACTTCTTCGCCCAGGTATGCCTCGGCGTTCTTCTTCAACTGCCGCAGCACCAGGGCCGATATCTCCGGCGGCGTGAACGTGCGCTCGCCGAGCCGGAGCTGGATGACGCTCTCGCTGCCCGGCGCAATTCGAAACGGGAACAGCTTCAGCTCGTCCACGACATCGCCGACGCCGAGCCCCATGAGCCGCTTGACCGAGTAGACGGTGCGCTCCGGCTCTGTTATCAGACGCCGGCGCGCCGGGTTGCCGGTGTATATGGTCCCGTCGGCGCTATACGTGACAACGCTGGGCACAAGTCTGTCGCCGTCTTCGCCGGGAATGATCTTCGGACCGGTGAGATCCAGGTGCGATACAAGAGAGTTCGTCGTCCCGAGATCGATCCCGACCACCGGACCGTTCTTCTGGTGACCGAAGTCTATCTGGAAGGTGCCCATGCTATTTGTTCGATCTCGCTTACGAGGTTCTGGATATACCGGCGGCGGTTCAGCGTGGCCCGGATCTTAGGCAGAACATCCTGGCCTTCATCGAACGTGCGGAACTGAACTTCCAATTCGCCGTCGACATCGGCCAGCATCCCGCGGAACCGCTCGCGCGCCGCGTCCAATTGCGGCCGCACGCTCTCGTCGCCTTCCCGCATCTCTTCGAGGGCCATGTTTAGCTCGAAAACTTCTTCCAGCAGCTCCGGCGGCACATTCTTCGAGCGCTGCTCCCCGATGTCCAACCCGTGCTGCTTCAATACGTATTCGGCCCGCTTTACCGGATCGCGAAGCGTCCGGTATCCATCGTTCAGGATGGCTGTCGCTTCCAGCGAATACTGCCGCTCGCGCTCGGAGTTGCGCGTGAAGCGGTCCGGGTGGAACTGGCGGCTGAGATCGTAAAAACGCTTCTGAAGATCCGCGTTGTCGATCGAGAGCCGTTCCGGGATGCCGAAGAACGTAAAAAACCCGGCGGGCGGACTTTGAAGGGTCCTGCACGCCGGGCAAGAAATTCCACTTACAGGCTGGCCGCACTGCCAGCACGCGGAGAAGGAAAAAGCCATTTCAAGTCGAAAAGCTGGTGCCGCATCCGCAGCTCTTCTTGGCGTGAGGATTCTGGAACTCGAAGCCCGAGTACAGCAACGTATCCTTCCAGTCCAATGTCATCCCGCCCAGGTACAACAAACTCTTGGGGTCCACGAAAACGTTCACGTCTTCAAACTGAAGCACTTTGTCGGTGACCCGCGGCTTCGGATCGAACCGGAACAGATAGCTCAAGCCCGAGCATCCGCCGCCTTGCACGCCAAGCCTCAATCCGCCTTCCGTAACGCCTTCGCGCCGGAATGCCTCGCGGATCTTCGCCACGGCCTTGGGAGTTACCGCAATCGAGTCCACCTCCGGCCCCCCTACGCTACCTTCTCGGCCTGCTGGGAAACGTTCACCGCGTTCTTCGCGCGGTAATCGCTGATGGCAGCCTTGATCGCGTCTTCGGCCAGCACCGAGCAGTGAATCTTCACCGGCGGCAGGCTCAGCTCGTTGACGATGTCGGTGTTCTTGATTGCCAGCGCTTCGTCGACGGTCTTGCCGCGCAGCCACTCGGTGGCGAGCGACGAGCTCGCGATGGCGCTGCCGCAGCCGAACGTCTTGAACTTGGCATCCTCAATGAGGCCGCTGTCGCCCACCTTGATCTGCAGCTTCATGACGTCGCCGCATTCCGGAGCGCCGACCATGCCGGTGCCGACATTCGGATCGCTTTTGTCGAGCGACCCCACGTTGCGCGGATTGTTGTAGTGATCGAGAACCTTGTCTGAATAAGCCATAATCCCCTCTATGCGTTAATGCGCGGACCACTGCACTTTGGTCAGGTCGACGCCTTCCTTGTGCATCTCGTACAGCGGCGAAAGCTCGCGGAGTTTCTTCACGACGTCCACGACCTTCTCGCCCACGTAATCCACTTCCTCTTCCGTATTGAAGCGGCCCAGCCCGAAACGGATGGAGGAATGTGCCAGATCGTCGCCGGCGCCGAGCGCCTTCAGCACGTAGCTGGGCTCTAAGGTTGCCGACGTGCAGGCCGAACCACTTGAAACCGCGATATCGTTGATGCCCATCAGCAGGCTTTCGCCCTCGACGTAGGCGAAGCTGATGTTCAGATTGTTCGGCAGCCGATGTTCCCAGGAACCATTGACGAACACTTCGTCCAGGTCCGCCATCAAAATGCTCTTCAGCTTGTCGCGCAGGAAGCCGAGCCTCTTTGCTTCCTCGGCCATGTCCTTCTGGCAAATCGCGCAAGCCGCGCCGAGTCCCACGATGCCGGGCACGTTCAGTGTTCCTGAACGCATGCCGCGCTCGTGCCCGCCGCCGTCCATCTGCGCAGTCAACTGGACCCGGGGATTGCGCCGCCGGACATACAGCGCGCCGACGCCCTTCGGCCCGTACATCTTGTGGCCGGTCAGCGACAGGACATCGATGTTGTCCCGGATCACGTTCACCGGAACCTTGCCGACCGCCTGCGTCGCATCCGTGTGAACCAGGACGCCCTTCTCTTTTGCGATCTTTCCAATCTCCGCGATCGGCTGAATCACGCCAATCTCGTTATTGGCGTACATGAAGCTGACCAGAATGGTCTTGTCCGTGATCGACTCGCGCAGCATGTCGAGATCGATCAACCCATCCTGTTGCACCGGGAGGTACGTCACCCGCACTCCGCTCTTCTCCAGGCGTTTGCAGGTGTCGAGAATGGCCTTGTGCTCGGTGGCAGCCGTGATGATGTGGTTGCCCTTCTCGGCATACATCTCAGCCACGCCCTTCAGTGCGAGGTTGTTGGACTCCGTCGCGCCGCTGGTGAACACAATCTCTTTCGGATTGGCGCCGATCAGGTCGGCGATCTGCTTCCGCGCTTTCTCGACCGCCTCTTCCGCTTCCCAACCGAAGCTGTGGTTGCGGCTCGCCGAGTTCCCGAAGTGCTCCAGAAAATAGGGCCGCATGGCTTCGAACACGCGCGGGTCCATGGCCGTCGTCGCGTGATTATCCATGTAAATAGGCAGCTTCACCATGATGTTTTTGCTCATTTCGATGCGTGCGCCGCAAGGCCGGACGGCTTCAAGCGGTAGACTTGCACGTCCACGTCTGGGGCTGGCACTTCCATATCCTCGCTCGCAATATCTCTAATAGTGATGTTGTTCAGCAGGCGCAGGATTCCATCGTGAACCTTGCGCAACGGCTCGCGAACCGAACATCGGCCGCTGTGATGGCATTCGCCGTGTTCCGTGAAGCAGGACGTAAGAATAATAGGGCCGTCGATGGAGCGGATGACTTCGAGCGCTGTCATCTCCCGCGGATCGCGCGCCAAGCGGTATCCACCGTTGGTCCCCTGCTCCGACCGGAGGAAACCGCTCTTGGCCAACTTTTGCAATATCTTGGACAAAAGCGGCAGCGGGATACCGTAGGCGTCGGCGATATCCTTGGCGCTGGCTGTCTCGGCCGGGTTGCGCATGGCAAGGTGCTTCAGCGCGATCAGGCCATAGTCCGCTTTTTTGGTCAGCTTCAGCACGGGTAATCAAGGACTGGTTCGGTCCTATATCGAGTATGCCTGAAAGCGCGCTGCTCGTCAACAGGTTTAAAACCCTCCCGAACAGGGAAGGGAAGGGTGCCACAAAAATGCCGTAAGGTGAGTCGCCTGAGGGCTCGAAGCCCACCCGTTCAAAGCCTAAAAAGGCCCGCTGGAAGGGGTTTGCAGAAACAAGCGCAGGAAAATGCCACAATTTTAATCTCGGGGTTCTGTAATTATGTTTGTGAAGAGAAAATTTTGACTTCACAAGCGCAAACGTACGGGTACTTCTTGCGGGGCTCGCGATTGACGAACAAGGCCCGGTGTAGGACGACGATCGACGGCTATACCGGCCGGATGACGCAGTACAAATCGTGGTGGATACCTCATCGGCATTTGGCACGCTGACGTGGAATGCCAACGGCTCACTGGGCCAACTTGCCATCACCGATCCGTTCAACACGGGCAACGCGCAGACCTGCAAGCATGGGCACGACGACGTGGCGCGCATCGCGACCGCGGATTGCGGGATGGGCAAGTGGGGACAAAGCTTCCTCTATGACCCGTTCGGCAACATCAGCAAATCGGTGCTCGCCTCGCATACCGGAACCAGCTTCATGCCGCTGTATTCGAGCTCGACCAATCGCTATACGCCCATCGGGAACAGCACACCGACCTACGACGCCAACGGGAATTCGACGTGGGAAACGTCCCACTTCTATGCGTGGGACTCGGAAGGCAAGCTGGCGCAGCTTGATTCCGGGGCAACGGCGCTGACCTACGACGCGCTGGGGCGGCGGGTGGAGCAGAACAAAAGCTCGGTGTACACGCAGATCGTGTACGGGCCGGATGGCGGCAAGCTGGCCTTGATGAGCGGGCAGACGGTGAGCAGTTACTATCGTCATTCCGACTGGCTGGGAAGCTCGCGGATTGCCTCGACACCGAGCCGGACGGTGTACTACGACACGGCGTACAATCCGTGTGGGGAGCCGTACGCGGAGACGGGCACGACGAACGGGGACTTCACGGGGCAGAATCAGGATATGACGACGGACGAGTACGATTTCCTGTACCGGGAGTATCACGCGGCGCAGGGCCGGTGGGTGAGTCCGGAGCCGGCAGGGCAGTCGGCGGTGGATCCGGCGACTCCGCAGAGCTGGAATCGGTACGGGTATGCTGCAAACAATCCACCGGCGAGCATAGATCCGCTGGGATTGTGTGATCCGAACGACCCGAGCTGCCTCACCGGGACGGGCATAACTTGCGAGTGGTGGCAAGTTTGGTGCTGGTCCGGCGCTCCATCATCGGAGCCCTCAGCCGAGCCGGGCACCTACGCCTGGTCGATGAACGGCGGCTGGCATGTTTCCAGCAATCAAGCAAATCAGGGTCCAGGCGAGGGCGGGTCGAGCGGTAACGGGAGTCCGGCAAAAAACGAGCAGGCAAAGCGGAACGTTGAATCTACGGCGGACGCTCTGGTTACCTTCGGTCTAAGTACGTTTGTTCCCGGGTATGCGGCCGTGAAGACAGTCGCAGGGGCTTTCGATGTAAATCTTAATCCGGTCCAGGCTTTATTCGGGGACAAGCCCCTTCTGAGCGCCGGCCCAACCATTCCAAGCGCAGCAGCGGGTACTCCGTCAGTCTACTGGTTTTATAGGCAATCCGTATTTGGTGGGGCAGGTGGCCAAGCAAGGCTCGACTGCCTCCAAGACCATGCGTCCAGAACGTTTTCCGGCGCGCAGGACGCCGCAAAATATGGCTCCGGTTCCGGGATCGATGCATTGCAAGGCCTTTCGAAGGCGGCATCGTTTGCGGGAAGGGTCACGGGAGTGCTGAGTGCCGTTTCGGCAGGTTACGACGTGTACTTGTGTTGGGCAGGTAACTGATGCGTCGAACGGTCGCAGTTCTCTTCTTCGTGCTTGGCTGCCTGCTCGCCGTTTTCGCAGTAGCTTGGTTGATTGCGGCGGAGATCGGGGTATTTATCGTGCCGACGACGGCCCCGGAAGCCGTTGTTGCTTTTATCGTCTACGCCATTCTGATGTTCGCGACGCTTGACCGATTCTCTGTACGTGACTGGTCCCCAGTACTCGCGGTTACGCATTCACGGATCCTTCTAGCCAGATGGCTCTTGTCTTTCATCGTCGTGATCTGCCTAGCAGCAATCGCGGTCGCAGTGGTCGGGCGCGCGTTGAGCAGCGCGTCTCTGCTCGAATACGCTTTCTCTTGGGTAATAGGCAGCTTGCTTTTGTTGAATGGCGTGTACGTTGCTTTGCACTGGGCTTATTGGCCAAACAATCTATTTGGCCCACACATTCCGCCAGCGCTATTGAATCCGCTCGGTCTCATCCTCGTTCCGATACTCAAGGCGACAGGGGTGGTGAAATCTCCAGGGCAAAAGAAACCCGAGCGGAACGCTTGAGCAAGCAAAACAGTGCTGCGTACCCGCGAACTAATGACGCACTGGGGCGGCTGACCTCGGTGTGCGAGATCACGACGGCCACCGGCTGGGGCAATTGCGCGCAAAACGTTTCGCAAAACGGCTACTGGACGAAATACACCTATGACGCCCTGAACGACCTGCTGACGGTGACGCAGAACGCGCAATCGGGCAGCACGCAGACCCGGACGTTCGTCTACGACGGGCTAGGCCGGCTGAAGTCGGAAAGCACGCCGGAGACCAACGGGGCGGCCTCCGCCTACACGTTCGACACGGACGCCACCTGCGGGACGTCGAGCGGGGACGTGGTGAAGCGGGCCGATCCGGTGGGGAACGTGACCTGCTACGCCTGCCACAGCCTGCATCGGGTGACGGCGGTGACTTATCCGAGCGGCTCGTACGCGGCGGCCACGCGCTGCCCTGATCGAACGTAAACTTTAGCTTAAGGTATATATAGGCAACCACGTCGTTGCCTATGCCACCGACCCTTTGCAGCCATGAAAACTGCCGTATTCCCGGGCCTGGACGGACCCGCGTTCCCGCTTCCGTCCCTCCGAACAGATGATTCGTCTCTTTAAGGTTTTCATACCGGTCAGCGTAATCGCGCTGCTGCTTACCGAAATCACGCTGCTGACCGGCAGCTACGTCGCGGTCGCCTATGCCGTGATGGATGTGGACCCCGAAATCGTCCTCATCTACGACGACGGCCTGATCCAGATCGTCGGCAACGTTCTGGTGATCCTGGCCGGACTGTACCTAAACAATCTTTACAGCACCGTCAAGGTCCGTTCGAAAACCCGGCTGGCGCAGCAGATCTGCATGGTGTTCGGAATCGCGTTCCTCGCGCAAGCCGTCCTCTCCTACCTCAACGCGGACTGGGCCCTCCCGCGGTGGCTGATGATTGGGGGGAGCGCGCTGGCCCTGCCCGCGGTGGTTCTGTGGCGCATGATGTTCTCGCTGACCGGCGTATGGACGCTGGGCTCTCAGCGGGTGCTGTTTGTCGGGAGCGACCCGATCGTTTTCAGAATCGCGCGGAGCATCGATCTCAGCCCTGAGATGGGGCTGCACGCGGTGGGATACCTGGCGGCGGAAGACGCGCCGGGCGAATCCCTGCGGCGGCTCGGAACCTTGGAACAACTGGCGGACATTGCGGCGGAGCTGAAACCGCAGAGAATCTCGGTTGCGCCGGGAAGGCCCATTGCCTCGATCCGGTCCGAGGATCTGATCGAGATCCAGTTCGCCGGCATTCATACGGAAAAAACGACGGACACGTATGAAGCGGTATTCAGCCGCGTGTGCACCCGCCACATCCAACCGGCCGACCTGATCCTCACGAACGATTATTCCCCGCGGCCGCTCAGCGTGACCTTCCAGACGGTGTACGCTTTTCTCGCGGCGCTCGCGGCCACCGTTGCCCTGCTCCCACTGATGGCAATGATCGCCACCGCGATCAAGCTGAATTCGTCGGGGCCGGCGCTCGCCAGGATCCGGTGCCTGGGGCTCAACGGCAAGGTTTTCCATCTGCTTCAGTTCCGGACCACACTCGGTGGAACCGGCGCGCCTTCGCTGCCCTCGCCGGCCACCGAGGAGGATCCCCGGCAGACTTCGCTGGGCCGGCAGCTTCGACGATTCCGCCTGGACCGGCTTCCGGCGCTGTTCAACATTCTGCGCGGACAGATGTCGATCGCCGGCCCCCGCCCCGAGCACGAGGCTCTCGCGCTGGCGCTCGCCGCCGCGATTCCGTTTTACGTTCAGCGCTACTCGGTGAGGCCGGGCCTAACCGGCTGGGCGCAGATCAACTCCCGGCCGGCGGAGGAACCGGAGGACACGCTGGCGCGGATCGAGTACGACCTGTATTACGTCAAGAATCTCTCCTCGGCGCTCGATTTGTACATTGCGTCCCATTCGCTGAAGTCGCCGCTGCTCCCGCGTCACTCATAGCGGAGCGCGATGGTTGGTTCCACGCGACTGGCCCGGCGCGCCGGGATGGCGGCGGCCAGCGCGGCGACGGCGATCAGCGCCGCGGCGGCCACGGCAATCGACAGCGGATCGCGAGGCGCAACACCGAAGAGCATCGACGCAAGAAACCGCGTCAGCCCGAGGGCCGCGGCGAGCCCGACTACGATTCCCGCCGCCACTGGGATCATCGATTCGCGAACCACCATCCGGACCACGTCGCTCTGCCGGGCCCCCAGCGCCATGCGGATACCGACCTCCTTCGTGCGCTGCGTGACCGCGTGCGCCATCACGCCGTACAGGCCGACCGCCGCGAGCAGAAGCGCGATTGCGCCGAAGAACGTGCACAGCACGGCCATCATGCGCTCGCGGCTGGTTTGCGAGCCGACGTATTCCTCCATGGTTCTGGTCCTCAGGATCGGGACGTCAGGGTCGACCTTGCGCAGTTCGGCGCCCACGGCTGAAGCGAGCGCTTTCGGATCGCCCGCCGTGCGGATGCCGATCCAGCGGGCGTCGGCGCCTTCCCCCCAGCTCGGCTCGTAAATCATCCCCAAGTCGTCGCCGCGCTTCAGATCCACGTAATGCACGTCGCGCACAACGCCGACGATCTCGAACGAGCCCTCGGCCGCATAACGGTCGTCGTAACTGATCCGCTTCCCGACCGGGTTCGCGCCGCCGAACAGTTTCCGCGCCAGCGACTGGTTGACGATGACGGACCGGAAGGCGGTTTTGGGCGGCTCGCTCGAACCGCCGCTGTTCCGACCGACCTTCGACAGGAAATTCGCCTGGGGCAGCACGGACGGTTCGTCGGAAGCGCGAAAATCGCGCCCCAGCAGCATGGGGATGCCCATGGTGGCGAAGTAATCGGACGATACCGGGTTGGAAAAGGACATGAGCATCTCTCCGGCTTTGGGCTGAACCCCTTCCGCCGAGAAGCTTCGCGAGCGCGAGTAGTTGCCGAAGGGCGTCATCCCCGACAGGCTGGCGGCGCGGACTCCGGGCAGAGCGCGGACGCGTTCCACCACCTGATCGTAAAAAGCGCGCAGCCGCTGGCCTCCGTACCCGAGGGTGGACGGATCGACATCCACGATCAGTACGTTCTTGCGCCGGAACCCGGGATCGACGCTTCGGATATTGCGCAGGGTTTGGAGAAACAGGCCGGCGGCCACCAGCAGCGCCAGCGACAGCGCCACCTGCGCGGCGATGAGCGTCTTGCCCAGACGGAATCGCGCGCCTACTTTCATGGCGGCGGTCAGGCCGGAGCGCGCGGAGCGGATCGCGGGCGCCAGGCCGAACAGCAGGCCGGTAATCGCGATGGCGGCGGCGGCGAAGAGGAAGAGATGCAGATCGGGACGCAGGCTCATCTCTTCCCAGCCGGCGACGGACGCGAGCGCCCGCACGCCCCAGTACGAGAGCGCCACGCCGGCGATTCCGCCGGTGAAGGAAAGCAGCAGGCTCTCGGTCAGAAGCTGCCGGATCAGACGGGCGCGGGTCGCGCCGATGGCGATGCGCACGGCCATCTCTTTCTGCCGCCCGGCGGCTCTCGCCAACAGAAGATTCGCGACATTGGCGCCCGCGATTAACAGAACGAAGCCAGTTGCGAAGGACAGAATTCGCAGCGGATCGGCCATTTGCTCGCGGTAAAACGGCAGGCCCTGCGCTCCCTCGGCGAGCACAATCGGATCGGATTTCCAGTCGGGCCGCTTGCCGTTGTCCTTGGTTAGGCGGGTGGCGAGCACGTCCTCGACCTGGGGCTGCAAGACGCGCAGCGAGGCTTGCGCCTGTTCCATCGAGATGCCCGGCTTCAGCCGGCCCATCACCCACAGCCAGTGCATGTTGGGGCTGTCCCACACTTCCGCGCGGCCGCGGTCGATGACGGGGATCATGGTGAGCGGCGCAAAGAGGTCGATGGTGTCGCTGAGGAACAGGCCGCCGAATCCTTTCTGCGCGATGCCGACGATTTCCAGCGGGTAGCCGTTCACGGCGATTTTCCGGCCGACGACGTTCGGGTCGGTCGAGAACCGGCGCTCCCAATAGCTGTAGGAGAGAACGGCGACCGGGCTGCCGCCGGGCTTCTGATCGTCCTGGGGTGTGATCAGGCGGCCGCGGGCGGCGCCGACGCCGAGCGTCCGGAAGTAGGTGCCGGATACGAGGTTCACTTCGGCGAGTTCGATCTCGCGCGCGCCTTCCGGACGCACGCCGGTCTTGTTGCCGTAGCCGGCGGCGAGGAGTCCGGAGAAGACCTGGTTGCGATCGCGGAATTCGCGATAAAAGGGGTAAGTCTGGATCCGCGAGCCTTTGAGCGATACGAGTTGTTGAGGCTCGGGCACAGGCAGCCTGCGGATCAGCGTCTGATCCACGGCGCTGAACATGGCGGTGTTCACGCCGATTCCGAGTGCGAGCGATGCCACGGCAACCGCCGTGAAGCCGGGGTTGGCGCGCATGGCCCGCAGAGCGTATCGAAGGTCTCCGGCGAAGGTGGACATGTTCCTAAGGGAGGTTGACAAGGAGCACGCGCAGCGCGTTCCCGCCGAGGATCTTCCCGATCTCCTCTTCGTTGAAATTCGCGGCCAGCATCGCGTCGGCTAGCTGCGCCAGTCCGGTGGTGTCGAAGCCGGTCTCCACCGCGCCGTCGAAATCGGAGCCGAGCGCGACGTGGTCGATACCGGCGACCTGCGCGGCGTAGCGCATGGAGCGGACGATGGCGGCCGGGTCCGTTCCGCACGCGGCCTGCTGGAAGTAGGCGATGCCGATGACGCCTCCGGTCGCGGCGATGCGGCGCAGGTGGTCGTCGCTGAGGTTGCGCAGGTTGTCGCAGGTCCCCTTTACTCCGGTGTGCGACACGATTACGGGGCGGGTGGCCATCGCGATAACGTCGTCGATGGTTTTCGGAGCCGCGTGCGCCACATCGACCAGCATGTGTTTGGCTTCCATGCGCCGAATCATCTCGCGGCCGAGCGGGGTGAGGCCGGTCTTTTCCGCGCCCGCGCTGGAGCCGCCGATTTCGTTGTCGAAAAAGTGCGAGGGCGCCATCATGCGGACGCCCGCGTCGAACAGGCGGTCGATGTTTTCGAGTTTGCCGTCCAGCGCGTGCGCGCCTTCGACGCCCAGAAATCCGGCGGTGATGGCGGGATCCGTGCGGCGGCGGTCCAGGTACCGGCGCAGGTCTTCGCCCGAGCGGACGAGGGTCAGCTTTCCGTTCGACCGCTGCTCCATGTCGCGCAGTTTCGAAGCCTGATAGAGCGCGCGTTCGGCGAGGCTCGACCAGGTTCGGACGGGCCAGCGTTCGACGATCGAGAGGAGGGTGATGTTGTCGGTCTCGCCAGTGTTGCTGCCGAAGTTCTGGCCGCGCGGCGACTTGGTGACGATGGTGAAAGCCTGGAGCGCGACGTTGGCTTCGATCAGGCGCGGGATGTCGACCTGCCCGCGACGGCTTCGGACGGTGAGGTCGCGCGCCCAGAGCAGGGAGTCGGCATGGAGGTCGATGACGGTGGCGCGTTTGAGCAGATCGCGGGCCCGATCCGATGCGGAATACGGCGGCGGATGGATCACCTTGTTCATCCCGCGCTCGAGCTGCGCGGGGAGAAAGAGCACGGCATAGACGAGCGCGATGGCGACGAGCAGCGCGGCGGCCGCGAGGAATTTACGCATGGAACGCACTTATGATACTCCTGGCGATAGACTGGGAGGCGGATGAATCCCTACCTCACCGTTGTCGCCGAAATGACGGCCAAACCCGGCAAAGAAAACGACCTTCGCGAGGCGCACGCCGGGCTCCTCGCGCCGACCAGAAGCGAAGAGGGTTGTGTCGAGTACCTTCTGCACGAGAGCACGGACCAGCCGGGCCGGTTTGTGTTCTACGAGAACTGGAAATCGCGCGAGGCTCTGGACCGGCACTTGCAGACGCCCTACCTGCAGGCTCTGGGCGCGCGTTCGGCGGAATTGCTGGCCGAGCCAGCGAGGATTCTCACCTATACTCGGATCGGCTGATTCGCACATACCGGCCCGGTCTTGTCGGGCCACGCGATGCCGGGACCGAGCTACGCGGGTGCTCGCCGACGCCGGCAAGCTCATTTCCCCTCGGGAGGCTCCCGCGAGGACGAGTCCGCCAGTTGCTGCCTTACTTCCACCATCCATCGGGCGATCTGCGATGAAGGGTGCGTGGGGTCGGGCTCGCTCACGCTTAGAGAGATCGAGTGCTCGCCAGCCACCCTGCCCCTTGACGCGGAATCAACTGCACTGAGTCTCGATCCGTCCATAGAACTATCGTGGATTGAGCGCTCCAGGGCGCTCCAGAAACTGTCCTGGATCTGCCGGAGGCGAGATCGAGAGAGAGAAACTCTTGGGTCTCGTCCTGGATGCCGGATAACAGAAAGTAGGTCTGCGATCGATCGATTAAGAGTCTCCCCACTTGAATGCAAGCAAAATCTCGCGGCTTAAGCATGAGCATTTCTAAGACCCTTTCCACACGGCGGGATGCGGACGCAGGGGCTCTCTGCCCGTTCGAAGAATTTGGCCGGGAGGCCGCCGCGGGCCAGGAGGTCCGCTCCACCCGAACCGGAGAGGTGTAACGTGTATGTAGCACGATTCATGGCTTGATTTCCTCACGATTCTGGTATAGTTAGAGCGAGATGTTGGCTTCCCCGCTCCCGCGGTCTGCGCCACCCCAGCCCTCCCCCTTGCTTAAATAATGAAAGCTAGCGTACCGATCGGCCGAGGCATCGAGTCTCTTTTCGGGACCCGCGATGAAAACATCAAGGTGCTCGAAACTGGCCTGAACGTCAAGACTCGCCTTCTGAACGATTCACTGGAGATCGAAGGTTCCGATCCGGATGTGGCCCGCGCCGGCAACATCCTGTCGGATTACTTCTCGCTGATCCAGGAAGGTCACGTCTTCAATAACGGCGACCTGAACAGCTACTTCCGCGTCGTCACAGGAGATGTCGAAACAAATCTGCGCGGATTGATCCAAAGCGGACGCCAGCGCAATTTCGGCAAGAAGGTGCTGGCGCCCAAGACCGTGAACCAGCGGCGGTACGTGGACGCCATCGAGCGCAGCGACCTGGTGTTCGGCATCGGGCCAGCGGGCACGGGTAAGACGTACCTGGCGGTGGCGATGGCCGTTTCGGCGCTGCTGAACAAGAGGGTCAGCCGCATTATCCTCACGCGCCCGGCGGTGGAGGCCGGGGAGCGCCTGGGCTTTTTGCCGGGCACGCTGCAGGAAAAGGTGGATCCGTACCTGCGCCCGCTGTATGACGCGCTGCACGACATGCTGGAGTCGGAGAAGGTCGACAAGCTGCTGGAGCGCAGCACCATCGAAGTGGCGCCGATCGCGTTCATGCGCGGCCGCACGCTGAACGACAGCTTCATCATTCTGGACGAGGCGCAAAACTCGACGCCCGAGCAGATGAAGATGGTCCTGACGCGCACCGGATTCAACTCGAAGATGGTGGTGAACGGCGACCTCACGCAGGTGGATCTGCCGCCGGGGAAACGCAGCGGGTTGGTGGACGCGAGCGAGGTGCTCAAGGGCGTGGAAGGCATCAGTTTCGTGCATTTCGACGACACAGACGTGGTGCGGCACAACCTGGTGATGAAAATTGTCCGCGCGTACGAACGCCATGCCAATGTCAGCGGGGTGAACCGCCAGCTTTCCCTGAAACTGACGGACGGCGAGAACGGCGCGAAGGAAGCGGCCGGCGATAACGCGGCCGAGCCACCGCCCAGCGTTCAGTAAGCCTTCGCAATGCCAACGGAACCAGAGGATAACGAACTGCTTCTATTCGCTCGCGGGACGGCCAGTTTGCACCGGCGTCCATTGAGAGCATTCGCCGAGAAGCTGCAGCAGGAAGTCGCGGAGGGCAGACCGTTCGCGTGCCTGCTGACGCGCGACGCCCAACTGGAGCGGCTGAACCGGGAGTTCCTTCACCAGGACTATGCCACGGACGTGCTCTCCTTTCCGTCGGGGGGACGCACCGGCTTTCTCGGCGAGATCGCGATTTCGATCGACCGCGCCCAGGAGCAGTCCGAGGAGCAGGGCCACGCCATCGACGACGAGATCAAGATTCTGATGCTGCACGGCGTGCTGCACCTGCTGGGGATGGATCACGAAACCGACCGTGGCCGCATGGCCCGATCCGAAAACCGGTGGCGCAAGCAGTTCGAGCTGCCCGCCGGATTGATCGAACGAACCCGCCCGTGATACTCCTTCTCACCTTGATCGCCGCGGCGATCGCGGCGCTCCTTTGCTTCGTCACGGTCGTGCAGACGCTGTATCTGGAAGCGCTGCGGCTGCGCGCGCGCGACGTGGAAGCGCTGCAGTATTTCAAGGAAAGCCTGCAACCCAAGATCGGGTTGAAGACGGAGCAGGGCGCGCTGGCGTTCTCGCTGGTGAAGCATATCGCGCTGACGCTGCTGGGCGTGGTCGTCCTGATGGCGACGTCGTGGGGCGCGGGGCATATCTGGTACGGCGCGGTGGCGGCGCTTCTGATCGCGCCGGGAACCATGTTCGTGAGTTCGTACCTGGCTCCGCAGTTCCTCTATCGCAAGACCTCGGGGCGCTGGCTGGCGCACTGGGCGCCGGCGATCCGGGCGCTGGCGGTGGCGATCCGCCCGCTGACGGGGCTGCTCAATTTCCTCGATTCGCTCTCGGAACTGGGCGAGGACGAGGCGGGGAGCGACGACGCGGGCTCGGCCGAAGACATCGAGGCTCTCATCACGGCCGGCGAGGAAGAAGGGATTATCGAGGGGGACGACCGCAAGCTGATCCAGTCCGTGGTAGCGTTCGGGGACAAGACGGTGCGGGAAGTGATGACGCCGCGGCCGAATATCGTGGCGATCGAGGCCAACCGGTCGCTGGAGGCGCTGCGCGACCTAGTCATCCACGAACGTTACTCACGCATTCCGGTTTTTGCAGGGAACATCGATCAGATGGTGGGATTTGTGCATGTCCGCGATATGTTCGAGCTGGACGAAGAAGAGCGCGGCGGGAAGAAGGTGCGCGATCTCATGCGCGAGATCCCTCTGGCTCCGGAGACGAAGCCGGTGAACGATCTGCTGCGGGACATGCAGGGCGAAGGCAAACACATCGCGATAGTGGTGGACGAGTACGGCAACACCGCGGGCCTGGTGACGATGGAGGACATGGTCGAGGTAATCGTGGGCGAGATTCACGACGAGCACGAGCCGGAGCGGGACGTGGAGGAAGAATCGGAGGGCGTTTACATGGTCTCGGGCAGTTTCGATGTGGACCGGCTGCACGACCTGTTCGATTTTCGCGCGCCGGAGGACACGGAATCCACCACTGTTGGCGGGCTGGTGACGGAGTGGCTGGGCCGGGTACCGGTCAGCGGCGAGATCATCGAACGGGAGGGGCTGCATGTCGAGGTGGTGGCGGGAAACGAGCGGCGCGTCGAGCGGCTGCGCATTTCGAGGAAGCCTCCTCCTCCGGCGGCGGAAGCGGAACCGGGCGAGCCCGGAGCGAAATCGAATGGCGATAAGATGAACGGGCGGAAATAAATGGCGTTTCGATGTGGATTCGTTTCGATTCTCGGGCGGCCGAACGCGGGGAAGTCGACGCTGCTGAACTCGCTGCTGGGCGAGAAAATCGCGATTGTCGCGCGCAAACCGCAAACCACGCGGACGGCGATTCAGGGTGTTCTCAATCTGCCGGACGCGCAGATTGTGCTGATGGACACGCCGGGCATCCACGAGTCCGACACGCTGCTGAACAAGCGCATGATGGATGCCGTGCGCGCGGCCACCGAGGGCCGCGACGCGCTGATCTACGTGGTGGACGCGAGCCGCGATCCCGACACGGACGAGGAGCGCGGGATGAGCGTGCTGAAGCGGTCGGAAGCGCCGGCGATTCTCGCGGTAAACAAGATCGACCGGTTGCAGGGCAAGGCGGAACTGCTGCCGCGTCTGGAGAAGTATCAGCAGATGCACGGCTTCTCGGATTACATATTGATATCGGCGCTGACGGGCGCGGGGCTGGACGAGTTGAAGGCGAGCGTGGTCGGGAAACTCCCGGAAAGCCCGGCCCTGTTTCCGCCGGATTATCTGACGGATCAGCCGGAACGGTTCCTGGTAGCCGAGTTCGTGCGCGAGAAAATCCTGGACCTGACTTCTCAGGAGGTGCCCCATTCCGTCGCCGTGCTGGTGGACCAATGGGAGGACACTCCGAAGATGATCCGTATCCACGCGTCGGTCATTGTTGAGCGGGATGGGCAAAAGGGCATCCTCATCGGATCCGGGGGAAGCATGCTGAAGAAGATCGGCACGCTGGCGCGCGAGGACGCGGAGCGGATTCTCGGCCGGAAGATTTTTCTGTCATTGTTCGTGAAGGTGAAACCCAAGTGGCGGGAGGATCCGGGGTTCCTGGCTGAGATCGATCCGCGATCTATGGCAGGATTATAGGTAAATCTCATGCACTTAAAAATGTTCCTCGCGGGTCTCGCGCTCTCTGTGTCCCTGCTGTCAGGTCAGGGCACGCCTCAAGACGATCGAATCTACGACCAGGTGCGGATTAAGCTGGCCGGCGATCGCGATGTAGGCGGGAACGCGATTGACGTCGTGGTGCACGACGGCGCCGTCGTTCTGAAGGGAAGAGTGCAGAAGGAAAAGCAGAAGGTCCGGGCCGAGCATCTGGCCAAGAAGGTTAAGGGTGTGACGAGCGTCAGCAATGAGTTGGTGGTCGAGACTCACTAACTCCCACGCGAAACCCATCTGAGGGTGAGGTCCAATTGCGCGAGAGGTTGTGACGCATGCCTGCTGCCAAGGTCCGCTTTGGCGTTTATGATCTAAACGTGGCCGGCATGGAACTGCGGAAGAATGGCGTGCGGATTCGCCTTCCAGAGGTTTACTTCCGGTCCGTCCGGGATGGATATCTTTGTATCTGGCCACAGCGGCTGGATTCAATTACGAGCACTTCCACAACTCGAACGGACGCTCCGGGGCGTCCTCTGCGGTGTCGCAGGCGATATTCCGATCTGACGGTCGCGCGGGAGCTTAAGTTATACGCAAGACGAGGTTAACGTGTAACATTCCGGCGGATCCGGAGAGTCCCAAAGTCGGCGGGTTACGATAATTGACAATCGGACGCGTAACGGCCGGGCTAGGTCGGCGCGCCATAATCAGTGATGCGTCTTCTTATAGCAATTCTCGCCGCCACCTGTGCCCTCGCCCAAACGGAGCCGCCCAAACCGGCTTCCAACCGGATTATCGGCGATGTCACGGCGACAGACGCCGCCGGGAAGCAATATACGGTCAAGACCAGCACCGGCGCGGTCTACACCGTGGTCTTCACGGACGAGACACTGTTCGTGCGAGTGCCTCCCGGCGAGCGCGACCTGGCAAAGGCGACCAAAATCCCGGCCTCGGAAGTCGGAAACGGCGACCGCATCATCGCTCGCGGAGACGTCATCGAGGACCACAAGAGCATTCCGGCCGCCAGGCAGATCATTGTCATGACCAAGTCCGACCTGGCCCAAAAGCATGAGCGGGACCGGGCGGAATGGCAGAAGCGCGGGGTTGCGGGGGCGGTCGCGGCGATTGACCCGGCGGCGAAGCAGATCAGCCTGACGATGCGCGGGCGGGACGGCGTTAAGACCGTGGCAGTCCTTACGACGGAAAAGACGGGCTTCCAGCGGTACGCGCCCGACTCGATCCGTTGGGCGGATGTAAAGCCCAGTTCGATGGCGGAGGTCATGACCGGCGATCAGGTTCGCGTTCTGGGGAATAAGAACGCGGACGGTTCGCAGATTACCGCGGAGGAGATCGTGTCGGGCTCGTTCCGAACCGTGGCCGGTACGGTGATCTCGGTGGATCCGCAAAAAGGCGAAATCCGGCTGACGGATACGGAGTTGAAGAAGCCGATTGTGATCGAGGTCGCCAAGGACACGCTGTTGAAGAAACTGCCGCCGATAGTGGCGTTTATGCTGGCGCGGCGGTTGAATCCGACCTTCCAGATGCCCGAGGGTATGGCGGGGGGGCGGCCGGCGGGCGCTCCGGGGCAGGGCAGTCCCCCCGGCGGTCCTGCTCCCGGTGGTCCCGGCGGACCGGGCGGGAATGGCGGTGGGCCGCCCGATTTGCAGCAGATGCTGGAGCGGATGCCGGCGTTCGCGATCGCGGATCTCAAAGCCGGCGACGCGCTGATTATTTCGAGCACCGTCGGCGCGGACCGGACGCGAGTGAACGCGATTTCGGTGCTCGCCGGGGTGGAGCCGATTCTGGTAGCGGCGCCGCGGACCTTCGGCCAGGCCGGCGGGATTGCTAGCTGGAACCTGGAGATGTCGGTGCCGATGCAGTGACGTTAGCATAAGATATAAGCCATGGCCGTCAGCAAAGAACTCCTTGAGATCCTCGTCTGTCCGTTGTGCAAGGCCCCGGTGGAACTTCTTCAGGACCAGAGCGGGCTCAAGTGCGTTCAGTGCAAGCGGGTGTACCCGATCCGGGACGACATCCCCGTGATGCTGATCGACGAAGCGCGGATCGAAGAGTAAGCCTCGTCGCGCAAATGACAACGACATTGGAACGCGTGCCGGACGGCGCGCGGGTGGCCATTATCCGCCTGCGCTCGCTGGGCGACTGCGTCCTGACTACTCCCGCGCTGTCCCTCTTAAAGTCCCACAGACCCGATCTCGACCTGTCGGTGGTGGTCGAGGACCGCTTCCGCGCGGTGTTCGAGGGCAACCCGGATGTGAGTTCCATTCTGCCGCCGTGCGTTCGATCGGTGAGGGGCGCAGGGATGTGCTTGAACCTGCACGGGGGGACGCGCAGCGCGTGGCTGACGGTCGCCTCCGGCGCGCCGGTTCGCGCGGGGTTCGGGCATTACCGGTTGCAGGCCGCGTATAACGTGCGGATTCCCCGGGCGCAGGGAGTTCTCGGCGTGGAACGGACGGTTCACACGGCTGAACATTTGGCATCAGCCATGTTTTATTTAGGCGTGCCGGTGCAGGAGATCCCCCGGGCGCGGCTACCGCATGCTTACGCGCGCGGCCCGGAAACGCGTATTCAGAGCCACGACCGTGAGAGAGTGGACCGTCCGTACGCTGTGTTGCACCCGTTCGCGTCGAGAGCGGATAAGACGTGGCCGGCGGAACGATTTCTCGAAGTTGCGCGCTCCATGAGCGGTGAGATGGAACCGGTGTTCCTCGCGGGTCCGGCCGACGACGCTGCTCCGTTCACGGAGTTTGAGACGCTGTCCAACGCGCCCCTCCAGGACGTGATGAGCCTGATCGCGGGCGCATCGCTGTTCGTGGGCAATGACAGCGGTCCGGCGCATCTCGCGGCGGGCTTCGGCGTTCCCGTGGTGGCGCTGTTCGGGCCGTCGGACCCGGCGATCTGGGCTCCCTGGAAGACCACGTCGCGGGTGATTACGAATGCTGCGGGGCTCGCTGCGATCCAGACGAGCGAAGTCTTGAACGCCGTTGAGCAGATGAAGGTACGGGCGTGAGGGAGCTCGCGCGGATCTTGCGGCTGGTCCGCCCGTACTCGCTGTTCCTGTTTCTGTCGGTCGTGCTGATGGCTTGCGTGGGGGCGGCGAAGGGACTCGAGGCGCTGCTGATCGGGCCGGTGTTCGACCGGGTGCTGAATCCAAGGGCCGCGGAAGGTCCGGTGAAGCTATTCTCTTTCGGGGGCCACGAGTTCTCCCTTCAGTACCTGAGCCCGGTCTGGATCCACAACGTATGGACCATGGTCGCTTTGGCCATCCTTCTCGTCTTCCTTTTAAAGGGGCTGTGCGACTACGCGGGGAACTGGCTGATCAACTACGTGGGCTTCTCAGCGGTCACCGATCTGCGCCAGCAGGTGTACGACCGGGTGCTGCATCAGGACGCGCAATTTTTCGAATCGAACTCGACGGGCTCTCTGATGTCGTCTATCATGAACGACATCGAAAAAATCCAACTGGCCACGTCGCACATTCTGGCCGACTGGCTACGGCAGTCCTTCACGGTGGCCGGCCTCTCGTTCGTAGTGCTGCAAACGGACTGGAAACTGGCGCTGTTCAGTCTGACGGTGCTGCCGTTTGTGCTGGTGCCGACGCTGCGCATCGGGCGGCGGATCCGCCGGACCACGCGGAAAACACAGGATTACGCCGCCGAGCTGAACCAGATTCTGCAGGAGACGATTGTCGGGCACGCGGTGGTGAAATCGTTCGGGGCGGAGGAAATAGAGTCCAACCGCTTCCGCGCGGCCGCCGCCAGGCTGCGGCGCAGCAACCTGAAATATGTCGCGCAGCAGGCGCTGGCTTCGCCGATCATCGAGTTTTTCGGGGCGGTGACGATCGTCGGGCTGCTGACCTACGCGCGCACGCAGGTCAAGGCCGGCGCCATGACATCCGGCGAGTTCACTAGCTTTGTTATCGCGCTGCTGATGCTGTATGAGCCGGTGAAGCGGCTCACCGGCATCCACAATATTTTCCAGCAGGCCCTGGGCGCGTCGCAGAAAGTATTCGGCTACCTCGATCGCGAGCAGATCGTGAGAGAGAAGCCTGGCGCCGTCCGCCTCGGCAAGTTCGAAAAAGGCATCCTCTTCGACCAGATCTCCTTCCGGTATCCGACCTCCTCGAACGGCCCGGTGCTGGAGGACGTCACGCTGGAGGTGAAGGCGGGCGAGATCGTCGCGCTGGTGGGACCGAGCGGCGCTGGAAAAACCACGCTGGCCAACCTGGTTCCGCGTTTCTACGATGTTGAGGAGGGCGCGGTCCGGCTGGACGGCAGGGATGTGCGCGACCTGCGGCTGAAATCGCTGCGCGCCAAGATCAGCATGGTGGCGCAGGACACATTTCTGTTCAACGACTCGGTGGCCAACAATATCGGCTACGGACGGGCGAGCGCAACGCGGGCGGAGATCGCGAAGGCGGCGCGCGACTCGCTGGCGGAAGAGTTCATCGAGCGACTGCCCGAGGGTTATGACACGATCATCGGCGAACGCGGCCTGAAGCTGTCGGGCGGCCAACGGCAGCGGATCGCGATCGCGCGCGCGCTGCTGAAGAACGCGCCGATCCTGATTCTGGATGAAGCGACGTCGCACCTGGACTCGGAATCCGAGATCCTGGTGCAGCGCGCGCTGGCCAAGCTGATGGAGAACCGGACGGTGATCGTAATCGCCCACCGCCTGTCCACGATTCGCCGTGCTGATAAGATTGTGGTTCTCGACCGAGGCCGCATCAGCGAGATCGGAACCCACGAGGAACTGATCACTCAGGGAGGGATATACCAGCGCCTCCATGAGCTGCAGTACCTGGAGGCCGATCCGCTGGTCCCGTGAAATGAGCGCCCAATCGTCCACTCCCAAGACTGAGCCCGCGCGCAGCATGACCGGTTATGCGCGCGTTCGCTCCAGCATCGAGAACTGCGAGATCGTCCTGAGCTTGAAGAGCGTCAACCACCGGTCGCTGGATATTCACTGCCAGATGCCTTCCGAACTGGATGCGCTGGAGCACGACCTGCGCGCGGCGTTACGGCGCAGGCTGATTCGCGGGCACATCGAAGTGCGGGTGGGGATCACCCGGCCCGGGGCGGCGCCGGGCCTGGCGCTGAATCAACCGCTGCTGACGGCCTATCTGGCCGCTTTCCGCCAAGCAGGCAGGGAAGCGGGCGTGGCCGCGGAGCCCGACCTGAACGCGGCGCTGCGAGTCCCGGGGATGCTCAGCGAGGGAATGGAAGCGGAGGTTCCGGGTGCCTTGCGCGGCGGGATTCTGGAGGCGTTGGAAGAGGCGCTAAATGGACTCGATCATTTCCGGGAACGCGAAGGCGGCGCGATCGTGGAGGCTATGCTCCGCCACAACGCGGCGATCCATGAAGCGGGCGAGGAACTGGCGGAAATCCGCTCGCGCGCGCTGCCGTTGTACCAGGCGCGGCTGAACGATCGAATCCGGGAACTGTTGAAAGGGGCGTCGATCGATCCGCAGAGGTTGGCGCAGGAAGCCGCGCTGCTGGCCGACCGGAGCGACATTGCCGAGGAAATCTCGCGGCTGAAGATCCACTCGACGCAGCTGGGCCACTTGCTCGCCGGGGGCGGCGAGATCGGTAAGAAACTAGATTTTCTGCTGCAGGAGATGAACCGGGAGGCGAACACTATTCTTTCCAAAACCACCGGAATCGGCGAACTCGGGTTGCGGATCACCGACCTGGCGCTGGCCGCGAAGGCCGGAATCGAAAAGATCCGCGAGCAGTCGCTGAACCTGGAATGAGCGCCGTTTTCATCGTGTCGGCGCCGTCGGGCTCCGGCAAATCCACTTTGGTGAAAGGACTTCTGGCCGCCGTGCCGGATTTGCGATTCTCCATTTCCTACACTACGCGGGCGCCGCGCGGGACCGAGGTGAATGGCGAGAACTACTATTTCACGTCGCGCGACGATTTCGGACAGAGGCTGGAACGGGACGAGTTCCTGGAGCACGCCGAGGTTTTCGGGAATTATTACGGCACCCACCGGAGCGAACTGGACAAGGCGAGCGAGGCCGGGTGCGATCTGGTGCTCGACATTGACGTCCAGGGTGCGGCACAATTGAAGAGTAAGATTCCGGGCGCTGTAACCATCTTCATCCTGGCCCCTTCTCGCGAAGTTCTGGAACAGCGTCTTCGCGCGCGCTCGGAAGATTCGGATGCCGTGATCGAGCGGCGGCTGCGAGGGGCTGCCAAAGAAATCCGGAATTATGAGTTGTACGACTACGTGCTGGTGAATCAACGGGTGGAAGCTTCCGTCGATACTCTCGTTTCCATCGTGAAGGCGGAACGGGTAAGGCGGTCGCGGGTCGAAGACAAGATCCGCCCGATTCTCGACAGCTTCAGGACCGATAGGAGTTTAAAGCCGTGACCGAAAGAAGAAACGCAATGTTCGCCATTCCGGACGATCCGGAATCGAGCACGTACCGGTTCATTCTCGTTGCCGCCAAGCGGGCGCGCCAATTGCAGAACGGCTCGCGGCCGTTCCTGCCCACCACCTCGAAAAAGCCAACCGTAACGGCGATGGAAGAAGTCCGGCGCGGCCTGGTCAATTACGAAGACCCGAATCGCGACGGCGATCCGGAAGAGGCCATCGAAACCGAGTCATGAACGTTGTTCTCGGCGTAACCGGCGGAATCGCCGCGTACAAGGCCGCGGAACTGGCGCGCGCGCTCATGGAGCGCGGTTTCTCCGTGCAGACGGTCATGACCGCCGGCGCCCAGCAGTTTGTCCGTCCACTCACTTTCGCCGCGCTGACCGGCAAGAAGGTGATCACCAGCCTGTTTGAGGGTTCCACTGGGGAGGACGTGCTCGCTAGTTCGGTGGAGCACATCCGCGTGGCGCAGGAGAACGAAGTCCTGGTGGTAGCGCCGGCCAGCGCGGACGTGTTGGCGAAATTCGCGTATGGGCTGGCGGACGATTTTCTCACCACGATGTATCTCGCGTTCACGGGCCAAGTGGTTCTCGCTCCGGCCATGAACACGAGTATGTGGAATCATCCGGCGACCCAGGAGAACATCCGCACGTTGCGCGAGCGCGGGCATCGGATTATCGAGCCTGCGGAGGGATTGCTCGCGTGCGGGACTACGGGACCGGGGCGGTTGCCGGAACCGGAGTTGATTGCGGAGGTGGTCGCGTCGGTGGCCGCCAACCGTCACGATCTGGAAGGCGAGACTCTATTGATTACGGCGGGGCCGACGCAGGAACCGCTGGATCCGGTGCGGTATATCTCGAACCGGTCGAGCGGCAAGATGGGGTATGCGCTCGCGGAAGAAGCCGTTTCGCGCGGCGCGCGCGTCATCCTCATATCCGGGCCGGTTCACTTGCCGGCTCCGTTCGGGGCCGAACTGATCCGCGTGCACACCGCGGTTGAAATGCGGCAGGCGGTGATGGACCATCTGGAACCGGCGACGATCATCGTAAAATCCGCTGCCGTCGCCGATTATTACCGGCCGAACGCGCCCCGGCAGAAGGTCAAGAAGACCCCGGCGCTTCTGAGCGTCGAACTCGAGCCGACTCCGGACATTCTCGCCGAAGTGGGGCGGAACAAAGGCGACCGCCTGCTGATCGGCTTCGCGGCGGAGACGCAGAATCTGACCGCCGAAGCGCGCCGCAAGTGCGAGACGAAGAATTGCGACATGGTGGTGGCGAACCTGGTGACGGATCAATCGATCGGCTTCGAGTCCGACTTGAACGAAGTGACGCTGGTGCTGCGAAACGGCGAAACGATTCCGCTCGAGCGGGCTCCGAAGCGCGCGGTAGCGGCCAGGATCTTCGACGCGATTGGCAAGTTGCGGTTGGCGCTGCACGCGACGCGATGAACGGCGAGCAACTCAGACAGTATCTGGAGTTCTACCGCGATCTGGGCGTGAAGACGTTGTACCGGCGAGTTGCGCCTCCGCTTCCTGACGGTCGCGGCGTCGAAACGAGCGAAGTCGAAACGCGTGGCTCGGAAAGCGACACCCTGCTTAAAATTATTGAAGACATCGGGGATTGCCGGCGGTGCCGCCTGCACGAGGGTCGCAACAAGATCGTCTTCGGATCGGGGAACGAACAGTCTCTGCTGGTGTTCGTCGGCGAAGGCCCAGGCGCGGACGAAGACGCGCAGGGGCTGCCGTTCGTCGGACGCGCGGGGCAATTGCTCACGCAGATGATCGAAGGCACGTCCAGCCGCGAAGGCATCCCGCTGAAGCGCGACCAGGTCTACATCTGCAACGTGGTGAAATGCCGGCCGCCGGAGAATCGCACGCCGGAGCAGGACGAGATGGAAATCTGCGGGCAGTTCCTGTCCCGGCAGTTGTTGACGATTCGGCCGAAAGCGATTTGCGCGCTGGGGGGCACCGCGGCCAAGGCGCTGCTCGGCGTAAAGGAGGGCGTCACGAAGCTGCGCGGGAACTGGCACAAGTGGCGCGACATCCCGGTGATGGTGACCTATCACCCGTCGTATCTGCTGCGGCCGTACAACCAGAACGCCAAGAAAGAAGCTTGGGACGACCTGCGGAAAGTCCTGCACTATGTCTACGACTAGCGGCCGGCGGGGCGTGTTCATCACCTTCGAGGGTCTGGACGGCAGCGGGAAATCCACGCAGATGCGCCTGCTCGCCGAACGGCTGCGGAGCGCGGGTTATGACGTGTTCGAGAGCGTCGAGCCCGGTGGGACACCGATCGGCCGGCAGATCCGGCGCATCCTCCTGCACGAGGACAATACGGAACTGGCTCCGACCGCGGAGCTCCTGCTGATGTTCGCCGCGCGAGCGCAGAATGTGGACCAGTGGATCCTGCCCGCGCTGGGCGAAGGGAAGGTTGTCTTGTCGGACCGCTGGACGGATTCGACGATGGCTTATCAGGGATACGGGCGCGGTCTGGGGGCCGACCCGGTGCTGGACGTCGATCGTATCGCCTGTCGCGGGTTGGTGCCGAACCTGACGATCTGCATCGATATCGATCCGGCGGTGGGGCTGGCGCGGGCTCGCGCCCGGGCGACCGAAAAGCAGGACATCGAGATACGGCTGGAGCAGGAAGAGCTGGCTTTTTTCCGCAGGGTTCGCGAAGGGTACATGCAGATCGCATCGGAAGAGCCGAGGCGATTCCGTTTGATCGACGGGGACCGCACGCCGGAGTTGATTGCCGAGGACGTGTGGGGCGCCGTGAATTCGGCGTTGTCAGGACTCGGCCGTTCAATTCAGGCTTAATGTACGGTTTCCCGACATGCCGGATCTCCGGCCCATCTCCCAGCAATTCCTTGTAGCTGTTCACAACTGCTACCGGATCAAATGAAAACCAGCGTGCCAGACAAACGCACCGACTGCGGGCTGCCGCCCCCGTTTTCGCCGATGGAGTTATGGTACAGTCCCCCCGGGCATCCTGCTGAGCGCATACCATGAAGGACATGCTTCGCCACGTTGCTTGGTTCGCGGCAGCGGCTCTGTGGGGCCAGCAAACGGTCGCGCCCGTGGGAATCTTCGAGGACCACGGGGATGTCGGAGCCGTCCTGCACCCGGGCTCGCTGCAGTACGACGCCGGTTCGAAGATCTACACGATCGCCGGAAGCGGCGACAACATGTGGTTCGGGAAGGACGAGTTCCAGTTCGTGTGGAAGCGAGTCTCGGGCGAATTCACTTTGACGGCGGACATTGCGTTTTCCGCGGAGGGAGGGAACGCCCACAAGAAGGCCGTGCTGATGGCGCGCCAGAGTCTGGCGACGGATTCGGCGTATGCCGATGTTGCGGTACACGGCGACGGCCTGACGTCGCTACAGGCCCGCGATGAGACAGGCGCAGTGACGCACGAGGTGGGGATCAATGCCGCGCACCCGCGGTCGGCGCGCCTGGAAAAGCGCGGAGATTCGTTCTACATGTCGCTGGCCGGTCCGTCTCAGGATTTGAAGTTCGCCGGCGCATCGATGCGGGTCCCGTTGAAGGCACCGTTCTACGTCGGCATCGGGGTGTGCTCGCACGACAAGGACGCCATCGCCAAAGCCGTCTTTTCGAACGTCACGCTGATCGAGGACGCAAAGAGCGGCGGCGGGGTCCAGAACTACATCACGCGCGAGACAGTCTCGATCGCGTCCACGGACCGGCGAGTTGTGTCCGTGGACATTGCGCCGGCGGAGACGAGTAACGGCGAATCCTACCCGAGTTTCGACGAGTTCGTGAACTGTTTCCCTCGCGTCTCTCCGGACGGAAGCCAGGTGGCTGTTCTATCTTACGAGCGCGGAACCGTGGGGTGCCCGGCGGGCAAGGAGGTCCTGCTCCGGATCGTTTCGCCCGCGGACAAGAAGACGCGCGTCCTTGCCAGGCTGAAGGGCGGTCCCGGCACGCTGGGCGAATCGCCGTGGTCGGCGGACGGCAAGTCCTTGTCGTTTGTAAGCCGCCAGGCGATCCCGCGATGACGCTGCAGCCAAGACTGAAACCCCGGATCCGTATTGCCGGCGGGGGCCTTGCCGGATGCGAGGCCGCGTGGCAGGTGGCGCGCGCGGGGCTTCCGGCGACTCTCTACGAGATGCGGCCGTTGCGCGCGACCGAGGCTCACCAGACGGATCGCCTGGCTGAGCTCGTGTGCAGCAATTCTTTGAAGAGCGAAAGCGAAAACACCGCGCCGTGGCTTTTGAAACGCGAGCTGCGGAGGCTCCATTCCCTGCTGCTGCGGTGCGCCGATCAGACCCGGGTTCCCGGCGGGCATGCGCTCACGGTGGACCGGGAACTGTTCGCCGAATCGATCCAGGCGGCCCTCGCATCCGACCCGCTGATCGAGATCCGGCGCGAGGAGGTGCTGTGCATTCCGCCGGAAGGAATCTGGATCGTCGCCAGCGGGCCGCTGACATCCGGGCCGCTCGCCGACGACATCGCCCGGTTCACCGGCTCGAATCGTTTGTACTTCTACGACTCGATCAGCCCCATTGTCGACGCGCACACGGTCGACACGTCGATCGCGTTTCGCGCGTCGCGCTACGGCAAATCGCTCGATGCGAGCGACGACTACCTGAACTGCCCGTTCGACAAGGAGCAATACGAGCGCTTTCTGGACGCTCTCCTGGAGGCGCAGCCCGTTCCGGCCCACATCCCCGAGGACAAGCCGTGCTATTTCGAGGCTTGCCTGCCGATTGAAGAACTGGCCCGGCGAGGGCGCGACACATTGCGCTTCGGTCCGATGAAACCGATGGGGCTGACGGATCCGCGGACGGGCCGCCGTCCCTACGCCGTCGTGCAACTGCGGCAGGAAAACCTGCGGGCCGACAGTTACAACCTGGTCGGTTTTCAGAATCACATGCGCTTCCCGGAGCAGCAGCGCATCTTTCGATTGATCCCTGGATTGGAGAACTCGGAGTTCCTGCGGTACGGCCAGATTCACCGCAATACGTACATCAACGCGCCCGCGCTGCTGACCCCCCACCTGCAATTGCGCGAGAGAACCGCCCTGTTCTTCGCGGGCCAGATTTGCGGAGTCGAGGGCTATGTAGAGTCGATTGCCACGGGACTGATCGCGGGCCGTAATGCCGCTGCCGTGGCCTGGGGCGAACCGTTACGAGCGCTGCCTCGCGAGACCGCGCTCGGCTCGCTCTGCCATTACGTGTCGGCGGCCGACCCTCGCGACTACCAGCCGGCCAACATCACGTTCGATCTCCTGCAGCAACTCGACGAAGAAACGCGCCACCGGCTGCGGCGCGACAAACAGGCGAGGCACGCCGAAGTTTGCCGGCGCGCGATGGCGGCGATGGACGAGTACCTGCTCGTACATGTCTGAACTCGCCCGACAGATCGAACAATACCTGGCGGAACTCGGACGCCGCAACGCCTCGCCTCACACGCTGCGGAATTACCGCTCGGATCTCGAACAGCTTCTCGAGTATTTTTCGCCGCCGGAGACCGAGCCGCCTCCGGTGGGGGAAATCGATGTGCTCGCGCTACGCGAGTGGCTCGGCAGTTTATATGACCGCGAACTGGATGCGATCTCGATCCGGCGGAAGCTGGCCGCGGTGCGTTCGTTCTTTCGTTTTCTCGTGCGCGATGGAGTGCTGCAAGTCAATACGGCGAAAATGGTGCGGACGCCAAAAGCGCCGAAGCGGCTTCCCAAGGTGCCTACGCCCGAGGAAACGAACGCCCTGGTGGACGGCATCGACAAGATCGAATTCGAGGGCGCATGGCCCGAGCGCGACCGGGCGATATTCGAGGTCCTGTACGGGTGCGGGCTACGGGTCAGTGAACTGGTGGGACTCGATCTCCAGGACATCGACTTCAGCGAGCGCTGGATGCGGGTTCGAGGGAAGGGACGAAAGGAGCGGCTGGTGCCGTTTGGGTCGAAGGCGGCGGACGCGCTCCAACGGTGCATCGCGCAGCGGCAAGCCTGCCCGGCCGGCAATGCGATTTTCCTGACCCGCAAAGGCGGCCGGCTCTCGGACCGGAGCGCCCGCCGCATCGTGAAGCTGTACGCCACGCTGCTATCCGGCGACGTGTCGATGCATCCGCATACTCTGCGTCATGCCTATGCGACCCACCTTCTTGCGGACGGGGCGGACCTGCGGGCGATCCAGGAATTGCTCGGGCATGCGAGTCTTTCGACCACGCAGAAGTATACGCAGGTGTCGCTTACCGATCTGATGGCTGTGTACGACAAAGCGCATCCGAAGGCGAAGAAGGGGTGACTGTGTCTGGCGATGATCGGCCTGCCTGGCGTCGGCGCGCTCCCGGTGGACGGACACCGTGTCGACTATCACTGTCATAAACGGCGTTCCGTTCGCGCGAGCGATCAACCCCATCTCGAAAACGAATTGGGAGGGAACCGGGGTGGAGCCGGACGTGAAGGTCCTGGCCGCGGATGCGTTGGATACCGCGCAAAAGATGGCGAAGGAGAAGCTGGCTCGCAAGTAGAGTCCGTCATCGCCGAAATGAAATATTAGGATATGGGACAACCATGAGCACTCGATTCACTCGCCGCGATTCAGGCAATCGGCGCGAGCGCTATTCCGCTTGCCGCGCAGACTGCACAGACTCCCGTGGCACCGCGGCGTTCAAACCCATAAGGAGCCAGGCATGGAACTCGGCGCGTTTTCTATCAGCTTGGCTGTCAAAAACCTGGAAGCTTCGAAGAAGTTTTACGAGAAGTTCGGTTTCAAGGCCTTTTTTGGGGATTCCTCAAAGAACTTTGTGATCTTGAAGAACGGCGATCACGTCATCGGCCTCTTTCACGGAATGTTCGCCAAGAACATACTCACCTTCAACCCTGGCTGGGATAGTAACGCCCAAAAATTAGCCGCTTTCACCGACGTCCGCGAACTGCAACGCCAGCTGAAGGCGGAAGGCGTGCGGATGGCTTCGCGCCATGAACATGCTGTACGAGGCCATCACGGAAAAAGGCGCGATGGTGATCGTGCCCTCGTCGGCGGTGGAGACCATGGGACTGGGTGGTTTGCTCGCGACCTCGACACTGGCCTTTCCGAAGCCGCAGTAGCGCGAGCGGGACTACCTGGACACTGCCGCGCGGAGTTCGTCGAGAACCGAGCGCGGTATGTGCAAGTTCCCGTCGTACCCGGTGCCCAGCTTGACGCGCGCCTTGACCGTGCCGTGGTAATCCGACCCGCCGGTCACGTGCAGTTCCAGGCGCGCCGCCAGGCGTTGAAACAGAACGACGTCGGCCGGGGAATGGTCGCTGTGGTACACCTCGATGCCCTGCAGTCCCATTTCCTTCATGCGGACAATGGCCGTCGTGAGCTCGCCGGGGTCCCGCTTGATTCGCACCGGATGGGCAATCACCGGCATCCCGCCGGCGTTGGCGATCAGCTCAATGCCTTCCTCCAGTTGCACTTCCTCGCGATCGACATATCCCTTGGCCGATTCGTCCAGGTAATCGTCGAAGGCCTGCTGGGATGTTTGCACGTAGCCCTTCTCCACCAGCACGCGCGCGAAATGGGGCCGGCCGGTCTGAATGCCACCCCGGGACTCGACCTCGGCGAGGGTGACATCGATGCCCAGGGAGTTCAGGCGCGCGATCAGCCGCCGGTTGCGGTCCTTGCGATTCTCCTGCTGTTTCCGCAGCCACAGGCGAAACTCGAGCGTGGGCGGGCCCGCGAAGAAATACCCGAGCAGATGGACACTCTTGCCGCCGAACTTGGTGGAGAGCTCGATGCCCGCGATCAGCTCCAGGTCCCCGGCCAGGGGAGCGGCTTCGTCGTAGCCCGTCATGTTGTCGTGGTCGGTGATGGCCAGCGCTTCGAGCCGCAACTCGAGAGCCTCCCGGATCAGGTCGGGGGGCGGAACGGTTCCATCCGAGGCTGTCGTGTGCGTGTGGAGGTCGATCATGGAGATAGATCTTCCATCTTACGACGGCCTTCAACCGCTAAAATAAGTAAGCCAAATGATTCGTAATTAGACCGTAATTCAAAAAACAGTACGGCCGTACCTTGACACAAGCCGACTCCGGGAGTTAAGGTGGTAGGCAATCGGTGCAATCGAGGGCTGTTCTTTCACTGACCTGTGGCTCAGAGGGGGGGACTTTGGTTGTACGCCCGGTTCCGGCAGTTACCGCGGAGTAAGGCTGGGTTCGAGAGTTGGGACTCACAGGGGGGATGTGTGTTTAGAAATTGGGATTGCGACACCGGCAGGGAGCCGCAGTGGTTTGCCGTCCACACTCGCGCGAGGCACGAGCGGCGGGTTCAGCGGGAGATCGAGTCCCGTTTGGGCCTGACTACGTTCCTGCCGTTCTTGACGGAAACGCATCAGTGGAGCGACCGCAAGAAACGCGTGGACGTTCCGGTTTTCTCGTCTTACGTCTTCCTCCGGGCCGTCTATTCCCCCGAATTACGCAACTCGTTGCTGCGGAGCCAGGGCATTCTCCGGTTCGTCGGCAACGGCAGCCAGGCCCTCCCCATTCCGAACATCGAGATCGAAAGCATACGGAAAGCGATCTCCGCCAGGATGCCGGTATTCCACCATCCCTTTGTGACGCACGGCCAACGCGTTCGCATCCGCGGGGGCGCGCTGGACAGCGTGGAAGGGATCGTGGTGCTGAACGAGGGCCGCAAGCTCATCGTTTCGGTCGACATGATCTCGCAGTCGGTTGCGATTCAACTGGAAGGCTGCGCATACGAGTTGGAGTCCGTCGGAGAGAACCAGCCCCCCGCGCTCCTTCCGGCGTTCGCCGAGGCGGCTTGGAGATGAGGCCCGACACCATGCGAAGCACACTGCTTCACTCGCGTTTTCTGAAGGCGGCGGCGTTGCTGCTGTCAGCCGCACTTGCCGGCGCCGGCCAGGCCCCGAGCACAACCCCTCCGGACGCCCAGTTCAAGGATCGAAATCCGCGCTACCACGTGGGCCGGGGCGACGTGCTCGACATCAATTTCCCGCGGACGCCGGAGTACACCCAGACGGTGACGGTGCAGCCGGACGGCTTCGTCAGCCTGCGTGGCGCGGGCGATTTACACGTGATGGGTATGACGGTTCCGGCCGCCCTGGAGGCAATCCGCGCCGGATACGCGACAATCCTCCACGACCCGGTCGTGACGATCGAGTTGAAGGATTTCGAGAGGCCGTATTTCACTGCGTTTGGCGAAGTCTCAAAGCCGGGCAGATACGAACTGCGCGGCGACATCACTGTTACTCAGGCGCTGGCGCTTTCCGGTGGATTCAAAGAGGGCGCGAAAGACAAGGAAGTGCTGCTGCTGAGGCGCTTCTCGGCGGAAATGACGGAAGTAAAAAAGGTCCCGGTGAAGCAGATGATGCAGGCCGGCAATCTGAGGGAAGACCCGTACATCCAGCCGGGTGATATTCTCTTCGTTCCCAAGAGTCTGTTCGGGAAGATCGAGCGATTCATCCCGAACTCGAGCATAGGGGCGATGATGAAACCCTACTAAAGGGTTTTCAGGAACAGAACACGTGGCAGAAGAGCAAAGACTGGTAGTTCGAAGAATGGCCCCCGTCGCGGGGTATCCCGCGCATGGCAACCTGCTGGGCGCGAGAGATCTTGTCGCCATGTTGTTCCGGCACTGGCGCCTGATGAGCGTTGCGTTCACGGCAACCTTGTTGGGCGCGGTACTGGTGGCGATTGTCATGCCGCCGAAGTACACGGCGCGGCTCAAGGTCCTGGTGCGGCACCAGCGGGTCGAGCAGGTGATGACCACCGGCGCCAGCGGTGTGCGGTCGGCCACGTCCGAGGAAGTCAGCGATGAAGAGATCGATTCGGAGATCGAACTCTTCCGGTCCGAGGATCTGCTGCGGAAAATTGTGGGCGCTTACGGGCTTGACAAACCAAAGAAGCCTCACTTCTGGACCGCCCAACTGGAAAAGTGGAGTCCCACGCGCCCGGAGATCCGGACGTCGAAAGCCATCGCCCGCCTGAAGAGCGCGCTCGTCATGGAGCGGGTGAAGAAGTCCTCGTTCATCGAGGCGTCGTACGGCTCCGACGATCCGGAGGTTGCGGCGAAGGTCGTGAATCTGCTGGGGCAACTGTATTTTGAGAAGCATGTCGCGCTGCACCGCTCGGCGGGGCAATACGAGTTTTTCCAGAAGGAGGCCGAGCGATACAAGCAGCGGCTGGCGGACGCGGAGGCCAATCTGGCGACCGCGAGCAGGACGGACAACGCGCCGGCCGCGGAGACGGACCGGAACAACACGCTGCAGAAGGTGTCCGACCTGGATTACAGCTTGCGCCAGACGAACGCGGCGGCTTCCGCGGCGCGGCGGCGGATCGCCAACCTGGAATCGCAACTGGCGACGACTCCGGCCAGGCTCAGCACGCAGATGAAGAGGGCCGACAACTCGGCATTGCTGCAGCAGCTCAAGTCCACGCTGCTGGATCTCGAGCTGAAGAAGACCGACCTGATGAGCAAGTACGATCCCAGCTACCCGGCAGTCAAAGACGTCCTCACCCAGATCGGGCAGACCCGGGCGGCCATCGACCGCGAGACGAGCGCGCCCGTCCTGGAGAGCACGACGGACCGGAACCAGACGTACGAATGGCTGAGCGGCGAACTGGCTAAGGCGAAAGCCGATGTCGCGACCCTGGAGGCCAACTCCGGGGCAACGCAGCAGTTCGTCGGCAGTTACCGCCGGAAGATCTCGGAACTCGATCGGAAGGCCGTGACGCAGCAGGATCTCCTGCGCGCGGTCAAGTCGGAAGAAGCGAATTACGCCCTGTACTACAACAAGCAGGAGGAGGCGCGCATTTCCGAGAAGATGGACGACGCCCGCATTTCGAATGTTGTCATCTCCGAGCTGGCCGCCGTGCCGGTCCTGCCGTCGACCTCGCCCCTGGTGGTCGTCCTGATGGGTATTCCCCTGGGCATCCTTCTGAGCGTCGGAGCGGCCTTCGTCTCCGATTATCTGGATACTTCATTCCGCACGCCCGACGAGGTGTGGGAGGTTCTCTCCGTTCCCGTCCTGGCGGCGCTACCGGCGAGCCGGGAGTTGAAACTGCTGACTTGACCGCAAGCCGGAACCCAATGGATAAGACCTACGACCTGAAGACGCTGCACCTCGACCCGGACACGCCGGCGCCGGCCAAGATGTCCAGGCCGGAGCCGCGCGAGGCTATCGGCCCGAAATTCGAACTCGAGGCCATGCGGCTGGTGCACCGCCTGTTTCTGTCGCCCTCTCAGTCGCCGCCCGCGTCGGTGCTGTTTTGCGGCGTGGAGGAAGGCTCGGGATGCAGCACGGTTTGCGCCTCGGTCGCCGAACTGCTGGCGACGCAGGTCAAGGGCAGTGTGTGCCTGGTCGACGCAAACGGGCACAACCCGGCGCTGCATCGTTTCTTCGATGTCGAAAACGGCCGGGGATTTACGAACTCGCTGCTGGATCCCGGCCCGGTGGAGGATTTCGCTCAGCAGCTCCCCGGGCGCGATCTCTGGGTGATGACCAACGGCAATGGGCCGGGAGACTTGTGGTCTCTGTCCGACGCCGAGAACCTGCGGTCGCGGCTGCTGGAATTGCGAAGCGCTTTTAAATACGTGATCATCGATGTCGCGCCGGCCCGCCACTATCTGGATGCCATCACGATCGGGCAGGTGGTGGACGGCGCGGTCCTGGTGATCGCCTCGAACGCGACCAAGCGGGAGATCGCCCGCCAGACCAAGGAAACCCTGGAAGAGGCGAACGTCGCCATCCTGGGCGCCGTTCTGAACAAGCGCCAGTATCCGATCCCGCAGTTTCTGTACTCGAAGCTGCGATTCGGCGGCAAGCGTTAACGGGGGCCTTATGACTAGTCCACGACGCCGCATTTTGCTGGACAGCTTTAAAGTATTCGACCTGCTGCTGATCCTGGCGGCTTACTTCGCGGCGACTCTGACCGTATTTCCGTGGCTTGGACCTACCTCCCTCGAACAGTTCTTCGGCATGCGGATCACCGTTCAGAACTTCCTTCTGTTCGGGGCAATCATGATCGCGTGGCACTGTTTCTTCTACTGTTTCGGCCTGTACAACTCGAAGCGCCTGGCGTCCCGGTGGTCGGAAGCGTTGGATATTCTCAAGGCCACATCGGTGGGGTCCGTCGTATTTATGTGCGCCGGGATGGTCCACCGGGTTGACCTGATGAGGCCCCGGTTCGTGCTGGCGTCCTGGGTGTTTAGCACCGTTCTGATCGTTCTCAGCCGGTCTTCTCTTCGTTTCGCCCTGCACCAGATCCGGAGGCGGGGCCGGAATCTGCGTCAAATGCTGATTGCCGGAACCAACGGCCGGGCGCTTGAATTCGCGCGGACCGTCGAGACGCGTCCTGAACTCGGATACCGGATCACCGGCTTCGTGGACGATGAATGGGACGGCAGCGAGAGCTTCCGGAAGGACGGCCATCCGTTAGTTTCGAATTTCGCGACTTTCGCCGATTTTCTCAGGAACAACGTGGTCGATGAATTCGTGATTGCCCTCCCGATGCGGTCCTTATACTCCCAGGCGGCGCATCTGGCGGCCCAGGCGGAGGAGCAGGGCATCGCGGTTCGATTCCTGCCCAGTATTTTCGATCCTAAGATCAAGACCGCCCGCGCCTACGACGACTCGCTGATCACGCACAATGAAACGTCCGAGGCCAACACCTTCACGGCCAAGCGGGTGTTCGATTTTACCGTTTCCCTGCTATCGCTGATCGCCGTCACTCCGTTCCTGCTGGTGGTGGCCGTCCTGATCAAGCTGACCTCCAGGGGGGAAGTGTTCTTTGTTCAGAAACGAGTGGGCGTCAACAAGCGCATCTTCTCGATGTTCAAGTTCCGGACCATGGTCCAGGACGCCGAGCAGAGGATCGCGGAGATCGAGCACCTGAACGAAGCCAGCGGCGCGGTCTTCAAGATCAAGCAGGATCCGCGCATCACGGGCATCGGGCGCTTCCTGCGCAGGACCAGCATCGACGAGCTTCCGCAGTTGTTCAATGTATTGAAGGGCGACATGAGCATGGTCGGCCCGCGCCCCCTGCCCCTCCGGGATTACGAGCGATTCAACACGGATGCGCAGCGCCGCCGGTTCAGCGTCCGCCCCGGGATTACCTGCCTGTGGCAGGTGAACGGCCGAAGTTCCATCGCCTTCGAACAGTGGATGGAGCTGGACCTTCATTACGTCGATCAATGGTCCATCTGGATGGATGTGCAGATCCTGTTCAAGACCATTCCCGCCGTGCTGCGAGGCTCCGGGGCCGTTTAGAATGGTTATAGGACTGAAAGCGAAATGTTTGAAGATTTCCGCGCCGACGTAGCCCGCGCGCGCACAGAAAACTATCTCAAGAAGACGTGGTTTCACCAGAACGTCTGGGTTCTGCTGCAGCCAAACACGCTGGTGGTCGGCGCATACCGGCTCTGCCGGTGGGCCCGCCGGCTCCGCAATCCGGCGCTGCGCCTTCCGATGAGGGTTGCCGCGTTTGTGTTCCGCCGCTTCCTGGAATTCGGCACCGGCTGCTTCATCGCGCCGGCCGCCGAGATCGGACCGGGGTTCGTGGTGCACAATCTCTACGGGGTCATCGTCGGCGGAACGAAAATAGGCAAGAACTGCACCGTGTTCAGCGACACCAAGATCAGCTATGCCGTGCGTTCGATCGGCGACGACGTCAGCATCGGGATGGGGGCCGTGCTGGTCGAGAACGTGACCATCGGCAACAATGTCAAGATCGCGCCGAACAGCCTGGTCATCAGCGACGTGCCGGACAACATGATGGTGATGGGAGTCCCGGCGCGCATCCGGTTGCGCCGGCCCCCGCTCAAACCGGCCCAGGTATCCGCCGGAGCGGGCGCGGTAAACGGAGCCGCCGCGCGGCCCGTCGCCCGCTGACGCCCGCTTCCATTCGATCGCTACAAGAGGAGCCGAACATTGGATTTTGCATTCACGGATGAGCAGCTTGCGTATCGCAAGTCAGTCATTCAATTTGCCCAAAAAGAACTGAACCACGATGTCATCGGGGCGGATCTTGCGGAGGAGTTCAGCTGGGAGGGGTGGAAGAAGTGCGCCGCGTTCGGCATCCACGGCCTGCCCATTCCGGAGGAGTACGGCGGCAGCGGCGCGGATATCGTGACCACCCTGGCCGGCATGGAAGCGCTGGGCTACGGCTGCCACGATAACGGCCTGATCTTCTCCATCAACGCGCACATGTGGACCTCGGAGATTCCGCTCCTCATGTTCGGCACGGACGAACAGAAGAAAAAATACCTGCCGAAGCTGGTCAGCGGCGAGATGGTGGGAGCGCACGCGATCACCGAGCCGATGTCCGGCTCCGACGCGTACAGCTTGAGGACCAGGGCGGAGCGGCGCGGCGACGGTTACGTGTTGAACGGAAGCAAGACTTTCATCACCAACGCCGACAACGCCGACCTGATGATCGTGTTCGCCAACGTAGATCCCGCGCGCGGCCCGGCGGGCATCACCGGATTCCTCGTGGAGAAGGGCACGCCGGGCCTGGTGGTCAGCCGCAAGCTGCAAAAGATGGGGCTGCGGACTTCGCCCACCTGCGAGGTGACCGTCACGGACTGCACGGTGCCCGCGGCGAACATTCTGGGCAAGGAAGGCTCCGGCCCGGCCATCTTCACGGCTTCCATGGAATGGGAGCGGATCTGCATCATGGGCGGTAAAATTGGAGCCATGCAGCGGCTGCTCGAGATGTCGGTCAAGTACGCGGGCGAGCGCCGGCAGTTCGGCGAGCCCATCGGGAAATTCTCCGCGGTCTCGGACCGCATCGCGGAGATGGACGTCCGGCTGGAAGCGGGCCGCCTGTTGCTGTACAAGGCGGCGTGGCTGAAGAAGTCGGGCCGGCATCCGATACGCGAAGCCGCCATCGCGAAGCTGTTCGTCAGCGAGGCGTATGTGCAGAGCTGTCTGGACGCGGTAAAGGTTTACGGCGGATACGGCTATATGACCGAGTATCAGATTGAGCGCGAGCTGCGTGACGCGGTGGCCGGGACCATATACTCCGGCACGTCCGATATCCAAAGGAAGATTATCGCCGGCTTCCACGGCCTCTGAGATGGCTTACTTACTTCACCAACTGCTGACCCGAAGCGCGGAATCCTACCCGGAGAAAGCGGCGGTCTCGGCCGGCGGGCGGGTTCTCACATACCGCGAACTGGACGAGCAATCCAACCAGCTTGCTCACCTTCTGCGCGCGCGCGGAGTAAACAAGGGCGACCGTGTCGGGATCTTTTTCCCGAAGGCGGCGGAGTCCCTGGTCGCCATGCTCGGCATCTCCAAGGCCGGCGGCGTGTACATACCGATGGACACCCAGCAGCCGGCTCAGCGCGCCGCGTACCTGATTGAAAACTGCGCCATGAAGGGCGTCCTCACCACCGGGCCGCTGCTGCAGGCGCTGGAGACTGCGCTGAAGGCGCCGCTGGGATTCGCGATGGTGTCCTGGCAGTCGCTGGCGGAATTCCCCGCCACGGCGGTCCCGGATTGCGGCCAGACCACGCACGATCTCGCCTACATCCTGTACACCTCGGGATCCACCGGCCGGCCGAAGGGCGTGATGATTTCCCATCAGAACGCGCTGACCTTCGTTTACTGGTGCGCGGGAATTTTCAAGATTTGCCCGGAAGACCGGCTCTCCAACCACGCGCCTCTGCATTTCGATCTCAGCGTGCTCGACGTATACAACGCGCTCGAGGCCGGCGCCACCGTCTGCATGGTTCCCCCGGAGATTGCGGCTTTCCCTTCCAGCCTGGCCAATTGGATCGACGCGCAGCAGATCACCGTCTGGTACTCGGTTCCTTCGGCGCTGATCCTGCTGCTGCTTCACGCGGAAGGCAAGTTCGCGGCATTGACACGGATCCGCATTCTTTTGTTTGCCGGCGAGGTGTTCCCGATGAAGTACCTCCGGCAGCTTGCGGGCCTGTTGCCGGACGTCGAGCTATACAACCTGTACGGGCCGACGGAGACCAACGTCTGCACGTATTACCAGGTGGACCGCGCGCTGCTGCCGGCGCAGGAGCGGCTGCCGATTGGCCGGGCGTGCGCGAACACCGAAGTGTTCGCCGTCACCGATCGGAACACGATCGCGCAAGTGGGCGAAACCGGCGAATTGTACGTGCGCGGCCCGGGCGTCACCTGCGGCTATTGGGGCGACGTGGAGAAGACGCGAAAGATGCTGGTGCCGAATGTATTCCAGCCGCACTTCGAGGAAAAAGCCTACCGCACCGGCGATCTCGTGAAACTGCTCGAGGACGGAAGCTACGACTTCCTGGGCCGCATCGACAGCATGATCAAGAGCCGGGGCTATCGCATCGAACTGGGCGAAATCGAGGCCGCGATGCTGAGCCACCCGGCGGTCCGGGAAGCCTCCGCCATTCCGCTGCCCGATCAGGAGATCGGCGCGCGCATCCATGCGGTCGTGGCGCTCCACGACGGAATCGATCTCACCGCCGCCGCGCTGTTGCAGCACTGCTCGTCGCACATCCCGAAATACATGCTGCCCGAGTTCATTGAATTTCGAGAGGCATTACCCAAGACTTCGACTGGAAAGATCGATCGCGTGAAACTCGCGTCGGAATCGCTCGCGGCGCGGGCATAAGCTTTAGGAACAAGGACCAATGGAATCCACCAGACAACAGATTTACGATTTTGTGGCGGGCATCGCACGGCAGAAAGGGATATCCGACATCGGCGCCGGGGAGGGATTGACCGAGAACGGAATTATCGACTCCCTGGCGATTTTCCGGCTCGTTTCTTTCCTGGAGGACACCTTCGGGGTGCGGATCGCCGACGACGAGATCGTCAACGAGAACTTCGCCAGCGTCGACACGGTCGACCGGCTGGTGACCACGAAGCTGGAGAGGCGGCCGGCCGCGCGGTAGATGTGCAACCAACACGTGGGGCACGCACTCGTGCGTGCCGCGTCGGCACTCTTGCCGACGCTTGGCAAGCCGGACGGGAAATCGTGTCGCGAGGAGTCGCGACACGGCACGCACGAGTGCGTGCGCCACGTCGAGCTAAACAGGCGCAATGACTTCTGAGCACGATCTTATCCACCAGTTGTTCGAGGCCCAGGCCGGGCGCACGCCGGAGGCGACCGCCGCCGTTTTCGGACCGCGCCAGTGGACGTACCGCGAACTGAACGCGCGCGCCAACCAGCTCGCGCACTATCTTCGCAAGCTGGGCGTGGGCCCCGGCGTCGCGGTGGGCATTTGCGCCCGCCGCTGCGCGGAGCTGCCCGTGTTCTTTCTGGGCGTGCTCAAGGCGGGCGGCGTTTGCCTGCCCCTCGATCCGGCGTACCCGAGCGAACGGCTGGCCTACATGCAGGGAGATGCGCAAGCCCCGGTCCTGATATTGGGTCACGGGGTCGAAGGCGATTTCGCCGGTTCGGCGACATTGCTGCGGGGCGGCGACCTGGAGCGCGCCATCTCCGGGGAAAGCGAACAGAATCCGGAAGTAGTGGTGGGTCCCGAGGACCTGGCGTACATCGTGTACACGTCGGGGTCGACGGGAAAGCCGCGCGGCGTTCTGCTCCCGCACCGGGGCATGGTCAATCATCATCGCTCGGTGGTGGATCTGTACGGATTGACCGCCCAGGATCGGGTCCTCCAGTTCGCCTCCATCAGCTTCGATATCTCGATTGAGGAGATGTACCCGATCTGGAGCGTGGGCGGAACGGTCGTGTTCGCGGCCCCCGATTTTTCGCTGCAACCGTCGCAGTTCGTGCGCTGGATCGGGGACAACGGAATCACCGTGGTATCCGCGCCAACGGCTTACTGGCACGAACTGGTTCAGGAACTGGCGGACCGGAAATTGCCGCTGCCCGAGAGCTTGCGCCTACTGGCGGTGGGAGGCGAGAAGGCGTCCACGAACGTGTACTCCTCCTGGCGGCAGTTAGCGAACGGGCGGGTGCGCTGGATCAACACGTACGGCCCGTCGGAAGCGAGCGTCATCGTGACGGCATACGAGCCGCCGGCCGGGGCGAGCCTGGATCCCAACGCGGATATCCCGATCGGCCGCGCGATCCCGAATATCCACACCTATATCCTGGACGCCAACCTTCAGCCCGTGCCGGCCGGAGACACCGGCGAACTGCATATCGGCGGAGTGGGTCTGGCCCGCGGGTATTTGAACCAGCCGGTCCTGACGGCCCAGAAGTTTATCCCCGATCCCTTCGCCAACGAGCCGGGCGCGCGCATGTACAAGACGGGCGATCTGGCCAGATTCCTCGCGGATAACAATATCGAGTTTTGCGGCCGGACCGACGACCAGGTGAAGATCCGGGGATTTCGAATCGAACCCGGCGAGATTGAAGCCGCGCTCAGCCAGCACCCGGACGTACATCAGGCGATCGTGATTGCCCGGGAAGACCAGCCGGGCGCGAAACGGCTGTTCGCCTACATCGTGGCCAAGCAGGCGAAGCCCGTCGCGCCCCGCCAGATCCGCGAGTTTTTGAAGGGGCGGCTACCCGAGTACATGGTACCGACCGGTTTCGTGGCGATGGAGTCGCTGCCGCTCACCCCGAACGGCAAGGTGGACAAACGGGCGCTTCCGGCGCCTTCGGCGGACTCGTTCGCCGACAGCGGCAACTACGTCGCCCCCAGAAATGAAATGGAAACCCGGGTCGCCAAGATCTGGGAGGCGACCCTGGGGATACCGCGGATCGGCATCGCGGACGATTTCTTCGAGTTGGGAGGCCATTCGCTCCTGGCGCTGCGCCTGATGCGCCGTCTCGAACAGGCGTTCGGCAAGAACCTGCCGCCTTCCGCTCTGTTCCAGGCCTCGACGGTGGAGAAGCTGACCGCCTTGCTGCGCGGGGACGCCGGCGCTCAGACCTGGAGATCGCTGGTTCCTATTCAGCCGGGCGGCAGGAAACCGCCGTTTTTCTGCGTACACGGGTTGGGCGGCCACGTCCTCCGCTTCGGGGCGCTGGCACTCCAACTGGGAGAGGACCAGCCGTTTTACGGGCTACAGGCGCACGGGTTGGACGGGCAGCATCCCTGCCACACCCGCGTGGAAGACATGGCCGCCCACTACATCTCGGAGATCCGCGCCTTGCAGCCGAAGGGTCCGTACTATATCGGCGGCTATTCGTTTGGCGGAGCGGTCGCCTTCGAGATGGCCCGGCAGCTTCGCCGGGACGGGCAGGACGTGGCCTTCCTGGCTTTGCTCGACACGTACCCGCGTTCCGCCAGAAAGGGGCCATCGCTGGCCCGCACGTTCCTCCAGATGAGCGTGCGCGAGAAGATCGCGTATGCCCTTTCGAAAAGACGAACGATTTCCAGACGGATTTCGAGCCGCTTTGAGGCACTCTGGTTCCCGCCCGCGTTGAAGCGGGTGCATGCATCCTGCGACGCCGCCGACAAGGCCTACGACTGGCCGTTGGCCGAGTGGCCGGTGTGGTGGTTCCGAGCCAGCGAAAAGGGATTGCGGGGACGCGAGACGCCTCCCATGCCGCAATCCGGCTTGGCCGGAGTTTGGCACATTCACGAGATCCCCGCCGATCACGGCAGTCTCATCCGCGAGCCGCAGGTGCGGAAGCTGGCGGAGGCAATGCTGTCGTGCATGGAAACGGCGCTTCCTAAGGTAGAGAGAGACGCCGTCAGCGAGCCGCTGTCGCACGTATGAGCCGCCCGGACGCGCTCTCCGCCGTGGAGTCCCCGCGCTCTCGCTTAGCTACGGCGCGGCGCTGGATTTCGAAGGGGGGCTTTGCGGTTCTCGACCAGGCCTTGATCTCGGGGTCCAACTTCGTGATGTCGACGCTGCTCGCCAGGTGGGTCACGCCCGTGGAGTATGGCGCATACTCGCTGGCCTTTTCGATCTTTCTGCTGCTCTCGATTATTTACCAGGCAGTACTGCTGGAACCGATGATGGTCTTCGGCGGCGCGGCCGAAAAGAACTCGATGCGAGGTTATCTCAGAATTCTTTTTCGAATCCATCTCATCATTACTTCAGTCATGTTCCTGGCGCTCGCGATATCCACTGCCGTCGCGAGCCGCTGGGCCGGTCCGGCAGATAGGGAGAGCCTGACGTGGGCGTTAGCCGGGGCCGCCATCGCGTCGCCCTGCGTTCTGCTGTTTTGGCTGGTTCGGCGCGCTTTCTACCTGGATGTTTCGATCGCTCGCGCGGCCACGGGCGCGGTCGTGTATTGTGTCGTGCTGTTATCCGGTTTTTTTCTCTTGCAGTGGCGAGGCTGGATGTCCTCGTTCACCGCGTTCGTCTGTATGGGAGTGGCGGCGGTGGCCACCAGCTTGATCCTGTTCCGCCAATTGCAGCGCGCTCTTCCGGAAGGTGGCCAGGCCCCGGGAATGCTCGCCACGTGGAAATCTCACTGGCGCTACGGGCGTTGGGCATTGGCGGGTTCGGTGGCCAGTTGGGTTCCGATGTACGTGTACTATCCCTTGCTTAGTACTTTCTCGGGCATCGCTCAAAGCGGCGAACTGCGGGCGCTGATGAACTTCGCGCAGCCCCTGGCGCAGTTCTACGCCGCCCTGTCTCCGGTCTTCCTGCCTTACGCCGCACGCCGGCGAGTATCCCAAGGAAAAAAAGGGCTGGTATCCGCCGCGTGGTCAACTACGCTATTGTTTGTATCAGTCGCATTAGCTTATTGGGCTGTCATCGTGCCGTTCAGGACGGTAGTGTTGCGCTTCGTATATGACACTAAGTATACTGGTGCCGGATCTCTGATGCCCGCGGTAGCGCTGGGTTCCTTGCTTTGGAGTGGCACGATCGGGATTTCGATCGTCTTGAGGGCGATGGAGTCCCCCAGGTCGATTTTTATAGCTTTTTGCGTGGCGAGCGTGATTTCGGTGGTGGTGGGGGTTCCGGCTACCCGCGCTTTCGGTGTCGCCGGAGCGGTTTGGGCGATGAATGCCTCGGATGCCGTCGCAGTCTTGACACTGGTCTTCCTGCTGCGTCTCCGCCTCGCCGTTCCGGTTGAGATCGGCAGTGCCCGGGCCGTTTGAGCGAGTCTGTGGGAAATAAAGGACAGGACATGTACAACAAGAGAAGTTTGATCGGGAGTGTTTTGCCTGCCGTGCTTTTGCTTGCGGTCGCCGGCGGTGTTCGTGCCCAGAGCCACGTTCGAGTGATCCACGCGATCAAGCAGGACATCTCCGCGCCATTTCGCGATCTCGCGGCTGCCGCGAACGGGCCGGCTCCTATGTCGCCGGTGCCGGAACAGGCAGTTTCGCGTCAAACGGGCGGCAAGGATCCCTCAATCCTCCTGAACTTTGCGGGGATGAGTTCGGTCGGCGTTTTTCTCGACGCAGACCCGAATGGTGCGGTCGGAGCGACACAATACGTCCAGTGGACGAACGCCCGTTATTCCGTCCGCAGCAAGACCACCGGGTTAGTGATCGTTCCGCCGACCAGCGCGAAGAAGCTGTGGACGGGTTTCGGCGGCAACTGCGAAACGACAAACCCCGGCGACGGCATTGCGATCTACGACAAGGCCGCGCAGAGATGGATCGTTACGCATCACACCGGCAGTCTTCCGTACCTGCAATGCTTCGCAATTTCGACGACGTCCGACGCGAGCGGCCAGTATTTCCGCTACTCCTTTCAGCTTACGACGCTGTTCCCCGACTGGCCCAAGGTCGGCGTCTGGCCGGATGCGTTTTACGTCACGATGAATCTTCTGGTCTCCAACGCCAGCGTTGGGGCTGAGGTGTGCGCGCTGGACCGTACCAACATGCTGGCTGGTTCCCCGGCCGCCACCGCACAGTGCTTCACCACCGGGTCGGCGAATACGGATTATGTCCTGATGCCGGCCGATCTGGACGGCTCCACGCCGCCGCCCGCGGGAGCTCCCAATTACCTGCTTGCGCTGAACACCAACTCGCTGGACCTCTTCAAGTTCCACGTAGATTGGCTGAATCCCGCCAGCTCGACTCTCACCGGTCCGGTCAACATTCCCGTGACACCCTTCGTAAACGGCTGTGGCGGGGGCTTCTGCGTGCCCCAGTTAGGCACACCGCAACTGCTGGATGCCGTGGGCGAACGGGTGATGTATCGCTTCGCGTATCGGAATTTCGGCGATCATGAGTCGCTTCTGGCAACCCACACGGTCAACAACAACAGCGGAACCGGCGTAGGCGTCCGGTGGTACGAGATCCGGACTCCCGCGACGCCGGTCGTGTATCAATCGGGCACCCTCCAGCCGGACAACAACTACCGCTCCATGGGCAGCCTGGCCATGGACAAGGCCGGCAACATGCTGATTGGCTACAGCGTGTCCAGCGGGGCGATGTTTCCCGCCATTGCGTATTCCGGGCGGCTCGCGACGGACCCGTTAGGGACCCTGCGGCCGGAGGTCATCCTGATTAGCGGCACGGGTGCCCAGACGCCCACCTCGACGGGCGCCAGCGACTATCACTGGGGCGATTACACTTCCATGACCGTCGATCCCGTGGACGACTGCACGTTCTGGTACACCAACGAGTACTACAAGACCTCGGGCACGCTGTGGAACACGCGCATCGGGAGTTTTAAATTCTCTACGTGCCAGTAGTAGGGCGAACCCCCTGGTTCGCGGCTGGCCTTCGTTATTGCGCCGTCAATACTCTGCCCAGCGCCGTTTCCAGCTGTTTTGTCGTCCAGCCGGTCTCGTCAAACCAGCGGCCGCCAATCTGGCGGTTGATCGGGAAGGCCTGATTGGCGACGCCGGCAAATAGGATCTGTTCGTTGCGGCGCTGAATCCCGTCGCCCAGCCGGTCCAACTCCCGGGCGCGATCCCCGGGGTCTGCGATGCAATCCGCCTCGTGGACGGCTTTGACCATTTCAATGGCGTCCAGAACCTTGGCGTTGTAGCCGCCGACCACGCCGCGCGGGAGCATTCCTACGTCGGTCTTGGCCTGCATGAGCCGCCGCACGGCTTCAAAGCCGACGTACACCAACTCGCTGCGCGACAACCACCGGGTCTCGTAGTTGATCCGGTTGATGAGAGAAGCCCTCTCCGCCCCCCGGCGATGCTCTTCGGCCGTGCGATAGAACACCCGGTAGCCGTGCGGTTCCGGATCGGTGAAGAATGTCGAAGCGGGATCCAGGAAAGGAATCATCGGACATAGCATCGGGCTGACCGGCTGTCCCTTGAACTTTTCCAGCAGACGGATGCAATAATCGCCCGTCTCCATCACGGACCTTTCATCCTGCTCAGGCATGCCGATGAAGTACCAGACGTCGACGTTATGAACGCCCAGCTCGATGGCTTTTTCCAGCCAGCGCTCAAGCTCGTCGTTGCTATACACTCCGCGCCCGGAGAGCTTGGAGATTCTCTGGTCGTGACTCTCCGGCGAGAGGGTGATACTCGTGTTCTTATTGGCGGCCACCATCTTGCGCAGGACGGGCTCCGGCGTGAGGTGAAACTGCTCGTAACTGATCGACCGGACTCCCGACAGCCCCACTTGGTCCAGAAACGAGTCCATGCCGTCCCGGGATTCGTTGTAGGAACCCACGGAGTAAAAGTGGTACCGGTTGCGGGTGGGAACTTTCCTAATGGAAGCGAATTCCGACTGAATCTCTTCCGGGCTTTTCCGCGCCATGGCGTGCTTGGTGCCGAACACTCGCTTGAACGCGTCCCTCGATCCGCCGCACCAGCCGCAGTTGTACGCGCAGCCGGCGTTCTGCGTGGACAAGAACTCGAGAATGGAGAGCGACGAGCCCATTTCGTTTCGCCCCAAACTCGCCCAGTCCACGCCGACGCCATACGTGCGGGGCGCATGCGTGTATTCGTTACACTGAACCTCGCCGTCTTTGTCTTTCCATACCAGGTTGGGGACGTCCGGCAGCGGCCTGCCCTCCCGTATGTTGCAAAGCAAGGTATCCATCGGGGCGAGCGTGTCATAGCCGCGCAAGACCATGTCGATGAAAGGATACCGGATCAGCTCGTCCGCGTAGTAGGTGGATGAGATCCCGCCGAAAACGATTTGAATATCTTTTCTCCGCGCTTTGATGCGCTCGGCGACAGCCAGGCTGCCCTGCACATGAATCATCCAGTGCAGGTCGATGCCGAGCAGCCGGACGTCCAGCGCGTCCACGATGGCGTCGAAATCGAGGGAGGGATACTTGAGCAAAAGCGTGCTCAGGTTGAGGATCTTTACATCGTGCCCGCGATCGGCGAGATAGCGCTCGAACATCTTGAAGCCGATCGGGAAATATTCATAGAGCGGCGTAATGGGGACGTCGCCGGAGGTGCCGAGGAAAGGGAAGTAGATATCGCGGCGGTTTCGAAATTCGAAAAACGCCGGGGCGTGAACCAGCAGCAAGTCTGCCTGCAGCCTCGGAAGAGAGAGACTTTGAGCTGGCAAGAGACTCGCTGTTTGCCCGTCTTCGATGATTGTTCCAGCCCGGATAAGCCCCCGCCGCTCCTCTCCAGCACACGTACTTGAAGACCGCCCGCAACTGTCTTGCGATCGGGCATCCGTCAGAGCCCAGAGCTATTACCTCTTCTGAGTAGATGCGGCGACCTTGTGTCAAGGTTCAAGAAATCCGCTAGCGATACCGGGCTGCGCGAATAACTACGCTATTATTAGTACAAATCGGGTGGATTGCCGGGCCTGATTTTTGCCTGCGGCTGCCGGCGACGTCCACGCGCTAGTTTCAAGTTCTCGCAACTGCCAGCAGGTTCTTCTAAGGAAGCCGGGACATGCCATTTCTACTTCGACGGATTCGCAATTTTCTGGTCAAGAGTCCCTTGCGGCGGCCCGTGATCTGGCGCCGGAATCGCAACTGGTCCGCGAACGACGTGTTTGTGGGCGAATATCCGAAGTCCGGCGTCACCTGGATGCGGTTTCTGCTTTACGAGACGCTCACGCGCAAGCCCGCCACCTGGGTGGATGTAAACCGGACGATCATCGACCGTGCATTCGCCGCGCCGGTTTTTGCCAACGGCGGGCGGCTTATCCCAACCCACGAGCCGTACGCGAAGGTGTACCACAAAGCCGTTTACCTGGTGCGGGATGCCCGGGATGTCGTGCTTTCCGAATACACGTTTGAGAAGGCGCTCGGGCTATTCACGGGGGACTTGGACCAGTTCATTCATGCCTTCCTCAAGGGCCGGGTCAACGGCTACGGCGCATGGCACAAGCATGTGACCTCGTGGCTGGATGCGTCGGACGCCGGCCAGGTGAGCCTGTTGGTGGTCCGATATGAGGACATGCGCTCCGATCCCGAGGCGAAGCTAGCCGAAATCGTCCGGTTTTATGGCGTGAGCCCCGACGCCGAGGTCATCCGCAACGCTGTTTTCAACAACTCGCTGGAACAGATGCGAGCCAAGGAAGACGCCGCTCGAGAGGGGACGGCACTTCCGGGCGGCAAGGCCCCGCTGCGGAAAATGCAGGCCGGCTCGACCGAGGGGAACCGGTTCGTGCGGGAAGGCAAGGTGGCCGGATGGCGAGGCAAGTTGACCGGCGACCAGGTGCGCTTGATCGAACTCCACGCCGGCGTGGCGCTGGCCCGGCTGGGGTATCCGATCGGCACGGACGTCGCCACGCCGCAACCGGCAGCCGCCAGATAGCCGGCACGACGCATCGATGTACAGTTCAAGCAGATCGGAAAAGGCCGCCGGAGCACCCTCAAAACTGCGGGCCACGCTCCTGGTGTGCACATTCCTCGCATTCGGGGCCGTTGCGGCCTGGTACGCCGCGCCGCTCGCCAACCGTTTCGGGCCGCTCGTTGCCTCTGCTTTGATCCTCGTCAGTCCGGTCGTTGCCTGGCTCTCGTTCCGGGGACTGCGCATCGCGATGGCGAAGTGGCGCGACCTGCGGCCCAGCCTGACCTGGTGGCACTGGCTCTGGTTCCTGGTCCTGGCGAGCGGGTTCGTCTTCCGCGTGCGCGACGCGAGCAGCGCCCGGAGCGATCCCGCCGACGCCGCCGCGCTGTTTCGCGTCGCGGCCATGGGCTTGGTGGCCCTCATTCTGGCGGCGCGGCTCGCGCTCCGGCGGCCGGACTGGCTGCGCTCCATGTTTTCGGGGAACGTGGGCGCCATGACCGCCTTTGCCCTGGCCTGCGTCGTATCCACTCTGTGGTCCGTCAACGCCCCGTGGACTTTCTATAAGTCCCAGGAATTCCTGATCGACATTGCGCTGCTGGCCGCCATTCTCGCCGCGGTCCGGTACTCCGAGGAATACGAAACTCTATTCAATTGGAACTGGATTCTCAGCGGTCTACTGATTGCCTCCGCGTGGGCCTGCGCGGTCGTCTGGCCCAAGGAAGCGCTGGAGGAGGGCTACAGTCTCGGCACTCTCGGGGTCCGGCTCTCCGGGTTATACCCGGGACAGGGATCGAACCGGCTGGGTGACTTGGGTGCGATCGTCGGCGTCGTCTGTATTGCCCGGATCTTTCCTTTCGGGAAGCGGCGATACGACCGATTCTGGTATGCTCTGGTCCTGTTCGCCTGTGTGGCGACCATCGTCTTTGCGCAAACACGAACCGCGTTGGCGGGACTCCTGGCCGGGATGATTCTGATCCTGATCCTGACGGGCCGGGCCGGCAAGTTGGTATTGTTCGCCGCGGGGGGAATCGCGGCCGTGGTCTTCAGCGGCGCCGGCGTGAAGATGCTGGAATACCTCCAAAGAGGGCAGAGCCAGGCGGAAATGGTCAGCCTCAGCGACCGTCTGACTTGGTGGAAGGTCGCCTTCGACATGCTCAAAGAGCATCCCTGGACCGGGATGGGGGCGTTCGCGGCCGGAGCCTTCGGTGTCTTTGAGAAACTGGGCTTGAACAACGTGGGGCCGCTGCACAGCGATTACGTGGAGACGCTGGCCGGCACCAGTTTCTGGGGTCTGATTCCCCTGCTCATTGCTATCCTGGGTTGCTGGTGGATTTTGGGACAGGCGGTCTTCAACCGGCAACTGGACGAGTTGGACCGCCAGTTGTCCATCGAGGCGCTCGCCGTTCTGCTGGTGGTCACCATAAGGTCAATTTTTATGACGTTCATCACGCTCCATCCGCCGCTCAACTTCCTGGTCGTGCTGGGGTATGCCGAATACTTGCGCCGGAAGCTCCAGTCGGCCCGTGCCGGCTCGCAGCCCGGGTTCGCCGAACTGCCTCAGGCCCAGCCGGTCTCGACCCCATGATCCCGACCCGTCTGGCAGGACTGCTCCTACTGACCTCCATGCTCTACTCCCAGCCTTCGGCGCGGCAGGTACCCATCGCGCCCGCCGAGAGCATCCAGGCCGCGGTCGACGGGAATCCGCCGGGAACGACTTTTCTGATCCGGACCGGGGTGCACCGTTTCCAGTCGGTCCAGCCCAAGGCCAGCGACACCTTCGTGGGCGAGCCCGGCGCGATCCTCAGCGGGGCCAGGGAATTGACCGGGTTTCAGCGCGAAGGCCGCTGGTGGGTCGCCTCCGTGCGGGTCGAACGAATCGAATCGAAGGGGGAATGCGGGCCGGATTCCCCGGGGTGCACGCTGCCGGAGGATCTGTTCGTGGATAACGTCCCGCGCCGCCGGCAGGTGACGCTGGAAGGCTTGGCCCGTGGGGGATGGTACCTGGACAACGGCGCCGGCAAGGCGTACCTGAGCGAGGACCCGCAAGGTCACCGCGTCGAGATGAGCCAGACGCGCTACGCCTTCGCCGGGGACGCTCCCAATGTCACCATCCGCGGTCTCACCATCGAGAAATATGCCGGGCCCACCGGCCTGGGCGCAATCCACGGCGGGCTCCCGGCGCCTGGTGGAAGACGAAGCCAAAACTGGACTGTGGAAGATAATGAGATCCGGTGGAATCACGACGTGGGGATCTGGGTGGGCCAGGGCATGCGGGTTCTGAAGAACCGCCTGCACCACAACGGCCACATGGGAGTAGGCGGCACGGGCCGCCATCTCGTCGTGGACGGAAACGAAATCGCGTACAACAACTACGCCGGCTACGACTATCATTGGGCGGCCGGCGGCGCAAAGTTCGTTCTCAGCGAGGATCTCCAGATTCGCAACAACTACGTGCACCACAACGAAGGCCCCGGCCTGTGGGCCGACATCGATTGCGACAACGTCCTGTTTGAACACAACCGCACCAACGACAACAAAGTCGCCGGGATCTTCTTCGAAATCAGCTTCGGCGCGATCATTCGCGACAACGTCATCCACAACGACGGCGGCAATCCCGGGCGAAACGGCATGGACCAGGGCGCGGGCATCCTGCTGAATACGTCGTCCAACGCGGAGATCTACCGGAACGATATCCGCAATTGCGTCAATGGAATCGTGGGCATCCAATCCGACCGCGGCACCAGCCGCTGGACCAACCGGACCTACGTTCTCAAGAACATGTACGTTCACGACAATACGATCGCCCAGCAGAGCGGATTCGCCGCCGGGATCCGTTCCGCGCCAGTCTACGCGCCGGCCGTCTTTAGCGAGTGGAACAACCGTTTCGAGAACAACGCCTACGAGCTGCGGGACGGATCGGGGCGGTTCTTCTTCTGGGACAACAAGCCGAGAACGGGCGCGGAGTGGAAGTCCTCGGGGCACCAGTAATGTCCACTCCCTCACGGTCGCGGCTCAGAATGAGCGCTTCCGAGCCGCGCGCGTCGGCAAGCGGAGAACTTTGGTGAAGATCGTCGTAGTTCACAACACGTACCAGCAGCCCGGAGGAGAGGACATCGTCTTCGAGCTGGAGCGGAAGATGCTCGAAGCGGCCGGTCATGACGTCGTGGCCTATCGCCGCAGCAATCACGAAATCGAGCAGCTTTCGGCCGCCGGGCGGGTGTTCCTGTTGAAGCGGATGATCTGGGCTTCGGACACGCACCGCGATTTCAGCCGTTTGCTGGAGCGCGAGCGGCCCGACGTGGTCCACGTCCACAACACGTTCGTCATGATCTCGCCCTCCATCTACGCGGCCTGCCGGACAGCTCGCGTGCCGGTGGTCCAGACGCTGCACAATTTCCGGCTCTTCTGCGCGGGGGCGGAGTTCGCCCGCGACGGGCACGTCTGCGAGGAATGCCTGGAGCACGGGGTATGGCGCGGCGTGCGGTACGGTTGCTATCGGGGGTCGAAGACGTCTACCGCGGCGGTGGCCGCGATGCTCAGTTGGCATCGCGCGCGGGGCACCTGGGACCAGTCGGTGAGCGCCTACATCGCCCTGACCGAGTTCTCCCGGGCCAAGTTCATCGAGGGAGGGCTGCCGGAGGATCGCGTTGCCGTGAAGCCGAACTTTGTGGATCCGGATCCGGGCGCGGGCGGGCCGGACCGGCCCGGCGCGATTTTCGTCGGACGCCTCTCGCCGACGAAAGGCGTCAAAACGCTCATCGCCGCGCTGGGTCGCTTGCAGGGCAGCGTTCCCTTCGCCATCATCGGCGGCGGTCCCGAGCGGCCCGGGTTCGAGGCGGAGGCCGAACGTTGCGGCGTGCCGGTCTCGCTCTTTCAGGGACAATTGCCGCGGTCGGAGACCATTGCCGCCATGCAGCGGGCGCGATTCCTGGTGTTTCCCAGCGAGTGGTACGAGAATTTCCCCATGACCATCGCGGAATCGTTTGCGTGCGCCACCCCGGTACTCTGTTCGAGGCTCGGCGCGATGCGGGAGATCGTCACCGACGGCCGGACCGGCCTGCACTTTCATCCGTCCGATCCCGAGGACCTGGCATCCAAGATGCAGTGGGCATGGGAGCATCCCGAACAGATGCGCGAGATGGGGCTGAACGCGCGCCGCGAATTTGAATTGAAGTACACGGCTGAGAAGAATTACTCCCAACTGTCCGCTATTTACGAAAATGCAATCCGCTGTTACACCTGAGGGCTCGTCGCGTGGCGCACGCACTCGTGCGTGCCGCGTCGGCACTCTTGCCGACGCTTGGCGAGCCGTGGGGAAAATCGTGTCGCGAGGAGTCGCGACACGGCACGCACGAGTGCGTGCGCCACGTCGAAGTGGACGGACGATTTCGTGACGGACCATAACGCCGAGTTCCGCGTGCTGGGAGTCCGCGTGCATGCCGTTCAGATTCCGGAGGTCATCGATCGGATGGAGGCTTGGATCGCGAGCCGCGCCCGGGGATGTTACATCGCCGTGACGGGCATGCATGGCGTTTCGGAATCCCTCGAGGACCCGAAGCTGCGGGAAATCCTGAATACGGCAGACCTGGTGGTTCCCGATGGCATGTCCCTGGTGTGGGTGGGCCGTTTGCGCGGCTGTCGTTTGCAGCGCCGGGTGTACGGGCCGGAGTTGATGGAGACCTTCTGCGCCCGCACCGGATCCCGCTACCGCCATTTCTTTTACGGCGGCGGCCCCGGAGTGGCCGAGCGGATCGCGGCGGCAGAGCGCGACCGGAACGGGATCGTGATCGCGGGCACTTACACGCCGCCCTTCCGCCCGCTGACGCCGGACGAGGAAGCGGAGGTGGCGGCCCTGGTCGAGGCTTCCAAAGCGGATGTACTGTGGGTCGGGCTGAGCACTCCCAAGCAGGAACGCTGGATGTACGAGCACCGCAACTCCCTGAACGTTCCGGTCATGGCTGGGGTGGGTGCGGCGTTCGACCTCAACAGCGGGACGCTGGTGCAAGCGCCGCGGTGGATGAGGGAGAACGGGCTCGAATGGCTCTTCCGGCTGCTCGCGGAACCGAAGCGGCTTTGGCGGCGCTACCTCATCAAAGGGTCGAGATTCGTCTGGAATGTCGCCTTGGAGACGTTCGGGCTGAAGCGATTCCCCTGAAACACGGTTACAACGGCGATCGGACGTCATCCATGCTGCTCCGGTAGCGTCCCATTAGTGAGGAGATACTAGCTTGAGCTGTAGATTGATTTCCGGATTTGTGTTCTGCCTGCCCTTTCTGGCGCCGGCCCAAACTATCAATCCGGGTGGCGTGGTCAATGCGGCGAATTACGGTCCGACCGTCGCGCCGGGCGGGATCATGTCGATTTTCGGGACTGGGCTTGGGCAGTTGCAGTACCTTCAGACGCTTCCGTACCCATACGTAATGGGAGTGACCAGCGTGACGGTGAACGGGGAGCGAGCCCCGCTTCTATTCGTCTCCCAGGAAGTCGTCAACGCCTTGGTACCCGCCGACGTTCCGGCTAACACGACGGCAAGAGTGGTCGTCACGGTGAACAATTCCCCCAGCCAATCGGCGAACGTCGCAATCGGCGCCGTCTCGCCCGCGCCGTTTACATCGGACGGCACCGGCAAACACCACGTGGCGGCCCAGCACCTGGATTACAGCCCGGTGAACGGAGCCGCCCCCGCCCAACCCGGCGAGGAAATCGCCGTTTATGTGAACGGGATGGGCACGGCGGCAGAGACCCCGAACGTGACGGTCGGAGGGCAAGCCGCTCAGGTGATCTATTCCGGTGAGACCATCTACCCGGGCCTCTACCAGATCAATCTCAAGATCCCGAACGTCGTCGCGGGCGACCACGAAATCGTGATTCGGATGCCGAGCGAGAATATCAGCAGCTCCGCCGGAGCGACAGTGCCGGTCGCCGGGCCGGTGGAGCCGCATCCCATCACGCCGGAGTTGTTCGGGCTGCACGTCAGTCCTGGGGCGCTGGCGGACACAGTCTCCTGGCCCACTTTTCAATTTGGTCCCGTGCGGATGCACGATGACGCGGTTGGATGGGACAAACTCGCGAATGCCGACTGTACCTACCATTTCACCCAGCTGGACAAAATCCTGGCGGAAGCCGCGGCTAAGGGCAAGACGGAGCTGATCTACACGATGGCCAGGACGCCCCCATGCGCCTCTTCCGACCCCAACAATAGTTGCGGCAACGGCGTTCCGGGTACCTGCGCTCCTCCGAACGACCTGAACGCCGACGGCACCGGAGGGAACCATTACTGGATCGATTTCGTGACCGCCATAGCCAACCACGCGGCTGGAGAAATTCCCGGAAGAATCAGGAATTGGGAGATCTGGAACGAGCCGAACGCGGCGAACTTCTGGACCGGAACCAACGCGCAGCTCATCCGCATGGCGAAAGACGCCTACACGATCATTAAGAGGATCGATCCCCAGGCGGTGATTCTCACTCCGGCCCCCGCGAACGCGGGCGACGGAGGACCTTCGGGCGGCGCCGCCTGGCTGAGCCGGTATCTCATCAAGGACGGGGGGGCACAATGGGCGGACGTCATCGCGTTCCACGGCTACCTCAATCCGCAGACTCAAAGCTTCCCCGAGGACGTTCTCCAGGGGCTCCGGGCCATTGTCAATAACAACTCCGCGGGGATGCCCTTGTGGAACACGGAGGGGGGTTGGGGCCGCGATGCCAACTTGAGGGACCCCGATCTGCGGGCCGCGTTTGTCGCGCGATCGTACCTCCTCCATGCGGGGACGGCCGCCCGTTATTACTGGTACGCCTATGACAATGGTGCGTGGGGCACCCTCTTCACCGATCGGTTGACGGGAGCCGGCGTGGCTTATGGTCAGGTGTTTAACTGGCTGGCAGGGGCGGCGGTGTCCCAGCCATGCGCCGCTCTCCCGGGCAGTACCGTATGGACCTGCCAGTTCGCCCGGCAGGACGGATACCTGGCCTTGGCTGTGTGGGATACGTCTCAGACCTGCAGCAGTGGCGTCTGTACGACCTCCGGCTACGCGCCACCGTCGAGCGCGGTGGCCTACAGCGATCTTGCCGGAAATACGACGCCCATCCCGCCCGGGTCCGTGGTCCCGATCGGGGCTAAGCCGGTCTTGGTGACAAACAAATAAAATGCGCCGCGCATCCGAAAAAGCCGATAATATTAACAGCGTAATGAACCAATCCAGCACGGGTCCGGTGTTCCTAGTCGGCGTATGGCGCTCGGGCACTTCCCTGCTGCACGCGCTCTTAAATCAGCATCCCCGGATCGGTCTCATGTACGAGGCCGAACTCCCCTTGCTGCAGGCTCTGTTCTCCCGGTCGGGAGCGAACCGGGATTGGTTGAACCGGTGGGATTTTTGGAATGGCGCGCTCACCCGGCACGGCCTCGCCCCGGAAGAGTTTCCGTCGCGCCCGGGCAGCTTCCGCGGCGCGGTCGAGACCGTATACGGCCGATATTCCTCGCGTACCGGCGCAACGGTCTGGGGCGAGAAGTCACCAAACTACTGGGACCGCATGGACCGCATTCACGACTGGTTTCCGGACGCGCGGTTCATCGTGGTTTTTCGAGATCCGCAGGCCGTCTGCCGGAGCGTGATCGAGGCCGGCCAGGACGGCGGTTATTTTGCCAAACGCGGGATGCCGCTCCGCGCATTGCTGGCCTGCGAGATGCTGAAATCGCAGAGCGATGAGCTCAGGAAGCGAGGAGCGCCCCTGCATGTGCTGGAATACGAGGATCTTGTAAGGAATCCGGCCGCCACCCTGGGGGGGATTTGCGATTTCCTCGGCCTGCCGTTCGAGCCCAAGATGGCCTCGCTGGGGGACGCCGACCGGCAGGGATTCTACGACGGCAGCCATCATGCCTTGGCGAAGGGCGACCGGATCGTCGCATCCAGGGAACGCAAGGACCTCGTGCCACCGGATTTCAGCCGTAAGATTGACGGTTACATTGCATACTGGCACGGCAAATACAGTGGAAAATGGCCGGCTCACCCGGCTCCCGGAATGCGGTCCGCACCCGCGCCGGGACGGTTTGAGCGGATGGCCGACCAGGCATTGTTCCGGCTGCTGCGCAAGTTCGATGCCGCCGTGGCGGCGGTGTATTGCCGGGCACCGCTCAGCCTGCTGAACCGGTATCGTAAATCGAAGGGGATCAGGCGTCCGCCCGGCCAGGAGCAGGACGCCGGCACCGGCGAAGATGTGCCCATTTCGCGGGGTGCCTGAACAGGATTGGCCGCGATAGGTATTCATCGGGCATATTGGCATAAAATCGTCGTACATTATCAGTGGGGCTGGCCCGCTCTTGTGGTATTCTAAGCGGGCACTTAGAATTCTGAGCGGGGGCTTCTTTCTGCGTTGGGTCGTTCGCTGGGCTGGGATACGAATGGACCAATCGATTACTCTGCTTTCCACGAGCTTCGCCGTGGGACTGCTCATCGGCTTGACCGGCAGGCCTGGGTTTCACGCTCGCGATTGTGGCCGTCATCATGATCGCGCGCACCCTCTTCGACCGGCAATCGATGGGGCAGCGCTGGCTTCAGTCCGAGCGCACGCAGCGCATCGCTGTGGATGCCCTTCCTGGCGCTGATGTATCCGCTTCCCGCCGCCCGCATGGCCGGTACCGACATTTTCCATGCCGCCATTCTGATGACGGCGACCGCCGCGCTACACTGGGGAGCGGCCAATAATAGAATGGACCTTGGTACCCTGGCTGGTTGCGGGTTCGGTTCCCGGCGTTATGATCGGGAGCATGCTCGGGCCGAAGCTGCCGCAACGCATGCTGAAGCTGGGCCTGGGTTTCACGCTTCTGGCCACGGGAGCGCGGCTGATTCCTTGGGCCCGGTCGTCCGGCCCATACTGTTCGCGAAATTAAAACACACATCCACATGCCTGGCACCATTCTGAATCGGACGGAGAGCAGATCCATCATCACGCCGTATGGGGGAGGATTGATTGACCTCCTGGCGGACCGGAGGCAACGCGCGGAATTGGCGCTGGGGGCCACGGAACTTTCGTCTATTCAGCTTTCTCCCAGAGCCCTTTGCGACCTGGAGCTGATGGCTGTCGGTGCTTTCTCGCCGGTCTCCCGGTTCATGAGCCAGTTGGATTATCTGTCCGTCCTGGAGCATATGAGACTGGCGGACGGCACCCTGTTCCCCATTCCCATTACGCTCCCGGTCGACGACGCTACCAAGTTCGAAGGCAAGCGGATCGGCCTCCGCAGTCCGAGCAATCACTTGATCGCGGTGCTGGATGTGGAGGAAGTTTACGAACGGGAGGCGGACCTGGAAGCGCGTCAGGTCTGCGGCACCACCAGCGAGGAGCATTCCCTGGTGTCGGAGATGCGAAGCTGGGGCAATTACTATCTGAGCGGCCCCCTCACGGTTCTGGAGCTTCCGCGCCACTACGATTTCCCCGAATACCGCCGCACGCCGCGGCAGGTTCGGGAATTGCTCGCGCGGATGGGAAACCCCGACGTGGTCGCGTTCCAGACCCGCAATCCCATGCACCGGGCGCATGAGGAGCTGACCAAACGCGCCGCCTCCGAACTCGGAGCGAACCTGCTGATCCATCCGGTGGTGGGCGTGACGCGGCCCGGCGACGTGGATCACTATACCCGCACCCAGACGTATAAGATCCTGGTTGAGCGCTACTACGATGCCGAGCGCACGGTATTGAGCCTGCTGCCTCTGGCGATGCGCATGGCCGGTCCGCGGGAAGCGTTGTGGCACGCCATCATCCGGCGGAACTTCGGCGCCAACTATTTCATCGCCGGACGCGACCACGCCAGCCCCGCACGGGACTCCAAGGGGAAATCTTTCTACGAGCCGCATGCAGCCCAAGAGTTGCTGGCCCGGCACAGCGAGGAGATCGGCGTCGGCGTCGTACCGTTTGAGGAAATGGTCTATGTGCCCGGCGAGGATCGTTACGAGCAGATCAGCCGGGTGTCGAACGGCGCGCGAACGCTGTCCATATCGGGCACCAAGATCCGCACGGAATTTCTGGCGAAAGGCGTCGCGCTGCCGTCCTGGATTTTCCGGCCGGAAACCGCCGCGATCCTCGAGCGTGCTTTCCCGGGCCGGGCGAGGCAGGGCATCTGCATTTGGTTTACCGGACTGCCGTGTTCCGGCAAATCCACTATCGCCGACATTCTCGCACCGCTACTGATGGAAAACGGCCGGCGGGTCACCATGCTGGACGGCGACGTGGTCCGCACGCATCTGTCGAAAGGCCTCGGGTTTTCGCGGGAGGACCGCGACATCAATATCCGACGCATCGGGTTCGTCGCCGCGGAGATCGCAAGGCATGGGGGTGCGGTGGTCTGCGCGGCGGTAAGCCCTTTCAATTCCACCCGCCGGCAGATTCGCGAGCTGGTGGGAGCCGATAATTTCCTGCTGGTCTATGTCGATACTCCGGCGGAGATCTGCGAGAAGCGCGATGTGAAAGGCTTTTACGCCATGGCCCGCGCGGGCGAGATCAAGCATTTCACGGGCGTCGACGACCCGTACGAAGCTCCGGAGAATCCCGATCTGGTGCTGCACACGGTGGATGCCACCCCGGAACAGAACGGCCGCAAGATCATCGACTGGCTGCGCCAGCGGGGGTTCATCGAGTCGCTAACGGTCGCCAGTACCTGACGTTGGCCGACCGGGCGATGATGCGGCCCTGCTCGGCGGCGAATCCCAGGCGGCCGCATTCCACTGGATGGAAGTCGCGCGGACCCCAACGGGCTTTCCTGATTCCGTAAGTCGAGTGCCGGGGCGATCCCTTCAGCACGTGACCAATTTCGTGCGCCAGCATGCAGCCCAGAAGCGCGGCGAAGGTTACGCGCTGGCGGTGGTGATCCGCTTCCACCCGGTCGTCGAAGATCTCAACTTGAATGCCGCCCGGGGTCCCGGGCGCGATGGTCACCAGGACGGAGTCCCGCCAGGGGAACAGGGCTGTAAAGAAGACGGAACCGCCCATCCCGAAAAGGAAGTTGCGCCGCCCCCCGAGGAAGTCGGCGAGGCTGCCCGCCGGGCACTTTCCGATGGCGTACGCCAGGACTCAGATAGTCCCCAGGCTCATCATCGCCGCATAGGCGGAAATCCCCCGGGCCGTCATGTCCTCGATGAGCAGCGGCATGGCCACGGAGAGATCGGAGCGGCAGAGTTAGTACCCGGAATAACCGAGCACCATCACCGCGACCGTGACACACTGCCGCACAAAGAGGCGGGAGGGCCTGAGCCAGTTTAGCCCGATGTTGGTGACGTCAGTCACCGACCGCAGCGCCGCGGGCCGATAGTCTGGGAACATGAGTAACCTGCGAACGCTTGTCGCCCACATCGTCGATACGCACCATGCTTACCTGCGGCGGGAACTTCCGCGGCTGGAGGCGATCATCGCGAAAATGAGCGCGAATCACGGCGAGGAGCGGCCGGAGCTGTTCCAGATCCAGCAACTGCTACAGGATTTGCAGGACGATCTCTCCACGCACCTCATGAAAGAGGAACAGGTTCTGTTTCCTCACATCGGCGGCCTGGAACTGTCGCGAGAGACAGGCGGACCTGCGCCGCACTCGTGCTTCGAGTCCGTCCAGTCGCCTATCCGAATGATGTTCATGGAACACGATCGCGTGCAAACCCTGCTCCAGGAGCTTCGCGCGGCCACGGCGAATTATAAGCCGCCGCAAGCCATGACCTGCGATTGTGCGCTAAGGTTTTACAAAGGGCTGGCCGATCTGGAAGCCGACCTGCTTGAGCATATTCGGGTGGAGAACGATGAACTGTTTCCTCGTGCCATCGAATTGGAGCATAGTTTAGCCGCGTGCCGGTAAACATTGGCGGACAACCCGAGCACGGTTACGATCAGCCTTTGGGATTACTGAGCGATTGTCATCGCCGCATCGAGCGCTTCCTGGGAGTTCTGACGCGCATCGCGGACGAAGCCGGCGGCGGCATCTTGAGCGAGGACCAGAGCCGGGCGCTTGCCGTGGCGCTGCGCTACTTTCGCGAGGCCGCGCCGAGGCATACGGCGGACGAGGAAGAATCGTTGTTTCCGCGAATGCGCGCGGCGGGCAACTCCGAAGCGATCGCGGACCTCGAAGGCGATCATCTTCGGGCGGCCGCACTGCACGCCGAGGTGGAGGAAATCTTCAGGCAGCTTTCCGCGGAGAAGGTCGCGCGGTTGCGGGAGGCGCTGGCGGAGCTGAACGGGATCTACACGGGGCACATTCAGGTTGAGGATAATTTCGTATTCCCGCTGGCCGGCCGCACTCTGGATCGCGAAACGCAATTAGCCATCGGCCGCGAGATGGCATCGCGGCGAGGGGTTCACATCCGGTAGAGCATCAGGTAGACGATCACGCCGGTGACGCTGACGTACATCCAGATGGGCAGGGTCCATCGCGCGATGGCGCGGTGTTTTTGAAAGCGCTCTTTCAGGGCGAGCCGCAGCGTGATCACCGCGAGCAACGGCACCGTTGCCGCCAGGATCGTGTGCGTCGTCAGGATGACGAAATACATCCCGCGGATCCAACCGGTGTGCTGGAATTTCGTCACGCCTCCGCCGCGCCCCACGTGATAGGTGATGTAGCAGATGAGGAACACCGTGGAAACAAAAAAGGCCGCCAGCATCACTTTCTTGTGGCTCTCGATTTTGTGGCGCCGGATGAGCGTGTAGCCCCACGCCAGGAGCACCGCCGCCGTGCCGTTTAACGTTGCGTTGATTATGGGCAGGTCGTGAATGCCAATCAATTTGTTTCCTTCACCAGCGATTTTATATCGGCGACGAGTCTCGGAATGCTGTCCGCGCCGGACGTTTCGTAGAAACCGCGAATCCGCGACTTGCGGTCGACCAGGACGAAGCGCGTCGAATGCTGGAGCGTTTCGTCCACGTCTCCCAGCAGGAAGACGTTCCGGCTCAAGTGCTGAATCGTCTCGCGAGGTCCGGTCAGAAAGACCCACCGGCTCAAGTCGGCATGGAACTTTTGGGCAAACGCAGCCAGCACCTCCGGCGTGTCGCGTTTCGGGTCGATGGAAATCGACACGAGGCGAATATCCGTCGCGCGCTGTACCTGCTTCATTTGCGAGGTCATGCGGGGGCACGGTCCGGGACAGTTCGTAAAGATGAAATCCACCACCCAGACCTTTCCCTGAAGGGAGCGGCTGTCAAAGGGCTGCGCGGTCTGCGCCGTAAGATGGAATTCCGGGACTACGCCGTAGGCAGGCAAGGGCGGCTGCTGGCGGCAAGCCCACGACAGCAGGCAAAGCGCGGAGACGCTACAGGCCCGCGCGGTCCAGGACCATGAGGCCATAAAGAATCGGCAAGTAAACCACGGAGGCCAGCAGCACGCTGCGGGCACGCACCTTGGTACGGTCATTCAAAAGCCGCCAGCAATAATACACGAACATCGCGCCAATCAGCACCGCTCCGGCGAAATAAATGTTCCCGGCCATGGCCCAGAACCTGGGAAGCAGGCTGATGGGAACCAGCGCCAGAGAGAAGAACACCATGCGCCGCGCGGTGGACTCGCCGTCGGGTTCCACCACCGGAAGCATACGGATGCCGGCGCGCTCGTAGTCCTCGCGATACATCCAGGCGATGGCGTAGAAATGCGGAAACTGCCAGAGGAAAAGGATTGCGCCGAGGATCCAGGCCTCGGTTGTAAGCGTTGCGGCCGCGCCGGCAAACCCGATGAGCGGCGGCATCGCGCCGGGAATCGCGCCGACCGTGGTCGAATGCGGCGACCGGCTTTTCAGCGGCGTGTAGATAAAGAGATAGGTGAGCAGCGTGAACAAGCCCAGCAAACCGGTCAACAGGTTCGCGCCCCAAGCGAGTTCCACGAATCCCGCAATCGAGAGAAAGATCGAGAAGACCAGCGCCTTTCGCGGCGACAAGCGGCCGGACGGAAGGGGCCGCATCTGAGTGCGGCGCATCTTCGCATCGGCATCGCGCTCAAACCATTGATTCAGGGCTGCGGTTCCCGAAGCGATCAGGCCAGTTCCCATGATCGTGTGGAACAGCGTGTACCAATTCCAGCCCAACCTTGCTCCGAAGTAGTAGCCAACCCCCGTGCTGACGAGGATCAGCCAGGTGATGCGGGGTTTGGTGAGGGCGAGGTAGTCTTTCATCCAGCGCTCGAATGGCCCAATGCCGTTACCATAATTCTACTCTACATGTACAGTTTCCGTCTATAGTAGAATTTTTCCCCATTCTGCGCTGCCGATTCCGTTTGTGATAGCTTATTCTTGCATGAAGTCTGTCCCTATCACAGTCGCCCATGGCGACGGCATCGGCCCCGAAATCATGGGCGCCACGCTCCTTATCCTGAAAGCGGCGGGAGCGAGACTCGGTATCGAAACGATCGAGATCGGCGAGAAAGTCTACCTCGGCGGCAATACCACCGGCATCGCGGCCAGCTCCTGGGAATCGCTGCGGCGCACGAAGGTGTTTTTAAAAGCGCCCATCACGACGCCCCAGGGCGGCGGATATAAGAGCTTGAACGTCACCACTCGCAAGGCGCTGGGCCTGTACGCCAACGTCCGGCCGTGCGTCGCGTACAATCCGTTCGTCAAGACGAAGCACCCGGGGATGGACATCGTCATTGTCCGCGAAAACGAAGAAGACCTGTATGCCGGCATCGAGTACCGCCTCAGCACCAATGTCATGGAGTGCCTGAAGCTGATCTCGAAACCGGGTTGTGAAAAGATCACGCGGTACGCTTTCGAATACGCGCGGCTGCACAACCGGAAGAAGGTCACGTGCTTCACGAAAGACAACATCATGAAGATGACGGACGGCCTGTTCCACAAGACCTTCGATGAGGTGGCGGCCGAATACCCGGACATCGAGAAAGAGCACTGGATCGTGGACATCGGCGCGGCGAAGATGGCCGATACTCCGGAAGTGTTCGATGTCATCGTCATGCCGAATCTCTACGGCGACATTCTCTCCGACGTCGCGGCGCAGATCGCCGGGTCGGTGGGAATCGCCGGGTCGGCGAACATCGGCCTGCAGTGCGCCATGTTTGAAGCGATCCACGGATCCGCGCCGCGCCGCGCAGGGCAGAATCTGGCGAATCCCTCGGGGCTGTTGCTGGGCGCGGTGCTGATGCTGATCCACATCGGCCAGCCCGATGTCGCCGAACTGGTGCACAACGCGTGGCTGAAAACGATAGAGGATGGCGTTCATACTTACGACATCTATCGCGAGGACATAAGCAAACAGAAGGTGGGGACCAAGGAGTTCGCCGAGGCCGTCGCCGCGCGTGTCGGCCAGAAACCGCAGCAACTAAAGCCGGTGCATTACGCCGCGGCCGCGGAACCGCCGAAGGCGGTGGCGCTGATGCCGCAAGAGCCCTCGGAACTGGTGGGCATCGACGTGTACGTGGAATGGGCGTCGGGAGATCCGATGACTCTCGGCCCACTCGTGGCACAGGCCAACGGCGACGGGCTCGAACTGAATATGATGTCCAATCGCGGCGTCAAGGTGTGGCCGGATGGAATGCAGGAAACGTTCTGCACCGACAGCTTCCGGTGCCGGTTCCAGGGCGCCGACGCCACGCACCCGAAAATCCTGGCGCTGCTGGCCCGCGTCCACGGGCTCGGCATCGAAGTCGTGAAAACCGAATATCTCCGCAACTACGGCGGGCAGCCGGGATTCTCCCTGGCTCAGGGGCAATAATCTATGGCAGTCGCTACCGAACACCCACTGGTCGGCGTGATCATGGGGAGCAAGTCCGATTGGGATACGATGCGGCACACTTCGGAGACGCTGTCGCGCTTCGGCGTACCGCACGAATCGAGGGTGGCATCCGCGCATCGGACCCCGGGCCTGGTGCGGGAGTACACCGAGGCGGCGGAAGGCCGCGGGATCCAGGTGATCATCGCCGGCGCCGGTGGCGCGGCGCACCTGGCAGGAGTGATCGCCGCCCACACCATTCTTCCTATCCTCGGGGTGCCCATCGAGAGCCAAGCGTTGAAAGGCATGGATTCGCTGCTCTCCACGGTCCAGATGCCGGGCGGGATTCCGGTCGGCACGCTGGCGATCGGCAAGGCGGGAGCGATCAACGCGGCGCTGCTGGCCGTCGCGATTCTGGGGGTGAGCCGCCCGGAATTGCGCGACAAGCTGCGTGCGTTCCGCGCGGAGCAGGCGAGTAAGATCCTCGTGGAGAAGCTGGAATAATCGACTGTTACCGTCGTGGCGCACGCACTCCTTGGCGACGCGGCACGCAGGAGTGCGTGCGCC
>JANXRE010000099.1 GCA_025353165.1 Acidobacteriota bacterium | reverse complement strand
GACGCGGCACGCAGGTGTGCGTGCGCCACGGGCTCATACCCTGACGGCGCGGGCCGAGCGCCCCAGCGAGGTCACGTCCAAACCGAAGATGCAGAAATGATCGAAAGCCCAAAAGTTGATGGCCTTCAACCCCAGGCTGCTGGCCAGCCGGTATTCCCGCACCCAGGGGCATCCTCCGTTGAAAACCGGAATCATGTAGCGGACCGAGTCTTTGGGCCAGCCGAAATCTAGCGGGAAGCGCATCGTCTCCGCCGCGAGGTCCAGGTTGCGCGAGTAGGCGCCGAAATCGAGGCCCTCCATCTTGATCCGGTCGAGGCCGCTCGTCGGCTTGCTCTGCCACTCCACCGGGAAGTTTAGGAAGCGCAACAATCGTCCGCCGAGCGAGTGAATGCCGACGGAATTCGGGTAGTTGACATCATAGGGGAACAAGACTTCGAAGCGCGCCGCGGGGTCAGCCGCGCGGACCGACGCGGCCAAGCTGGCGACATGGTCGCGCAGCCTGTTTCGGAGAAAGAGCGCGTCGGCGCCGCCGTTGACATTCGGATCGTCGCCGGCCGATTGGAAAACGTAAAGGTCGCGTCCCAGCGCGGCGTGGGCGAGCGATTTCGTCTCGGCGTCGTAGAAACCCATACCGCCGCCGGACGGGAAGTACCACCAGCAGAATTCGCCGAATTGGAGATTGGGCACGAGGCCCGCGAAGTCCATCATGGCGGCGATGGCCAGATAGACGTTCGTCTGGTAGCCGAGGACAGTCGAATTGAAGGCGCAATGGGTGGAGCGTAGCGATGCGAAGCCGACGCTGGTTTCGACGGATGTGCCATCGGGGAAGAGGGCCGGGAAACCGGCCGGCGGGTTCACCAACTCCATCGAACACGCAACGGTCAACTCGCGTTTGCGCTGCTGGGCTTGGGCGAACATGTCGCCGTGCCAGTCCCGGGCGGCCCGATTCAGCACGGGCACGATGGATGGATCGATGACCCAATCGCCTTCCACGCCGCCCTGTAGCGAGCCAGTGAAAGAAACGGAACCGGACGATCCCGCGCCGGTTTCCGCCCGCGCTTTGAAGGCCAGCGAATAGGCTGGGGCCGGGGATTGCGCCGTTATGTTGAGAACCGCGCCCTGGGCCGCGGCCCAGACTCCGACGGAAGCGGCGCTGATGAAGGCGGCGAAGTGCGATGCGAACGTGGCGTTGGTTTCATTGGGAAGCACAGTCTTTCCCAGGATCTGAGCGGGAATGTTCTTCTTTGCGTCGCCGCCGAGTTCGAGGAAGATCTGGTCGCCGGGCACGAAGGTTCCGTTGAACGTGACCGAGACTAAAGGAATCGATCCGCCGGATCGGACCCTCTGGTTCCACCAGAACACGCCGATGTACTCGTTCATCGGACCGCTGAATCCCAACTGGTCGAAGTTCCACAGGAGGCGCTCCGGAGAGAGCTTGTAGGTGTGGTCGGTGGAGTAATCGAGCGCCGGCGAGAGGTCGGTGGCGGCGGGCAGCGGCGCCGGTATGTCGGACGGGACAGCCGCTTCGAGGAAGTCGAAGTAGACCGGCTTCGCATCGGCGTGGGTCAACGTCAGCGCGTGAGTGCCGGGAGCCAGATACGGCGCAACGATGCGCCGGGTGACGACTTCCGAATCGACGGCGAGCGAGGTATCGAGCGGAGCCGGCAGGGTGACGCCGTCCAACTGCACGGTGAACTGGCCGCGGTCCGGGTAGAGCGAGGTTCCGAGGTAGAGGTCGTGCGTCGAGCCGCATCCGTAAACGACCCGGACCGCGTCTCCCTGGTTCTTCGAGCAGCGGGCGAAACCGCGGGTATAGAACCCGGATTGAACGGCCCAGCCGGAAGAGAGCGTGCAGCGGGGATCGTCGTCCTCGATGTGAACGCTCCCGGGTCCGGCCACCTGCAAGCGCTTGGAGTTTTCGGGCCCGGACAGGCCCCAGTTGGAGAACACCGCCTGCCACTCCACCGGCGCAAGTGCCTGTCCTATTGAGAGTTCCGGCGCGAAGGTGAGCCACATTTGCCGGACGGATGAGATGCCGAGCCCGGTGAAGTCGACGGTGATCCGCCAGGTGGCCTGCGAGCTGCCATTTACGAAACGAACCCAATTTTCGACGGTCGTGAGCCGGGCGTTCTTGCCGACGGAATACATGGTGATGGAGTTGCCATCGTCGCCGGGCTGGGCGCACCGCACCGTGACGATGTTGCCGGCGGTGGACGCGGCCAGTGGCAGCGCCACTCCGGAGTGAGCCCAATCGACGCCGTTGATCTGGGACGCGAGCGCCGCCGCCACCGTCGCCGCGCCGACGCCGTACAGGGTGTATGTGGCAGCGCTGGCGGAGGACGAGACCGTAACGGCCTGCCCGTCGTCGCGACTGGCACGGATGTCCACGCGACTGGAGGCCACCGCCGTCACACTGCCGCCGGCGGCTAGCGCGAGGACCATGCCCTGCGCGATGGAGCTGGGGGTATCGCCGGCCTTCTCGGTGTAGGAGTAGGCGATTTCGGAGACGGTGACCCGGTGCCGGAAGCCGGCTCCATTCGGCGTGAACGCGTAGGCGCACGCGACTGGCGGCACGATGTAATCGAAAGCGTAATTCAGATACCAGAGAGTGACGCGGTCGTACTGCTGCAACCCGTTGTCGACGATTGTGAACTGACCCGAGGCGGTGGTGTATTGGCCCGCGGTCTGGACGGCGTGATCGAAGAGGCGGATTTGGACCGCGGGCCCGGCGAGCGGCGCGACGTCGAGGAAGGGCCAGTCGATGGTCGCGTATTTCGGCGAATCGAGCGGCATCAGGCCGGGGGAATAGGCGACATCGAAGGTGAGGGTCAACCCGCTGAAATCGAAATCGGGGAGGTGGCGGATGGACGGGTGCTCGTAGAAATCGTCGGCATCGTGCAGCATGAGCACGGCGAAATCGGCGGGGTCGCGGAACACGCCGGAGACTGTGAAGCCGGTGGGGGTCGCGGAATGGAGGGCGGCGGCGGCCCCAAATCCGTCGAAACCCCGAAGGCTGAGGGTGCGGTCTGGCTGAAGTTTGTAGATAATTTCGGACATTGGCCTCTTCCCACTCTCAGCATATCGAGCGAAAGGTCGAAAACGGCTCAGCGAATTCGGCGCAATGGACAGATCCCTTTTAGGATGTGCGGGTTAGCGGGGAGGCGGAGGTGTGTGAACGCATTCCCAAAAAAACGGAGTATTATGCAGAGGAGGCACAACATGGCTATGGATCCCGGCATCATCAACATTGTCCCGCTGAGAAGCGGCGTGGCCGCCGCGGCGCCCGCAATCGCCGCACAACTGACCTATCGGGGCGGCCCGCTGCTGCAGAATGTCAACGTCTTCAGCGTGTTTTGGGACGCCGCCTGGCTGAGCTCTCCGATGAGCGACGTGGCGGCCCAGATGAATCAGTTCCTGCAGTACATCGTCACGAGTCCGTTACTGGACCAATTGGGCGAATACAGCACGGCGGGCCTGACCATCGGCCAGGGCCAGTTTATTGGGACGGCGGTGGTCTCCAACTCCTCGCCGGGCTCCTCGGTAGACGACGTGGATATCCAGAGTTTTCTACAGAATGCAATCTCTTCCAATGCGAACTTTCCTCAGCCCGGCGCGAACACGCTGTATATGGTTTTCCTGCCGACGGGGGTGACCGTCACTTCGAGCGGCGCTCAATCCTGTCAGAATTTTTGCGGATACCACAGCAGTATTCATGGCCAGATCTTCTATGGCGTGCTGCCGTATCCGGATTGCAGCGGGTGTGCTGGCGGAGGGGCCGCGATCGACGCGCTGACCGAGGTTACGTCGCACGAGCTCTGCGAAGCGATCACCGATCCGATTCCCGGGCAGGGCTGGTACGACGCCGCCAACGGAGAAATAGGCGATATTTGCGCCTGGCAGTCGAAGATGCTGGGGGGGTACGTCGTTCAGTTGGAGTGGTCGAACCAGACAAACTCCTGCGTCTAGCCCGGCAGTAGGCCGCCCGCGCTGCGGATGTGGCGCACGAAAGCTTCGGCGTGCGCGAAGCCGGATGCCGCGCCGCGGAAGCCCGAAATGAGCGCCTGTTTCGGATAGAACCGGTCAGGGGTCTGCGAGGCGTGGGCGTAACAGGCCGCTCGCCGCCGCGGTTCCACGGCCGATATGTCGACGTAATCCGTGGGCGCGAACATGAGAGTGTCTTCGCCGACTTCGTAATAGTAGAGCACGAACTTGTGCCCCATCTTCATCCAGGAGTCGTGCACGAGCAGCGATAGCGCGGTGTGATCGCGATGTTCGTCGATCGGCCAGTGCGTGAACACGACGTCCGGCTTCGCGTCTTCGAGGATGCGGCGGAATTCGTCGTAATGCGAATTGTCCACGATCGCGTGAGCATCGCATTGGGGCGCGAAGAGCGGCCGCGCCTTCAGGATTTCGCATGCCCGGCGGGCTTCCGCGACGCGGACCGTCGCGCCGGGGTCGTCCGGTCCGGCGGGACAGTGCTTTTCGCCCCGGTTCATGTACAGGATCGCCACGTCGTGCCCCAGATCCGTGTACCGGGCGATGGTTCCACCGCAGCCGTACTCGGGATCGCCGGGATGGCCGCCGCAGACGATCACTTTGAGTTTGCCTCCAGCGTTTATTCCGTGCGCGAGTTGCCATGGAGCGGCGCCAACGGGCAATGCCGCCATCGAGGCGGCCAAGAGTTTCCTGCGCGAGATCGATTGCATTCCCTGATTCTCGGCTAACTCGGCCCGCTCGGTCCAGCCAGCAAAAATCTATATACTAGGCGGAAACCGAGGTGCAGTCATGAATACGACCAAAAACTTGCACGGGCCGGCGGCCAACCTGAG
>JANXRE010000071.1 GCA_025353165.1 Acidobacteriota bacterium | reverse complement strand
CGCGACCTTGCCGGTCACGTTGGCAACGTGGAAATCCTCCGTCTCGACGACCGGAAAACGATTCGAAACGAACCCAAAATCCGGCTCGCGGAGCGCCGCCGTGTAGGGCCACGCGGTGGCGACCGTCGCGCCGGGGGCGTGGTCCTCGAGATACCCGGCCGCGGCCCGCTGGAGGTCCACGAAATCGACCATCGCCAGGTTGTTTTCGAGCGGGAAGGGATACGGCGAGTTCCAGAAAAAGCCGGCGAACAGGCCCAGCAGGCAGGCGGCTTGCGTGATCAGCCGAGTCTTCCGTTCCAGGTGGGACCAGGCCGCGCCCATCGCCGCGTACAGAATCGGGAACGCCGGGAGCAGATAGCGCTCCAGAGCGGCGCCTCCAAAGACGCACATCGCGCCCACGTGCAGGACGCCGAACAGGCCGGCGACGGTCCACGCCTTGCCGCGGATGGCGCGGCGCGCCCGCCAAAGAACCAGCGTGCCGATCCACCGGAAGTCGGCGACGAACAGGAAATACAGCCGGCGGACCACGGCCGCGGCGATTCGCACGGGGTGAAGCGACCAGGCGACGTTGTAGTGGGCGAAGCCCGCATCGCCCAGCACGTTGCCGGTCTTGCTCCAAAGGAGGTAGATCCAGGCCGCGAGCGGCACAAATGGGGCGAGGAAATAGGATGCCTCCCGCCAGCGCTTTTCGCGCAAGCCGAGCCAGGCTCCGAACAGCACCGGCGCGATGGCTCCGGTCTCCTTCACCAGCACCAGCGCCGTACAAGCCGCGGCCGACCAGGCGAAACGGTCCTCGATAAACAGCAGCAGCGCCAGGGCGCTTAGCACCATCGCCGGCATATCGAGCTGGGCCATCATCGCCTGCGTGAAGAACAGCGGAGTCGCGATGAGGAGCAGCACGGCGGTGAACGCCGGCGCGCCCGGGACGCCGCGGCCCAAGCGAATCGCGAGTAGGAACGATACGTAGAGCCCGGCGGCGGCCACCAGGAGCATCGCGACGCGCGTGGCCACGATGGAGTACCCGAAGATCCGCCAGACCAGCGCGAGATAGAGCATGACGCCGGGCGGGTGCACGTTGGGCACGGTGGAGTGCGGCACCAGCGCGCCGTCGCGCAGGATGTCGAGGGAGGCGGGAACGAACTGGCCCAACTCATCCCAGAAGTACGGCAGCGTCAGATATGGCCCGTGGATGGCCAGCGCCACGAGTACGAAGGCCGCAAACAAGATGGCGTAGGACGTGGCGCTCGGCGCTCGTGCCGGCGTGGACGCCTCGAACACCGGAACGCGCACCTGATTACTGGATCACTCCGCCGGCCGCGGACTGCGGCTCGAGGCGGATCTCGCCGAACGCTCCCTCATATTGAATGATGTTCTGCTGAAGAATATTCGACAGGGCCTTGGCCTGCTGGGGGCTCAGGTATATTCCTTGAAACGCCTCAATCAGAACGCGCTCCGCGTTGGCGTCGGACATGACGCCGAAGGTGAGAAAGAAGTCCCACATGGTCATGCGGACCTGCACGCTGTTGGCGTAGCTGTCGCGATAATCGCCGCGCTTCGAAATCTGGATGTTGGTGGGCTGCTGGTCCGGCGCCATAATATTCAGGATAGCCGTTTACTGGCGGACGTCGCTGACCACAGCGCCGTTCAGAACGACTCCGATGCAGTGGCTCATGTACTCGAAAGGGTCTCCGTCATAAAGCGCGGCGTCGGCGTCCTTGCCCGGCTCGAGCGAGCCGACCCGCTTGTCGATTCCGAGAATCCGCGCGGCGTCGATGGTGATGCTCGAAAGAGCCTGCTCGAAAGTCAGGCCATTCGCCGCGGCAATCGCCGCTTCAAACAGGATGACTCGCGTTTTTGGGACATAGCCCTCGTACCCGCTCTGCAGCGCGAACGGAATACCGGCGGCGCGCAGCCGGGAGGCCGTCTCGAAGCTGATATTCTCGGTCTCTCCCCCCGCGCGGAACATGGTCGGGTGCAGAATCACCGGGTATCCCGAAGCCTTGATCTCGTCCAGCACCAGGTGCGCCTCGGCCGCGCCGTCCAGCACCAGCTTCAGGTGGAACTCCTTCGCGATGCGGATGGCGGTGAGGATGTCGTCGGCGCGATGAACCGTCACCAGGAGGGGGATTTCGCCTTTGACCACGCGCCCCAGAGTTTCGAGGTGGATGTCGCGGCCCGGCTCCTTCTTGTTCGGGAACTCCTGAGCCTTGATCAATTCGGCGCGCAGCATCGCCGCCGCCTTGGATCGCGAACCCGGCGATTTTCCCGCGCCGCTTTCGCGCGCGCCATCACCGAGGGTCGCCGCGACCATCGCGAACGGCACGATCGTCGCTTCTTCGACGGTGTTGCCCGCCGTCTTCGCGATCATGGTCTGCCCGGAGATCAGGATGCCGGGACCGTGACCGGCGTGAATCGTCGTCACGCCGAAACGGCGCACATATTCGATCAACTGCTCGCGTGGGTTGTACGCATCGATGGCGCGCAGTTCGGGCTGCATGGCGGACGAACGCTCCACTTGCATCTGATCGGCCGGGACGTTCAGCGCTCCGGAGAGTCCGAGCGTCGAGTGAGCATCCACCAGGCCCGGTGTCACGACCTTCGCCTGGAGTTTCTTGTAGCCCGCCGGGATGGGAACTTGCGAGGCAGACCCGACGCGTTCGATCTTTCCATCGCGGATCAAAACGACGCCGTTCGGAATCGGCGCTCCGGCCATGGTGTAAACCGTATCGCCTTGAATTGCGATCTGGGCGCAGGCGAGCGCGGGGAGTAAGAGCGTGAAGAGAGCGGCGCGCATTATCGTTCCTCCTCTTCGTCGACGTGCAACTCGCCAGGGTCGTGGCTCGCGCCGACCCCGCCCACGGCGTACAGGTGGTCTTTTGGATCGGAGCGGTCGAACACCTTCTTGCCCTCGATCCAGGTTTGCAGTACATGTGTATAGACGCTGAGCGGATCGCCCGACAGGACAACGAAATCGGCGTCCTTGCCGGGCTCCAACGAGCCAACGCGCGAATCCAGATCCAGCATTCTCGCGTTCGCCATCGTCACGGCGTAGAGCGCTTTCTCGCGCGACATTCCAGCGCGGACGGCCAGCGCGGGAGAGCGTAACAACAGGCGGGAATCGGTGATGCCGTCGTCGGTGTGGAAGCCGGTCAACACGCCGGCCTTTTCGAGCGCCGCGCCGCTGCCGAAAGAAACGTTGAGGGCTTCCAGCTTGCCGCCCGGGCTGTCGATCACGATCAGGGAAACGGGCGCGCCGGCTTTCGCGATCTCATTCGCCACCAGCGTCGCGTCGCTCACGTGGTGCAGCACGATGCGGAAGTTGAATTCCTTCGCCAGGCGCAGCGCGGTCAGGATGTCGTCGGCGCGGTGGGTGTGGAACTGCACGGTGCGCTTGCCGTCGAGCACTTCGACGAGGCCTTCCATCTTGAGATCGCGCGGAGGCAGCTTGGAAGCGTCGCCGGCGGCCTTCTGGATCTTGTCCCGGTATTCCTGGGCCTTGATGAACTGTTCCCGCACGAGCGCCGCCGACTTGCCGCGAGTCCCGGGGAATGGGGAGGCCCGGATGGAGTTCGTGCCGTTCGCCATCTTCATGCCGCCGGCAATCCGGCCGTCCGCCGTGTGGATCAGCAGATCGTCAATGGTGTTCCCGTCTCGCAACTTCAGATAGAGCGTCTGGCCGCTGAGCAGGTGGCCGGAGCCGGGCATGACATTGGCGGTGGTGATGCCGCCGGCCTGCGCCTTCTGGATGGACGAACTACGCGGGTTGACGGAGTCCAGAATGCGCACGTCGGGCTGGATGGGAGCGCTCGAGTCCGCGCCTTCCGGTCCGCCGATATGGGAGTGCGAATCCACCAGGCCCGGCATCACGATCTTGCCGCGCAGATCCTGCCTTTGCGCATCCGGAGGGATTCGCGTGGATGCGGCCGGACCGACCGCCAGGATTTTACCGTTCTGGACGACGAGCACTCCGTCCGGGATCTCCGGTCCGGCGATGGGGATGATGCGCGCGCCGGAAAAGGCGATGGGGGCGGTTTGCGCGAAAAGAGAAGCGCCAGCCAGGAAGACGGACAGTTTCCAGTGCATATTCGGGAACTCAAATGGTAGCAGGGGTTGCGACGGAACCGCTCATTCAAACAGCGCGGCGAATTCCTTAGCGGACACGATGCGTGTGGCGTGGTGACGGTTGAGGACCAGGAGTTCGCGCTTGTCGCCCGTCACGAGATAATCGGACTGGCCGGCTTCCGACAGGCCCAGGAGGAAATCGCCGGTAGGATCCGGGGAGCGCTCCACATGTGGAATCCGCCCGACGTGTTCCGCAAGCTCTTTCAGTTGGTTGACCATGCGGCCGGCTTTGTATGGTTGGATTCGCTCGGCGACCGCGGGCTTTCGCAGCGTGGCGCGAAGTTCGTCAAGCTGCTCCGCGCAGATCAGAAGCGTGACAAACCCCTCCCGCCACGCGCGATAGATCGTGGCCGGGTGCCCTGTTTGGACCATGAGCGCCGAAACCAGGATGTTGGTATCGACTACCACGCGCATCAGGCTTTGTCGGCCTTCCCTTTAGCGCGACGCTCCGCGCGAACCTCGCGCACGGCTTCATCAATGAGGCTCTGCAACTCGCCCGGGCCGGTATCGGCGTTGTGCGCCTTGATGTCCTGGACAGTGCGATCGAACACGCGCCAGCGCACGGCTTCCTCGATGAATTTCGAAAGGTCGCCCTTCTTCATGCCGCGGGCACCCAGAAAAGTGCGCAGCGTCAGGTCCGTTTCCCTGGAGACCTTGATGTTCCACCGGACGGCTTCTTCCATACGGCAACTATACACCCAAACGGATAAACACCTAAACACCTATGCACCTATTGTGATATCAAACCTGTCCCCTAATCGCGCCGCCCGGACTCATAATCGTCGTCGTCAGCACCAAGAGCGAGCATCTCGGATGCGCGATTCCCGATTGAATTTGTGTTGACCTGTCCGGTGGTTAGGCATAGCATATTACTATGCGATACAAGGTATCGTCCCATGCTTGGTAATAGCGGGCGCGAGGACGACGGCGCAAAGTGGGAAGCCCAGCTTCGCAAAGGCTGCCTGGAACTGGCGGTTCTGGCCGTTCTCGCGCCCGGCCGCAGCTACGGGCTGGAGATTCTGCGGGCGCTGGAACAGCATTCGAACCTGGTGCTGTCGGAAGGCACCATCTATCCCATCCTCAACCGGCTGCGCCAGGATGGGCTGGTCGATTCCCAGTGGGTGGAATCCGAGTCCGGCCATCCCCGCAAATACTACTCGCTCACCCGCCAGGGCCGCGCTCGCGCCACCCGGATGGCTGACGCATGGATCGAATTCGCGGCGGGCTTGAGCGCTCTCGTCGGCCCGCTGGTTTCCAAGAAGGAGCAATGCAAATGACACCCGATGATCCCATCGAAGTTTATGTCGCCCGGCTTCGCAAGGCGCTGGCCGGTTTGAGCGTGGCGGAGCGGGAGGATATCGTCGAGGAGATTCGCACGCACGTTCGCGATCGCATCGCCGAATCCAGCCTGACGGTTCCCGAGACCCTCGCGCGGCTCGGACCGCCCGAAGAACTCGCGCGCGATTACTCGAGCGGCGCCCTAGTGCGCCGCGCCCGCTCCTCGTTCTCGCCCTGGACCATCCTGAAGGCGAGTTTCCGCTGGGCCATGACCGGCATTCACGGGTTCGCTGTCTTTCTGATCGCCTTCGTCGGATATATCATGGGCGCGAGCTTCGTCCTGGCCGGCCTCTTGAAGCCCTTGTTTCCCGACCGTACCGGGCTCTGGATCGGACCTGACACGTTCGGGTTCGGCTACCGGGCGGAGGGCGTTTCCGACGCGCACGAATTGCTGGGTCCGTGGTTCACGCAGATCTCCATTGGACTGGGGGTGCTGCTCTTTATCCTCACGACAATGGTAGTCAGGAAACTTCTGCCGAAATTAAAGCGGTGGCAAATAGGCGGATAATCGAAGCGATGCGGTACCGAGCAGGTCTGGCGCTCCTCGCGCTGTTTTCCGCCGCCCCGGTCTTGCCCGCTTTCGCGGAAGGGCGGTCGGCGATTTTCCTTTTCGGACCGACCGGGGCCGAGCATGCGCGCATTGCAGCGCGCGCCGCGGCGTCGACCGCGCGCCAGTGGATGAAGGAGAGCGGCTCGATGGCCGAGCTTCGGCGGACCGGCAGCCTGGATAGCGCGCCGCTGGATGGAAAGAGCCCCGGTAAGACGTTCGAACAAACCTTCCTGAGCGCCGCGCGGGAAGCCCGCGACAGTGATACGCCCGCGTTCCTGAGCGCGCTCGACGGGGCCGCCCAAGCGCTGGCCCATCAATCCGGCCTCCGGCTGCTGGTCACGATTGTGGAGAACCCGCCTCTCTCCACCGAAGGCGAGACCACCCTGAACCAGATCGTCGAGTTCTGCCGGTCCAACTCGATTCGCGTCGTGGTGCTCGATCCGGCCGAAGTCCGATCGAAGAATGCGAGCAAGGCTTTCCTGTCGTTGGGCGAGAGCACCGGCGGCACGTTGATCCGGGACCCGAAAGCCCTCGATGCAGCCGTCCTCACGGCATCTGCCGAATCGAAAACGCCCGAGACGCCAACGGCTCCGCCTTCCACGGCGGCCCTGCCGAGCCTGTCCACCGACATCCCCGTCTACACGCGTTTCGTGCGGATTTCGGCGCGCGGCACTCAGCAGTTCGGCACGGAGCGCAGTTTTTCGGGCGCGAGAGGCGGCATCGTGGAAACCGACGGCGGCTCGAATTTCGAGACGTTCACCGGGCCTACTCGGGGTTTCCTGCTGGTTGAGTCTCCCCTTAGCGCATTGCATTTCGACGTCGACGGTAATGCGGGCACGTATGCGGCCCGCGCCCGCGTCACCCAGATGGCGCGCAACGCGGCGGGCAAGATTGTCTGGCAGGCGAGCAAGGAGGTTGCCCTGCGCGGTCCGCAGCGGAAACTCGACGCGCGCCGCGGCGGCAACCTTTATTACTTGCGCGAGGTCCAGTTGCCCGCGGGCCAGTACACGCTGGAAGCGCGGGTGGAGGATCTGATTGCCGGCAAGTCCGGAGGGGTCCGCGAGCCGCTGCGCACCGCCCGCGGCCTACCCGGCTTCGACGTGAGCGACGCTCTGATGGTGAGGCCGTTCACCGGGGCCGCCGACAAATTCGAGGCGGACCAGGTGTTGAGTTACGACGGTAAGGCAATCGCTCCTTTGCTCGATCCGGTCTTCCATGCGAACGAGCCGTTCGATCTGCAGATCTACGCCCTGATCTACCCGGAACACCTCGGCGCGCAACCGGAACTGAGTCTCGAGATCCTGAGGAATGGACGGGTGGTCGGGCGATCTCCGCTGCCCTTCACGGACCGTATTCGCAACGACACCACCGAGGGACATACATCGGCGGTCGGCGAACAGAAACACGAGTTCCCTTATATGGCGACCTTGCGGGGGGCGCGGCTGGGCGCTGGAGAGTTCGAGGCGCGCTTGAACGTGCGACAGGGCCGCAACGTCCTGACCCGCACGGTGAAGTTCCGCGTCGTGGGTACCGGCGAGACGGCGGTTCAGCCGGGGTCCAGCCCGGGGGCGGGCGCGGCGGCGCCGGTGGAGGAAGACTACTCCGAGGTGACGCTGCCAGAGGTCGACCCCGTTCATCTGAACGCGGACGCCGCCAAGCCGGCGGCCGAGCAGCAGCGGCTTTGGGACGAGAACTCGGCCAGCGCCTTGTCGTACTCCACGCGGCTGCCGAATTTCCGGTGCAACCGGGAGACGCGGCGTTTGATCACTCCGGTGAAAAGACCGGACCTGTTCCGCGAGGCGGATGCGCTGATCGAGGAGCTCACGTACGAGAACGGCAAGGAGGGATATCGCACTCTCCAGGTGAACGGCCAGGCGTCGCATCAGCAGCGCGACGCGCTGGAAGGGGTACACTCGCGCGGGGAGTTCGGTTCGATGCTGAAGTCCATATTCCGTCCTCAGATCTCGGCGCAGTATAAGTGGGCCGGGAGCGCGATGACGGGCGGAGTCCTCTGCCAGGTGTTCGATGTCGACGTGCCGGTGAACAATTCCAATTTCATCCTGACGTTCAACAACCGGCAAGCCTCCGCCAGTTATCACGGGCGCGTTTTCATCGACGAGGAGACGGGACTGGTGCGGCGCATCGTGATGCAGGGCGCGGGTCTGCCCAAGGATTTCGAGCTACAGTCGCCGACATTCTCGCTGGAGTACGGCATGGTGCGCATCGGCGACGTGGATCACTTGCTCCCGCTGCGCTCCGTCTTGCAGGTGCGCCAGGGCAAGCGCCTGGTTCGCAATGAAACGCTGTTCCGCGAGTACCGCAAGTTCGAAGCGGCGTCGGAGATCAGGTATCAATAGACGATCAGGGGATTTCGACGATCAGGGGATTTCAACCAGCGCATTTTTGGCTGCCATCATCTGACCTTCGCTGTCCCGGACCACGTCCTTCAATGCGCCGGTGCCAGCCTCGCTTCGCGCTCGCCGCCGGGCAACGCGCTTTGGGCCATCATGAGCGTGTCTTCCGAGTCGATATAGGGATTGTTGCTGCACGCCTGATACTGCGTAGTGGCCACCGCAAGCGCTCGCGTGTCGTTTTTAATTGATGATGAGGTCCGCCATGAAAAAGCCGATGTCCGGACATTTCGTTCCGGTACCGCCTTCCGTGGGCGAAAGCCGAAGGCGGCGCAGTGTCTCCTGCATCTTGGCCTGATCGGCGGTGAACTCGAGCGTGGTCTGCCCGGAGGTGGTGCAAATGGCGACCCGGTCCGCCGGCTGAAGTGAGGTGGCCTACATCCGCAAGGCGGCGTTACCGACCTGAACCAAATCCCCGAAGCGAAGGTGCAGGTCATCGAACAGGTAAGCTCCGAATCGCGTCGCGATGACCGGAGGCGGAGGGGCCGGTTCCCCTGCAACTTCCCGTTGTTGAGGAGCCGGAAATCTTCCTTCGTGAGATTGCCGACGGCGCGGCCCTTGCCATCGCGCACCACGACGGTGACGGGAACCAGGTTCACCCGGGACGTAAAGGTGAGCGGCACGGGCGCGTCCTGGGTCTGCATTTCGGCAGCGGGCGGGGTTTGCCCCGGCGGCGCGGCCGCGCACGGAAGCATGCACGCCAGGAGGATGACGCGGCACATTGCACGTTTAATAAGCACAACTGAATCATGCACTTACGGAAAATCATTGTCACTCTTCCCTGGAGTGTGCTAACAATAATGAACGGGGCTCGGCATCGGGGAGTTCCCGAAAAACTCATTTCAAAGTGGACCTTGAAGAAACATCTGGAGGCTAAAAAAATGAACATTCGACCGCTTTACGATCGGATCGTTGTGAAACGGATCGAAGAGCAGGAAACCAAGATTGGTGGCCTGTTCATCCCGGATTCCGCTAAAGAAAAACCGCAGGAAGGCGAAGTCGTCGCCGTTGGCAAGGGCAAGCGCCTGGAAGACGGCAAAATCATTCCGCTGGACGTGAAGGCGGGCGACCGGATTCTGTTCGGCAAGTACTCGGGCAACGACATCAAGATCGACGGCCAGGAGTACATGATCATGCGCGAGGACGAGGTTCTCGGCATTCTGGAAGGCGCGGCCAAGCCGGCGTCGAAAGTAGCGTAAAGGAGCTTCAAAAACATGGCAGCGAAACAGATTGTTTACAGCGAAAATTCCCGTCAGGCGATTCTCCGCGGCGTGAATCAGCTCGCCGACGCGGTGAAAGTCACCCTGGGCCCCAAGGGCCGCAACGTCGTGCTCGAGAAGAAATTCGGCGGCCCCACGATTACCAAGGACGGCGTCACCGTCGCCAAGGAAATCGAACTGAGGGATCCGCTCGAAAACATGGGCGCTCAGATGGTGCGCGAAGTGGCGTCGAAGACCAGCGACATCGCCGGCGACGGCACCACCACCGCCACGATCCTGGCCCAGGCAATTTACCGCGAGGGCGTGAAGGCCGTTGCGGCCGGCGCCAACCCGATGGCCCTGAAGCGCGGCATCGAGCGCGCGGTCGAAGCGGTTGTCGAAAGCGTGCAGAAGCAATCCAAGCCCGTCAGCGGCGACATGATTGCCCAGGTCGGCACGATCTCGGCGAACGGCGACACCACCATCGGCAACACCATTGCCGAGGCGATGAACAAGGTCGGCAAGGACGGCGTCATCACGGTCGAGGAAGCCAAGACCATGGTCACGTCGCTGGACACCGTGGAAGGTATGCAGTTCGACCGCGGCTATCTCTCTCCTTACTTTATCTCCGATCCCGATCGCATGGAAGCGGTCCTCGAGGATGTTTACATCCTGAATCATGAGAAGAAGATCTCGAACATGAAGGACCTGCTGCCCGTTCTCGAGCAGATTGCCCGTTCCGGCAAGCCGCTGCTCGTGATCGCGGAAGAGGTGGAAGGCGAGGCTCTGGCCACGCTCGTTGTGAACAAACTCCGCGGCACCCTGAACGCCTGCGCCGTAAAGGCTCCGGGCTTCGGCGATCGCCGCAAGGCCATGCTCGAGGACATCGCTATCCTGACCGGCGGCAAGTCGATCATGGAAGAGACGGGCATCAAACTGGAAGGCGTCCGCCTGGAAGACCTGGGCCGCGCCAAGCGCGTCGTGGTCGACAAAGACAACACCACGATCATCGAAGGAGCCGGCAAGGACACCGCTATCCAGGGCCGTATCAAACAGCTCCGCGCCCAGATCGAGGAAACCACTTCGGACTACGATCGCGAGAAGCTCCAGGAGCGCCTGGCGAAGCTCGCGGGCGGCGTTGCCATCATTAAAGTCGGGGCGGCCACCGAGACCGAAATGAAGGAAAAGAAGGCCCGTGTCGAGGACGCGCTGCACGCGACCCGCGCGGCGGTCGAGGAAGGCATCGTGGCGGGCGGCGGCGTGGCGCTGCTGCGCGCGGCTTCGGCGCTCGACAAGCTCGAAGTTCCGGGCGATGAGCAGATCGGCGTGAACATCATCAAGCGCGCCTGCCAGGAGCCGGTTCGCCAGATCGTCGGCAACGCCGGCTGGGAAGGCGCAATCATCATCGAGAAGATCCGCAACAACGACAACCCGAATTTCGGCTTCAACGCCGCTTCGGGCGAGTACGAGGATCTGGTGGCGGCGGGCGTTATCGACCCGACCAAGGTCACGCGCTCGGCGTTGCAGAACGCCAGCTCGATCGCGGCTCTCATGCTGACGACCGAAGCGATGATCGCCGAGATCCCCGAGAAGAAGTCCTCGGGCGGCGGTCCGGGCGGCATGGGCGGCCACGGTGGCCCCGACATGGACTACTAAGAATTTAGTAGAGCAACGTTCAGAAACTCAGGCCGCCCGTCGCCGGGCGGCCTTTTTTTATAAACGGCAGCTTTGTAGGGCGGACCTCAACGCGTGCTCACTTATTAGCCAACGGAGCCTATTTTAACTAGGCTCCGTTGACGGATCTGTCCACACGCCCTGTTGCCGGGGCTTCATCTCCGGAGCTTCTCTTCTACAAAGGAAGGTACACGATTCGGTTCTTGAACTCTTCCGCTTCCAGGCATGTCCACGCGATGCGCAGGTCTTCCACCGCTTGTCCAATGGCCCTGATCTGCGGAATAAGGACGAGTCCGGGGGAGGGTGACTGCTCCAGGAGCTGATAAAAGTGACCGGGCATGGTTTCAAAGTCGTGCGAAATCAGTACTCGATCCATAGTCGCCGCCAGTGCCAGCACATCCCCGCACGATGGCGAATCGCAAATCCGCGTCCGCAAGTAGACGCGCCCTCAAGCAGACCTAAGGCCTCTGCCCTCTCGGTGTCTTCGAACCTTCTCGACGAGTTCGGGCGGGTTCAGCTTCCGAGCCCGCTCCCACCGTTCCGTCTTTTCAGTTAGGTAGGCGTCGACCGCTGCTGGATGAGCCTCGATGAAAGCGATCGCGCCATCGAGCTTGTTACGAGAACAGAGCGCGGGAAAGTCGGCGAGCATCTCTTCGGCCGTTTCGCCGCGACGAAGGGCATAGGCTATGCTGTCCAGGGAGATGCGGGTTCCCGCAACATAGTAGCCGTGGTTGCGAGCATCGACGTGTGCATTGAGCGGTAGCTCGATCATCGCCATGTCCTTCAATTCGCAGTGTACGCCTTCCGAAGTCGTTCTAAGGCGGCGTTTCTTAACAGCAGCCATCCCAGAACGATGCTGAGCAGGAACGACCCGAGGTGCGCAAGCGCAAAATGCCCGCTGTCCAGATGCGGGCAGTAAATGAATTGCAGCGCCAGGGAACTAGTTCCCGCCAGCCCCCCAGCCGTGATCGCCGCTACTCCTGGCGCGGTCACGAACCCTTGCTGAAGAATCAACCATGCCGCGCTCGCGACCACTGCCGCGAAGCCGAGCCCGATTAGCAGGCACGCGCTCGCGGAACGCGCGAAGGCCGGGTACGATTGGGCCGGATAGATCAAAAGCGCGGCTAAGGCAAACCAGATCGCCGCCAACCAGAGCAGATGCGCCGGCCGGATCCACACTCGCGCGCCCGGGATCATGAGCCGCGCCAGAAGCGCCGGCGCCGCAATCGCCAGGACGAGCAGGCCCGGAATCAGCCAGAGCTGTTGCGGCAGCGTGCTGACACGCCATCCCGCGCCGCCCAGCAGGAGAGCTCCGGTCAGAACGGCAAGCCAAGCGCACGCCAGAAACGATAAAAAATACCGCGTTAAAGACAGGGGTCGAACCGGCGCCAGATCCTTCGTGACCATCGCGGCAAGCCGCTGTTGAATCTCGGCGGACAGCGGAGTTTCGACGAGCGCGCTACAGCTAGAGCACGAAGACACGTGCTCCCGCGCCGCGGCGTTCAACTCCCGCCCCGCGCCGAACATCTCGACTATGTCACGGCAATTCATTCAACACCGACAACACCGATCGCAGTCGTTCATACGCACGATGAGCCTTCTGCTTCACCGCGCCCACCGTCGTTCCCGTCGCGCGCGCCACTTCCTCCAGACTCATCCCCATGCCTTTCAGCATCACCAGGACTTCCCGCTGGCTCTCGGGCAGCGCGCTCAGGATCTCGTCGAACTTCGAATCCCGCGCAGGCGGTGCAGCCGCGCGCTCGGGAAGGAGGTCCGTGGCGAACTCGCGCCCGGCGACGCGGCGCCGTTTCCGGTAAGCGTCCACACGCACATGGCGAGCGATGCCATACAGCCACGGACTGGCCGGCGCGCCCTTCAGGTAGGTATGCCGCGCCTGGTGAACGCGCAGCCAGATCTCCTGCAAGACGTCGTCAACCTGATCCGGCGGGGTCCCGGCGAGCCGGCAGAAGCGCGCCAAGGCGGGCGAAAACGCCGTCACCAGCGCGCGCGCGGCTTCCGCGTCGCCACGCTGATAGCGCTCCAGCAGATCTTCCAACGGGGTCATGCCTGGTGACTAACATCTATCTTAAGCGGCAGTCCTCCTGCCTTGTTATTCGAAGGGCAGTCCGGGTAAGTTACGCCGTCAAAACTCGATGGCCGCCAGCACTTCCGACGGCTTCTTGTCGAACGCGCGGCAGATCGCCAGCAGACTCTCGATGCTCGGCAGGTTCGCTCCGCGCTCGATCGAGCTCATCTGCGAAACGCTCAGCTTGGTCGAGGCGGCCAGGTCCTTGAGCGACCAATCGCGCTCCACCCTCAGCATCTTGATCTTGTGGCCGAGGCGCTCCCGCAGCCGGTCCTGCGCGGTGCGGCCCAGGCCGAAGTGCTCCACCGCGTTCTTGAGCGTCTGCCGCAATTGGGAAAGCGAGAACGGCTTGGCCAGGTAGTCGAACACCTTCAGTTTGAAGGTGGCGCGCATGTCCTCGAGCGACGGATAGCCAGTGATGATGATGACGCACAGCCCCGGCCATCGCTGCAGGATTTGTTCGAGCACCTTGTCGCCGCGAATCTCGCCCATCTTCATATCCAGCAGGACGATGTCGGGCAATCGCTGTTCAGCGCCTTCGAAGAAATCGTCGGGATGGCCGAAGGCGCGGACCGAGTAGGCCCCCTCGTCCTTCAGAAAGTCGTCCAGGTAATTGCGGAAATCGGGATCGTCGTCCAGGACGGCGATATCGATTGATACTCCGGCTATTGTGGTTTCCGTGGTTTCCGTCTTCATCGTTTCCGTTCGTGTTGCGGCAAGCGGACCTCGATACATGCCCCCCGCTCCGGACGATTCCCGGCGGAAATGGTTCCGCCGTGCTGCGAGACAATTCCTTCGCTCACCGCGAGGCCAAGTCCGGTGCCGCGGGCGTCCAGCCGGGTGGTCACAAATGCTTCGAAAATCTCCGGTAACATGTCGGGCGGAATCCCAGGTCCGTTATCTTCCACCTGGATCGAAATCCACGACCTCCCGTTCGCCGCGATGGGCCGCGAGGCCACCGAGATTTCGCCGGCGGGCAGCTCGTTCGACGATTTTACCGCATACAATGCGTTCCGCAGAAGATTCACGAAAACCTGGATCAAACGGTCTGGATTTCCGGTCACCATCTCCCCCTCGCGGACCTCGTTGCGGAACTTCACGTCGGCCGCGCGCTCGTCGATGGCGACCAGTTGCCAGGCTTCGTCCACAATGGGCCGCAGGTCGAGCGGTTCCATGGCCTGCTTCCGCTGCCGGGCAAAGTCCACCAGGCTTTCGCTAATGCGCCGCAGCCTCAGCGTCACGCGCTCCATCCGGGCCAGGCGCTCCAGTGTGTGCGGATCGGTGGTGGTCTCCTGCAGTTTCTCGATGCTCCCGTGCAGCACGGCGAGCGGCGTGTTCAACTCGTGAGCCACCGACGCCGACAGCAGCCCCAGGCTGGCCAGGCGATCCTGCTCCTCCAGTTTCCGGATCGCCGCCGCCAGATTATCTTCGTGCTCGCGCAGTTCCGCCACGGTCGCGTTCCGCGACCGCATGATCTGCCCGACCTCGTCGTTGAAGATGAAGTCGCCTGAGATCAGTTCCCTTTCCCGGTCCCCCCGGTGCGTGGCTTGGTCCGCGTCGAGCATGAGCCGCAGGGGCCCGTACACATACAGCGGCATGATCGCCGTCTCCAGCAGCAGGACGGCGCCGACATAGATCGAGCCCAGCACCAGAAAGAGCGTCAATTGGGCGCGCGCCACGACTTCGCGATAGCTCAGCCGGGCGATGCGCAGCCGGCGGTACGATCCGCCGGCGGGATCTTTCTGAAAAACATAGGCGCTCTCCTTGGCATCCGCCCAAACGCCGGGATGGCTGTCCAGCCACGCCTTGGCCGCCCCAGGCACCTCCAGTTCCGCCGCCGAGCCCTGCCGAAAATCGTGGGACTCCAGGGACTTCAGCGACTCGATCGGCACTCCGGCCGAGAATACGTGACGCAGCAGTGCGATTTCGTGGGTGCGCGCCTCGAAGACCTGCCGGTCGAACACCGGGATCAGCGAAAAGTAGGCCGCACAAGCCAGCACCAGGAAGAACAAATTGTGTAGAACCATCAACTTAGGCCGGACCCTCAGGTTTCCGAAGGCGCGGGCGACACTGTTGGAACGGGACAGTTGAGGGGGGTGCGGCAGACGGTGGGGGCGGGACAAATACAAAGTTGCTCCGCGGAACAGAGCTTGGGCATCAGTAAGACTGGAGCGCGAAAATGTTCGGTAGGACAAGAATCAGTGCTCCTCTTGCATAAAAATTACTGCCATGGTAGAAAGATAGAACTGGGATGGCTCTCATTTTTTCGAAGGCAGTCGACAAGTACGTCCGTATTGGCGGAGGGGTGGCCGCCGCCGCCGCGCTGGGCACCCTCGCCCTGGGCGGCTACTTTGTCCAGCCGCGCGTGATCGAAACCGGATACCAGCCGCAACAGCCGGTCCCGTACAGCCACAAGCTGCACGCCGGCAACCTCGGCATGGACTGTTACTACTGCCACAACACGGTCTTCAAGGCGGCCTGGGCGGCGGTGCCCTCCACCGAAACCTGCATGAACTGTCACGTCAAGGTGAAAGCGCAAAGCCCCAATCTGCTTCGCGTGCGCGAGAGCTACGCGACGGGAGAGCCGATCCCGTGGGTGAAGGTTCACAATCTCCCAGACTACGTCTATTTTAACCACCAGGCGCATGTGTCCGTGGGCGTAAGCTGCGTATCCTGCCACGGCCGCGTGGACCAGATGACGGAGGTGATGCAGGTTCAGCCGCTCAACATGGCCTGGTGCCTGGAGTGCCACCGCAACCCCGCGCCGAATCTGCGCCCGGTCGAATACGTGACCAAGCTCGACTGGACGCCGGACCGCGATCCCGCCGCCATCGGGCGCGAGATCATCGCGGCGAAGCACATCAACCCTCCCACCAACTGTTCGGGATGCCACAGGTAAACACGGATGAGTCTCATTAAAATTGAGGGGTCCGGCGTTACCGGACGGAAGTACTGGCGCAGTTTGGACCAGCTCGCGGCCACGCCCGAGTTTAAGACCTGGGTGGAGCGCGAGTTCTCCGAGGACGCCGCCGGGATGTTGACGGGCAAGTCGCGCCGCACCGTTCTGAAGCTGATGGCGGCCTCTTTCGGCCTCGCTGGACTGACCGCGTGCCGCCGTCCCGAAGCCAACATCCTGCCGATGGCGAAGGGGATCGAGGACTACATCCCCGGGCAGGCCTACTACTACGCGACGGCGATGCCGTTTGGCGGCACGGTCTCCGGACTGCTCGTTGAGACGCACGACGGCCGGCCGACGAAGATCGAAGGCAATCCCGACCATCCGAATTCGCTCGGCGCGGCGTCGGCGCTGGCCCAGGCGTCGGTGCTCAATCTCTACGATCCGGATCGCGCGCGGCAGGTGACCGCCGGCGGCCAGCCGTCTTCCTGGGACGCCTTTGAGCGGTTTGCCACCGATCACTTCGGCAAAGCCGGCGACGGTTCGAGCATTCGTTTCTTGAGCGAGCGCGTCACTTCTCCGTCGCTCGACGCCGTCCGCAAGCACGCGCTTGGGAAGTGGCCCAAGGCGCAGTGGGTGGAGTACGAAGCCGTCAACGACGATCAGGCGATCGAAGGCGCGCAACTCGCGTTTGGCAAAGCCCTGCGCGCTCATCCGCAGTACGATAAAGCGCGCATCATCGTCGCGCTGGACGCCGATTTTATCGGCGTCGATTCGCACACCGTTCTTCCGATCAAGCAGTACTCGAAGGGCCGCAGGATCGAGGGGCCGGATGCGAACCTGAACCGGCTATACGCAGTCGAGAGCAATTACACCTTGACCGGAGCGGCCGCCGATCACCGGCTGCGCATGCGCGGCGGCGACGTGCAGGCTTTCGCTCGTGATCTGGCCGCGGCCGTCGGCGCGGCACCAGCCTTGAACGTGTTGAGCGACGGCAAGCAGGCGAAGTTCCTGAAGGCGATCGTCAAGGATCTGAAGGCGCACCCTGGCAAGTCGCTGGTGGTGGCCGGACCGCGCCAGCCGGCTGCCGTTCATGCGCTGGCCCATCTCATCAATTCGGCGCTCGGCAATCTCGGCGAGACGGTTACGTTCACCGAAGTTGCCGGATGGACGCCGTGCGTGGCGGCGATGAAGCAGCTGGCCGCTGAGATTGGCCGCGGCGAAGTGCAGACGCTGGTGATCCTGGGCGGCAACCCGATTTACACGGCTGCGGCCGATGTCGACCTGAAGAAAGTCCCCACGATGATTGCCCTGGGCCTCGATGAGGACGAAACGGCGAGTGCGGCGAAGTGGCACTTGCCTGAAGCTCACTACCTGGAAAGCTGGAGTGATGGCCGCTGCGGCGACGGCACGGCCAGTATCATTCAGCCCATGATCGAGCCGCTGTTCAACGGCAAGACGGCCGCGGAAGTCCTCGCGCTGATTTCCGACTACAAAGATCAGCGCGGATTCGATATCGTTCGCAACTACTGGGCGTTGCCGGAAAAGACCTGGCGCGAGTCGCTGCACAACGGCGTGATCGCCGGAACGAAAGCGCCGGAGGTGAAGGCCGCCGCGGATGTGAGACGGCTGCCCGCCGCTGCGTCCACCGCGGCGCCCGGCATCGAAGTCGGGTTCTTTCCGAGCGCGGCCCTTTACGACGGGCGCTACGCAAACAACGGCTGGATGCAGGAAGCTCCCGACCCCATGACGAAGCTCGTCTGGGGCAACGCGGCACTCCTCAGCCCCGCGACCGCGCGGCAACTCGGCGTCGCCGACGGCGATTTCCTCGCGATAACGCGGAACGGCGCGACTCTCGAAATCCCGGCGCAGATTCAGCCGGGCCACGCCGATAACTCCATCTCGCTGTCGCTCGGCTACGGCCGGTCGAAGTGCGGGCGCGTCGGCCGGAACGTCGGCTTCAACTCCGGCGCGCTGCGCGCCTCGGAATCGTTCTGGTATGCGAGCGGCGCGGACGTGAAGACGACAGGCCGCAAGTTCACTCTCGCCAGCACCCAGCACCATCACTCGATGGAAGGCCGCCCCATCGTTCGCGAAGCCACCCTCGCCGAGTACAAAACGAACCCAAAATTCGCCGGAGAGATGGTCGAAACGCCCGAGCTGTTCTCGCTGTACGGCGAGCACAAGTACGACCACGGATATCAGTGGGGCATGGCGATCGACCTCACCTCGTGCATCGGATGTAACGCCTGCATGCTGGCCTGCCAGGCGGAAAACAACATTCCCGTCGTCGGAAAGGACCAGGTGCTGCGGGGCCGCGAGATGCACTGGATCCGCATGGATCGCTACTACACCGGCGACGAGAACGATCCGCAGGTGGTCTACCAGGGAGTGCCCTGCATGCAGTGCGAGAACGCGCCGTGCGAAAATGTCTGCCCGGTGGCGGCCACCGTTCACAGCCCCGAGGGGTTGAACGACATGGCCTACAACCGCTGTGTCGGCACCCGCTATTGCGCCAACAACTGCCCGTATAAAGTGCGCCGGTTCAACTTCCTGAACTTCCACAAGGACCTGCCCGAGATCGAAAAGTTGGTCTTCAATCCCGACGCGACCGTTCGCATGCGCGGCGTCATGGAGAAGTGCAACTACTGTGTGCAGCGCATTCAGGAAGGCAAGATCAAGGCCAAGGCCGACGGGCGGCGCGCGGTGAGGGACGGCGAAATCCAGACCGCGTGCCAGCAGACGTGCCCGGCCGACGCAATCGTCTTCGGCGACACGCTGGATCCAAACAGCCGGGTGGCCAAGCTGAAGAAGCAGGATCGGAATTATGCGATGCTGGCCGAGTTGAACGTGCGGCCGCGCACCACCTACCTCGCGAAAGTCCGGAACCCGAGTCCGGAACTGGGATAACAATGGCAGACTTAGCTCTCGGACAAAACGTCCTGAACGAAGTGAATCCGCAGCTCGTGCTGGGCCACCCGACCTATCACTCGATCACCGAACAGGTGGCGGGAATCATGGAGGGGAAGACGCCCCGGCGATGGTTTCTCGCGATATCGTTCACGTCGTCGATTACCCTGATGCTGGGTGCGATGCTGACCTACCTGTTGGTCACCGGCATCGGCGCGTGGGGCAACAACCGCCCGGTCTACTGGGCCTGGGACATTACAAACTTCGTGTTCTGGATCGGCATCGGTCACGCCGGAACGCTGATCTCGGCCATCCTGTTTCTCTTCCGGCAAAAATGGCGCACGTCGATCAACCGTTCGGCGGAAGCCATGACGCTGTTCGCCGTCGCCTGCGCGGGCATCTTCCCGCTGTTCCACACCGGACGTCCGTGGCGCGCCTACTGGCTGTTTCCCCTCCCGAACCTGGATCTCAACCTCTGGCAAAATTTCCGTTCGCCGCTGATCTGGGACGTGTTCGCGGTTTCCACTTACGCCACGGTTTCGGCGATGTTCTGGTTTGTCGGAATGGTTCCCGATCTTGCGACGCTGCGCGACAGGGCGAAGAACAAAATCCGGCAGGTCACTTTCGGCGTGCTGAGCCTCGGCTGGCGCGGATCGGCGCGCCACTGGCGTCACTACGAGATGGCGTACCTGATTCTGGCCGGCCTTTCGACGCCGCTGGTTCTGTCGGTCCACACCATCGTGTCCTTCGACTTTGCGACCTCCGTCATTCCCGGCTGGCATACGACGATCTTCCCGCCGTACTTCGTCGCCGGCGCGATCTTCTCCGGTTTCGCCATGGTGATGACGCTGCTGATCATCGCGCGCTGGACGTTGCACCTGGAGAATCTCATCACCCGGAAGCATCTCGAGAACATGAACAAGATCATGCTCGCCACCGGCAGCATCGTCGGGTATGCCTATGCCACCGAGTTCTTCATCGCCTGGTACAGCGGCAACCCGTACGAGCGTTTCACGTTCCTGAACCGCGCCCTGGGGCCGTATGCGTGGGCGTACTGGACGATGATCACCTGCAACGTGGTCACGCCGCAGTTGTTCTGGTTCAAGAAACTGCGCACTAGCATCCCCGTCATGTTCACGCTCACCATCTTCATCAACATCGGCATGTGGTTTGAGCGCTTCGTGATTATCGCGACGTCGCTGCACCGCGACTTCCTGCCCTCGAGCTGGGGCTACTTCCGGCCGACCATCGTCGACATCCTCACCTTGACGGGCACGTTCGGGTTGTTCCTGACCCTGTTCCTGCTGTTCGCGCGCTTCCTGCCGATGATCGCCATGGCCGAGGTGAAGGCTGTCGTGTCAAACCAGAATCACCATGCGGCGGAGGGGGCGCAATGAGCGCGGAGTTTCACGGCTTGGTTGCCGAGTTCGCCGACGATCACGATCTTTTGATCGCGGCGCGCGAGGCGCGGCGCTTCGGCTACACGAAAATGGAAGCGTACTCGCCATTTCCCGTCCACGGGATTGACGACGCGCTCGGCGTTCCCCCGTCCAGGCTGGGCTGGTTCGTGCTGGCCATCGGGTTGACGGGAACGCTTGCGGCCATCCTGCTCCAATGGTGGGTCGGCGCCATTAATTATCCTCTGATAATCGGCGGCAAGCCATTGTTCTCGATGGAATTCGCCATTCCGGTCACCTTCGAGCTGACCGTGCTGTTCGCCTCTTTCGCGGCGGTGGTCGGCATGTTCGCGCTGAACGGCCTGCCGCGTTTCTATCACCCGGTGTTCAACTACTCGAGCTACGCCGGAGCAACGGACAATCGATTCCTACTGGTAATCGAAGCGGGCGACCCGGTGTTCGAGCCAGCGGAAGGCGAGGAGCTTATGAAGACGCTGGGCGCGGTGAAGACCGAGCTGGTGGAGGCGTAATGAAACGATTGTTCTGGTTGCTCGGCTACTGCCTCATGCCGCTTGCGTTCGTGGCGGCGTCCGCGCTGATGCTCGCCGGATGCACCAACCGGCAGCGGCTGACCCAGGTCGAGGTTTGGGACGACATGAAGCGGCAGCCGAAGTATCTGCCGCAGGGCGCCAGCGACATTTTCGCCGACGGACGCGCCAGCCGGAGGCCGGTGGCGGGCACCATCGCTCGCAGTCATCTGAAGTTAGAAGACGCTTATCACACGGGGATGGTGGATGCCGAGACCTATACCGGCAGGAACCCGGAGAAGATTGACGGCGACCTGCTGAAGCTCGGCCAGTCCCGGTTCAACACTTACTGCTCGCCGTGTCACGACCGCACCGGTTCCGGGAAGGGAATCGTCGCGATCAAGACGCCAGCCTGGCAGCCGACCAATCTTCAGGACGATCGCATCAAAAAGATGGCGGACGGAGAGATTTTCAGCATCATATCAAATGGGCGCAGGACAATGCCTGGGTACAAGTACCAGATCGTCGAGGGCGACCGCTGGGCCATTGTGGCTTACTTGCGGGCGCTGCATCTCGCCACCAGCGGAACGGTCGCCGATGTCCCGGCCGAGTTGAGGACGGAGTTGCGATAGATGGCACATACAGAGACAACCCGGGTCCGCGAGAGCTTCTATCTGGAGCCCGCCCTTTGGGAGCGCGGCCGCAACCTTCTCATGTTCATCGGACTGGTTGCGCTTGCGGCGTGCGCGGCCGGAGCGTTCGCCAACCCCGCGCGGTTCCGCCAGTCCTGGTTGTTCGCGTTTGTGACTGCCGTCACCATTATTCTGGGCGGCTTGTTCTTCGTGATGATTCAGTACCTGACCGGCTCGGCTTGGTCCGTGACGGTGCGCCGCCTGATGGAGAACATCATTGTCACGATCCCCGTAGGCGCCTTGTTGTTTATCCCCATCGCGCTGGGGCTCCCCGATCTGTACCAGTGGGCGCGCCCGGAGATCGTGGCGCACGACAAGATCCTGCTGGGCAAGGCGGCGTATTTGAACCCGGCGATGTTCACGATCCGCGGCTTCATATTCCTCGCGCTCTGGAGCATTTGGGCGATCGCAATATGGCGCAACTCGACGAAGCAGGATCGCGAGAAGTCCATCAAACAGATGCGCACAGCTTCGCGCTGGAGCGCTCCGGGGCTTCTGCTGATCATGCTCAGCGGAACGCTGGCCAGCTTCGACTGGATCATGTCGCTCGACGCCCACTGGTACTCCACAATCTTCGGGATTTACTGCCTCTCCGGAGGCGCTCTCGCCTTCTTCGCCATACTGACGCTGATCGCGCTCGGCCTGCGGAACGTGGGCGTGCTCGCGCGATCCATTAACGTCGAGCACTACCACGACCTCGGCAAGTGGATGTTCGCGCTCACCCTTTTCTGGACCTACATCGCGTTCTCGCAGTACCTGCTGATCTGGTACGCAAACATTCCCGAGGAGACTATCTTCTTTAGGCACCGGTTCGTGGGGACGTGGGCCTGGGTCAGTGGACTGTTGCTAATCGGCCGCTTCCTGCTGCCCTTCTTCGTCCTGCTGGGCCGCGCGCCGAAGCGAAATCTCAAGGTGCTGGGGGCCTCCGCGGCATGGGTGCTGTTCATGCATCTGGTGGACATGTACTGGCTGGTGATGCCGAACTTCCAACCGGTCTGGGTCCAACTGCACTGGCTCGATGTCGCCTGCGCCGTGGCCGTATTCAGCGTGTTCGCAATCGTGTTTTGGTTCCGGATGCGCAAGCACGCTATCGTCCCGGTGGGCGACATGCGGTTCGAGCAGGCCCTGCGGTTCGAGAACGTCTAGGAGCATAAATGTTCGAGGAACTCAGACCGATAGAACCGAACAATCCGGGTTTCGACACGTCGGAAGTGAACGCCAAGGCGGTTGGGATCTTCATTGTAGTGGCGGTCGTAATGATAGTTGCCATCATCGGCGGCGTGCAGTTTTACTTCGACAGCATTCAAGCGCGGGAAATCTTCGAGAAAGTGGGGGCGCCGGTCTCGGACGATCTCCGCGACCTGCACGCGCGCGAGGACGGACAGCTCGGCTCCTACGGCTATATGAATAAGGACGAGGGTTCGGTGCGCCTTCCCATCCGCCGCGCCATGGAGTTGCTTGCCACGGATGCCGCGGAAGGCAAGCTGCGGTATCCGACGCAAGACCAGAAGGTGAAGAAAGATCCGACCGCACCGGTGCAAACGGCGAGTAAGTGATGACGAACATAGGTAACCCAAAGGGACGCGGCACGCACGAGTGCGTGCGCCGCGAAGGTCATGGTAAGTCGTTGCTGGTCTGGTTATTCCTAGGTTTATCCGCGTGCGTCCTCGCCGAGGAGCAGTTGCCGTTGATGCTGCAGGGCGTCGGCGTCGATGAGCGGATCGGGCGGAATATCGATCTCGACATGACGTTCATCGCCGAGAACGGCTACCCAGTTGCGCTCCGGCAGTTCTTTCATAAGGACCGGCCCGTCATCCTGAACCTGGTCTATTACCGATGCCCGATGCTCTGCAATCTCGTGCTCAATGGGCAAACCGCCGGACTCCGCGAGATCCCCTGGTCCGCCGGCGAGGAGTTCGAGGTCGTAACCATTTCGATCGATCCGTCCGAGACTTTCGACCTTGCCTCGCAAAAGAAAGCACTGTACGGTGCAAATTATGGTAAACCCATGACGGGATGGCACTTCCTCGTCGATCACGAGGGAAACGCCAAGCGACTGGCCGAAGCGATCGGATTCCACTACCGCTTCGACGAGGGCCAGCAGCAGTTCGCGCACGCCGCCGCCATCATGGTACTGACGCCCGACGGCAAGATGTCGCGCTATCTGTACGGCATCCGCTTCAAGGCGCGCGACCTGCGCCTGGCGCTGACCGAAGCCGCCGAGGGCAAGGGCAAATTCACCATCGACCGCCTGCTGTTGTTCTGCTATCACTACGATCCGCGCACGCATTCCTACACGATGTTCGCGACCAACCTGATGCGGGGTGGAGGAATTCTGACGGTGCTGTTTCTGGGAATCATGTTGTGGCGTTTGTGGAGGAGGGAGCGGCAGATTGCGATACCGCAATTCGCCGAGGTGACGAAATGAACTGGATGCGATCTCTGATGCTGCCCATGGCGGGCTCAGTGCATGCGCGCGAAATGGACAATTTCTACATATTCCTGGTCCTGCTGACCACATTCTTCTTCGTGCTGGTGGCGGGTCTTACCGTCTGGTCGGTGGTTCGATACCGCCGGCGTCCCGGCGTGATCACGCCGCACATCACCGACAACATGGGGCTGGAACTGACGTGGAGCGTCATACCGCTGCTCATCTTGATGGGAGTTTTCTTCTGGGGCGTGCGCGGATTCCTGGGCGCGACCGTAGCGCCGGGCAACTCGCTGGAAATCACCGTCACCGCGAAGCAGTGGGTGTGGAGTTTCGAATATCCGGACGGCACCCGCACGGTCAACGAGGTCCACGTTCCGGTCGGCAAACCGGTGCGCTTCGTCATGGGCAGCCAGGACGTCCTGCACAGTTTCTTCGTTCCCACCATGCGCGTGAAGCAAGACGTCGTTCCCGGCCGCTACACCGATGTGTGGTTCACGCCGGACGTGGAGGGCCTGCACCGGGTGGCGTGCGCGGAGTATTGCGGCAAGGGCCACTCAGACATGGCGGCGAAGATTTACGTGGACAGCCAGGAAAAATATCAGCACTGGCTGGAGGAGGGCGGCGACGAATGGAAGAGCATATCGCCGGTCGCTTTTGGCAAACTGCTGTACGAATCCAAGGGCTGTAGTACGTGCCACACCGTGGACGGATCGCGGATGGCGGGCGGCGGCCCCAGTTGGAAAGGCGTTTTCGGCCGGATGGAGATGATGTCGGACCACAAGCAGTACCTGGCTGACGAAAACTACATCCGCGAGTCGATTCTGAACCCGCAGGCCAAGATCGTGATGGGCTATGAACCGATCATGCCCACGTACCAGGGCTTGCTGCGGGATCGTGAGTTGAACGCGCTCATCGCGTACATCAAGAGTTTGAGGAATTAGTACAAAATGGCCGCTGTCGCACACGTACCCGCACAAGCACACGCTCAAACGAACTACCTGAACGCCCAGAAGGGCGTCTGGTCGTGGATGACCACGGTGGACCACAAGCGCATCGGGATCATGTACCTGAGCCTGATTTCGACGTCGTTCTTCCTGGGCGGCATCTTCGCGCTCCTGATACGGCTATCGCTTCTGAATCCGAAACACATGGTGTTCGGCAAGGTGATCTTCGACGCCGAAACCTACAACCGGATATTCACGCTGCATGGCGTGGTCATGGTGTTCCTGTTCATCATTCCGTCCATTCCGGCGGCGCTGGGCAACTTCGTCTTGCCGCTGATGCTGGGGGCTAAGGATGTGGCTTTCCCGCGGCTGAACCTGCTGAGCCTGTACATCTACTTTGTAGGCGCGGTCTTCGGCATCGCCGCGATGGTCACCGGCGGCGTGGACACCGGCTGGACGTTCTACACGCCCTACAGCACCACGACCAACAGCCAAGTGACTCTGATGACGATGGCCGCTTTCATCCTCGGCTTCTCGTCCATCTTCACCGGCCTGAACTTCATCGCGACCATTCACAAGCTCCGCGCGCCGGGCATGGGCTGGTTCCAGATGCCGCTGTTCTGCTGGGGCATTTACGCGACCGCCATCATTCAGGTGCTGGCGACGCCCGTGTTGGGAATCACGCTGGTGCTTCTCATGCTCGAGCGCTCCTTCCAGATCGGCATTTTCGATCCGCGTATCGGCGGCGACCCGGTCCTGTTCCAGCACTTTTTCTGGTTCTACTCGCACCCGGCCGTGTACATCATGATTCTGCCCGGCATGGCGATCATCTCGGAAATCATCCCGACCTTTTCGCAGAAGACGATCTTCGGGTACCGGTCCATCGCGTTCTCGTCGGTGGCCATCGCGCTGGTCGGCTTCCTGGTCTGGGGCCATCACATGTTCGTCAGCGGCCAGAGTCCGCTGGCCAGCGTGATCTTCTCGTTCCTGACCTTCCTGGTCGCCATTCCCTCGGGCATCAAAATCTTTAACTGGCTTGCTACCATGTGGCGAGGCAATATCAAGCTGGACGCGCCGATGCTGTATGCCATCAGCTTCCTGCTGCTGTTTTCCATCGGCGGCCTGACGGGGATTTTCCTGGGCGCGCTTTCCGTCGACATCCACCTGACGGACACCTACTTCGTGGTGGCGCACTTCCACTACGTGATGATGGGCGGAACGGTGATCGCGTTCATCGCCGGCCTGCACTACTGGTGGCCGAAGATGACCGGCCGTATGTACAGCGAAAAGATCGCCCGCGTGGCCTGCGCGCTGACGTTCATCGGCTTCAACGTGACGTTCATGAGCCAGTTCCTGCTGGGCAGCCGCGGGATGCCGCGCCGTTATTACAATTACCTGGATCAGTTTCAGCCGCTGCACGCATTCTCCACCTACGGCTCGTGGATTCTCGGCGCCGGACTAGGACTGACCGCGATCTGCCTGCTCAGCTCGCTGCGCAAGGCGCCGGACGCGCCGCGGAATCCCTGGGGCGGGCGCACGCTGGAGTGGACCACGCAGTCTCCACCGATCGAGCACAACTTCGACGTCGATCCGGTTCTGACGCACGGGCCGTACGATTACCGCAAGCCGCTTCCGGTCGAGGTCGAGGCGTAACGTGAGCACGACCGCGCAACTGGTACAAGGCCACCACGACCCGACGCTGCAGCACCATTTTCACACCAAGGAACAGCAGTTTGAGACGTCGAAGCTCGGCATGTGGCTGTTCCTCGCGACCGAGATTCTGCTGTTCGGAGGGCTGTTCGTCGGCTTCGCGTTGATGCAACAGAAATACCCGCAGGCGTTCCTGCTGGCGCACCACCATCTGGATCGTTCGCTCGGCGCGTTGAACACGGTGGTGCTGCTCCTTTCGAGCTTCACCATGGTGATGGCCGTCTGGGCCGCTCAGACCAGCCGCAAGAAACTGCTGGTCTGGCTGCTGCTCGCCACCATGGCGTGCGCCTTCATCTTCCTCGGCGTCAAATACTTCGAGTACTCGCACAAGTTCCACGAAGGATTGCTGCCAGGGAAGTTCTATTCGCACAAAGGCGACACGGTTCCCAACCAGTTCGTGTTTTTCAGCTTCTACTTCATGATGACCGGCCTGCACGGGATCCACATCCTGGGCGGCATCGGTGCCATCGGCTGGTTGGTGATACGCGCGCTGAAGGGCGACTTCGACGCAAATTATTACACGCCCGTCGATCTGATCGGGTTGTACTGGCACCTGGTGGATCTGATCTGGATCTACCTGTTCCCGCTGTTGTATCTGATTCAGTAAAGACGAGGATTCGCGAACATGAGCCATAATCAGCAGGCCGAAACCGCCGCGGCGCCAAAAGTCTACGCGGCCACGCTGCTCGCCTTACTGGCCCTCACCGCGATCACGGTGGCCGCCGCCGGCATCCACTTCAGCTCGGGCAGCGTCAACGTCGTGATCGCGCTAAGCATCGCGACCATCAAGGCGTCGCTGGTGGCGCTGGTGTTCATGCACTTGCGGCACGACAAGCCGATCAACGCGATCGTCGCGATCAGCGGCTTCCTATTCCTGGCGCTGCTGCTGGCGTACTGTGTGATCGACATCGACACGCGCAGGACGATTGTTCCGTACACCGCGAAGGTTCCGGAGAAGGCTGCACCCGCAACCCCTGTCGAAGCAGATACGAAGAAATAAACACCTTGGCGAATCGAATCGGGGATACCAGCAAGATCGAGGGCATCTTGCTGCTAAAGCGGCAGGAGGCGGAAAAGAAGCAAGAGCTGCTCGACGCTTTCGATTTTCGAACCACAGACAAGGACCATACGAAGCAACTGGTTGACGGGATCGGCCAGCGCATCGCAGCGCTGAATGCTGAGCGATATTCACTAGAACAAAACCGTAAAAAGATTGGCGCATCGCTTCAAGAGGACCAGATTCTGTTCAACCCTGACGAGGCTCAGCGTCTGTTCGAGGAAGCTGGCGTCTTGTTCAAAGACCAGATTAAGAAAGACTTTGAGCAACAGATTGCCTTCAATAGGGCGATCACAGGCTAGTGTCCTGAGCGGGAAATACGTTTGCAAAGTCGCTCAACCTTGCCGAGAATCAAATCGGCATCGGCGGTCCATACGAAGGGCTTGGGATTCTGATTCCGCTGGTCCAAATAGATCAAGGTCGCCTGTTTAAGAGGAAGGCGTGGTAAACCTATTAGCTGCGGTTTTAAACGGCTAATATATCCGTGTTCACAAGAACACTGGGAATCGTTGCGTAAGCGCCGGCGGCTTACCCATCGCGCCGAGCTTTCAGTGAAGGAACGCTCGCTGTCCGTGTGGCTGACAGCGGTTCCGATGGGGACCGCTGTCGAACGCATCGCATCGCCGCTAGTTGAGGATCTCTGCCCCTTCAGGTGCGGCTATAAGACGTACATCGCCAACGGCTCCGGCATAGACACCGCCCACCCCGCGATCGCATCCAAGATTCGTCCAGGCTCCCTCCGCAACCCCCGCTGCACATGCACCAGCGCGAGTTGGCGCACTCCCTCCGCTTCCGCCATCTCCAGCAACCGCCCAATGTCCGCGTGCACCGGCGACTCGTCGAAAAAATACGCCTCATGCACCAACAGATCCGCCCCCGCGAATAGCGCCCTGCTGCGGTCCGTGAACATCCCGTCCCCGCTGTAGCAAAACGTCTTCCCGCCCGCGCTCATCCGCACCGCCAGATTCGGCGCCGAATGCATCGTCTCCGCAAAGTTCCACTCGATGCCATCCACCTCGCCCACCCGCGCCGCGCGCCACTCGATGGGGAATCGGAACCGCGCCGCAAGCCCGCGATAGCCGTACTCGAGGATGTCCTTGATCTGATCGAGCACCGCGGGCTGGCTGATCACCGTAAGCGGCTTCTCGCGCCCGCTCTCCCACATCCGCCCCAGCACCGCCGGCAGGCCGAAATAGTGATCCGCGTGCGGGTGGCTGATATAGATCGCATCTGGATCGGCGCCATACGACCACAGCTGCCGCGGCACGCTATACCCGCAGTCGCACAGAATCGTGCGCCCTGCGGCTTCGACCAGCACGGAAGTATTCGGAAGGAGGTCGTCGAACGCCTCGCCGCAACCGAGAATCGTGACCTTCATGCCCTAAATGTGAAACTGAATGCCCTGCGACAACGGCAGGTCGTTCGACATGTTTACCGTCACCGTTTGCCGCCGCATGTACTGCTTCCAGGAATCGCTGCCCGACTCCCGGCCGCCGCCCGTTTCCTTCTCGCCCCCGAACGCGCCGCCGATCTCCGCGCCGCTCGTCCCGATGTTCACGTTGGCGATTCCGCAATCGCTGCCCCGCGCGCTCAGGAACGTCTCCGCGCTGATCACGTTGGTCGTGAAGATGGCCGACGACAGGCCTTGCGGCACTTCGTTATGCCACTCGAGCGCTTGATCGAGATTGTCGAACTCCATCACATACAGGATTGGCGCGAAAATCTCCTCGCGAACAATCGGCATATCGTGCCGGGCGCGAACAATCGTCGGCTGAACGTAACACCCGCCCGGCAGATCCACCCGCTCGCCGCCGTACAAAATCTCGCCGCCCTGCTCGCGGATTCGTTCCAACCCGCGCATCATATCCTGCACCGCGCTCCGGCTCACCAGCGGACCCATCAACGTTCCGGCATCGAGCGGATCGCCGATCGGCACCTGCTTATACACGTGGATTAGGCGGTCCGTCACGGTGGCCGCGATGCCCTTCTGCAATAGCAACCGCCGCGTGCTGGTGCAGCGCTGGCCGGCCGTCCCAACCGCAGCGAACAGAACCGCGCGCACCAGCAGTTCGAGGTTGGCATCGTCCATCGCGACGATCCCGTTGTTTCCGCCGAGTTCGAGAATCGTCCGGCCCAGCCGCTCGCCCACCACCTCCGCGACATGGATGCCCACCGCCGTCGAACCCGTGCAACTGACCAGCGGCACGCGCTTGTCGTGCAGCATCCGCTCGCCGACCTTCGATCCCGAGCCGATCACCAAATTGCACACGCCCTTCCACCCGTGCCGGTCGAGCACGCGATTGCAGATGTGCTGCACGGCGATGGCGGTAAGCGGCGTCATGCTGGACGGCTTCCACAGCACTGTGTCGCCGCACGCCATCGCGATCAGCGCATTCCACGACCACACCGCCACCGGGAAGTTGAACGCCGTGATCACGCCGGCAATCCCCAGCGGATGCCACAGCTCATACATGCGGTGCCCCGGCCGCTCGCTGGGCATCGTGAGCCCGTACAACTGCCGCGACAGACCGACGGAGAAATCCGCGACATCGATCATTTCCTGAACTTCGCCCAAGCCCTCGGCCAGAATCTTGCCCATCTCCAGCGTGACGAGCGCGCCGAGGTCGTCTTTACACGCCCGCAGCTCGTCGCCGATCTCGCGCACGATCTGGCCGCGCCTGGGCGCGGGAAACAGCCGCCATTTCTCGAAAGCCTTGGCGGCCTGCGCGACGACCTCGTCGTACTCCGCCTCGCTGGCCATGCGAACGCGCGCGAGTTCGGACCCGTCACCCGGCGAATGCGAAACAAGCTCCCCGCCGGAAGGGTTCGCGATCCACTCACCCCAGCAGACGCCGGAATTCACCGGCTCGATTCCCAGCCTGCGCAAAACGGCCTGCGCGTCAATCGCGGGTTGTTGAACAGTGCTCGACATGGAGTCTCCCGGGCCTATTTTCGCACCCCCGCCGCCTCGTACACCAACGCGGCGGCAACGACATCTTCCACCGCTAGCCCCAGCGACTTGAACATCGTGATCTCCGCGCGCGACCGCCGCCCGGGCGCGAGACCCGCCAGCACCTCGCCAAGTTCCGCGCGGATCTCGCCGCCCGCGGCAATCCCGTTCAGCACATCCCCCGATTCCTTCATCGCGGCCGTGCGTGAGTCCACGTACAGCCACGACCGCGCCACCAGCGCGCCCTCGATCTCCGAGTGCGAGGGGAAACAGGATCCCACCGCGATGAGATGCGCGCCGTCCGCGACCCACTCGCTCCGCACAACCGGCTGGCTCGAGGCTGTCGCCGTCACCACCACGTCCGAGTTCCGCGCGACTTCCTCGGCGCTCGAAAGCGCAGCCACGCCGCACTCTTCCGCAAAGCGCTCCAGGTTCGCGCGGTTCGGACTCCACGCGCCGATTTCCGTCCACGCCCTCACGCGCCGCAGCATCTCCACATGGCTGCGCGCCTGCACGCCCGACCCGACGATCCCCAACCGCCGCGCATCCTCGCGCGCCAAGTGCCGCACCGAAACCGCCGAGACCGCCGCCGTCCGCACCTCGGTGATGTAACGCCCGTCCATCACGGCGAGCGTCTCGCCGGTATGCGCATCGTTCAGGAGAATCGTCGCCAGGTGCGTATGCAGTCCGCGCTCCGCGTTGCCGGGAAACACCGACACGAGCTTCGTTCCGAGGATGTCCTCTTTGTGGACATGAGCGGGCATCGCCGCGAAGGCGCCGCGGATTCCAATGCGCAGGATCTCGCGCACCGGTTGGGTGACGCCGCCGCTCGAAAAGGCGGCCAGCGCCCGCTCCATGGCCGGGATCAGCGCGTCGAGATCCAGCAGGCGGCGAACGTCGGCCTCGCTGAGGACGATCAAGTCTTTGCGCCCCGGCGGAACAGCGCGTATACCGGCACGCCAAGAAGGACGATTACGAGTCCGGGCCAGGTGGTCGCCGGCCGGTAAATGAACAGCGTCAGCAGCACCGTGCCCGCGCCGAGAATATAGAGCGCGGGAATCACCGGATACCCGAACGCCTTGTAAGGCCGCTCGCCGTCGGGCCGCGTCGCGCGCAGGCGGAAGATGCCGGCGATGGTCAGCATGTAGAAGATCAGCGCCGCCGAGATCACGTAGTCCAGCAGGTTGCCGTACAGGTTTCCGTACTTGCCGGTCTCCGCGTTGTAGGTGCGCGGCAACACCAAAGCCGCTGCCCAGATCCCCTGCAACAGCAGCGCGCGCGACGGCACCTTCGCCTTGTTCAAGCTATACGCGCCGCGGAAGAAGAGGCCGTCGCGCGCCATCGCGTAGTACGCCCGCGCGCCGGCGAGAATCAACCCGTTGCTGCACCCGAACGTCGAGATCAGAATTCCAACCGCCATCAGCGCCGCGCCCGCCGATGGGAAGATCGACTGCAGCGCGACAGTGGCCACTCGGTCCGACGCGGCGTGCTGGATCGCGTCGAAGGGCAGGGTCACCAGATACGCGACGTTGACCAGCAGGTACAGCCCGATCACCAACGCCGTTCCCATCGCCAGCGACAGCGGAATATTCCGCTTCGGATCCTTCACCTCGCCCGCGGTGAACGTGATGTTGTTCCACGCGTCCGCCGAAAACAGCGATCCCGTTTGCGCGACGTGGATCGCGACGAACAGCCCGAACACCGTGGCGGCCGACACCCCGGCCGTGATCGGATCGAAGCCGCGAGGCTGCCAGAAATTCCCGAAGTTCGCCTGGATCGCGCGGGCGTTCCACCCGAGCGCCAGCCCGAGCCCGATGATCGCCGCCAGCGATCCGATCTTCGCCGACGTGAATACATTTTGGATCAGCTTGCCATAGCGCAGCCCGCGCGTGTTGGTCCACGTCAGCAGAACGATCAGCAGCACCCCGACCAGTTGCGCCGTCGACAGCGAGATCGCGTATCCCGAGCTGATGTGGATGGGAGGAATCAGGTAACGATCCTCCGCGATCGCCGGCCACAGCACGCCGAGAAATCGCCCGAATCCCACCACCACAGCGGCAATGGTTCCCGTCTGGATCACCATGAACAGAGTCCAGCCGTACAGGAATCCCCACAGCGGCGAGAACGCCTCGCGCAGATAAACGTACTGCCCGCCGGCCCGCGGCATCATGGACGCCAGCTCGCCGTAGGACAGCGCGCCCATCACCGTCAAAAGCCCCGTGACCAGCCACGCGACCAGCAGCCAGGCGGGGCTGCCGACCTGCCGCGACATCTCCGCGGAGACGATGAAAATGCCCGACCCGATCATCGAGCCGGCAACCATCATCGTCGAATCGAACAACCCGAGTCCCCGGGTGAACTCGGTATCCATCCGTACCGCGGCGTCCGCTTTCGGCATGAAATCAGTATGCTTGCACAGCGGCGCAAAAGGGAAATGATAGGATTGCGGGAACGCCCGTTCTCCTCGCCCTTCTATTCATCTTCGCCGCGGCGTCCACGGACCTCCACGACATTCTGGTCAACCGCGTCGACGAGAGCCGGAAAGCGGTCGGCATCGTCGTCGGAACCATCGGGCCCGGCGCTCCCGGCGGCGACACGATCTTCGAGATCGGCTCCATCACGAAGGTGTTCACTTCCCTGCTGCTGGCCGACCTGGTGGAGCGCGGCGAGGTTACCCTCGATACGCCGGTGGCGAAACTCCTGCCGGCCAAAGTCAAGGTTCCCGAGCGGAACCAGCGATTCCGCATCCATGAAAAACGTTGGTGCGAAGTAGCCGCGGGCGCACGAGTTTTCGGTATTCGGGACGGAGAGGCAAATGGCTGGGGCCGGGCGAGGAGAGAAAAGCGGGAGTTTATGGGGCTTGAGGCGCACTGCGTCGCGCCGGAGGTGGGCATCAAGCGCTGGCGGGAAAGCGGACGGGACAAATCGGCAGCAAAAAAGATTCAGGGCGAGAGGGAGAGGCTGACCCCGGCGTAGATCTCCGCCGCCATGAGCCTGGCCCAGAACCCCTGAGTTCTGTTGGCGCGGATCTGGGGTTTGAGATTCAAGGTCAGGAATGCATGAAAGATATTGAAGGCGAGGAAGGCCATCAGCAGGAAGCACTCTATGGCGTTGGGGTCGTGCTTATAGATGTGATCGGCGTGCCAGCCCATGGCCAGTTCGTTGAAGCCGGCATCCTCCTCACGGCCAATGCCCTCTGCCAGGAGTATCTCGACGAATACCAGCCCCAGGGCCCCACCCAGCGCGACCTCGTCGAGGAAATGGTCGCCGCCAAATGGCGCCAGCGCCGCTGCACCCTCATCGAAACCGGCATCCTCATCCTCACCATGGGACCGCATGGCCGATAAGGTCGCCCAGGAATTCAACAACATCCCCCGCGTCACTCGCGACGAAGCCCACTATACCCGCGCCTGGCACCGCGCCCTCAAGCTCCTCCGCGAGCTCCAAAAAGGAAAAATACGAAACGAACCCAGGAAGGACCTAACCCCAATTATTTCACTTATAAAGAGCGGCTCCTCAAGCCCCGTGGAACCGCTCGGCGAAGCCCGCTACCGGCGGGACGCGCTTCCAAAAGTCCCGCCAACGCCAATCGCGCCCCCTCCGCGAGGTACTAGCCCGGGCGATGGATTGCCTTAGCCTTCTTTTTATGTTGAAGTGTGGTTGTATCCTTACCAGGAGTGTCTAAATGTCGCGCATTGTCCGTTATCTTCTTCTCGCGCTACTCGTTTTTGCCGCCGGCTGCAACCGTGATCCCATCGCCCAGAGTGAAAGGCTGGTCAACAGCGGGAACAAGTTCTTCAACCTGAATAAACTCAAGGAAGCGTCGATTATGTACCGGCGCGCCCTCCAGAAGAACCCGAAGAATGGCGAGGCCTACTATCGCCTGGGCCTGACCTCCCTCAAGCTGCAGAATTACCCCGATGCTTTTAACTGGTTAAGGCGGGCCACCAACACGCCGCCCGTCAACCCGGATGCGCCGGTCAAACTGGCCGACCTCTACTGGGCCTATTACGCCGGCACAAAAGGGGCCGCGCGAGACAAAGCGAAAGCCGTTCTCTCGGATCTCCAGGACATTAGCGATAATATGCTGAAAAAGGATCCCAAATCCTTCGATGGGCTCCGCTTCGCCGGATATCTGGCCTGGGCGCGCAACGACCTTCCCATTGCTCTGGCCGATTTCGAGCAGGCCGCCCAGGTCAAGCCGTGGGACCCCGGCCTCACGCTCGTCCGCGTCAACGCACTCCTGCAGGCCAACCGGATCGATGACGCCGAGAAGATGGCGAAAGAGATGATTTCGCGGCAGAATAATCTCTTCCCGATGTACACCGCGTTACTCAACCTCTATGTCGCGCAGAAGCGGCTGCCCGATGCCGAGCAGATCCTCAAACTCCAGGCGGACAACAATCCCCACTCGCAATCGTCTCTGGTCCAGCTCGCCGCGTTCTACGCCGCCACCCAACGGCGCCCCGAGATGGAAGCCGCCTTGCGGCGCATGATTTCCAATCCCAAGGACTTCCCCACGGCGCACTTGACCGCCGGCGCGTTTTTCGTCCGTCTGCGCGATTATCAGCGGGCCCGGCAGGAGTTCGACGAAGGAGCCAAGGCGAACCAGAAGGACAAACCGCTGTATCAGAAGGCGACCGTCGAAACTCTGGCCCTCCAGGGCAAGACCGCCGAAGCCTCTCAGTTGGTCGACGAGGTTTTGAAGAACGATCCCAAGGACAGCCAGGCCATTGCCATGCGGTCCGCGCTGCTGCTGAAATCCGGATCGCCCGAACAGATCAAGCTCGCGGTAACGGACCTCCAGGGTTTAGTCGCCAAGAATCCGGGCAACGCGGCGAGCCGGTATCAGCTCGGCCAAGCCCTGGTGGCATCCGGCCAGTTCGAAGCGGCCACGATCCAATTGGACGAAGCAAGGAAGCTGAACCCCGCGCTCATGCCGCCGCGCCTGCTACTGGCTCAATTGGCGGGACGGAAAGCGGATCATGCCCGCGCCCTCGCCGAGGCTGACGGAATCCTCACGATCGAACCGGGGAACTATCAGGCGCACCTCCTGCGTTCGGCCGCTTTGATGGCGCTCGGCAAGAGAGACGACGCTCGCCAGGAGATCGCCGAGATTCTCAAGCTGGCCCCCAACTCCCCCGACGCCCGTTATCAGCTCGCTTTCCTGACCTTCCAGGACAAGAATTTTAAAGAGGCCGAGACCATCTTCAAGCAGATGCAGGCCGCCAATCCGGGCGATCCGCGCGGGCTCATCGGAATCGTGGAAACCGAGGTCGCGCAGAACAACTACGCGGCCGCGATCGCCTTGCTGCGGGCTGAGCTCGGGAAGAACCCGGGCCGCGTGGACTACCGGCTCGCCCTCGCCAACATCCTCGTCCGCGACAAGCAGTTTGACGGCGCAATCCAGGAGTTTCAGCAGATCGCCGCCAAGAACCCGAAGTCCTCGGAACTTTTCCTCAAGCTCGGCAGGACTTACCAGCTCAAGGGCGACACCAACGCCGCCATCGAGAATTACCGGAAAGCCAAGTCGCTCGCCGCGCCCAGCGACGTGATCCCCGCAACGAATCTGGCGCTCATGCTGGATGGAGTCGGCAGGCGCAGCGAGGCCAAGCCGCTGTACGAAGAGGTCCTGCGGATCGATCCCAACAACGTGGCGGCGCTCAATAACCTCGCCTATATCAAAGCGGAGGAAGGAACCGACCTCGACAACGCGCTCCAGCTCGCGCAGCGGGCCCGTCAGAGCGCGCCGCGGGATCCCAATGTCGCCGACACGCTCGGCTGGGTTTACATCAAGAAGAATCTCAGCGACGACGCGATCCGCATCTATCGCGAAGTGGTCGTCACGGCCCCCAATAATGCCGCCTTCCATTACCACCTGGCCATGGCTCTGTACCAGAAGGGCGACAAGCGGGCCGCCAAGCAGGCCCTGGAGGACGCTCTCAAGCACCAGCCGAGCCCGGTTGACCAGCAGAACATCCGCGAGCTGATGGGTAAGGTCGGGTCTTAGGCTCCAATGGCGCTGCTCCGGCATCGAGCGGTCCCCTACGTTCTGCCGTTCGCTCTGTTCGTCGCCATACTCGCGATTCGCGGCAGTGTGCCCGTTTCCGAGATCGCCCTCTCGGCCGCGTGGATCCTTATCCTCGGCTTGGCGCTTCTACTGGTCTCCCGGCGCGTTATCGACCTGCGGCTTTCGCAACCGGTCGCCACGATCGTCGCCGGCGCGGCCGTTTTCCTGATTTGGATTGGCCCGGATGTGCTCTTCCCCGGTTACCGTTCCTTCTGGCTGTTTCAAAACCCTCTGACCGGCGCGGTGGCCGCGACCATCTCCACAACCGGACGCGAGGATACGCTCATGCTGGCGCTGCGCACCGTGCGCGCCGTCGTGATCGTGCCCGTTGTGGAAGAGCTATTCTGGCGCGGCTTCCTCATGAGATGGCTGATCCGGCCGGATTTCGAAAAGGTCCCGCTGGGAACGTATGAGACGCGCGCGTTCTGGATCACCGCGCTTCTGTTCGCGAGCGAGCACGGCCCATACTGGGACGTCGGGCTCGTCACGGGCGTAATCTACAATTGGTGGCTGATCCGGACCCGCCGCCTGGGTGACGTCATCTGGGCGCACGCCGTCACCAACGCATGCCTGTGCGGCTACGTGCTCGTCACCCACAAATGGGAATATTGGTTGTAGCCCTCTCTCATGCTGGAAATTATAGTTCCCGGCGCGAACGCGTCCGGCGCGCGCCTCGCCCTGTTCGACTTCGATGGCACGCTGTCCCTTGTCCGGTCCGGTTGGATGGACGTGATGGTGCCCATGATGACCGGAATCCTTCTCGATCTCCGTTCCGGCGAAACCGAACAAGACCTGCGGGCCGTGGTCGAGGATTACGTCTGGCGGCTCACCGGCCAGGAGACCGTCTATCAGATGATGGAGCTGGCCCGGCAGGTTGAGACGCGCGGCGGTCGCCCCCTGGCCCCGCTGGCCTACAAGCGCATGTACCTGGACTTGCTTTGGGACCGGATCCGCGGCCGCGTGAAACGGCTGCAAGAGGAGAAGGCGTCGCCGGACGAATACCTGGTCCCGGGCTCGCGACGCTTGCTGGAGTACTTGCGGAAGCGCGGCCTGCGCCTGTACCTTGCCAGCGGCACGGACGAAGAGTATATGAAACGGGAAGCGGACCTGCTCGACGTCACCCGGTATTTCGACGGCGGCGTGTTCGGCGCAATCGACGATTTCGAGAAGTTCTCGAAAGGCATCCTGGTCCGCCGCATCCTGGAGTCCGCCGAGTTCACGGGCCCGGAGTTCCTCGGCTTCGGAGACGGCTATGTCGAAATCGAGGAGGTCAAGAAGGTGGGTGGAACGGCAGTGGGAGTCGCCACCGCGGAGCCTGAGTGCCTGGGCGTCGACGAATGGAAACGTCGGCGGCTTATCGGCGTCGGCGCCGATTTCATCGCGCCGAATTACCTGGACCTCGACAACCTGGTGTCCACTCTGTTCCCTTCATGAACGCGCAATCCATTCTCGACGGCATCGCCGGTCTTCGCGTCCTGGTCGCCGGCGACATCTGTCTGGACCGCTGGTGCCGCTACGCTCCCGCCGCGTCGGAGCCGTCGCGCGAAACCGGCATCCCGCGCATCGCCGTGGTCCGCACGGACGTGACGCCGGGAGCCGCCGGAACCGTCGCCAACAACCTGAAGGCGCTCGGCGCGCGCGAAGTCGCGGTGCTTGGCGTCATCGGCGAGGACGGATTTGGTTTCGAATTGAGGCGGGCGCTGCAGGCCCGCGCCATCTCCTCGGACCTGGCCGTATCCTCCGCTTCCGTCCCGACCTTCACCTACACCAAGCTGATCGATGTCGAAACGGACGTCGAGGACCGCCCGCGCGTGGACTTCATTCACAACCAGCCCCTGCCTCTCGCCGTCGAGGATACGCTGCTCGAACGCCTGCGCGATGCCTGGCCCCGATTCGATGTCGTCCTGGTTTCCGACCAGGCCGAAACCGAAGTGGGCGGCGTCATCACCCCACGTATGCGGGACGCGCTCGCGGAACTGGCGGCTTCGACGCCCGCCAAAATAGTCTGGGTCGATTCCCGCGAACATGCCGAATGCTTTCGCGGAGTCGTCCTCAAGTGCAACCTCGATGAGGCCGAATCCGCGGTCCAAAGAGCGAATGCCCGCGATCTCCGGTCCCACACCCGATCCCCGCTGCTGGTGATCACGCACGGCAAACTCGGCGCGCTGGTCGTCGATGACGCGGGAGAACACTTCGTAGCCACCGTGCCGGTGGAGGATCCGGTCGACATTTGCGGCGCGGGGGACAGTTTTTCGGCGGGCGCGGCGCTGGCTCTAGCCGTCACGCATTCCCCGATCGAAGCGGTCCGGTTCGGCAACCTGGTCGCGTCCATTACCATCCTGAAGAAGGGCACCGGGACCGCGTCGCCGGCGGAAGTGCTGAAGGCGGCTTCGTGAAAACGCTGGCCATCGATATCGGAGGCACGAAGTTCTCGCTGGCGCTGTTTGACGGCGCCCGCATGATCGCGCACCAGTCCGAGGCCACCGACCGCGAAGGCGGCCGCGACTGGATGCTGGCCCGCATCGGCGAGATCGCGCGAGGGTGGCAATACGACCGCTGCGGCGTAGGCTTCGGAGGCCCGGTCGACTTCGCGTCGCAGCGCGTCACGCTCTCCACCCACGTCGGCGGCTGGCAGGATTTCCCGCTTGTCGAATACCTGCGCGATCTGCTCGGCGTGGACGTCGTCATGGACAACGACGCCAACGCCGGCGCGCTCGGCGAGGCCGTGCACGGCTCGGGACAAGGCTGCCGCCCGCTGTTTTACATGACCCTCTCCACCGGCATCGGCGGCGGCATTGTCACCGACTCCGGTATCTATCGCGGCGCGGATTCCTACGCCGGCGAGATCGGGCATCTCACCATTCGGCCGGACGGTCCGGAATGCCTCTGCGGCGCGCGCGGCTGCTTCGAGCGAATGTGCTGCGGCTTGTGGCTGGAGCGCGACCGCGGGCTGCCGGCGAAGGAACTCGTCAACGACCCGGCTTTTGTCGGACAATATGCAGTAGACCTTGCCCTGGGATTGAAAGCCGCCATCATGCTGCTGAACCCCGCCCGGATCGTCGTCGGCGGTGGTATCGCCAAGGCGGGCGAGAAGCTGTTCGGTCCGCTGCGCGCTGAATTGCGTGGTCAGATCACCGCCTGGTCGCGCGCGCGAATCGATGTGGTTCCCGCCGCGCTGGGAGACGACAGCGTGCTTTACGGGGCTCTGGAACTGGCAAAGGAGTTGTTGTAAATGGAAGCTATTCAGTTCGTGGAAGAGTACCGCGCTCAACTGCTCGACACCATCGGCCTGATCGACGCGAGGCTTGTGAACCGGGTCATCGAATGGTTCGGCGAGGCCCGCGAAAACGGCCGCCACATTTTCGTATGCGGCAACGGCGGCAGCGCCTCGACAGCGTCCCACTTCGTGTGCGACATCAACAAGGGAGCGAGCTACTCGCGCGACCGGCGCTTCAAGATGATGGCGCTGACCGACAACCTCGCGACCCTCACCGCTTACTCCAACGACGTCAGCTACGAGTGCGCCTTCGCCGAGCAACTGAAGAATTTCGCCGAGCCGGGGGATATTGTCCTGGCCATCAGCGGGAGCGGCAATTCGCCGAACGTCCTGCGCGCCGTCGAATACGCTAATTCGATCGGCTGCAAGACCGTTGCGCTCACCGGGCGCGACGGCGGCAAGCTCGGCCCACTCGCCAGCCTCAACATCCGGGTTCCTGTGCCGCACATGGGCCGCATCGAAGACGCCCACATGATCGTCTGCCACATGATCGGGTACTACTTCATGGACACGGAGCGCCCATCCGCCGGCTAAAGCTGAATCACCATCTTTCCCACGCCTTCCCGATAGCCCTCCACCATCTCGAACGCCTCCTGCACTCGCGGGAGCGATCGTGTGTGAGTCACTAGCGGCTGGAACCTGGAGGGCTCGCGCGTGAGCATTTCCAGAGCGGCATGCGATTCATGATTGGAGCGCCGGACATTGAAGACCGCCAGTTCCTTCCGGCGCATCACATGGAATTCAAACGAAACCGTTTCGCTCGACGGAATGCCGGTCAGAATCACTCTGCCGCCGTTCCGGGTGGCCCCCAGGCATTGGTTCACCGTCTCGCCTTTCGCGGCGCAGTCGAACGCCACGTCGACTCCCCGCCAGCCAGTCTCCCGCAGAATCGCTTTGGCCTGGCCTTCGGACGGGTGGAGCGCGCAGGTGGCTCCCATCGTCAAGGCTAACTCCCTGCGGGCCGCGACCGGCTCCACAGACCAGATCCGGGACGCCCCGCACAGACGAAGCGCCGCTATCGTCAACAACCCGATGGGACCTGCTCCGAAAACAACCGCGGTCTCTCCCAGGCGCACCGCCGCAAACTCCATCGAATGCAGCGCGACCGCCAGCGGTTCCACGATGGTGCCCGCGTCGAAGCTGAGGCCCGGCGGCAGCGCCATGAGATTCGCCGCCGGCAGCACCACGTAATCCCGGAGAAAGCCCGGCTCCCCGGGCATGCTGAGGAAACGGATGTTGGCGCAAATGTTGTGGCGTCCGGTGAGGCAGTACTCGCAGTGATAGCAGTAGAGAGCCGGCTCGAAGATCGCGCGATCGCCGGCACTCCAACCCGTCACGCCGGGCCCGGTCTTATCGACTTCTCCCGCCGGCTCGTGTCCCAGGACCATGGGATACGCGCACTGGATGTCGCCGATGGATCCTTCCGAGAAATAGTGCAAGTCGGATCCACAGACGCCGACCGCGCGAACGCGAACGCGTACTTGTCCGGGGCCGGGTTCGGAGGAAGGCTGGTCGATGAACTCGAAGTGGTGGGGGCGGGTTAATTGAGCGACGCGCATGGCGCAGCTATTTCTTAAACAGATTGTCGAATGCCGCGCGCGCATCGTTGGCGGAGCCGCGCTCCGCCGGCCTGGGAGCGCTCCCATTGGAAAGCGGAGCCGGACCGCCCGCGGTGGCATCCCGGGCGACGGTAACGCGCGCCTGGAACAGCTCGCATTCGTTCGCCTGGTCTTTGACGGCGATCCGCACGGGGATGGGCTTCAGGCACTGGAATCTGGTAGCCGGTTCGAAGTGAGAGCACTGCTTGCAGCAATGTAACGAGGCAGCACACTTCGGGCAATTCCCCTTCCAAGACGTGTCGGCCGGAAGCGTGGTGGAACAGTTATAACATCGCGACGCCGTGACCGACTGAACCATCCTGGGCAGCCGGGGTCCGGTAATATCGATGGAAGGTTTCAGGCCCAGTGGCTTCGGGCGATCCTCGCGCGAACGGCCGTTGGAGTCGCGGTCGGAATCCATATACCCGCGCTGCTTATACCTGCGTTCGTCATCCATAGGCCGTTTACTCCTTTACAGACCTGGACCGCCTTACCACGAGATGGTTCCGTGGCGGCCCAAAAATAAAGTACTATTGCTTCACGGGAAATATCAGGGGAAAAACATCAAAACGCCGCCGGGGCGAGCGCGGAGCCGTCTAAATATCTATTTAACAACGAAACCGGGCCGGAAGCTACTAGTATTTTCCCAACCTAGTCGACGCTCCACTTCAAGGGAGAGTTGCACGTCCTCGTCAACGGATCGTCATCATGATTCGGGCTTACGCGCAGGGAATACCCGAGCCGGCCCGTCTCAAATGGCACGAATTCGCGTTCGAAAACGGCCACCGGCCCGTCCTGCCTTATTGGCGGAAGCGTCAGGACCTGCGTCTGCTCCAGATCTCCATTCGAGCCTATCCGGCCGACGACCGCTTCCACCCTGACATCCGCGGGACGCAATCCGGCGAGATCCACCGCGGCGCGCAACGGAATCGATTGGCCGCTGACGATGGAGTCGCCGGGCCCGCTCCCCGGGTCCACGAATGCCACCTTGGGCCACGCCCAGTTCACTTCCTGGTTCCACTTAGCCCGCTCGCGGGCAGCCTGAAAACCGGCCCGGCTCATTGCCTGGTAAGCGCGGTGGGCAGGCTCGTAAAGCTGAGACATGTATTCGCCCACCATTCGCTGCGCGTTGAAATGGGGGCTGACATAGGAAAGAGCCTTTTTCACGCGGCTCATCCATTCTTTCGGCACGCCGTCTTCGCGAGATCCGTAATAGGTCGGCACGATTTCGTTTTCGATCAGCGAATAGATGGAGCGCGCGTGAATCTCGTCCTGATCCTCCATGTAGTCTTCCCGATCGCCGATCGCCCATCCGCCGGAGTGCTCGTAGGCTTCATCCCACCAACCGTCGAGAATGCTCATATTCAGGACGCCGTTCATCGAGGCCTTCATGCCGCTCGTTCCGCACGCTTCTTCGCCGCGCCGCGGATTGTTGAGCCACAGATCGACTCCCTGCACCATCTCGCGGGCGACCTGAATCCCGTAGTCCTCGATGAAAATAATGCGGTTCTGGAACTCCGGATCGCGCGAGAGCTGAAAGAGATCGCGGATCAGCATCTTGCCCGGGTGATCCTTGGGGTGCGCCTTTCCCGCGATGACGATTTGGACCGGCGTCCTCGGGTCGGTCAGGATCTTCTTCAACCGGTTCACGTCGCGGAACAGCAAGGTGGCGCGTTTGTAAGTGGCAAACCGGCGGGCAAAGCCGATGGTCAGCGCTTCCGGATCGAAGACGTCGTGCAGGCGCCGGATCTCGGAAGAGGCCGCCTTGCGTCGAATCGCGGCGGCCACGGCGCGTTCGTGAATGAACCCGATCAGGCGCTTCTTTCGTTTCTTGTGCGCTTCCCACAGCTCGGAGTCCGGGATGTCGCGGATCAGGTCCCAGACTTGGGGATCGTGATGCTGTTCGCGCCACTCCGGAGGAAGATACTGATCGTAAACCGTCGCCAGATCGCCGTTCAGCCAGGTCGGCAGGTGGACCCCGTTTGTGACCGACGTGATTGGGACTTCCCAGACCGGCAGCTTCGGCCAGAGGTCGCCCCACAGTTCCTGCGACACGCGTCGGTGCAGCCGGCTCACCGCGTTCCGGTACGAGGAGGTTTTAATGGCCGCGATGGCCATGGAGAACCGCTCCTGCTGATCGGACGGGTTCCCGCGGCCCAAGGCCAGCAACTGCTCGAAGGCGATGCCGTTGTCGCGGCAGTAGTCGCCGAAGTACTCGTACATCAGCCCGGCATCGAAAAGATCGATGCCCGCGGGGACCGAGGTGTGGGTAGTGAAAACGTTGTTGGTCCGCGCCGCGTCCAGGGCCTCTTCGACGGAAAGCTGGTGCTCCTGCATGAGCAGGCGGATGCGCTCGATGGCCAGGAACGCCGAGTGTCCCTCGTTCATGTGGAACACGGTCGGCTCGATCCCCAGAGCTTTCAACGCGCGCAGCCCGCCGATCCCGAGCACGATTTCCTGGCGCATCCGAACGTGGATGTCGCCCCCGTAAAGCTGATCCGTGATGTCGCGGCTTTCGGGACGCTCGTTCTCCGGGACGTTGGTGTCGAGCAGGTACAGCTTCACCCGACCGACGTCGATGTGCCACACCTTGATTTGAACCGGCCCCGCCGGCAGGTTCACCGTGACGCGCAGATCGGCCCCGTCCTTTTGCACAGGGCGCACCGGCAGCGTATAGAAATCGTTAGCCGGGTTGCGTTCCTGCTGCCAGCCGTCCGGATTCAGCGATTGCTGCAGGTAGCCCTTCTGATACAGCAGCCCGACTCCGACCAGCGGCAGGGAGGCGTCGCTCGCGGACTTCATGTGATCGCCGGACAGGACGCCCAATCCTCCCGAATAGATGGGCATGCAGTCGAGCAGGCCGTACTCCATCGAGAAGTATGCGATCAACTCGTCCCGGCGCGGGCCCTCGGCCGCCATGTACGCGTCGAATTGAGCGCAGGCCTTGCGGTAGACGGCCAGGAAACGGGGCTCGGAGGCCGCCTTTTCGAGCGCCGCCTGAGGAACCCTGCCAAGCATCAGGATCGGGTTCTGATTGCAGTTCTTCCACAAGACCGGATCGAGGCGGAGGAACAGCGCGCGAAGCGGGTGGTCCCAGCTCCAGATCAGGTTGTAGGCGAGTTCGTTGAGGCGCGAAATGGAGGCGGGAAGCGCCGGGCGCACCAGGAATTCTTTTATGGGATGAATCTGAAATGGCATCTACGTGCGATATGATGTGCTGCCAGAAACCGATGGGGGGTCACCCCAATATTACAACAGAATGACGGTGAAGGGCGTGTGGTATCCTTGCAAACAGCAGTGCTCTGAATCCCCTCTTCGGGCCGGTAGCTCAGTGGTAGAGCATCTGACTTTTAATCAGAGGGTCGCGGGTTCGAGACCCGCCCGGCTCACCAATTTTATCAGTTAGTTAGCGGCTTCTCAGGCTCGGAGGGGAGCCACGGGGTCCGGTAGGATCAGTAGTGAGCCAACCAAGGCCGGCACCGGACTCGCCGACGATAAATCAGCGGTAGGCAGGCCGAAGCGACCGCCTGGGAGTAACATCGCCTCGAAGGCAGCCAGACTCGTGGCCCACGTACGATCCGCAAGGGCTGCTGTGATAGAGTGGCAATGCTCCCCATGAGCATAGCGATCTCTCTGAAAGTGCACGACGGCGTGGTCCTTGCGGCGGACAGTGCATCCACGTTAATGCTTGGTGGCCCGAACGGATCGCTCGGTGTGGTTACCGTCTATAGTAATGCGAATAAGATATTCAATCTGCGGAAGGGACTCCCAATAGGATGCGTGACATTCGGCGCTGGCAGCATTGGCAATTCGTCGATGGCGACGCTAATTGAAGGACTTTCGTCGTGAGCTGACTGATGGCAGCCGCCCGTTGAGCCCGCAGCAGTATTCAGTGGAGCAGGTCGCCGACGAACTCGCGCAATTCCTGAACGACGAAATGAAACGCAACGCGCAGCCCGGATCACCACAGATAGGCATCACCATTTCCGGCTACTCTGCTGGCAGTAACCTAGCTGACGAGTGGGCAGTAGACATGACTGGCCCCGATGCTTACAACGTTACCCAAGTTCGCAAGTCGGACGAGTGCGGCATTCGCTGGGGAGGACAATAGTGAAGCGATCGAGCGTCTGGTTATGGGCTTCAGCCCGATTGTCGCCCAGATTCTGAGCAACGTAACTTCAAGGGGGGAATCGGTCGGCCAGTTGCTCGGCGTCCTAAGGCAGCAGGCTACGGCCCCACTGATCCAACCCGCAATGCCTATACAGGACGCAATCGATTTAGCACGCTTTCTGGTGGACACTTCTATAACGTTCGCCCGTTTCATGCCAGGCGCTCCAACTGTCGGCGGCCCAGTCGAGTTGGCAGCCATTACGAAACACGAAGGCTTCAAGTGGGTGTCACGAAAACACTACTGGAACATCGAATATAATCGGGAGACGCTTCAATGACATTCGAAATCAATCTGGATGCGCTTCAGCAGCTCGTTGGCCAACAGGCGGCCGTCGTCGCCGGTTTCCCTGTCGATGTGGAAGTGCTGAACAGTGCAATTAGCACCGGCTCGATGTCGTATACCGGCATCGTGAATCCGGCGTTCATGCCAGCCGAAGGACAACTGGCGGTACGTCGGTCACTGGCTTCCTTCGAACAGGACTGGAATGCTCCTGGCATGGAAGCGTACGATGAGCTGTGAGTTACAGTCGCGGTGACGTGGTTCTGGTCGATTTCCCTAATTCCAACCTCACATCCGTAAAGCGCAGGCCCGCGCTCGCCGTTTAGGATACGACTGTCTTTACGGGCTTCCGCAGATCATCATCGCGCTTATCACGTCGAACCTCGATCGAAAGGGGCCGACAAGGATTCGCGTGCAAGAGAACTCTGCTGAGGGTGTCGCCATGGGATTGCTCACGGACAGCGTCGTTGTAACGGACAATGTGGCGACGATTCTGATCGGAACGATCAGGAGAAAGATCGGCGCCTGCTCCGTAATGGCCCAGGTGGATGTGGCCCTCCGAATCACCCGTCGGGTGTAGGCGAGGGACCCGCCGGATCACCACTATTCCTTCGGTGCGGCCAGCGCGTCTTCGTATACCGCGGTAAAGAACCCCCGTGCCGACGGAGCCGCGCCAATGTGCATCGTCTCGCTCTGCGTGCCTTCCTCCACGAATCCGAGATAGCCGTCGTATCCCATGTCGTCCAGCACGAAACGCAGCGCTTCGCGCTCGCCTTTTGGCAGACGCCCATATGCGATGTCGAACACCTCACCCGTGGCGTGCCAGATGGCTTCGTTCCGCGCCTTTCCGTTCAAGCTCCGCATTTCATCGAGCGGCCGTACCAACGATGTGACGTCGAGCGGCACGAACGTTTCACCATGCACGTGCATCGCTGCGTGCAGCCGCCGCGTCTCGAATGCGATGTACGCCAGCGCCCCCAGCGCCGCCGGCGAGTTTTGCAGGTAGTCACCCTTCCGTGCCTGGAAGCCGAAAAACCCAGGATCGTCAAATACGCGCTGGAGCTTGCGGCCCTGCTCCCGGCGCAGATCCTCGCCGGTTTGGAATACCAGGTCCTCGCGCTTGAGCCAGATCGCCAGACGGTGGGGCGCGCGCTGATCGGAATCCGCCGCGTACCGGAACGTTGCGGCCAGGCTCTGGAAAGTTCTTGGATCCTCGCGGTAAAGGTCCAGCAGCTCCTCCGCTTTCATCACCCGGAACCAATACGTAGGCGAGAAGTCGCGCTCCATCTCGCTTTGGACCGCCGCGTTCAACTCGCGACGGTACGCCGGACTCCCGCTGAAAAACATCGCGGCCACGGTGGGTAGTTCGGCAACGGCCCGCATCGCCGTGACGCATCCCTCGCCGCAGTGGTACGCGAATATGGCCCAGTCCATGCCGCCGAACTTCGCTTGCAGCCGGGCCAGATGCCGCGCTGCCGCGGGAATGGCCTTCTCCGGCATCAGCCGTTCGTCCCGGACGAGGACCGTGTACGGCGTCTTCACCCGGACCGTCCGGGTTACCATCCGCCCCCGCTTGTTCTTCACGGTGCGGCGCTCCTTCGTCACGCGGTATCGGGTCGCGTAGACGACCCTAAGGCCCATCGTCTTCGCTGTCGCCCCGGAAATCTGCATGACGCCGCGCGGTCCCGACGGACTCTCCGCATTCGGATCGCCCCAGCTTTCGAGATAACTCACCGCGGACACCAGACGGGCCGGCACGCCGGTCGTTCGCTCCGCCTCGCGAAACAGCTTGTCGAGTTTGACGCTGGTGATACGTTGCGCGCCGGCGAGCGCGCGAGGATCCCGGAGGATGGTGAACGTCTGGCTATCGATCATCTGGCGCGCGCGAACTTCCAGCGTCTCGTCCGTCATGTTTCGACGGTCGACACCGATGCCCGTTAAACGGTGCGCGGGCGCGAAGGTTGTCTCTCGGGCGCTCGCCGAAGCCAACACCAGTAGAAAGGGCCAGAAAGGAGACATCCGATTACGTTCCTTCCCATGGTCGCATTTCCGATATAATTCGGAGTACCGGGTCTTAAAAAGTCCGGTCTGAGGTGATAGCCATGCCGAATTCGTCCCGCCGCCAATTTCTAATTGGCGGAGCCGCCACGACAGCGACAGCCGCCGCCGGCCAGATCCCCAACCCCGAACCGATTCCGCTGCCGCGGGTGAAGTTCCACAACGCCGAGATCACGAAGCTGATCATCGGCTCCAATCCCCTTTACGGGTACTCGCACTTCAACTCGATTCTCGACAGAACCATGCGAGAGTGGATGACGCCGGAACGCCGCGTGGAGACGCTGCATCGCGCCGAGGCCGCCGGCATCAACACCTGGCAGGTCCACTACAACAACCCCTGCATGGAGGATTGGAAGCGCTACCGCGCCGAGGGCGGCAAGATGAACGTGATCGTCCTGGCCGACTTCGATTTGATCAAGAATTGGAAGCTCATCCCCGCGGTCGCCAAACTCGGGCCGATCGGCATCGGGCACCACGGCAACCGAACCGACGAGCGTTTCCGTGCCGGTCAGATGAACATCGTGCGCGACTTCACCAAAGCCGTTCAAGACGCGGGCGTGCCGGCGGGCGTCTCGTGCCACAACCCGGCCGTGGTCGAGTACATCGAGGACCAGGGCTGGGACATCCAGTACTACATGACCTGCCTGTACAGGGTCTCCCGCACGCCGGAGGAAGCGCGTAAGGAATTCGGCGAAGCGCCGCTGGGCGAGACGTTTATGGAGCGCGATCCCGAACGAATGCTCGCCATGGTCCGCAAGACGAAGAAAACCTGCTTCGCGTTCAAGCTGCTTGGCGCGGGACGCAACATCGGGAATCCAGAGCGATTGGAGACCGCGTTCCGTTTTGCGCTCGCCAACATCAAACCGAACGACGCGGTCATCGTCGGCATGTGGCCGAAATACAAGGACGAGCCGAGAGAAAACGCCGAACTCGTCCGCCGCATCCTGCAAAGGACGTAGAAGATGTCACGAAATAACCATGCCAGATCGTGTCAGTGACGTGGCGCGCGCACTCGTGCGTGCCGTGTCGAGACTCTTCTCGACACCTGTGCGACGGAAGAAGACGAGCGTCGGCATGAGTGCCGACGCGGCACGCACGAGTGCGTGCGCCACGTCGGGCTAGGCTATTAGCATGCCGCTGTGTACGATCGTCGGCATGGGCCCGGGCGTTAGCCTCGCGGTGGCGCGCAGGTTCGGCCGCGAGGGTTATGCCATCGCTGGGGTCTCGCGCGACCAGCGTCCTTGGGCGGACCCAGCTATAAGAACCTATCAAGCGGACGCGGGAGACGAGCAGCCGCTGCGGCAATGCCTGCGCTCCATCCGCGCCGAAATGGGCGACAGCGAAGTGCTGGTGTACAATGCGTCCGCGGGCACGCCGGGTGTCCCGACGTCTCTGGACCGCGCCGCTCTCGTGCGCGATTTCGATGTGAACGTGGTGGGTGCAGTGGTCGCGGCGCAGGAGTGCGCTCCCGCGCTGGTCCGGGCCGGGCGCGGCACGATTCTGATCAGCGGCGGTGGGTTGGCGCTGGACCCGATGGCCGAAATCGCGTCTCTGTCGCTCGGCAAAGCGGCGATCCGCAGTCTTGCATTCAGCCTCGCGAAGGAACTCGAGCCCGCCGGCATTCACGTGGCGACGGTAACCATCTGCGGCTTCGTGCAGGAGGGAACGCGTTTCGCCCCCGGCCTGATCGCGGAGGAGTACTGGCGCTTGCACACGCAGCCTCAGGCCGAATGGCAGCGCGAATCGATCTACAAATGACCGCTACTGGGCGTCGTAGCCCTTGAGCTTCCGCGCCCAGATGTTCCGATACCGCACGTGCGTCGTCGGATCGTGGTCCTGCAGGCAGAGGGATTCCTCGACGCCATGCGGTTGGTACTTGTGGATCTCGCGGTGCGCCATCGGTCCCACCACTTCCTGCCGATTGTGCACCGCCACGCCATTGAAGAACAGAGTGGCAAACGCCGGCTTCGCCAGCTTGCCGCCCACGAACTTCGGCGCTTCGAACACGATGTCGTACGCGTTCCACTGCCCGGCGGGCCGGATCGGGTTCACCATCGGAGGCCATTGCCCATAGATCGCGCCCGCCTGCCCGTCCGCATACGTCTTGTTGTCGAGCGTGTCGAGCACCTGGATCTCGTACCTGTCCATGAGAATGAAGCCGCTGTTGCCCCGGCCCTGGCTGGTTCCCTGCACCAGGTCCGAGGGTTCCGACCACTCCACGTGATACTGGGCCGTGCCGAACTTCTCGTTCGATAGCAGGTCGCCGGTTCCGCCGACGATTTCCATGTAGCCGTTCTCGATCTTCCACTTCGGTCCGCCGCTCTGTCCGCGCTGATGCCAGTGCGAAAAATCCTTGCCGTCGAATAGGACCACCGCGTCGGCGGGTGGCTTCCCGACTTCCGCGCCGGGGGTCACGACGGCCGGATGCGGGCGGTCAATATCGTGGACGCGCCACTTCTGGCCGGGCAGCACCGGGGTGTCGTCGTAGCCCAGTTCGCCGATGCCGGGACGCGAGTGCTTCTGTTGGGCGTATAGGACCGCGGCCGAAAACCAGACGCAGACGGAGATGATTTTTTTCAAAGGCATGAAACCGACAGCGTATCACGCCGGAGCGCTACGCGACCGAGGCGAGGGTTTTCATCATGTCGGAGTGCGCCATGACTACGTTGGGGTCGCGCTGGAGGAGTTTGAAATATTCCTTCGCGAAACCGGAGCCGTTTTCCGCCGGGACCAGGAGCGCGCGTCCCTGGTTGATGAACCGTTCCGCCTCCTCGGGCGTGGGCGGGACGTCGCCCACGACCGCTTCGTCGATGAGCACGATCAGTCCGGATAACTCGCGCAGCCAGGTAAACCACGGATCGTTGAGCACCAGTTCCAGATAACGTCCGGCGTTCGGAATGCGGGCGATGTCGTGTTCGTACAGGGCGCGCTCGGAGTCCAGCAGCGTCTTATGATGCTTCAGCAGCCCATTGCGAAACTCCTTCAAGCTGCGAACGGGGTCTTGATCGCGCACCCTTGTATGTTAGCGCGGCTCAAACACTATTTACGTGGCGCGGTTATTTCACTACTTCGATGGAAACCGGCGCGAACCGGCGGCGGCCGAGCCTCATGCGAAGCAAGTGGGGCCCCGGTGGAATGGACTCCGGGATCCGGAAGTTCACTTCGTAGCGCCGTGGCTGCGGGTCCGTGCAGAAGATTTCGAGATCCGCGACTTCCAGGTCGCCGACCGTGGCGCCGAACTGATCCGGATGGCTCACCTCTTCCATTGCCACCTTGACCGACCGGGTCTCGATCCGCGCGCCCGCCATCAGATTGACGCCGTCGCTCAGCATGATGATGCGCGGTACCTGCGGTCCGGGGGGAATGACGCGCAGCGTGGCCCCGCCGGTAACCGGCCGGCCGAACCATCGCAGCTCGACGGGAACGACGCCGGTTCGCACGCCGTCGCCGAGCATCGCGTTCACCTGCTGGACCCCGGCCGTATCGGGCGGTCCGATGTACGTCCGATGGCCGGGCTGGCCGCCGATGAGCACGTCCATGTCGAACAGGTCGGCCTCATCGGGCAGGCCGGTAACCCAGACGGATATGGAGGCGTAGCGTCCGGCTGCCGGCGAGACCGGCTCGGAACTGTGCGCGTTCGTGATCCGCCGCAGCCGCACGTTGGTGGGTGGCACGGACGCTCGCAACCGCTTGCGCCAGCCTGGCTCCCGCTTGCGGAAAGTGGTCCACATGTACTGCGTGTCCGCGCCTTCCAGGGCCAGCAGTTGCAGGTCGTGCTCGCGGGTGAAGTCCACGATTTCGGAAGCCCGGAACCGCACACCCGACCAGGTGTCGTATTTCGGAAATGTCTCGGGCAGGCCGTTCAACTGCCCGCGGAAGATGCCTCCCGGCTTCAGCACGCGGTGCGTCTCCCGCAGGTATTCGAGCACGACCTCCCGGCTGGGAATGTGCTGGAACACCGCGTAGGAATACACCATGTCGAACGAGTCGTCGGCGAACATGGCGAGCGACGATCCGTTGGTCGCGTGCAGGTGAGCGTGCGGAATGCCGCGCAACTTTTCGCGCCCCAGCCGGATCATCTCGTCGCTCACGTCGACGCCGTGGATTTCACCGAAGCGCGACGACATGAACTTAATCAGACGGCCGGGGCCGCATCCGATTTCCAGAGCGCGGCGGGACCGCGGGTTCCCGGCGGCGAGCCGCTTCATCTCCCAATCCAGGCCGGCGATCACTTCCCGCGCGGTTTCGTAGAATTCGTCGTCGGACTGTTCGCGGCGTCCAAACGCGACATAGTAGTGCGCGTCTTCAAGGGCGCGCTGGTTCCAATCCGCGCGCATCCGGTCGGAGACATTCATTTCGTTACGCCGGCCGACGTGGCGCACGCACTCTTGCGTGCTGTTTCGAGACTCCTCTCGACACCAGCGCGAAGTGAAGAGAGCGGACGTCGGCATGAGTGCCGGCGCGGCACGCAAAGAGTGCGTGCGCCAGGTTGAAAGGACACAGTTATTTCGCGACAGCTCCTTAGGCTTATCCTAGCAGTGGATGATTGAATTTCGCGATGTCGAGCACGGATCTTTGCACGGAATGAGCGCCTCGGCGCCCGATGGCGCGTTCCTCGGTATTGTCGGGCTGCGGGGTTCCGGCCAGGACGCTCTGCTTCGGCTGGCGGCTGGCTTGGAGCGGCCGGAAAAAGGCGAGGTGCGCGGTCCCGCGGAACGCCGCCTGATCGCGCTGGGCGAGCCCATCGAAGCGGTGCCCGTTTTGGCGGTCGATGCGACGTCCGCATCGCTGGATGCGGTGGCGAAAGCGCAGGCCAGCGTGGCGCTGGAACGCCTGCGGCGAAACGGCGCGACCATCCTGATGGCCTCCTATGACGAAGATCTGTTGCTGCGGCTCTCGGATGAAATCTGGTGGTTGAAAGACGGGCGCATCGAAGCCCTGGGAGACCCGCGCGAAATCCTGGCGAAGTTCCGCGCGCACGCGGCGGATGTTTTCGCCGCTTGGGGCGAGTCCCGGCCAGAGCCGCTGGATGCGCGCTGGAGGCGAGGCGACGGGCGCGCGCAGATTGAGCTGATCGAAACAATCGACAGCGCGGAGCAGCCGTGCCTGGTATGGCGGAGCGGGGAGGACGTCGCCATTCGCATCGCCGTCCGATTCGGAGAACCGGTGGAAAATCCGGTGCTCGGCATCATGATCCGCACGCGCGTCGGCTTTGAAGTCTACGGGACGAATACCGAATTGGAGAACGCGGCCATCGGACGGCGAGAAGCCGGCGATCTGGTTCGCGTGACGTTCCGCATGCGGTGCGATCTCTGCCCGGGCGATTACACCGTGACGGCCGCGTCGCACGATCCCGACGGCACGGCTCACGACTGGCTGGACGATGCCGTCGCGTTCACGGTGGCGGATTCGCGCTACACCGCGGGAGTGGCGAATCTGCGGGCCAGCGTCAGTGTCGAACGGTGATCAGGGCTGAGGAATCGCCGGTTTCGTGGAATCGGAGAGTCCCGTAGGCGCCTGACCGGCCTGCGGCATGTTCTTTGTCAGCGCCGAATCTTTCTTCGGGTCGTACACGAACTCCCACTTCTCGTAGCGCTGCTGCTCATCGTAGATCTTGATGGACGGTCCCTTGAACTTGCTGGCGACGCCGGCGATTCCTCCGCCCGTCTGGCCGTTGCTGAAGGCGCCGTTACTGTTGCCGCCGGACAGTCCCGAGGTTTGTCCGCGCAGTTGATTATTAATCGCGTTGATACCAGGGTTGCCGGCGGCGCCGGTCCCCGGATCCTGACCTAGGCCCGGCGGGTTTTGCAGCGGCTGCTGATTGAATCCTCCCACCGGCTGCTGCGCGGGATTGAAGGGCTGAGGCGGAAAGCCCGGCCGCATGCCGGGCATCCCGGGCGGCATTCCCGGCATACCCGGCCGGACCGGGGGATTAAATCCGGACTGATCCGTGCCGGGTGTCTGAGGCTGCTCGCCGATGACGCCCTCCGGTTGCTGCGCGAAGCCCGCCGCGCCCGGTTGTCCGGGCTGGCCGGAAATGGGCGGCTGCTGTCCCGGCTGAAATGGAAACTGAGCCGGGAACTGCCCCGAGGGCGGAATCGGCTGGGCATTGGGATCCAAGTTGCCCGCGGCGCCCGGCGTCCCGGCCGTGTTTCCGGCGAGAGACCGGTCGCTCGCGCGGCGCTGGACGGCGACGTTCACTTGCGGCGGCTGGTTCGGATCGGTGGCGTTCGACGACCCGAACCCGGGGTCGACATTCATGCTGCCGCCGGGAGCCATGCCGGCGCTATTGGAGTTCATGCCGGGCCCCATTCCGGGGCTGGTAGCCGCCAAACCAGGAGCCGCTTTCCGCTTGACCAGCGAGTCGGTCAGCATGCCGCCCGGTCCCGCGTGGATGATCCTCCAATCGTCCTTGCCGGTCATCGGATCCACATAACGGCGGCGAAGGAAGCGCAGGTTATTGGTGCTCTCGAGGTCTTCGATGCGGGCGGGGTAGCGTTGATTTTTCTTGAGGTAGAGTCCCACGGCGCGCTGGTACTCGTGGCCGCGCTGCATCAGCAGTTCTTCGCGATTGCGCTGCGTTTCGAACGCGATGCGCGGCAGCTCCATGTACATCGAGATCGCGATGCCGGCCGCCAGTAGGAGGACGAATAGCAGGGCGAAGCCGCGCTCTTCCGGACGCTGGACACCGCTTGCTGGCGCGCTCGGCTCGAAAAACCTATTTCTGAGCCACGACCGTGAGGGAGTGGTCCTCATGACGGCTGCACGTACTCCTCAATCAGCGGCAGGGTCTGCTGGTTCTTGAAATCGACATCCTCCACCACGGCGGAGTTTACCCCGATGCGAATAATCTTGTAGCGGTTCTTGATGGTGTCGCCCTCCCCGGCCACAAAGATCTCTTCGCCTTCCATGAAGAACGCGCGTTTCGTGCCGTGCCGGTAGGCGGTGAACCCGTAGAACTTCAGCGGGATCGCCGGTGGCGGAGGAGGCGGCGCGGGCGGCGGCGGTTTCGGCGGCTGCACCGGCCCGGTCATGACGCCTTTCGCGAAAACCGGCAGTACCGGCTTGACCTTTGTGATGTCGATCTTCGGGGCGGCGGACACGCCGAAATCGAACAGGCTTCGCGACCCGCCTTCCATCCGGACCTTCTGCAATTTGGCGAGCAAGTCGAGCTTCAGGGTCGGGTCGACCTTGGCCGGATCGATCGGCGTCTCGGGTATCAGCGACGGCTTGAATTCCTGGGTCGATTGCGCACGCCCGCCAGCCTGCGCCGACCGGATCGTAGTTCTGGGCCGCGTCACCGGGGTCCTGATTCCCGGAGCGGGAGCGACCGCCACGGACCGCGGCGCCGGCGCGGTGGCCGACGGCGTATCGGGCCGGTTGATCCACCACACGATAGCCAGTAGCACGATCAGGCCGCCGAGCCAGACCACCTTCTTCTTGTCGGCGCCGAGCTTAATCTCCGGTTTCAGCACGGCCTTCATGGCTGGTCCGGCTCCGGCTGTTGGGCCTCCGGTTCGTCGTCGGGTTCCGCCGGCAGTTTGCGGGGTAGCAAACGCGATGGAAGCCGCTGCCGGACCGGCGGCGGCGGCGGAGGCACGAGTCCGGGATTCTGCGCGGCCGTCTGCGCGAGAGCCGGCGGCGCTGCATTCACGATGGCCGCCTGCGGCTTCGGCGCGGGCGGTTGTGCCGGCAGCGCGGTTTCTGCGACCGCGGCCCGTTCTTTCGTAACCACGGGCAAGCCATCGTCCTCGCGCACGAAGGTGTCGAATTTGATGCTGATGTTCAGCACGCCCTGCGCCCCCTGCTGCGGCGTGGCCGCAAGACTCTCGATAATCAGCAACCGGGACGACCGATCGATCCGGTTGACGTACTCGATCAGGTCGGCGTAGGTGCCCTCGTACTCGCCGGAGATCACCATCATGCTGAGGTCGTCGCTGCCTTCGACGGGTTCCTCGTTGAAGGAATGCACCTTGCTCTTGATTCGCGCGTCCCTGGCGGCCTGCGTCAGCTCGGACAGAATGGTGGAGGCCGCGGTGCGCCGCGCCAGGAAGTACTCCTGCATGAACTGGTCGCCCGCACTGCGCCCGTTCTCCACTTTGACCACGTTCAGCCCCGTGCGGTCCAGCGCCACGCGCCGTTGCGACAGTTGCGTACGCAGCCCGGCCGATTCCTCGCCGAGTTCCTCGGCCGATCCGCCCAGCGGCCGCATCACAAACCAGGCCGCCACCAGGTTCGCGGCCAGCAGAGCCGCGGCGGCGGCCTGCAGGACCGTCTTCGGATCCTTGAACGAGATCCCGCCGGGGATGCTAAAGCTTCTGCGCATAGTTCACACTCACCCGGTAGCGATACAACGGCTCGTTCTGATTCGGCGCAAGATAGGTCGAAACCGCGGCGGGACCGAACAGCGCCGATCCTTCCAGGCGCCGCAGGAAGGCGAGCACGGGCTCGGGCGTCTGCGAACCCACAATCATGTCCAGCGTCACTCCTTGACTCTGCCCGTTCACGCGCGGGAGCCGGATGGAGATCAGCCGGACATTGGAGGGCAGCACTTTCTCCAGATCGGAAAAGATACGGGTCCAGGAAATGGCTTTCCGTTCGAGCAGCGTGTTCAGAAGCAGGCTGCGTTCCAGCACTTCGGCATTCGTGGGCTGGCGCAGCGTGCCGTCCAACTTGGCCTGCTGCGTCGCCAGGGTGTCCGCCCTTCGGTTCAGCCTCTCGACTTCGGCCCGCACCTCCCCGGAACGGTTGCGCGCGGAAGCGGCCAGGCTGAAAAGCACGATCAGCGAACAAACCAGCACGGCGCAGGCTACAGACAATGCCGCGATGACGTGCCGGTCCCGCCGGAACGGCTCGCTCGCCAGGTTGATCGGCGTCCTCATTGCACCAGCCCCCCGTTTTCCAGCAGCCCGAGCAGGCCGGCGTTAAAGGGCCCCGGATTCCCGAGCCGCGATTGCGTGGGCTGCACGGGCAGGTTGAGTTCGCGCTCCCACGCCGGTCCCCAAACGCCCGCATGGTCGCCGAAGCCGCACAGCGCCAGCCGGTCCGGACTGGTCTTCAACTCGTCTTCGACATAAGCGACGGTGGGATGAAGAATCGTGAGAATGGTCTCCGAGTCGACGTTCTCAATCTCGAGGCAGCGGATCAGCTTCACGTGGGCGCGATCAAGCACAACCACGGTCAGGGTGTGTCCGCTGAGCTTCGCGAACACCGTTACGCCCTCGCCGGACACCAGGTTCAGGGCGGCCAGCGCGGACGTCGTCACGTACCCCGGGTGAAAGCCCGCCGCTCGAAACGGCGCTTCGTAGCGGGCCAGGATTTCGAGCGCGACAATCGCCGCCAGAACATCCACCCGGCCCTTCGACACGGTCTGAACGTGATAGCTGATCGCGGCCGATTCGACATCGAACGGAATGGTCTTCTTCACGCGGAAGCGGATCAATTGCAGTTGTTCTGCCGGCTTGTCGGGGAAGGAATCGAAATCGAGCACCTGCACGCGCGATGAATAGTCCGGCAGGATCAGCGCGGCCGAGCGCCGCCGGCGGCTAGGCGGCGCCGGATAGAGGCCCGCCACCGCGGTATGGAACGCGTCTGCCTTTTGCACGTTGTCCCGCAGCGGCGATACGGAAATGGTCCCTTCCGGAAAGTCGCAAAACGCGGGCAGGGCGGCATGCGCGGAGGCGATTCCTTTCTCCGACACTTCGAAAGCGTAGGCCGGAGGCGGTTCCTTGACGAGCGCGGCGATTTGGTCGAGTACGGACATGTTCTACTCGATGAAGGTCACCTTGTTGATTTCCTTGAGGGTCGTGACCCCGAGCCGGACCTTGTCGATGGCCGACTCGCGCAGGAAGGTCATGCCCGCTTCGCGCGCGCCGCGGCGAATCTCGGAGGCGGGGCGCTTATCGAGAATCATCTCGCGGATCTTCTCCGTGAGGTCGAGCAATTCGTGGATCGCCGACCGGCCGCGGAATCCGGTGCCGCCGCATTCGTAGCATCCCGTGCCCTCCCGGAACGGGAAATCCCGCCACTCGTCCAGATTGAGGCCGCTCTCGATCAGGTACTCCTCGGGGTAACGCACCACCTTCGAACAATGCTCGCATGTGACGCGGACCAGGCGCTGCGCCAGGATGCAGTTCAGCGCCGAAACGAAATTGTAAGGCTCGACGCCCATGTTCAGGAAGCGGCCCAGCACGTCCAGGACGTTGTTCGCGTGGACCGTAGTGAAAACCAAGTGACCGGTCAATGCGGCGTTGATGGCGATCTGCGCCGTCTCCTGGTCGCGGATTTCACCGACCATGATTTTGTCGGGATCGTGACGCAGGATGGATCGCAAGCCGCGCGCGAAGGTCAACCCCTTCTTTTCGTTCACCGGAATCTGCGTGATGCCCTTGATCTGATATTCGACCGGATCCTCGATCGTGATGATCTTGTCCTCATCATTCTTGATCTCGCTCAGAGCGGCGTATAGCGTGGTCGTTTTGCCGGAACCTGTCGGTCCGGTGACCAGCACCATTCCGTACGGCTCCTTGATATAGCGCCGGAACTTGCCGATATCCGCATCCGAGAAGCCGACGACGTCGAGCGAAAGTTTGGCGAACTTCTCGCTCATCGATTCCTTGTCGAGCACGCGGAGCACGGCGTCTTCGCCGTGAATAGTCGGCATGATGGAAACGCGGAAGTCGATCAGGCGGCCCTTGTAGCGGACTCGAAAACGCCCGTCCTGCGGCACGCGGCGCTCGGCGATATCCAGCTCGCTCATCACCTTGATGCGCGAGAGGATCATGGAGTGCCAGTCCTTCGAGATCGGAGGCATGGCGTAGTGCAGCACGCCGTCGATGCGGTACTTGATGGCGACTTCCTGATCGCGCGTTTCGATGTGGATATCCGACGCCCGCCGCTCAAGCGCGTTGAAGATTGTCGTGTCCACCAGCTTAATCACCGGCGCGATGTCGCTGTCCTGCGCCGTCAGCTTGTCGATCGATAGCGTCTCGTCCGAGTTCTCGTCGTCGCCCACCACGTCGAGCGCGAAACCCTCGGTCACTTCTTCGAGCACGCGCTGCGACTGCTCGCTCTTCTTAAGCAGGTCGGAAATCTGCGAAAGTGTCGCCACCTTCACGCGCAGTTTCTTGCCCAGCAGGATCGACAGCTCGTCGATCAGGTTCAGATTGCGCGGATCGGCCAGCGCGATATCCAGCGTGCCGTTCTGCGCGTCCATCGGCACGAAGTTGTAGCGGAACATGAGGTCCACCGGCACCGAGTGGAACAGGTCGGGGTTGATGCGCTGCTCGCGCAGGTCCACGAATTCGCAGCGGTACCGCGCCGCGAGTTTGCGCGACTGTTCGATTTCCTGCAGCGGATCGGTGAGGGTGAGGCGGTCGGTCGCCATGGCTATGTTCCTCCGGGCCTTCCGGCCGAGTCGGCCAGCGAGAAGATCGGCAGATACAGCGCCAGCAGCACGAACGCCACGAAAATGCCCATGAAGATCATAATGGCCGGCTCAATCAGCGCCAGTGTCGCGCCGATGCGGGTGTTGACGTCCTCGTCAAAAAACTCCGCCACGCTGTTCAGCATTTGCGGAAGCGCGCCGGTGGATTCTCCCACCTCGATCATATCGGTCGAAAGGGCGGGGAAAATTTTCGTCGCGGTCAGCGACGAAGATAACGTCTGCCCCTCCTTCACCGATTTCCGCGCGGCGGCGAGCGCCTTTTCGATCAGCGGCGATCCGAGCGATTGCGATGCGGTCTCCAGCGCCTGGATCAACGGTATGCCGCCGACCAGCAGCGTGGAGAGCACGCGCGAGAACTGCGCGACTTGATACTTGATCCAGACCTCTCCGATCCCCGGAGTCCGGAGCTTGATGCGGTCCCACCCCGTCCGGCCGCCATCGGTCCGCAGCCAAAACCGGAACGCCACGACCGCGCCAACTACCGCCGCGACCATCACGAGGATGTAGCCGCGAGCCGTCGTCCCCACCGCGATCAGGATCTGGGTCATCTCAGGCAGTTGCGCGTTCATGCTGTTATACAACTGCGCGAAATTCGGCACCACGAAGGTGATCAGGAACACCATCAGGCAGATCACCAGCACCATCAGGACGGTGGGGTAGATCAGCGAAACCATGACTTTTTTGCGAACCGACAGGGTCAGCCGCTGGTAACTGATGTACCGGTCCAGAACTTCGGCCAGAGAGCCCGATTTCTCGCCCGCCAGGACGGTTGTGACGTAGATGGGCGGGAAGACTCCCTGCTTGGCGAATGCCTCGGACAGGACCGTGCCCGTGCGGACTTCGTCGCGGACGCCGGAGACATGGGGTCCCAGCTTCGGATCCGTCAGGCGGTCGGCCAGCAGGTCCAGCGATTTCAGGATGGGCAGCCCTGCCTTGATGAGCGTAACGAACTGCTGATTGAAGATGAGAAACTTCTCGAGATCGAGCTTCTTCTTTCGCCCGCCGATGGCGGCGGCGGCTTCTCCGCGGGGCTTCATCGAGTAAATGAGGAAACCCTGCGCCGAGTAACGGTCGCGCAGTTCGCGCTCGCTGTTCGCCACCGCGATCTGCTGGTGGATTTCACCGCGCGAATCCGCGTATTTAAGATTCCATTCCGGCATGTCTTAGCGCCTCACTCCGACGTGGCGCACGCACTCGTGCGTGCCGTGTCGCGACTCCTCGCGACACGATTGTAAACCGGGCTCGCCAAGCGTCGGCATGAGTGCCGACGCGGCACGCACGAGTGCGTGCCGCCACGCAAATCCTGCCAAATTGGCAATGTTGTTGCTTGACACTTACCGCTCGCCCCCGGCCTGCGAGGAGTCCACGAACTGCGCTCCCGCCGGCAGCTTGAAACGGAACATCGTGTCGTTCACCTTGGTGTTTCTCTTCTCGCCGGTGAACACGAAATCCAACACCGAAGCGTCCTGGCCGGTGACAATCAGCCGCTCGATACGGAAGTCCGGCGCGGCCAGAAACCGGACTTGCCGGTAAGGCAGATCGTCGGTCTTTGGGAGGGCCGTGATCCACGTGCTGGATCCCTCTGCCTTCGTGCTGAAATCGCGGAACTCCCGGCTGAAGTCCAGTCTTCCGAGGAGGAAAGCCATGGGCGCACGCAGATCTTCGGTCTCCTTCAGCTTGATCTTCTCCGCGCGATGGTTGTCGGGCGTGTAGAAGTAAGCGTCCTTACCGTCTGAGATGAAAAGCTTGCCCTCCGGGTTGCGGTACTCCCAGCGCATTCGCCCCGGCTTGCGCAGATAGAGCACGCCGGTTTCAGCCCGGCTCTGTCCCTGGAGTTTGTAAGTCTCTGAAAACGCTGCTTCGAGCGTCTTTACGGAGTTGTACCGCTTCTCGATGCTCTTTAGAGTGCGGCCGATTTCGGGGTCGGCGGCATGCGAAACGAAACCAATTGCCGGCAGGGCGAAGAACACCCGTAAGAGACGAGAAGTCACATAAGCTCTGACGAATTCAGGCCGGGGGGCGTGCAAAGAAAATGCGGTTCAAACGGTGCAGGCCAGCACCGCATCCGCCACCCGGGCCGCCACCACCATCGCCTTGACGTCGTGAACCCGTACGAGGTGGGCTCCGGAGAGGATGGCGGCGACGCCCGCGGCGATGCTCGCGACCTCGGTTTCCTGCTCGGTGGCTTGGGCCAGGAAACCCTTCCGCGAAACGCCGACCAGGATCGGACGCTCCAGAACGGCGATCTCGCGCAACCGGGCCAGGATCTCGGAATTCTGCTCTTTCCGCTTCCCGAATCCAATGCCCGGGTCGACGACGATGCGGTGCGGGTCCACTCCCGAGAGTCGAGCCCGGTTCAGCGCCGCTTCCAGCTCGGACCGGATGGTCACGATCGGGTCCTTCATGGGCCCCAGCTTCGCCCACGTCTCGGGCGTGCCGCGCATGTGATTCAGGATCAGGCCGGCATCGGCGTTGGCGCAGACCTTCGCCAGTTGCACGTCGAAGGTGAGCGCGCTCGGATCGTTGATGATATCGGCGTCGTACTCGAGCGCCTTCTGGGCGACAGCGGCCTTGTACGTATCCACCGAGATGGGGATCGTCAGTTTTCCCTGGAGCCGCTTCAGTATGGGGATGAGCCTGCGTAATTCCTCGGCCTCGGAGATGCGCGCCGAGCCCGGTCGCGTCGACTCCGCCCCGATATCGAGGATGTCCGCCCCCTGCTCCTCAAGCTCGATCGCGCGCGCGAACGCCCGGTCCGGATCGTCGTACCGGCCGCCATCGGAAAACGAGTCGGGCGTGACATTGAGGACGCCCATGATGAGGGTCCGGTCTCCCACTTGGAGCGACTGCTTACGCAACTTCCATTCGTAGATTTTTCGAATCATTTAGTTTCTGACGTGCTTGTAGTTTTTGCCCGCGCGGATCGTATATTCGGTGGGCGGCATCCGCTCCGCCGGGCTGGAAATCGCGCGGAAGTCGCTGCCGGCGGCCGCGATGGTCACCGCGCCCTGTTTCACCAGCCGGTCGGCCTCTTTCACGGATGACGCAAGCCCCGTCTCGACCAGTATACGGTTGATTCTCCAGTCGGTTATCGGAACGCGACCGCTCGCGTCCGCCCCCGCTCCCTTGCCTTCGGAAAGCACGTTCTCAAACTGCGCCGCCGCAGCTTCGGCCTCCTCGGGAGAATGGAAATCGGAGACGATGCGCTTGGCGAGATCCAGTTTCGCCTGCCTGGGATGCAGCGCGCCCGACACAACGCACTCGCGCAGCCGCTGGATTGCCTCGACGCTCACGTCGGTCAGCAACTCGTAGTACCGGAACATCAGCTCGTCGCCGATGAGCATTACCTTACGTAACATCACCTCGGGAGGCTCGGTGATGCCGATGTAATTGCCCTTCGACTTCGACATTTTCTCGACGCCGTCGGTCCCTTCAAGGAGCGGAACCGTGGCGACGATCTGCGGCTTCTGTCCGTAATCGCGCTGGATCTCCCGGCCGACCAGCAGGTTGAACTTCTGGTCCGTACCGCCCATCTCGACGTCGCAGCGCAGCGCCACCGAATCGTACGCCTGCGCCAGCGGATACATCAGTTCGTGGACGGAGATGGGCATTCCCTCCTTGAACCGCTTCGAAAACTCGTCCCGCTCCAGAATGCGCGCCACCGTGTACTTCGACGCGAGCCGAATCCAATCCTCAGTCTGCAAAGGCTGTAGCCATTCGGAGTTGAACCGCACCTCGGTCTTCGCCGTATCAAGCAGCTTGAATACCTGCGTTTTGTAGGTCTCCGCGTTCGCGTCGATCTCCGCGCGCGTCATCGGCGGACGGGTGATGTTACGCCCGGTAGGATCGCCGATCAGCCCCGTCATGTCGCCGATCAGGAAGATGACCGTGTGGCCGAGATCCTGGAAGTGTTTCAGCTTGCGGATCAAAACGGTGTGGCCCAGGTGCAGGTCCGGCGCGGTCGGATCGAATCCCGCTTTCACTCGGATGGGACACCCGGATTTCGCCGACTCCGTCAGGCGCTCGCGCAGATCTTCCTCGCGGATGAGTTCGGCGAGTCCCTTCTTGAGGTACGCGATCTGCTCTTCGACTGGCGGGAATTCCACTATTTCATTGTACGGGGCGCGTGCTTCGCGATAAACTGCACATGCCCCGTTTCCCGAGTTGGACCGGCTCACGGCGGCAGAAGTCGATTGCTTCCGCCCGCCAGGCTCTCTCTGAAGCGCGGGTGTGCTAACTTCGTGCCCATGAGCCTCGTTCGGGTGTCTCTCGGATCGAGGCTGGCCAGGGGGCCGGCCGCGAACCAGGGGGTTCGCCCCACAAAAGTCTCCGGTTATTTCCTGGCCACTGCGCTGGCTTCCGCCGCGTTCGCTGCCGGGCCCGAAGGCGCCGCCTTGTACAAAGACCGCTGCGCCATTTGTCACGACCGCAGCCTGGACCGCGCGCCCACGCGCGACGCGCTTGCCGGCCGCGCGCCGGAGGACGTCCTTCGAGCGCTCACCACCGGCAACATGAAGCAGCAGGCCGCCGGAATGCCCGAAGCCGACATGCGCGCCGTCGCGAGTTTCGTCACCGGCAAGGAGTTCGCGAAAGCGAAGAGCGCCGTTCCCGTCAACTACTGCTCCGGTCCGGCGCCGTCCATCACGCTCGACGCGCCCTCTTGGACCGGATGGGGCAACGACGTCACCAATCGCCGGTATCAGGGCTCCCCCGGCATTTCCGCGGCCGACGTTCCGCGACTCAAAGTGAAATGGGCTTTCGGTTACCCCGAGCGCGGCGTGTTCGGGCAGCCTACCGTGGCCGGGGGGCGGCTGTTCGTCTCCACCGCCAACGGGAAAGTCTACTCCCTGGACCCGAAGAGCGGGTGCGTGCACTGGGTAATCGACAATAAGGCCGGCGTGCGCAGCGCCATTCAAATCGGGCCGCTGCCGGAGGGCTCGCCGGCAAGATACGCCGCGTACTTCGGCGATGACAAGGCCCGCGTCCACGCTGTCGACGCCGCGACCGGGACCCTGCTGTGGGAGACGAAGCTGGACGACCACCCGGTGGCCCGAATCACCGGTTCCCCGGTGCTGTACCAGGGCCGGCTGTACGTGCCGGTCTCGTCCATCGAGGAAGTCCTGGGGACGAACCCGAAATATGAATGCTGCAAGTTTCAGGGCGCGGTGGCGGCGCTCGACGCCTACACGGGGAAAGTGATCTGGAAGACCCGGGTCATCTCCGATCCTCCCAAGCCGTTCCAGAAGAACTCCGCCGGCACGCAGATGTACGGGCCAGCGGGCGCGGCGGTGTGGTCCGCTCCGACGCTCGACCTGAAGCGGCGCGTGGTCTACGCCGCCACCGGCAATTCCTACACCGAGTCCGAGACGAACACGTCCAACGCGATTGTTGCGATCGACATGGATACCGGTAGCCTCAAGTGGTCGAATCAGGCGACGGCGCACGATGCGTTCCTGGTCGGCTGCCCGATTCCCGGTGCGGGAAACTGCCCGAAGAATCCCGGTCCGGACGTGGATTTCGGATCGTCGCCCATTCTCCACACCATGCCGGACGGGAAGCAGGTCGTTCTCGCCGGGCAGAAATCGGGGTTCGTTTATGCCCTGGACCCCGACCATCGTGGAAAGACTGTGTGGGCGGCGCAAGTGGGAGCGGGCAGCACGCTGGGTGGCGTCGAATGGGGGCCCGCCGCCGACGACACGAATCTCTACGTCGCCATCTCGGATGTGTTTGCGAAGAAGGAAGACGCAAAACCCGGCCTCACGGCGATCCGCATGTCCACCGGCGAGAAGGTATGGCAAGCGCCCGCGCCGAAGCCCGAATGCAGTTGGGGGGCGAGAGGCTGTTTTCCGGCGCTCTCGGCCGCGGTTACGGTCATTCCCGGCGTGGTTTTCTCGGGTTCGATGGACGGGCATTTGCGCGCTTACGCATCCAAGGACGGCGCGGTGGTCTGGGATTTCGACACCGGGAAGAGTTTCGAAACCGTGAATGGGGTTACAGCCACGGGCGGCTCCATCGATTCCGGCGGCCCCGTTCTGGCCGGCGGAATATTATTTCTAAACTCCGGGTATGGATGGATCGTGGGTCAGCCTGGGAACGCACTGCTCGCCTTCTCTGTAGACGGCAAATAAAGTAATTTTAATTTGTAACGATTGAATAATTGCCTGACTTGTTTAGCCAGCCCGTGCCAAACCCCAAGTAATCTGCAACTGGCCGAACAGGTTCGGGAGCGTTCTGGCCGGCGAAGACGCCGGATTTAACCCGAATTTCGGGTTTTGGGCAATGGTATCGGGACTTCCCACGGGTGCTCCGCCGACGCTTGGGAAGGCTGCATCGGAGCGCCGCCCATCCTGCTTTTGAGGCGCGTTGGGATGACCTTCTCTGCCGTTTTTGTGTTTTTTTAGTTGAAACTGACCGGCCAATCACGGTAGGATTGCGGAAACGAGGGGCGGGCGGGGCTTGGCATCGCTAAGTTCTTTTCCCGACAATAACTTCTCCTCGATCGTCCGGCTGGTTTCTATCCCTCCGATTGCCAGCCGGACGCCTTCGTTTCAGGAATCCCGCTGCATGTTCATCTTGGTGTAGAGCACCTGGAATCCGGCGCGCTCGTAATTGCGCTGCGAAACGGTGCCCGGCAGGGTCATCGCGACGGCGAGATCGCAGCCGGCCGCTACCGCGTGCGCCAGACGCGCTTCGATCAAGGACCGATGCAGTCCGAGCCCGCGAAAGGCGGTCAGGGTGCTGTCGCCGAACAAACAGGCAAGCCCTTCGCGTATGGACATGCCGGCGCCCGCGGCCGGACACTCCGCCACGCCGGCGATGAAGGCCGCCGCGCCTTGCATGTCGAACAGGACCGCGCCGATATCCGCCTCTGCCGGGGTCGGCTCGTCCTTCTCGAAGAATCCGCCCATCACCGTGCACGCCCACAGGTCCATCTCGCCGGCACCGGCCTGCCGCACGCGGGAGTCCCGCGGCCAAGTATCGTATTTTTCGACACGCCGCGCCAGCACGTTGTTGTACTCGACGATGCGATAGCCTCTCCGGCCGAGCGCCTCGCACAACGACACGTCGGCGAGCGGGCAGAGATCGATGTTCACCGCCGGGCAGCCGTGGCCGCGGTAGAACTCCTCGACCGCTTCGATTTCGGTCTCGGCCACCGGCCCGCTCATGCCGAGCCCGATCGCGTGCGTCATCGGAGATCCCGGCGACGCGAAGGTGGCCATTCCTCCGCCGGCGGGCTGGACCGCCGCGCCGCTATCGGGATGAAGCCGGCCGTGCGACTCCACCGCCTGCACGGCGTTCATCGCGTCGGCTCGCTCGATCCGCGCGGCCAGCGGAAAGGTCGCGAAGATCATCAGCTCCACAAACGGTCCCAGGACCGTTCCTTGTCCCACTCCGGCGTCGGCTCGAAATAGCCGGGCTCCATCAGGTGCTGCTTCATCACGGCATCGTTCAGAGTAATTCCGAGGCCGGGTTTCTCCGGAACCTTGATGAATCCCCTGTTGATGATCGGCTTCTCGACTCCCTCCACCAGGTCGCCCCACCACGGGACGTCGACGGAGTGGTTTTCCAGCACCAGGACGTTCTCGGTCGCTGCCGCGCAGTGAACGTTGGCGAAGCACGACACGGGGCTGCCGGCGAAGTGCATCGCCATGCCGACACCGTACTCCTGCGCCATGTCGCCGATCTTCTTGGTTTCGAGAATCCCGCCGGCGGTCGCCAGGTCGGGGTGAATCATGTCGACCACATGATCCTTGCACAATGTTTGGAAGCTTTCTTTGAGGTAGATGTCTTCTCCGGTGATGGTCGGGATATCCACGGCGTCGGTGACCTTCTTCAGAAGATCGGGGTACTGCCAGGGAATCATGTCCTCCAGCCACGCCAGGTTCGCTTTCTCGAGCGCCTTGCCCAGCCGGATGCAGGAGTTCACTCCGATGTGCCCGAAGTGGTCGGCGGCGAGCGGAATATCCCAGCCGATAATCTCGCGCATTTTCAGCACGTACTCCAGCATAAGCTGCACGCCCTTCTCGGTGATCTCGTTGCCGGTGAACGGGTGCATCACCATCCCGCGCTGCTTGAGCGTGGTGCCGAGCGGCATGGTGAGCGCCCCGGGCACGTCCTCAATCAGGTCGACGCCGAGGTCCATCTTCAGCCACGTGAAGCCTTCGTCGCGCCGCGCCCGGAGGCGCTTCCCGTAAACTTCCGGGTCGTGCGATTCGGTGGTGTCGGCATAGCAGCGGATAGAGTCGCGGAACTTCCCGCCGAGCAGCTGATAGACCGGCGCGTTGTAGGCCTTGCCCGCCAGATCCCAGAGCGCCATTTCGATGCCGCAGACGCCTCCGCCCTGGCGCCCGTGGAAACCGAACTGCTTGATGCCCCGGAAGATCTTATCGATGTTGCACGGGTTCTGGCCAAGCAGACGGCTCTTAAGAATCAACGCGTAGGTCTTGCTCGCGCCGTCGCGCACTTCGCCGAGCCCGTAGATTCCCTGATTCGTATCGATGCGCAGGATGGGATCGGTCATGGGGGCGCGCCCCAGCACGCACATGCGCAGGTCGGTGATCTTCAAGTCGGACGGCTTGGAGTTGGTATTGACGTGCTGCTGGTAAGCCTCGACGGTTTCGTCGGCCCAGAACGCGGTTGCCGCGGCGCCGGCGGCCGCGCGAAGGAAGGATCGGCGTTGCATAGGGTTAAGAGCGCTATTCTATCAGCGATTCGATATACTTCCTACATGCGAGTTGGCGTATTTACAGCGTTGCTATCGCAACTGCCGCTGGAAACAGTCTTCGAGAAACTGAAGGCGCTGAACATCAGCACCGTCGAGTTGGGAACCGGGAATTATCCCGGGGATCCGCACTGCAAGTTGTCGATGCTCGACAAGGCGAGCGAGTTGAAGGAGTTCAAGAAGAAGCTGGAAGACCACGGCTTCACCATCAGCGCGTTGAGCTGTCACGGGAACCCGCTGCATCCCAACGCGGAGGTGGCGAAGGCGTACAAGGAAACGAGCCGCAAGACCATCCGGCTGGCCGAGAAGCTCGGCATCCCGGTAGTGATCGATTTCTCGGGCTGCCCCGGCGACAGCGACAACGCGAAGTATCCCAATTGGGTCACGTGTCCGTGGCCGACGGAATACCTCGATGTGCTGGCCTGGCAGTGGGACAAGAAGGTGATCCCGTACTGGACCGCGCACGGCAAGTTCGCCGCCGATCACGGCGTGAAGGTCGCCATTGAAATGCATCCGGGCTTCGTGGTGTACAGTCCGGAGACGATGATGAAGCTGCGCTCCATCGCCGGGCCCTCGGTCGGCTGCAACTACGACCCGAGCCATATGTTCTGGCAGGGCATCGATCCCATCAAAGCGATCCGGGAACTGGGCGATTCCATTTTTCACGTTCACGCGAAGGACACCCAGGTCTACGAATCGAACCTGCCGCGGACGGGCGTGCTCGATACGAAGAAATACACCGATGAGCGCAACCGCGCCTGGATTTTCCGCACCGTCGGGTACGGGCATGCCTACCAGTGGTGGACGGAATTCATCTCCACGCTGCGCATGTTCGGCTACGATTACGTGCTGTCGATCGAGCACGAGGATTCGCTGATGTCTCCGGAAGAAGGGCTCAGTAAGGCCGCGAACTTCCTGAATCAGATCGTCATTCGCGACCCCACGGCGGCGGCGTGGTGGGTGTGAGGGAAGACTGGCGCCGCCAGGAGTGGCGACGCGGCACGCACGAGTGCGTGCGCCACGTCGGAGTGAGATTATTTGCGTTGGCCCTGCTGGCGGCGGTCTCGGCTTCGGCTGAGTTCCGCGCCGGTGCCGCCAAGACGGTCGTGACGCCGGACCTCGACAAACACGGCCCGATTTATCTGGCGGGCTTTGGCAACAACCGCCGCGCTACCGGCGTTCACGACGATCTCTACGCGCGGTGTCTGGCGATTGCGGCGTCGAAGCGCCCGGTCGTGTTTTGCGGGGTCGACTCCATCGGGCTGTTCCACGACGACGTCAAGCGCGTCCGCGAGGGATTCGACGCCGACATCGTGGTGGCCGCGATGCACGATCACGAATCGCCCGACACCATGGGGCTGTGGGGACAAGCCCAGGGGAAGAGCGGAATCAGCGAAGCCTACAACACGTTTGTCGTCGACCAGATCCGCAGCGCGGTGAAGTCGGCCATCGACGGATTGCAGCCGGCCCGGGCGCGGCTCGCCAAGACGCACGATCCGGAGCTCGACACGTTCATCGACGACGACCGCCCGCCCATCGTGCACGACAGCGAGGTGATCGCTTTGAGCATCACGAGGGCCGACGGCACGCCCGTAGGCACGCTGGTGAATTGGGCGAATCACCCGGAGACACTGGGGTCGAAGAATACTCTGCTGACCGCCGACTATCCGGCTTCGCTGTACAAGACGCTCGAGGAGAAGCTCGGCGGCGTGGCCGTGTTCATGAACGGCGCCGTCGGCGGCATGCAGTCGCCGCTCGGCTCCAAGCTGCCGGGGCTGAAGGACAACACGTTCGAAAAGGCGAATTTCATCGGCAAGCGGGTGGCGGAAATGGCTGCGGCGGCGGTGAAAGAGGGCCGGCCGGTCGAGATCGACGGCACGTATTTCGTCGAGCGAATGGTGCATATTCCGGTCGCTAATCCGGGGTTTCAACTGGCGGCGAAAGCCGACCTGTACAAGGGCCGGAAGCCGGTCAACGCGGACGGAACCAGTTCCGCTCCGGTCGGTGTTGTGCGGCTGCTGGAGCGCGGCCAGCCGGTTCTCGAAATCGCGCTGATCCCCGGCGAATTGTATCCCGAGTTGAGCGTCGGCGGGATCGTGAAATACGACGGCGCGGATTTTCCCGACGCGCCGTTCGAGCCGGCCATCAAGCGCGACCTGATGTCCGCGCCGTACCGCATGTTGTTTGGGCTGGCGGACGACGAGATCGGCTACATCATTCCGAAAGTCGAGTGGGACAACCAGGCCCCCTGGCTCAACGGAGCGTCCAAGCGCTGGTACGGCGAAGTGAACTCGGTGGGGCCGGAAGCCGCGCCGATCATCACGGGCGCTTTAAAAGAACTGCTGAAACCGTAATCGTGGCGGCGTGCGTCCAACCGCCATCGGCGCTAAGCTCTGTGTAGGGGGTTCCATGAAAACGCTGGTCCCGGTATTGGCAATCCTTGCGGCAGGCACTGTGTTCGCCCAGCGGAATGGCGGCGGCATGCGACCCAGCGGCTACGGGTCGAATTCCGGTTTCGGAAGCATTCTGTACCCCGGAGGTCACCCGCCTAATCCCTATGCCGGATGGTCCTCCCCGAGCCACGGCGGCGCTGGATATCGCTCCAGGCGCGTGGTGGCCGCTTATCCCATATTCTACGGCGGGTACGGCTACGGGTATGGTTATGAACAACCCGCGCAGGCCGAGCCACCGCCTCAGACCGTAGTCGTTCAGCAGCCAGCGGCCCAAGCGCCTGCTCCGCAAATCGTCATTAACCAGTACTTCCGGTCGGACGGTCCCGCGATGACTACCGGCGATCCACAGACGGCGTACCACGCCCCGGCGGCGCGGCAGGACGACAAACCCACCATCTACCTGATCGCCATGAAAGACCATACGATCATGCCAGCGCTGGGGTACTGGATCGAAGGCGATACGTTGAGCTACATCACGTCGCAGGGATCCAAGAACAGCATTTCACTGACGCTGGTGGACCGCGACTTTTCGAGACAGCTCAACAACGAGCGTCACGTCGAATTTACCCTGTAGCGGCGTTAGAGCCGCGCGGCGAGCCGCCGCACGAAATCGACGTCACCTTCCAGAAAATCGTAGTCCGGGAGACGCGACGGGCGTTCCCACACGATCTGCTCGAAAGCGCCATTCCGCATTTCTCCCCGCCATTCGGTGACCCGATGGAAGATCAACAGAACCGGCGGCCGTTCCGGGTACTGGAATTCGTATTGTGAGAGCTCCGGCCCGATCTCGGCTTGGATGCTCAGTTCCTCCTGCAACTCGCGCCTCAGCCCCTCGCTCGGCGTCTCGCCGTCCTCGACTTTTCCACCCGGGAATTCCCACTTGAGAGGGTGGCGGTCATCGCGCCGGCGCTGGCCGATCAACACCGACCCGTCCTTCTCGATAACGGCGGCGACAACGACAGTAGTTGGCATCGGTTCTTTCCAGGGTACCTTCTCAGCACACTTGACTCGCGTAATCTCGTCGCTGTAAGCCAAGAATTCTTGGTATGGGACGCAAGGCGCAAAAGAACGATTCGTTGCCCGGTTCACTGGACATGTTAATTCTGCGGACGCTGTCGCTGCGCGACCTCCATGGATACGGCATAGTCCAGTTCATTCAACAATCGTCCGATAATGAGCTCCTCGTCGAGGAGGGCTCGCTGTACCCCGCTCTCCAGCGGCTGGAGCTAAATGGCTGGATCGACGGTGTCTGGGGCGTGACGTCGAAAAATCGGCGGGCGAGGATCTACAAGATCACGGCGGCTGGCCGCAAACAGCTGGCCGTTGAAACCCGGAAGTACGCCAAGCTCACGTTGGCGATCGCGAGCGTGATGGGAGCGGAGTGACGGACGTGTTACGACGGCTGAGGTATTGGATAGAAAGCGCCAAGCGCAGCGAGGCCCTGCGGGAGGAAATGGAACTCCACCTCGCGGAAAAAGCCGCGGAACTGCAAGCAGACGGTATGACGGCGGAGCGCGCCCGGGCTGAAGCGCGCCGGCGATTTGGCAACGTCGGACTGAAGCACGAAGAGTCACGGCAGATTTGGATGATACGGTTTTTTTCGGAACTTGGCCAGGATGTCCGCTATGGCTGTCGCACTCCGTATGGCTCTGGGCGCGCAACGCGGCGCCGTGATATGGATGGTTCTGCGCCGCGTTATACTACTGGCGGCGGTGGGACTCGCGATCAGCGTGCCTGCCGCGTTGATCGCGTTCCGGCTGGTCAAATCGTTTCTGTTCGAGACCGAGCCCAATAATCCGGGAACTCTGGCGCTGGCCGGTGTCGTCCTCCTAGGCGCCGCGATTCTCGCTGGCTATGCGCCGGCAAGGCGAGCGTCCCGAATTGACCCGCTGGCGGCTCTGCGGCACGAGTAAGACATGGTCATTCGTACCGCAACGAAGAAGGAAAAGAGTTCCGGGCCCGCGGACGTCAGTCACGGTAGGCGCTCGCATTACATGCCGCCCTACTCTGGCGCATATTGGCAGCACGCGGGTATAGCCGGATGCTGCTGACGTCCAGCTATCGGTTCTGGATTTTCTATGGCAGCAAAGCCCAGTCGAGATCATCGCCGTGGTGCATGGCGCCCGGGATCTCGCCGTATTCCTCGGGCTGAGAATGAAGTCAAACGATAACTAACGGCATGTTCAGCGACAAGCTACTGGATCACTTTCAAAACCCTCGGAACACCGGGGATTTGCAGGCGCCCGCGGTTTCCGTCCGGGTTGAGAATCCCGCTTGTGGCGACGTCCTGAAGCTGTCCGCACGGTTCGAAGGCGACCGGGTTTCCGAGGCGCGGTACAGGACACGAGGATGCACGGCGTCGATCGCCGCGGGATCTGCGCTGACGGAGTGGATGGTGGGGAAATCCCGGGCCGAACTTGCCGCGATTCGAACCGACGTGATCGAGGAGTCACTCGGCGGGCTGCCGCCCACTTCCCTGCACGCGGCGGCACTGTGCGTGGATGCGGTCAAGGCTCTACTAGGGACCGTCGGGAAATAGGCCGGTCCACCACCAAGCGGGTCGGCCTGGGGCTCGCTATTGGGGGCCATCGCGCCGCCGCCATTGGCGCAGAACCCAGCGGCCCGGAAGCCACGCCAACACCGTCACCCAGACCACGCTCAATGCGATGACGATCGCCCGCGCCGCCGTGGATGCCGTGCGCACGGTGTCGGGTCTCATTCGGAGTACACTACTTCGCCGCCGAGCACAGTCATCTTCACGTGCGCCTTCAAAATGCGCGCTGGATCGCCGCTCAGGATGTCGTCCGAGAGCACGACGAAATCGGCGAGCATCCCAGGCGCGAGCCGGCCCTTTCGGTCTTCTTCGAACGCGGCATAAGCGCCTTCCACCGTCCAGCTCCGGAGCGCCTGTTCCGGGCTAAGACGCTGATCCGGAGTCCAGCCGCCTCGCGTGATAGCGGCATACAGTCCGAGCAGCGGGTTCGGACTCTCTACCGGGAAATCCGACCCGTTCGGCATGTGAATGCCGGCCTTGAGGAAGCGCTGCCATGCGTAAGCGCCAGCGATCCGGTCGGGACCGATCCGTTGGGCCACCCACCGCATGTCGCTGGTGGCGTGCGTCGCTTGCACCGACGCGATGACGCTGTTTTCCGCGAAGAGGCGGAAGTCGGGAAGCGACACGATCTGCGCGTGCTCGATGCGCCAGCGCCGGTCGTTCCGGCCCTTCAATATGGCCCCGTACGCGTCGAGCGCCGTGCGGTTGGCGCGGTCGCCGATAGCGTGCGTCGCGACCTGAAACCCGTGGCCGTAAGCCTCGCGGCCGATCCTCTCGATGGTTTCGCGGTTCAGGATCAGGAGACCCGTGTTGCCGGGGTCGTCCGAGTAAGGCTGCCAGAACGCCGCGCCGCGGGATCCCATCGCTCCGTCCGCAACCAGTTTGATCGTGCGCACCGTCAACCGGTCCCCGATCTCCGGCCCACGCTTCAGATATCGCCGCCAGAGATCGCCCTCGCCGCCGATCATCGCGTACACGCGGACGGGCAGCTTGTTTTCACGCAGCAGTTCCCGGTACGCAGCCAGGTCGGCGGCGCTGATTCCTGCATCGTGGACGGTCGTGAGTCCCAGGCGGGCGCATTCCTTCGCGGCGAGTTCGAGCCGGCGCTTCACCTGTTCCGCCGTGGAAGCGGGGATCTTGCGGGTGACCAGGCCCTGGGCGCGATCGATGAAAACACCGGTAGGTTCCCCGTTCGCCGCGCGGAGAATTTTTCCACCGTCGGGATCGGCGGTGTCCTTCGTGATGCCCGCGATTTCCAGAGCGCGCCAGTTCACCCAGCCGGCATGCCCATCGACGCGAGTGAGATACACAGGGTTGTTGGGGGCCGCGGCGGTCAGAGCATCGTGAGTCGGAAATGTTCCACCCCAGTTCGTCTGGTCCCAGGCTCGTCCGCGAATCCACTCGCCTTTCGCGCGCGAGGCGGCCGCCTTCTTGACGATGCTGGCGATTTCCTCCACGGTCCGAACCTCGCGCAGGTCGAAGGTCTCGAGGATGTCGCCGAGCCCTTCCATGTGGCCGTGCGAATCGATCAGCCCGGGTACGATCGTCGCTCCGGCAGCGTCGATCTTTCGCGTCTTCGGGCCGATCAGCGCGTCTACTCGGGAGTCCACGGCGACGATGCGATCCCCACGAACGGCCAGTCCGGTCGCGGCCGGGTGCGCCGAGTCCAGCGTGTAGATATGGGCGTTGATGATAACGAGGTCCGCCGGCTGCGCCCACGCCGAGCCCGATATGGCTAGGCTCAAGCATAGTAGAATGAGGAACATGGAAGACAGTATGGCACACCCGCTGGGCCGTGCCTCATCGTTCGATCTACCGGGTTGGAAGATGGGCGCGAGCCACGTAGCGGCCGCGATGCTTGCGCTTTTGTTCCTGGTTTCCGGCCTCTGGAAGCTGACCGAACCCTTCCGCTGGACGACGATGGTGGAACAACTCGGCGTACCATACCTGTTCAGCATGCCCCTGACCCTGGCGGTCGGCGTCGGCGAAACATTTTCGGGCATCATGATTCTAGTGCCGAGGTTCCGGCGCTGGGGCGCGTGGCTGGTGGGGCTGCTGCTGATCGGCTTCATGCTGTATTTCGCCATCAACTATTCGACGCTCGCGGGGAAGGATTGCAGTTGTTTCCCGTGGGTGAAGCGCGCGGTTAGCCCGGCGTTCTTCGTCGGCGACGGAGTCATGCTGCTGCTGGCGGCCATCGCGGGCTTTTGGGCACCGCCGCCGCGCAGCGTGCGCTCCGCCGCGGTTGTGTTGGGAGCCATCGTGGTGTTTGCCGGAGTGTTCTTCGGCGTGAGCGCGGCGCGGCAGACGGGAAAGCGCGTGCCGGACGTGATCACCGTCGACGGCCAGGCGTATTCGCTGGAGCATGGGAAGATCTTCCTGTATTTCTACGATCCCGAGTGCATGCATTGCGATCGCGCGGCGCGCAGAATGTCGAAGTACAACTGGAAGGATACCCGCGTCGTCGCGATTCCGACACGCGAGAAGCAGTTCGCCGAGGCATTCCTCAGCGATACTGGCCTGAAAGCGGGAACGAGTCTCGAGTCCGACAGGCTCAAGAAGCTGTTTCCGTTCGGAGATCCGCCGTTTGGCGTGGCGATCGAGAACGGGCACGAAAGCGCTCCCATCGCCCGGTTCGAGGACAACGAGCCGGCCGATACGCTGCGAAAGCTCGGGTTCGTCGAATAGGATCAGCCGGCGAGAACATCCGCGCTACGGCTGTCCAATGCCTGCGCATCCACTACCGCGATAGCGGCAACGTTGACGATATCGTTTACCTCGGCTTCCCGGTGCAGCACATGGACCGGTTTTGAGAGACCCATCAGGATCGGTCCGATGGCCTCGGCGCCGCCGATCTTTTGTAGCAGCTTGTACGCAACATTCCCGGCTTCCAGCGTCGGAAAGACGAGTACGTTGGCCCCGCCCTTGAGCGTCGAGAACGGATATGTGTTCTCGATAATCTCCGGCGTGACAGCGGTGTCGGCCTGCATCTCACCATCGATGCAGAGATTCGGAGCGCGTTTCCTGGCGATCTCCGTGGCTTGGCGGACTTTGTCCGTCAGGGGATGACGCGTCGAGCCGAAATTTGAGAAAGAAAGCATGGCGACGCGCGGTTCGACGTTGAACCGCCGGGCTGTCTCGGCCGCTTCGATGGCGATCTCCGCCAGATCCTCGGCCGACGGCTCGATGTTGACGGTGGCGTCCGCGAAGAAATAGAGGTCGCCCTTCATGGTGATCATCAGGTACAGGCCGGACACGCGTCTTAGGCCTGCACGGACGGGAATCACCTCGAGGGCGGGACGGATGGTGTCGGGATAGTGCTGCGTCACCCCGGCAATCAGCGCATCGGCGTCGCCCAGGTGGACCATGAGCGCTCCGAAGGTGTTCGGGTTGAGAACTTTGCGTTGGGCCTCCCGGATGGTGAGCCCCTTCCGTTGGCGCAGCCGGAGCAGTTCTTTCGTGTAATCGGGGAGGCGGGGGGAAGAAGCCGGATCGCAGATCTGAATCCCCTCGAGGTTCACGCGCACCTCGGCCGCGCGCTGGCGGATGCGGCCCTCGTTGCCCAGCAGAATCGGAAGCGCGATCTTTTCTTCCACCAGGATTTGCGCCGCTCGCAGGATCTTGCTGGTCTCGCCTTCGGGAAACACGACCCGGCGTGGGTTGCGCTGCGCCTTGTGAATCATGATGCGCATCACTTCGTGCGCTTTCCCGAGCCGCCGTTCCAGTTGCTCCCGGTACTCGCCCAGGTCGACCTGAAGCTGCGCGACACCAGTTTCCATCGCCGCCTTGGCCACCGCCGATGCCTCGTAGATCAGGATCCGGGGATCGAACGGCTTGGGAATGATGTAGCGCGGGCCAAACTCGAGGTCCTCGCCGTCGTAGATGCGGCGGACCGAGTCCGGCACATCTTCGCGCGCCAAAGCCGCCAGCGCGTGGGTCGCGGCCAGCTTCATCTCGTCGTTGATGGCCTTGGCCCGGACATCCAGCGCGCCGCGGAAGATAAACGGGAATCCGAGGACGTTGTTGACCTGGTTCGGATAATCCGAGCGCCCGGTCGCGATGATGGCGTCCGGCCGCGCTTCGATCGCGTCTTCATACGAAATCTCTGGGTCCGGATTGGAGAGGGCGAAGATGATGGGGGTAGGCGACATCTTCTTCACCATCTCCTTGGTCACGCAATTCGCGACCGACAACCCGAAGAACACGTCCGCGCCTTCGAACGCTTCGGACAGAGTGCGCGCGCTGGTTTCGGAGGCGAGCCGCTCCTTGTACTTGTTCATCCCTTCGATGCGGCCCTTGTACACCACGCCTTTCGAATCGCAAAGGATGACGTTATCGCGGCACACTCCGAGCCGAATCGCGTGCTCGGCGCAAGCGATCGCACTCGCGCCGGCGCCATTGAACAGCACCCGCACTTCCTCGATCTTCTTGCCCGCGATCGCCAGCGCGTTCAGCAGCGCGGCTCCGGAGATGATGGCGGTGCCGTGCTGATCGTCGTGGAACACGGGGATGTTCAGCGTTCGCCGCAGTTCCTCTTCGATATAGAAACAGTCGGGGGCCTTGATGTCCTCGAGATTGATGCCGCCGAAAGTCGGTTCCAGCAGTTGGCACGCCAGGACGACTTCCTTCGGGTCTTTCGTATTCAGCTCGATGTCGAACACGTCGATATCGGCGAACCGCTTGAACAGCACGCCCTTGCCTTCCATCACGGGCTTGCTGGCGAGCGCGCCGATGTTGCCGAGCCCGAGGACGGCCGTCCCGTTGGACACCACCGCCACCAGGTTGCCCTTGGCGGTGTATTTGTAGGCGAGGCTCGGGTCGCGCTCGATCTCGAGGCAGGGAACGGCGACTCCGGGCGTATAGGCGAGGCTCAGATCGCGCTGCGTAAGGCAGGGCTTGGTGGGCGTCACCGATATCTTGCCTGCCGGGGAGGCGGAATGATACTCAAGAGCTTCTTCTTTTCGAACGCTCATACTCACTTATGATGATGCACACGAAATAGCGGCGCGGCTGCACCCCACATGATCAGGAAGACGAACGCCGACCCGACGGCCAGGTCGAGATGCGGTCCCGCCCACCCTTCGGGCGGTGGTGTCAGACCGATCGCGAATGCGAGGGCTATCGCGGCGACGTGCCAATACCAATGGCAATGCTGCCCATGGAAGAACCGGAGAAGAATAATCGCGAGGGCGAATGCGAGCCCGTAAGCCAGGATGATCCAAATAGCGGACATATTTGCCTCCGCGCCTGTTATACGCCCGGCGAGGAGCGGGGTCAATGGGGGTAGCGCCAGATGATTGGCTACGAAGACACGGGACTTCCGCCCTGTCTTCGCGTGCAGGCCGTCCAAGTGGTTGGCCATCGCCCGGAGAACTTCGTGCTCCGACTGGTGGATGGCCCGCAGCGGCTGGTCCTGGGGAGCCCTCTCCTCAAAAGGAAACGTAGGTGAACATCCCGGGGAAATCACGATCCGGCTACAATACAGCAAAGTAGGCGCTTCAAAGGCAGGCACGAAGGATGGGAGCGGGATGTGCACCACCGCGAATAAGCTGACAATGCACAAATGGCAAGCGATCGATAGGAGCGGATGGGGGGGCCCACTGCATTGGCATTGGATCGGCTGGCACCTCGATCCGGTTCAATGTTTGTGGTATCCCTCGCGGCAGGAGGGTTTGAACGATCCCGGCCCGAACTACTTTCTCCGTCAGAGTATATATTAATTCCCATGACACTTGCGACGGAAATAGTTCAAAGTTATCGTCTGGCACTCCAGTCTTTGTAGAACATGCACTACTGGCGAGACGAGCGCTTTCGCGATTGGGAGTCAGTCAGGGATTTTGAGAAGCTTCATGCCGAGTTGTTTCGGGGGCTGGTTACGAGGCGCCTGGAGCCTCTTGCTGAACCGGCAGACCCCGAGCGGCCTGTCTTTGGGCCTTCCTATCGAGTTGTGCCGGGCCTCGAGATGGGGAACCTTCCCACAATGTTCGTAAACCCGCAATCCGACGGGGTTTGGGAGCATCTCTCGGGACCCTTCCTGCCAAATCAAATCAAGCTGACATTGATCGACCTGTTCGACTGGAAGTAATTGATTAGCGGGTTGAGACGGGTCAAGACGGACCGGGCGGATCGTTGCCATGGCTGGCGCCGGTTTTTGTCGATGCTACGGTGACTGAGGTGCTGGGCTGGCTTGAGGTGATGGTGACCGCGAAATTGTCACCGACTAGAAAGCTATTGCTGCCTCCCCGCGTAGAATTGCTGATTGCGACCGAAGGCTGGTTAACTACCGGGAATTGCAACACAGGAGCTGCCTGCGATCCTCCCACATACCAGGTTTCTGTCCAAGTTCCCACTGACGTCCCCAGCATATAGCCAGCCAGCTGAAAATTTCCGCTCGCGTTGGTGGTTCCCTCAGGGACATTCGTCCCCTGATTGATGCCGTTCTTAGTCAGCGTCACGGTGACGGCCAAGTTGGCGGCACCGCCCGTGATATTGATGAGAAAATTGTCATTAACTACAAAGAAAGTGCTCTCGCCCTGCTGGTGTTCGTGATCGTTATTGCTGGGTTGGCGTTCGCAGCGAACTGGATGAGCTGAATGAGGCACATTGCCGCGGCGAATCGCAAGCCGCTACGTGGAGTAAGCAATTCTGGCTGCGTCTCGGATTCCACAAAGTACTCAAGATGGTTTCCCCGGAAGTGGAGCCCTACCGTACCACCAAACAGTGCTGGCCGCTAAACTATCTTCCCGTGCATAACCGATTCGTTATTTGGGAGTGAGGCGGAGACCCGAGATCCCGATCTCGTCGCTGCCGGGAATGACCAGCCCGAACTTTCCGGTGGCGCCCCACTTGGCGGTAAAGTCGTCCACCGTCACCCACGCATTCCCGGCCTTCATCCGGTGCACGATCCGGTCGGGCAGGATGTCGATCTCGAACGTGTAGGTGCGTTCGTCCTCGCCCGCGCGCTCCCGGGCGTGCTCCTCGGATCGCGATCCCGCTGGCCCTTTGGCCTGGAACCGTTTCTTGTCTGCTTCGAACTGCGTGCTGCCGGCGCTGTCTTCGATGAACCATCGCAGTTTGCCGCCGCGGAACACACCGCCTGCCTTCCGCAGGTGGGCCGTGAACGCGATCGTCCCGGTGAAAGGTCCCGAACATAGAACTACGCGGTTCCCGCCCTTGCGAACATATTCGTCGCCCTCCTTCGTCCACCCGGCCCAACTCACGGCGGGCTTGGGCTTTACCACTTCCGCGACTCTTTCGCGCGCCAGCGCGATCTCCACGCTGCGCGTCTCGCCCGCCGCGACTGTCGTCTGCGTGGACCCTTCCACGAAGCCCGGCGCGCGCGCGACAAAGACGTAAGCGCCCGGCTCCAATTTGAGCGTCGATTCCCGGGCAACATGCAGTTGAGATTCACTGGTGCGTCGATATAAGACCGTGGCCTCCGGTGGCGTTGTCACCACGTGGAGCGAACCGGTTGCAGCGGTCAGGGCAATATCCGCGCCGTTGATGACCAGCGTCTCTCCGGCCTTCAGCGTTCGTTGAATGCGCCGCGCGACAAACCCCTCGCGGCGCGCCTCGATCGCGTGTTCGCCGGGAGCCACATTCGCGGCCGCGAAAGTGCCGTCCGGCCCCACGCGCCCCAGCGCCTGGTCCTCGAGGATTATTTGCGTTCCGGGAACACCGTTGTGCACCTGCAGCGCAGCGAACTTCGGCAGCGGCTTCAAGTTGAAGACGACTTTGGTCTCGTCGCCTTTCTTGATCGTCGCGGTCTGATCCGGCTCCTGCTGGAAACCGGGTTTGGCCACGCGAACTACCACGTTGCCCAGCGTCTGAACGCGCAACGAGCCCCGCTTCGTTTTCCGCCGGTACTCCTTCCCGTTGAGGAACACGGTCACGTCGTCCTCAACCGTGGAGACAACCAGAGTCCCGGTGTTGACATCCGATTTGAGGAATGCGGAGATCGCCGGCGCCGGCAACAACGAAACGACCAGTGGATGCTGATTCTGGCCCTCGCCTACTGTCAGATTCTGATCTCCCATCGGGACGTTCTTCAGCTCCAGACCCTGCGGGCCTGCCTCTCCTTGAGGTTGATCGTTGAGCGCCACCTTCACCGGCGCGGGCGAGCTGCTGTACACTCGGGCGTTACTTCCCAGGCTCGCGACGAGAACCGCCAGCATGTTTTTCGCGACAACCGGTTGCGTGATTACTGGAGCCCTTCCGCCCTCGCTTTCGAACGAAAATGAGACCTGAGCGCTCTTTCCGGTGACACGGACGGAATGCTTGCCCGGAGCGACGTGGTCGAGCGCGAATTGGCCATCCAGAATCGCCCCGGCCGGCTGGCCATCCACTTCCACGGTTCCGCTGTCCAGATCCGCGAGCAACCGCAGGCTCGTCTGCTGCGCTGTCAGGTTCAGGCTCACGGCAGCCGGTTTTCCCGCGGCGACCGCGATGGAAGAAGCGCCCGTCTCGAAGCCATCCAGAAGCGCGGTCACCTGGTAGCTACCCGGAGCGAGATCCACGCGGCAGTTGGATTTGCAGCGCGCCTCGCCGTTGATCTGCACGGTGGCCCCGGCCGGCACGGTGGCGATGTCCACCGGGACGGTGGCGGCCGCCGGCGGCGCGGGGCTTTTCCGCGTTACCAGGACCACGACAACTATGGCCACCAGCAAAGCGGCGGCGCCCAGCCCGCCGCCCATCATCAGGGTGCGGCGCCGATTTGCCGCCGTGGCCGGAGGCTTCGCAACCGGTGGGCGCTGCACGGGAGGTGGAGGAACCGCGGGAACTACCGGAGGCGGCGGCGCGGCCGTCGCCTGCGGAGCGTCGTGGAATAGATCGTCGGCGGGAGCGGCGGGCGCGGCGGTATCCAGCGTGGAAGCGCTCCACAGTTCCTCTGAAGGGACGACTGGAGGCGGCGGGGGCTCAACCCGCGGCGATGCTCTGGGAGGCTGTGCGCGTAGCGCCAGGCCGCGATCGACAATCTGCTGGCGCACCCGGTCGACCGTCAGCACGACCTCAAAATCGTCGGGGTTCTCTCTCGCGATCGCCGTCATGCGGTCGAAGATCGGCCTCAGCACGTCCAGATCGGTGGCGTTCTCTACCTGCGAGCCGAGATTGTTCAGTTCATCGAGAGGGAGCATCGCGCGGCACTACGAATTATATGTCCCGGAACGGGGGTCTCGTTGGATCGGAGTACTACGGGGGATCCTTGACGCACCGGAATCCGATGCTCTTGCCCGCCCACCGCACGGGCACTTCCGTGGAGTCCCAGATTGCAGCCTCGGTAAGAGTGCCGCTGCTGAATGACAGGCCGCGAATCGTGTACCAAGCCTCGCCCGGGCCAGGCGCAGGGTCGAGGACTTTCTTAAAGTTCTCCACCGCCTTCTGGCTTGGCTGGGACAACTCTTGCACAAGTTCCATGGCATTTCCAACCATTTGCAGCGCTCCGTACGGGCTTGCTCCGTCTGTAAATGCGTCGACGGGCCGAAGCCCGGCCGTGCCCACGTTGGCGCGTGACGGGTCGCGTTCGTTACCCCAGGGGAACATTCGCCCGTCCGGGCCGCGCGCCGCCTTCTCCCATTCGCGGGAGTTTGGCAGCCGCTTCTCCGCCCATTTTGCGAAATCGCGCGCATCGAGAATGGACACGTTTACGACCGGGTAAGCCAGTTTGTCACCGGGAAAATTTTTTGGCAGAAGCCGGTTCGTTGCCGTGCAGAACTTTGCGTACGCCTCGTTTGTGACTTCGGTCTTGTCAATGTAGTAGGCAGGGAGCGTGACCGTAGTTCCGCCTTTGCCGAACCGGAACTCCCCGGCGGGCACCAGGACCATCTCGCCGGTGGGAGTGGACAAAGTCTTCGCAAGGTCCGGCCCCCGGCTGCGGCGCAAAGCCAGGAATACTCCGGCCGCGAAGAGCAGCGCCACCACGATCCCGGCGGCGATCAGCAACCGCCAGTTGGGAAGCGCCGTCAAGCCGGACGGCTCCATGGCCACGGTTTCAGTGGACGGCTCGAGCACTGCGATGGCCCGCTCCAATTCCGCGATGACCGGAGCGAATCCCTGCGGCCTTTCGGCGGCGTGTTTCTTCGTGCACTTCGCGACCAGGTCGCAGATCGGTTGCGGAACGCCGGCCTTTTTCAGCGGCTCGAAATCCAGCGGCTCGTTCAGGATGCGGTGGAACAACTGCGCCATGTCGTCGCCGGTGATCGGCTTCACGCCCGTCAGCAGCTCAAACGTCAGGATGCCGAAGGCGTACACGTCCACCTGCTCGGTGACGTTCTGTCCCCTCAGTTGCTCGGGAGCCATGTAGTACGGCGTGCCCAGCACATACCCGGCACGGGTCATGGCGAGACCCTCGGTCTTGGCGATTCCGAAATCGATCAGTTTAGCCACGCCCGAAGGGAGGATGTGCACGTTTTCAGGCTTGATGTCGCGGTGAATGATCTTCAGTTTGTGGATGTGTTCCAAGGCGCGCGCGACTTGCACCAGAATCCTGAGCCTGGCGGTCAGGTCCGGCAGGTGGCCGCTGGTCATTGCGTGGCGCAGGTTCTCGCCGCGCAGGAACTACATGACCATGAACGGCCGGTGCTGCTCATCCTCGCCGAAATCGTAGATGCTCAGGATGTTGTCGTGAGTAATGCTGCCCGCCATGCGGGCTTCGGCGAGGAAGCGGGCTTTGGCGTCGGCGTCCGCGCAGCCGGCCTCGGTCAGGATTTTTACCGCGACGGTCCGGCCCAGCACCGTGTCGCGCGCGCGGTACACGTGCGACATGCCCCCACCCAGGAACTGCTCGAGTTCATACTTGCCGATACGCTCCGGATCCTGCATCTCACCCCAGCCGATCCGGAATCACCGGCGCGGCCACCCCTCGACCTTTTCGCGGTCGGCGGTAACCGTCAGGCTAAAGGGCTTCTGCGAGAAAGATTCGGCCGTGCCTTCGAACGTCAGTTGAACACCGGCGGCGGCCTCGTTCGGAAATGGTGAACTGAGCTTCAGGATCACTTCTTCGGAAACCGCGTCGCCGATGGCGAGCACGATCTCATTGGGCTTCCCCGCCGGAGAGAAACGAATCAGCACGCCCTTCAGCTTCGGCAGCGGAGAGTTGTGCAGGGAATCCGCGAAGTACTTGTCCCCGTCGGGCGCTTCGAGCCGATTCTTGAGGCGCACCCATGCCGCCAGCTCCGGGTTCGTGCGATCCAGTTCCTCCAGCAGCTTTCGCTCGGCGATGGACGCGCCGGATTCGATCGTAAAATTCGCCGGCGGCAAAGGCGCGGTCAACGCTTGCGAGCGCAGTTGATCCAGGCCACCGGAATCGCCGTGATAAGAAACGTACAGCTTCTCCACGAGGCTGCCGATCTGCCGCTGTTGAGCCTCGGGCAAGGCCCCGTCGCCGCGCAAGTCGGCCGCCCGCGCCAGGTGCCACAACGCCGCCACCTTCCTCTCCGGCTCCTTCTGCAACGCGGACACAGTCCCGAACCAGGCGGAGATCTCCGCGGCATTCGGGCTCTGCTGCAAGTAAACGGTGAACTCCTTTTCCGCCGCGGGATAGTTCCGCCGTTGCAACTGAACCCAACCCAGATCGCGGTGCGCGAGAAGGGTGACGGCGCTCTTGCGCGTCTTCCAGTCGATGTCCGTCGTTGCGGCGGGCTTCTTGGCCGGGCTGAAATATCCGTCGATGCCGCTCAGCAGTTGGGTGGCCGCCTTCTCTCCCAAGCTCAACAAGTCGGGCGACGGCTCGCTCGTGCCCGGGATCAGCACCGCGCACCAGTACAGGCCCACAAGATTGTCCGGCTGGTCGGCCTGGATCTCGCGGGCGACCTCCAGCATCTTGGACGGTTCGCCCATCGATTGGTAAGCCGACAGGTATAACTCGCGCCGCTGTTGCCGGAGTTCCGACTTCGGGTACTTCGCCTTCCATTGATCGAGCAACTCCAGCTTCTTGGCCGATACCGCTTCAGCGCGGACGGCCAATGCGAGGTCGTATTCGTTGCGATCCGTCCAGGTCGCGGCCAGAGTGGAGATCGCAAGCAGCGCCGTTAGCAACATTGTCCGTCTGTTCATGGCCGCTATCGCTTCAGCACGATTGGCGTTGTGCGGGAGGATTTGATTTCCACTTCCTGCTCCTGGACAACCTTGCCTGACTGCATGGACCGAATCACATACTTGCCGGTGGGGAGTTGTAGTCTGCCCCGGTCCGCTGGGCTGGCCTGTTTGCCATCCACCATAACGACCGCGTCGGCCGCCGTGCCATCGAACTGGAGAAAACCGAATTCCATCGTTCCGCCGCTCTTCGCTTTTGAGCCTCTGCCGCGTGTCCGGGATTTATTGACTGACACCGTGCCCGGGTCTTTGTCCGCTACGGGGTCGTAGTCCATTTCCCGGCTGCCCGCCTGCGAAAGCACCTCCACGTGAAAAATCTGGTCGGCGATCGAAGCTGCCTCGGTGGGGGCCTGTCCGGCCTGAGGCGGGGCTTGGACGGCCGTCCCCGCGGCAACCGTGACGGGATGCGCGGCGGCCGGGACCGGGGAAACCGGGGGCGGGGCGGCTTCCGCCAGTTCGTTCACCCAGCGTGACAGCGGCACGGGGGCGTCCTGTAAATGCCGCTGCCCGGCGTCCCAGTCGGGTACGCCGAAATGCGCGGCGCTGAATACCTCGTCCAGGGCGGGTGGCTGGGGCGGATCCGCCTTCAGTTCCTGTCCCGCTTCGGGGTACACCGCCGCCAGTTCCTGCAACATCGCGCTCGCTCGCTTGATGGAGTCGGACGTTCCGCGGACCCGAATCGCTTTCAGGAGGCTAAGAGCCTGCGGCAGGTTCTCGGTCAACAAGTAACTATCGACCGCTTGAAAGGCGGCGTCGATGGAGAACGCATCGAGTTTGAAAGCCTGGACATAAAGGTCTGCCGCCTTGGCGAAATCCAGGACCTCGAAGCGGTCCTGCGCATCCTTGCGCGCGGTCAAATATGCCAGCCTGCTCCTGGCCTCTTCTTCCAACGCGCCGCCCGGCTTCTTCCGCAGAACCTGGTTCAGCAGTTCTATGGCCTGCGGCCAATCTTCGCGCTGCTCCCGCTGCCGGGCATCCTGCACCCATTTCTCCCAAGTTGTGGGATCGTTCTCCGCGTCTTCGTTGAGCGGCTGGTGGAAGTAGAAGTGCTTCGTCAGATTCGAAGTGGACCACGGCGACTGCTGGCCCTCGGTATCGGTCTGAACACGCTTCCGGACGCGCAGGAAGACATCGTCGATATCGGGGCTGGGACCGCTCTGCGAGATCATTTTCGCCAGCGCCTCGGTGAACCAACTGTTCTTGCCGTCGGGATTGTCCGCCGCCACCTTCTTGGGCGCCGTGGAAAAAGCAATGTAGGTCTCCGTCCCGGCGTTCATCGGCTCCGCCAGGCCGGCGGTCAGAGAGTTCGAGTCGACGATCGGATTCACGCGGCAAGCGTCGAGGATGACGATTTTGATCTTTGCCCGAGAGCTCTTTAACTGCTCGAACAGCATCGTCGCCACGGAGACGCTCCTGCTTTTCGTCTGGGCGATGCCGTTGGCAGGTTGGAAGGTGACCGGCACCAGGAAATTCTCGTCCGAGGTCTGAAACGCGTGTCCCGCGTAATAGAACAGCGCCACCACGTCCGGGCCGAGCTTATCGGCGAATACGCCCAGAGCTTCCTCCATCTGGTCCTTGGTAGCGTTTTCGATCAGCGTCGTCTTAAAACCGGCGGTCTTGAGCGCTTGATCCATGAGGCGCGCGTCGTTGACGGCGTTCTTCAAAGGGCGAATGGAATACGACGCATTCCCGATGATTAGCGCTACCCGCTTGCTTTCGTCCTGCTGAGCGGCCGCCGGAAGAGACAGGCACAAACACGCTAGCGGGATTGCATATCGGCCAAAACCTGTGATTCGCGGCATCTTGTGTTCCCCCTTACCGGAAGGTCACCACCCTGGACCGGCCGTCTAGGCTCGGATCCTTGTCGCATTTCGCGGATGCCATTTTACTCCCGTTGTAAGTGTATGTGATCCGCGCCCCTTTACCCTGGCCCTGAATCTCCTCGGAAACAAGCCGGCCTTCCTGATACTGAAGCCTCCGCTCGTATACCTGCTCCCGCCCCTGATATCCGTGTACCCCGGTGAGCTGAACCCCGTTCCAGTCGAATCGAAGGGTCAGATCGGTGAGAGCCCCGGTCTTGGGGTTGAATTCGTGCGCTTCACCGACCCGCCCCTTGTCGTCATAAGCGAGCCGGAAGTAGTAGATCTTCTCCCATACAAAGGGATGAAAGAAGCGGTTGCCGGAAATCCCGATGGTGACGTTTTGCCCGGTGAGCTTCTGGATCGCGAGCGGATCCGCGAAACGGTTGTTCGACAGCTTGACCGAAAAACGCCGGAACGCTTCATCGGGATCGGATCCGAGCGGGGGCAGCGTTTCGTTTTCCTCCGCGGCCGCGGCTACCTGGGGGACACCGTCGTCGTACAGGAACGCGATCTTCTTCTCGTCGGTGACATGGACGTCCTTGTCGAACTCCGGGACAATGGTCTTCAGGCGGTCGCCGCCCCATTCGTACGCCACCTTCAGCTTATTAGAGGCGTCAATGCGCTCGATCCTGGGCTGAAACGCAAGGCTGATGGGGCAATAGTAGACGCCTTTGGGAAGCCTCTTCCCCGAGAGCCAGTTCGCTTCCCCTTGTTCGGGGCCGCCCGCATCGGCGATGGTTGGCAGCAGGTGCCGGACGCGAGCCCGCTGCTCGGCGTTGGCGTCGAGGGTGTCGGACACCTGGAGATAACGCCTCAGGTACTCCCGGGACTCCTGCGGGTGGCGGGTAACCAGGGATGCCACGCCGGCGTAGTACAGCAGGTCCGCGTCGTCTTTCTTCAAGGCCAGCGACTGTACGCACATATCCCGGACCTGGTGGTAACGCGACCCATCCCAGGCCTTCTGCAACTGGCCTTTGACCTCCGCCAGGTTGCTCGTTAGTTTGTGCAGGAGCTGGTTGCGAAGTTCGTTTCCAGGCTCCCGGTCTTCGTCGGTGGCCAGCTTGTCGTAGTCGTCCAGGGTCGAGAGCGCTTCCGAAACTCTGCCTTGAGCGGCGAGAATCTCCGCCTTCTTGTACTGCACTTTCAGGGACTCGGGGGCGACGGCGCCGGCCGGCAGCGCTTTGCTCAAAACCCCTTCCGCGGAGACCACGTTCGCTAAGGCTCTGTCCAGACTGTTCGCCTGCCTATCCTGTTCGGCGAAGGACAAGTACTTTTTCACCGCGGTGAGCTGGCCCGGATTGAGCTTTTCCCGCTTCCCCTGCCGGTCTATCGCCACCCGGCGGGAGTAATTCGTCCAGGCCTGCTGGGCTTCCTCTTGCATGGTGCCATCGGAAGGCTGGCGGGAGATGGCGATCTGCAATTCCCGGACGACCGCTCCCAGGTCGCCTTCCGCCTGCCGGCTGCTTGCGAGCTGGTGGTGGTATTGCTGGCTCTGCTTCAAGGCCTCCCGGTGTTTGGCTACCATGTCCGGAAAGGCCAGCTCGTAGTTCTCGAAGTCGTGGAACCCGAGCAGGAAAGCATCCCACTGTTCCGCCGCCGTGAGCGAGTGCAGGATGGCGATCTTGCGGTCGAGCCAGGTTCTCCGGTCCCTCAGCGCTTTGCGCAGGTGGTCCTGTGCCGGATCGTTGGGGTAAGCCGCCTGGGACAACTCGGCGAACTTGAGGCCTTCGGCCAGGACATCCGTTCCCACAGTGCCGCCCTCGAACTGCTCGTAGCGTCCCCGCATGGATCCTTCCACGTAGCTTTTTAACGGCGCCACGGCGGGATCGGCAGGGTAGGCTTTGACCGTCGCGGACAAAAATTCCACCTGCGTCGGAAAGGCCTTTCCTTTGCCCCCGATCACTTCCAGGGCACGGGTATCCATGCAAATCCGCGCGAGCTCCGCCAGGCCCTCCGGCAGGAAAGCGACGAACTGCTCCGCGGGAACGTCGATCGCGGTTTTACCGGACGACGGGTTCTTGTAGGAGATGGTGGCCGTCTTCCAGATGGCTGCCGGAACCGGGGCGGTGTTCTTCTGCAGGCCGGACGGGAGGAGGAATTCCAGCGCGCCTTGCTCGTAGGAGGCCACCGTGCTCGAGTCCCGGTCCTTCAACAAGGTTCCCCCGAGCTTGCCCGAGGGCAGTTTCCCGATGGGCCCTGCGATCTGGGGCTGGCTGCCCAGGTTCAGCACCTTGTTCTTGCCGTTGATGGTGATGGTAAGGGCGTCCGTGAACTGATAGCCCTTATCGGAGCGCGAAACCAGGACGCCGGAGAACAGAGTGGTGGAAGCTAAGAGGCAAGCAACAAGTAAGCGATGCACAAAAACACCCTTCCAGAGACCCCCACAAGTATAACGTTTTCTTAGAGAAAACCTTACATCCTATACCTTAGCAGACGCTTTAAACCGGTGCAGAGTGTTACGGTACGACCGGGGAAGGGGTTGGTAGCGCTAACGGGAATCGAACGTTTATAGCGCCAGTTCAGTACGGTCCAGTTCGGTCTAAGTCTTTCATTCTACGTTCACTTGGTACGCGGCGATTCACGCAAGGGCGGCTACGAAGTGCCGTGGTGGCAGCGCGGTGGCAGCGCACGCTCGAAACGCTGCACAGAATCGAGCCTATCGGACCAGGGAATCGGCTCTGTTGCCGGTCGAGCCGACCCAGTAATTAACAGGCAAAAACACAACGAAAAAGGACCTCAGGGCGCCGCAAGCCAGCGGCGCCCTTTTCATTGCCGGGCATTTCATCATGATGAAACTCCTCGATGAAGGTGAATCTTGACCGCGGCTGACATCGCAGCGCGCCTGCACGGGCGAAAGTCGGGCGCAGACTGGCTGGCGTATTGCCCCGCGCATATGGACAAGAATCCATCGCTTAGCCTGCGCGACGTTGACGGCAAGGTTCTGGTGCATTGCCACGCGGGTTGCGATCAACGCAGGGTAATCGAGGCGCTGGACGCCCGTGGTCTCTGGCCGGAGCGTCAGCGCGTCCAGCGGGTTGACCGGTCCGCCGTCGCGGCGACGTACGATTACAGGGACGAGGTCGGCCAGGTGCTTTTTCAGGTGGTTCGCACCGAGCCGAAAGGGTTCTTCCAGCGACATCCTGACGGGCAGGGCAATTGGATAAACAAGAAAGCAAAGCGCCAGGTCCTATATCACTTGCGCGAGGTTCTGGAAGCACCGATCGTGTTCGTTGTGGAAGGTGAAAAAGACGCCGAGACTCTTCGCGCACAGGGTTTCGTCGCAACAACGAATGCCGGCGGAGCTTCAGCGGCGTGGCTGCCGAGTACACCGCAACGCTGCGGGGTCGTGAGGTGATTCTGATACCTGGCAATGACTTGCCAGGTCGCCGACATATGCTCACGATTGCCCGCGCCTTCTTCCGCCATGCGGCGCGCATTATCGTTTATTGTAGTAATTGATTAGCGGGTCGACACCGTCGATGGCTGCAAGAAGAGTGCGAGTAGTCCTTGGGAAATGCTTGTCCGGGCGGTCTCACGGATTGTTTGAGTTACACTCAGGAAGGCAGCAAAGGCATCGGCTCCGGCCTTGTTCTTTGAACACTGAGACACCTTGCGGGCGATGACCGCTGGCCGAAGCATGCGCTCGGCGCGATTGTTGGCCGGCTCAACACCCTCTACTTCCAGGAACCGAAGCAGGCGTCCCCGATTTTGCTGGAGCCCAATTCCGTCCAGCAGACGCTGGTTATCCCCGTCCAGCAGAACACGGATGCGGAGATGATGGGTCAGTTGCTGATTCAGTTGCCGGGATCGAGACTGAAAGTCTTGCGCGCAGAGGTCGCCACGCGCATGCCACAGCGTCAACCCCGCTCGCAGCAGAACCTTCAGCGTGGCTCCGAACTGGCGTGCCCGGCCCTGTTTGGACTCCACCACATCAGTCACATTCCGCAGCAGGTGGGACAGGCATTTTTGCTGCTTGAGGCCGGCCAACTCCTCGGCATCGTAGCTCTTGCCTCGGTCGCTCACCAGCAGCCCCTGGTAGTCGCCAGGGACGATCTCGCGAACTTCTTGGTTACGATGCCGAGGGCGAATCTGATACACCGATGCCTGTTCCGTATCGAACCCCATGAGAAACGCCGCCTGGCCTCCGACCCGCCAGCCCGTGTCGTCGGAGTACACCACGGGAGCCTCGCCCACTGCGCACCTCAACTTTTCATAAGCCGCCCCCACGGGCCCCGCTGCTCGACGCAACCCATCCTGGGTCACAGCGCTCTGCGTCAGTGACACTCCGGTCAACTCGCGCAGCACCGACGGTACCTTTCTCACCGGTATCCCCACTCCGTAGTGCAGCGCGTGGGCCGCAGCCATCACTCCCGGCCCAACCCGGTGCGCAGTGGCTCCGGTCTGATCCGCCGCTAAGCCGGGCGCTGTTCCCCGTACCCGCTTGCCGCATTGTTGACATCGGCACAGCGGAACCCGATAGGCGGTCACCACGGGCTGCGGATTCACCGGCAACTCTGTGATCGTGGCCACTTCTTCGACCTCCAACTGCAGCGGCCCGCCGCAGGCCGGGCAGTTCGCCGGAAGCTGCGCCATCACCGTCTCACTGGGCCCTTGCGCCGGTGCGCCCCGACGCAGGAATGGCCCTTGTCCAGGTTTGCGGCCGGGTCTTTGCGGATCAGACTTTCGCTGCCCCTTGGAGAAGGGAGCGGCCGACCCATGTTGCGACCGCTTCAGCCGTTCGATCTCGGCCCGCAGTTCCGCGATCAACTGCTGCTGGTCCCTGAGCACTGCGATCAGATCCTCCCGGCTCAGCGATTCCAGATCGGCCATACGACATCTTGGAACGATTCTGGTTTACACACAAGGATTAATTTCGTCCTCGCGCCTACAGCCTCCATCGACCCGCTAATCAATTACTTATTATTAAGTGCCAAAGTCAGAACTAGAAAGGCATGGGTCGCCTGGGAGGGATGATCCTTGCGAATTGCCGCCGGATCACTTTTATTGTTCGCTGCCATTTGGTGCGCCGATATCGGATGCGCTAACGCGGAGCTTGTTCAGGCATCCTGGACCGTGATGGTCGTACATGAATGGCGACAATCATCTCGAGTCCTTCGCTCTGGAGAACTTGCAGCAAATGGCTTCAGTCGGAAGCACGCGCCAACTAATGGTGTAATATTCTCTGCATGATCCTCGACAGGAACGACATCAGTTTGGCGGGTGGAAGGATACCAGGCGCCGCAGCACCTGCTCCGCGACGCGCAACTGTTTTGGCGGGACATTAGAATGCGCAGAATGTGCGCGGGGCTTCCGCCGAAAAATTCGTCACCAAATCAGCAGCAGGAGTTGGGACTGAACGTGGATCAAACGTGGTCGTCTCACGAGAGCGACGGCGAGAAACTGCGGCGCAAGAAATGACAGCTGTATTTGCAGGAAATTTCTTCCTTACGGCTGACGTTCTCACAGTCGCGGCGTACCTTTCCTCCATGGATTGGTTGATGCCGAATGAAGTTGTCGAGACAATCTCGCCTGCTGGCGAAGGCAATATGAATTGTGTGCTGCGGGCCGTGACATCCCGGCGCTCGTTCATTTTGAAGCAATCGAGACCTTGGGTTGAGAAGTATCCGGGTATTGCCGCGCCTTGGGATCGGGCACTAATGGAGGCCCGCTTCTATCGAGAAGTCGAGTCGCGGCAAACGGTCGCGAAGTATCTGCCAAAGTTGCTCGGCTTCGACTCCAAAGAGCGCCTGCTGATGGTAGAAGACCTGGGCGAGGCACAGGATTTCACCTTCCTCTACTCGGACGGGGGGAGGCGGCTGGAAGAGCCGGAGTTTAACGGTCTGATCCATTTCCTCGGTGCACTCCACACGTCCTTGCGAGGCCCCGAGATTGCTGGCGCATTCCCCAACACCGAGATGCGCATACTAAATCACGAGCACGTCTTTGCGCTCCCGCTCCGCAAAGATAATGGACTGGATCTGGATGCAATCACGCCAGGACTCTCCGCACTGGCGATCCGTTTGCAAGCTGACCCCACGTACTGCGGCGAAGTTAGCTCGCTTGGTGAGCGGTACCTGAACATATCGCGCGGTGTCTGCCTCATCCATGGGGACTTCTTCCCAGGAAGCTGGCTGAGAGCCCGGCAAAGCGTGTACGTCATCGACCCGGAGTTCTGTTTCTACGGGCCGCCGGAATGGGATCTGGGGGTTATGGCTGCTCACCTATACTTCGCCGGACAATCGCCATCATCGATCAATGGCCTTTTCTCACGCTACGCCGAAGTCGCTTCGTTGGACCGCAGTCTCGCCCTGCAGTTCGCGGGCGTTGAAATCATGCGCCGGTTGATCGGCGTCGCTCAGCTTCCGGCGAAGTTCAGCTTGGAGCGCAAAGCGGAATTCTTGCAATTATCGGGGGCATTGGTTACAAAAGGCCGCGCAGCATGAAAGCCATGCTCCTGATGCTGATGGCGGGAGGCTTGGCTTGCGCATCCGTTCCGGTTTGGATCGACACGGATCCCTCCGTCGCTCGGGGTGGTCATGAAGTGGATGACGGCCTTGCGCTGGTTCAGGCATTTCATTCGTCGGCGCTTAAGGTTCGCGGCGTCAGCGTGGTTTTCGGCAACGCTCCCCTTAGCGCGGCCTTCCCCATCGCACAGCGCCTGGTCCGCGACTTCGGTCCGCCGGGGTTGAAGGTAGCGAGCGGGGCCGCGTCCGCGAACGATCTCGGAGTGGAAACAGACGCTTCCCGAGCATTGGCCGCCGCGCTACGCCGTGAAAAAATGACGATCGTGATGCTGGGACCAGCGACCAACGTGGCAACGGTTTTACGCAATCATCCGGAGCTTCGAAATCGCATCAAGAAGATCGTGGCGGTGGCTGGCAGACGGCCGAACCAGAGATTTTCCACTTCCTCGCGCGCCCCGGCGTTCCGCGATTTCAATTTCGAATTGGATGCACCAAGCTTTCAGGTCCTCCTGGATTCGCACGTTGCACTGGTGCTGGCGCCGTGGGAGATCTCGTCCAAGGTTTGGATGCGTGGGGCAGATTTAGCCAATCTTCGATCGTCCGATGTCTCACTCGCATGGGTACTCGATGCCGCGGAGGATTGGCTCGTGTATTGGCAGGACAGCCTTGCCGCCGAGGGCTTCAACCCCTTCGACACGCTAGCGGTCGGATATGCCATTTCACCTGATGGCTTTCGATGTGATCGGCTCCAAGTGCGCATCGAGGAGCTCCCGGACGACACAGTTGCCGGACCCGGCGGTCGGCGGAAACCATATCTGCTCGTTCGCCGCTCAATCGTCTTACAGCAAGCTGCGCTCTACTGCTCCGAGGCGCCGGCCTCGTTCCATGACTCTCTATTGAGACTGCTGGCAAAGCACGAGTAACTTGCGTCTAGCCCTTTTCGCGAAGTATAATTCGTTCGGCTACGGCGCTGAGGTCAGAACCAATTACATCCGGCGGTTTTACCAGTGGAAACAAGCTCTGGCCTTTTCGCGCGACGAATGCAGCGGAGCAACCAGCCTGCATCGCACCCAGAATGTCCCAGGCATGAGCAGCCACGAGGCGGAGTTGCCCGATCTCGACTCCGAGGCCGGCGGCAACCATGCGGTAGGTTTCGGGCGCGGGCTTGTAACGCTTGATCGAATCCACTGAGAAGTTCTTTTCAAAGAACTCCGTCAGGCCGGCATGATGCACCTGCTGCTCAACCGCTTTCTGGCTGGAGTTGGTGAGGGTAACCATCCGCAATCCCGCGTTCTTCAGGATACCGAGTGCCTGTTTCACTTCCGAATGAGGCGGCAGATGGAGGATGGCTTCGAGGATTCTCTTCTTTTCGGCCTCCGCAACCGGCTGCGACCGGGCGGCGCCGACCATATCGAGAGTGGCCCCGGCCAGCGTGCCGAACTCGAAGTACGGACCGGCAAGCGTGGCGGCTTCGGAGTGCAGGAGGAGAAGCGAAAACCACTCCTTCAACGCGTTCTTATCCCCGAACATATGTTCGAAGTACGGACTGAGGGTCTGCACGTCCAGCAATGTCTCGTTCACATCGAAAACAATAATCCTGGCCATTTGATGAAGTCTCTTATTAATCGACAGAGTGCCGCAGGCTGACGATTCCCTGAGTGCTGCCGCGGAGCCGGAAAATGCGCCTGATCCAGGCAACTCGCGAAGGCGTTAGCACCTTCGTGGCAAAGGTATCGGCGGCTCTCCGGTTTCCTAGCGCATAGGTCGGGTACGGATGAATGGTGGAGGAGATAGTCCCCAAACCGGCTTTCGCCTCGATTGCCAGTGCGTACTCTGCGATCATCTCGCCGGCCTGCGCGCCGAGGATCGAAGCACCCAGAACTTTACCCCTGGAATTTGCGAATACCTTCACCAGACCGGTAGATTCTGACTCGGTGATTGCCCGATCGAGCCTGGAAAACGGAAACCGGTAAACCTGAAACTTCTTGCCTCGTTTTCGAAGTTCCTCCTCGCCCAGCCCCGTATGAGCCAATTCAGGATCGGTGAAGGTGCACCAGCAGACCCGGTCATTCTTCGTCGACGCGGGCACGCGCAAAATCGCATTCATGACCGCGACCTTGGCGGTGTGCTCGGCCATGTGAGTGAATAGAAATTTTCCGGTGACGTCCCCGCAGGCAAAGACATTGTTTACGTTGGTCCGGCAATGGCGGTCAACCGTGATGCCTTTTTCCGTCGCGCTGACGCCAGCGGCTTGCAGTTGGAGACTTTCCACATTCGGCCGTCGTCCCGCAGCCACCAGCACTGCGTCCAGAGGAACGGTTTCGCCACTCTTAAGATGCGCCAAGCCCGGTTCGAATCGTTCGATCTGCTCGCCCAGCCGCAGCCCCACGCCTTCGACTTCCAAACACTTCCTCAACATCGTTGCGAGTTCCCGGTCGTCGCGTTCGAGAATTCTGGCCGAGCGGCCAACAACCGTCACGCTGGAACCAAGCCGTTGAAAAGCCTGGGCCATTTCGACCCCGACCGGTCCCGCTCCCAATACCAGCAAACGCTGCGGCCTTTCCTTGAGTTCGAACAGTATCTCGTTCGTCAGGACCTGTACACGATCCATACCTTCAATTTTCGGGATGTCTGGTCTGCTCCCAGTCGCAATGATGAAATAGCGCGATGTTACGACCCGCCTGCCCGCGGTCTCTGAAGAGGTTATCTCGACTGAATTGCGATCCACGAAGCGAGCCTGCGCCGCGATCACTTCGACGCCCAGCTTTTCCATGTTCGGGGGCGCGTCCGCACCTTCGTACACGTCCTCGCGAATCGCGTGGACCCGCTCGATGATCCGCAGCCATTCATGTGAGACATTCGACGGCTCCAGACCGTACTTTGCGGCGGAGCGCATCGCGTGCGCAACCTTGGCGGCCTTCAGCAGGCTCTTGCTCGGAACGCATCCCTGCCAAGTGCAATCGCCGCCTAACTTGTCGTCGGAAATGAGAGCAGTTTTGGCTCCCAAAACAGCCGACATGCCCGCGGCGGTCAGGCCCGCCGCTCCTCCGCCAATCACGACCATGTCGTAATCCGTGGTCATGCGGCCCTCCGGCCCACTTGGCTAAGCACCTTGCGGACCGTCGACCAGACGCCGAACGCAAGCATCCCGGCGATTACGATATAGACCCAAACGGGAATGTTCTGGCCTGCGACGAGTAGGTACAGGTACGCGGAGACAAAAAAGAATGCCGCGGAAAGCAGAGGCGCGACAGCCGACCGTCCGCGCCGCAGATTGCGGACTAGCCACGCGATCGATAACGAGAAGAATGGAATCGCACCCACATAAATGCTGCCGAAGATCAGGGGGTTCACGCCGTAACGCTCCCCAAGTCCAAGAAACCAACCCTTGATATCAGAGACCAGGTATCCATTCCGGACATAGTCAATATAGAAGTCGAATCCGGAATACGCGGCCCCCACCGAACCGCTGTCGTTCAGGCCCCAGTTGTATTTCTGGTATTCCAGTTTGTTCGAGATCGCGAAGGAGTTTGGCGGCGCAAATCTTTCGAGAACCGCCGGTACGCCGCCGATTTTCTGGAAGTCCCCCGCATACCATTGGAATATCTTGCTCACCTTTGCCAACTGTCTATCCGGCAGAAACTGATTACGAGATGGCTCGGCCAGCCACGCACGGAGGTTGTCGTCAAGTTGATCATTCAACGTCGGCTTCGCGTACGCCTCCCGCCGAAGAGGCGGGCAACTTCGGGCGGCACAGACCAGCGCGCCATGAATGCGAGGGTCGCCCATATTCCGGAGGCGGGTTTCGATGCTGTCGAGCGACTCGAGTTTCCCGTCCACCTTGTGGCGCGCGATGCGAAACGGACCATGAGTTCTCCAGATGCTCGCTACCGGGAAATTCGATACGATCCAACGCACAGTCAAGGCGTTGTAGGCGTCGATCAACGCTGCTTCGGTAGCGTCCGCGTCCATTCTCTCCGGCCACGGCTTGGCGATCTCGTTGAGGTATTTATCGAGATCGCCGGTTCCATCCGAACTCAGCTGCGCGTAGTTAACGCGTGACTGTGACGTTACATACTTCTGAAGGAGGGCGGTCCACTTTCCATGGTCGATGTCCTGGCCTTTGACCGAAATGCCGACGGCGAGCCAGCCCAATAGCCCAAGCATTCTGCTCATCGTTGTGTTCCGGTTCAGCGTGAAAATGGAGAGAGGCCGTTCCACCGTTAACAAGTGTTTCCGCCCCTTCGGGGCGGGGATTTTCAAGGCATTAGGGTCTACCGATCCGATGTGGTTTTGGGGCGAAAGGCGAACCCCCGCGCTTAGCTTCGTTTCGATAAGCCCACCAAGCTATCCCTTGGCATGGTTGCATCCCTGCAGAGCCCGCTTCCGTTTCACCTGGCAATGCCATTGTAGCTCGACTTTTCACGCCGCCTTCTGCCAGCGCTTTTGCCTCTGCTGACGCGCCTCTTTCAGCCTGCGATCTCGCGCCGCCAGGATCTCCGCCTGGCGCCCCGCCAGCATGTCCGCAGGTGTGACAAAACCGCTGGCGCTGTTGCAGGCGCACGGTATTGTAGTGGTCCACATACTCCTGGATGAGCCGCCGCGCGTCTTCCGACGTCAACGGCGTACCCGGCCGGATGCATTCTCCTTTCAGCGATTTGGGCCAACGTTCGATCTTGCCGTTGGATTGCGGATAGTACGGCGAGGTTCTCACGTGCGTCATACCCGAAATCCGACTGAACTCCTTGAGGTCTCGCGCGATGCACTGCGGCCCGTTGTCGGAGATGATCCGGAACTGGCTTCGGGATGCTTCTCAATGGGCTCGTTACTCTTCAGTCCGGACAGCCGTTCACGTATACAAGCCAGTTCGATCCATATCGCAATGAAGCATACAACCAGTTGAATATTGTGCCAGGAATTCATGCGGCGCCGGTACCAGGACTCGTTACAATTCCGCGAATTTCACGCTTCCCGCACTTGGCATCTTCGGCAACAGCGGACGCAACATCGTGCGAGGCGATGGGTACCGTAGCGCCGACCTGTCATTGTTCCGGACCTTTACGATTCATGAGGGCTTGCGCCTGCAACTTCGTTTGAAAGCACAGAATGCGTTTAACCAAGTCAACTATCAGGGTCCGGTGACGGACTAATCCACTAAACCGGCTTGTTCGTCGCCGCCGCGCGTTCTCCAACTCGGCGCAAAGCTGTGGTTCTGAGAAAGATCAGGGCAGCAGAAGATCGGATTTTGGACTGGGCCGCAGCTCCGGCTCTCTCCCGTCGGGAGCGCCAGTAATCCGGCTGATCTTCGAACGGCATTTGCATCAGCTTCGGCAAGGCCACGCTGCTCGCATCCTGATACGCAGGCACACCGATTTCAATAGTTACTTGTGGGATAGCCACCCGAAGAGTTCCGTGCAGCCAGTCCCAGATGGTCAATCCGCTCGACCAATTGCTGTTCGTCTCCTCGGGATGGTTCGAGTGATGCACCCCGTGCATTCGCGGCGTGACAAGAACCCTATTGATTATGCGCTCCAACGCGATCGGAAGCCGAAGATTCGAGTGGTGGAACATCACGCAGAGAGCGAACCACACTTGCCATACGCCAAATGTAAACGGACTGAGCCCGATGAGTGCCACCTGGGCCGCTCTCCACGGTACCGAAAGAAACAATTCGCCGAAGTGGAAGCGGAGCGCCGTGGACGTGTCAAGGTCCAGATCGACGTGGTGCACAGCATGGAATCTCCAGAGCAACAGAACACGATGCAAGAGTACGTGCCAGAGGTAAAACGTATAATCCATCAAGACAAGCGCGGCGGCGGCTTCGGCCCAGACCGGCAATTGAAAAACGCCCAGGAGTCCCCACCGCCTTTGCTCCACCAGGCGTGCAAGAGGCTGAATGAGCGGTGACTCAAAAACAACCATGGTGAGAGCGCCGACACCGGCGATAGCGAGGTTGCGAACGCAGTGTCCGGTGCTGGGCTCAATTCGTTTGCGAAGGGGCCGCCGTCTTTCTTGCCAAGTCAGCAGAACAAAGACACCGGCAATCAACGGACCGACAGCCCATGGGGAAAGTCGTCTCATCGCTCTCGATGTCTCCGCGCCCAGACGGCCGTGTTTTGCTGTAAATCGGGCATGTCCAGCAGCCGAAGCAAATCCGTTTCCACATCCACGTCAAACCATGAAGGTCCAACGGCGACGGTTAAGCCGCACGCCGACGCCTGTCGCACAACATCAGCCAGCGCGCATTCGGACGACCAGCGAACGCCCGAAAACATTTCCTGGCGAACAGCGCGGCAGGCGATGGCAAAAAAACCGCCATCAAGTGTTGGGCCAAGTGTAACGTCCGCACTGGAGCGAAGCAGCTCGGTGACGTGCGCGGGCGGCAAACCCGGAGAATCGCTTCCAAGCACCATTACGATTTCGCTTCCCGTCGAGAGTCCCTGCTTCAGCGCGTGGAACAACCGCGCTCCGAGGTCGCCTTCGATCTGGATCGATCTGGTCAACGCGAGACCCGGCCAGGCGTCTGTCGGAACATCCGTTGATAGTTCCACATTGATGGAGCTATCCAACGACATCAGCATGTTGACCATGTCCATCAGGAGCGCAGAGTGCAGATCGGCCGCCTCAACGGGTGTCAACGGTGGGCAAAGCCGGGTTTTTGCTCGCCCCGCGATGGGAGCCTTAGCAAATATAATGAGAAGGGCACGGAGCATTTACGACTTTCATCCTGAGAACTTTAGAGTGACATTGGTAAGCATTGTTGTGCCAACGCTGAACGAAGAGGCAGCTATTGCCGAAACCATCCGAACACTGCAAGCGTTGCCGGGTGAGAAGGAGATTCTGATCGCCGACGGAGGCAGTGAAGACCGCACGCCCGCCATTGCGGTGGAACTGGGAGTTCGCGTTGTGTCGTCCCAACGCGGTCGCGGCTACCAAATTCGAACCGCGGCGGCTGAGGCAAGGGGCGATGTCTTGTGGTTTGTGCACGCCGACAGCCGTCCGGAACCCGGAGCGCTCGAAGCGATCGCTAACGCCCTGAGCGACAGTGCCGTGATCGGCGGTAACTTCTGGTTGGTTTTTGAGGGTGAACACTATTCCGCGCGGCAGATGACCGCCATTTATCCCTACCTTCGATGGCTCGGATTGAGCTATGGTGATGCGGGCATTTTCATCAGGCGGTCTGGTTACGAAGCTATGGGCGGATGCCGCCCTTTCCCGCTGTTTGAGGATTTGGATCTGATCCGGCGCATGAAGCGGCATGGAAAGTTCGTTCACCTCGAGACGCGGATCTTTACATCGGCACGCCGGTTCGCGGGACCAAGGTATGCGAGAGTATGGGCGCTCTGGATCACGCTGCAAGTCCTGTATTGGGCGGGAGTTTCACCGTATCGACTGGCTCGCTGGTATCGGCATGTCCGTTGAGGCGAGCGAGAGTACGCCGCGCACCACCTCTAAGCTATCGCAAAGAGCAATGTTGTCGTCCTTCAGCAGTGCCATCGTGGCGGCGTTCTGAAACGTCTGGTCAATCGCCAGATGCGGCAGGAACGACGAAACCGACCGGAGAATCGCTTTCATCGCCTCTCGCTCTCCGTTACGCAGGAAGTGCGCGGTAAACCGCTCGAAGTCTTTCAGAGGCACCATCGCCGGCCGCCGGGCACCGCCCATAGCGGCGAACGCCAATTCCAAAAGATTACTGACGGGAATCGAGGCCCTTGGACCGGCACAGACGTGATACACCGCGCCAGTGCGAAAATGTCGCTCGAAAAGACGCGAAAGCGTGCCGACCGCCCACGCTTCAGATATTAGATCGATCCGACAATCCGCGACGCCGGGCATGAGCGGGAATGGATTGCGCGGAATCAGCCGAAGAGCCTGATGGAAATAATTGGTCTGCGTTGAAGCAACTGAGCTGAGACGAAATACAGCCGTGGGAATGTCGCGCATGGCAGCAAACGCCTCGCCTTCGGCTTCATACTTCGCCTGCTCATACGTGTTGACGAAGCCGCTGGAATTGCGATACTGCGACTCCGGAAGTTCACCCTGATCTCGACCCATTATGTAGGTCGTGCTGAGGTGTGCGAAGCGCTTCAGTCTTCTCGCCTGCCGCGCAAGGCTGAGCATCGTGCGGGTACCGGCTGTGTTGACGACGCGCGCGTCTTCAATCGGGCGGGTGAACCGAATATCGGCGGCGCAATGCACAATCTCGGTGATCGTGTTCGCCAACGAATCCCAAATGGCACGATCGAGACTCAACTGTGGAGTTCGCACGTCCCCGGTAATCACCGAGACGCGCGCATGTTTGAATGCTGCGCCAGGGTCGCGAACCAGAAGCGTAACGTGGCGCGATTCGTCGGCTGCAAGCAGCAACGGTAGCCAACGACGTCCAATCGCGCCTGTTGACCCGGTCATCAAAAGATGCGATTCCACTTTACGAACACGGCTCCCTAAAAAGCTCAGGTCCACTTCTGCCCGAATTATTGCACGTACGGCGGTCTGCGCGCGGGCCCGCTCCGCAGGGATGGCTGAGACCGGCCCACCGAGATCGAGCCTGGGCTGCATACCTTGAGTGGCCCGCTTTACGGCCGCCCAAACCAAGGTGGAGCAGACGAGACCAGCGGTTCCGGCGGCCCAGTTAGCGCCCTTCGGAAGGACTTGTACGTCAGACCGCCACCGGAATGCCGTACGCAGGTGCATCAGCGCCCTCCGCGGTGCATGACGGCCGTGAGAGGGCGGGATTTGCAGCTGCCAAACGCACGCCGAACAGTTTCTTGAAATCCTCTCGCTCGACAAATAAGTGGGGGCTCGTCACTGTGAATCCCGTAACGGCCAGCGAACCGTCGGTCCCGAAGAAACGGAGGGGGATTGCCCTCACTCCGGTTCAGCAGCAGCTTGTTCTGGAGGGCGCCAGCGGCCCGTGGTGCCTCTCGATGTTCTTAGAAATGTGCGCCGCGACTGGTGCGCGCCGCGGCGAAGTGCTGGCACTTCGGTGGGCGGACCTCCAGAACGGCCGTGCTGTGATCGCTCGATCGCTGACCCAGACAAAACAGCCGCGCGCCCCGAGGCCGCTGGCGTTGTTGGCCAACCACGGGAAATGCGTGGGCCCAGAAGCAGAAAAAGCCCGCCGCGGCCGGAGCCGGGCGGGCGGAAGCGAGGGGGTTGATGCTACTTGGTGATCCGGTACGTGCGCTCCCCGCCCTCGGGCTTGAAGGACTCGACGATGTGACCGGCTTTTTTCATGGCACCGGCCATGAACCCGCGGACCGTGTGCCGCTGCCAGCCCATTTTCTCCATGATCTCGGCCAGGGTAGCTCCGCCCTCTCGTTCCAGCATTGCCACAACCTGAGCAGTCTTGCTCCCCTCGCGCGGCGCGCCGGCTTCCTGCGCCTTGGCGGCTTTCTGGCCCTTGGGCGCGGCCTTCGCAGGGGTGGCCTTCTTACTCGCCCGTCCCTTCAGCGGCGCAACGTCGGCCGCCTGTGGCGCGGCGGGGGCAATCGCGTTCCCCTGCTGCGCGGCTTTCAGTTTCGTTTCCGCGTCTCGAATGCCAGCGCGTTGCTGTTCCATTTCTGCAGCTTCCGCCAGCTTCTGGATGACGGTCCAGATGCGCTTGATCGCCGTTTTTCGGTCCGTGAACTTCGTGACCGGCTTCAGGTCGCCAAACGGGGCCACTCCGGCGAAGCCGTTCCAAACCTCCGCCAGTCGTCCAATGGGCCATACCGCAGCCAGTTTTCCAAGTTCCTGCTGGCTGGTGAAGCTGTCGAAGGGTGTCGTGGTTGCGGCGGTGGCCTCCTCTTGGGTGGCGAACACGCTGATGTTGTTCTCGTTGTCGATGGTGAACGTTCTCATTTGCAATCTCCTTATATTCCGCGCTTCCGCGCGGTCATGGACATGGATCACTCCGAAGTGCTTGAAAAGCATGGCTATTCTGCTCCAAATCGACGTTGGCGAATGGCTTGGCGATGGGGGGTTGGCGAGGGGTCGATTCTGAAGGCTGACGAACCATCCAGGTGGCAGTAAATGGCGCGAAATGGCACAGAATTGAAGCCCAAACAGCAAGAAGCCATTACCGCCCTCCTCTCCAACCGGAGCGTGGACGAAGCGGCTCATGCTGCCAAGGTCCCACCCAGAACGCTTTGGCGATGGCTCAAGGACCCGGAATTCGACACGGCCTATCGGAGGGCGCGCCGCGTTGCGTTCGGGCAAGGCACGGCGCGGTTGCAGCAGGCGTCGGGCGAGGCTGTCTCCTCTGTGCTGAAGATCATGGTGGATCAGCACACACCAGCCTCCACGCGGCTCCGGGCCGCCGACTTGGTTTTGACACACGGGGCCAAGGCTATCGAATTGGAAGATGTCGAGGCGCGCGTGGCGGAATTGGAACGCGCTGCGGAGGTGTCGAAGGGGACACGCAGATGATGGGCAGGAACCTCAATCGGCGACTGGACCGCCTGGAGGCCCGTGCCACGCCTTCCGGCACCCCGTTAGAGTTCGAGATTCAGTTTGTGTGCGCCCAGACGGGAGCCGTGTCGAGCACGCTTTTCGTCGGGGGCGGTCGACAGGAACGGCAAGACAACGAGGGAAGCGGGCAAGAGCGGTCGGCGCTTCCGGTAGAAGGGCTACCATCAATCTCAAAGCGAGACTCAAAGCTCTGGAGCGACGGAGAGGGGAGTCCGGGGAGAGCTTTCGAGTGGTGATTCAAAGCGTGTATGGTCCCGCGAACCTGGCCAACTCCACTTGCACCAGGCGGATAGATGCAAAGGGAGCTCTGACGGAAATCGTTCACCTCGACGGCGGCCGGGAAGGCCTGAGCGACGGGGATTTGGAAGCGTTCATCGCCAGCTTCCCGGTAGAGGCCGGGCGCATGCGTGCAGCGGCCATTGGCGGCGGCGATTCTGCCGAACGAAATACCTAGCTAGCGATAATGGCACTTAACGCCCAACAACAGCTAAACCGAGCCGATTCAGGAGAGCGGCCCGGGCCTGCGGCCACTCGGTACATCTCCAAGAGCCCAACTTGAGGCCGCCGAGCCGTGTGGTAGCCTCCCGATCACCGACGCTGCGACTGGGGCCGCGAGGACTCGCTGCGATACAGCCGCCACATTCCGTAAGCCAATACAGCGGGGCCGGGAATCCTGATCCGTCAAGTCGTCGGCCTGGTCGCCTGGTTGCGGGCCGACGCGCTCCTGCTCCTCGCGGACAGTCGCCTCCATTGCCTCGGAAGCGGGGCACCCGTGATGCTCCTTCAGGGCGGCAATCAACCGTTCCTCGCCGAAATCGCCCACCTGCCGTGTGGTTCGGCCGAGTTTCTCAGCCTCTCCGTTGAGCTGCTCCGCTACGAAACCCTCGGCTCGGAGCCTGCAGCAGCACCTCAAGCGTAAATCGAAGGCTCCCATCGCCCCAGGTCCGTTAATGAACAGACAAGGAGTCCGCCTCATGGTAGCCACCATCCGGGCTACGGTCGGCGAAGTTCTTTCAACAATGTCGCACTCCGAGTTCCCCGGGGTAAGTTTCGGGCGTGCGCCGGTGGCCTAATGGGCACGGGTTCGGAACATCCTCCTGAATGTACGAATCGCCCGGCTCAGCTCCCGCAAAAATTCGCGTTCATCCGCGGCCCAACTCCGTTACCACTTCACTCTCACCGCGAACTGCAAAATCCGCGGATCGAAAGCCGAGTTGATCACCATGAAGTTACCCGACAGCAGATCGCCCGTCGGATTCTGCAAGTTCGCCCGGTTGAAGGCGTTGAACGCTTCCGCGCGGAATTGGATCGATGCCCGCTCGATCACCTTGAAGTCTTTCTGCAAAGCCAGGTCGGTCGACGCATACCCGGGGCCAATGAAAACGTTCCGCCCTACATTGCCGAACGTTCCCAGAGTGTTCACCGCGAACGCCGCCGGATTGAGCCATTTCTGGATTCGCGCTTCGAGGCTCCTGCCGCCGGAGAGGTAGGGATTCCCGATCAGGTCCGGCCGGTCGCTGCCGATTCCCGAATTCGCGTTGTCCACGTCGCTGTACAGCGGGAATGGCTGGCCGCTGTGCAGCGAAACGATGCCCGAGAGCTGCCACCCCCCGATCAGCGTTTCCGCCAAACGGCTAACTGGCTTGATGGGAAGATCCCACAAGCCGGACAGGTTGAAGAGGTGCGCGTGATTGAAGTCGGACAGGCCGCGATCGAAACTACGGGTATAGGGGTTAGTCACTGTCTGGCCTGTCTGCTTGTTATATGAACCCGTGTCGATCGACTTACTCCACGTGTAATTCGCCAGAACAGTGAAGCGGTTCATAAACCGCCGCTCCAGGTTGAGCTGAAGCGAGTGATAACTCGAGTTATCGCCCGGTTCGACCAACGTCATCTGTCCGAAATTCGGATACAGCGGGCGCCGCTGATCTGTCGTTAAGCTGCTGCCGGCTATGTACACCCCCGCGTTCCCCTCGCGCAGGCTCGCCAGACGCGACCCCTTCGACGCCGCATACGCGATTCTGGCAATTATGTTGCCCAATAACTGGCGTTCAACGGTCAAATTCCAACTCTGCAACTGAGCGTTCCGCAAACCCGCAGTCGCCATGTATGCCACGTCCGGCAACAGGAACGGTACGTCCTTGGGTGGAGTGACACTGGACGGGAAGGGATTCGTTCCGCCCGCATACGGATTACTCAGGCTGTTGCTCGCATTCCCGTTCACGTTCACGACCGTGCCGAACGGAGCCTGGTTGGCCTGGGCGTTGGTGGAGATCGTGTTGGGATGGTCGTAATAGATACCATACCCTGCGCGCACCGCTGTCTTGCCGTCGCCAAATACGTCCCAGGCCAGGCCCACGCGCGGGCCGAAGTTCGTCCACTGCCGCGGAAACACACCGGGAGGAAGGCCCGGATCTCCCGCGTAGAGTATGCCCGGAGGCGCGTTCACATACCGCGAGGACTGCGCGCCCGGATGATACGTCGCCATCTTCCCGTGCAGGTCCGTATAAGGGAAGAACGGGTCCCAGCGAAAACCAAGGTCGAGCGTGAGACGGCGGGTCACACGATAAGAATCCTGCGCGAAAGCGGAAAAGATGTTGAACCGAGTGTTCTTGTACTCGCCTACGCCCTGCGTAAGGTTGTAGAACTTCCCAACCGTAAAATCGGCCAGGGCGTCGCTCGTGAACGGAGCCGACCCGTCGAAACTGAAATAGCCGTTCGCCCGGTAGTCGTTGTTGATGTCGCCCAGCCCGTGGCCGTACTCCCCGCCCATGCTCAGTTGGTGCGGCCCCTTCGTCCAACGCACGGTATCATTGACTTGAAACTCCTCGCGCAGGAAGCTGTTGGTGTCGTTCGTGTCCAGAAGGAAGTATCCGTTCACCTGCAGATAGATCTCCGGAGTCTTGTCGTTGTACATCTGCGCCCCGAGATCGGCAAAGCCTTTCGACGGCAAGATCGGCTGGTTCAGGTTGTAGGTGCGGTTGTAAGAGAACAGCGCGGTGTTGACGATCGTCGGGCTGATCGTGTGTGTGTCGGTGCCCGACACGCTCGTGTTCCGCCAGCCAGAGCCGGGCTGCGAGGAAAAGTAGTTTCCCGCCGCCAGGAAAGCCTGCTGGTTAGCCTTGGAGGTGAAAAACCTCCCGCTCAACCGGTTCTTGGAAGTAATATCCTGGTCCACGCGAACCAGGAACTGATCGTCGTCCAGGTTGTTCGGCAGCGCGTAGCTAATGGTCGATTGGCCCGCCGCCGGCGCGGGGATGTAGCTGTTCAGGATCGCCGTGCTGACCGGGCTGAACTCCGAGCTTGGTATTTTGTTGTTCGGATAAGGCGAGCCGCCATTGAACGGATCCGTGATCGGACGTCCCAGCGCGGAGAAGTCGCCCGCGCGCTGCTCGTTCGTGGGCACCTGCTGTTGCACCTTCGAAGGCGATTGCCGGATCGTTGTCCCCTGGTACGAGAAGAAGAAGAAGGTCCGGTTGCGGCCGTCGTAGATCTTGGGCAACATCACCGGCCCACCCACCGTCGCGCCGTACTGGTTCCGCTTCAGCCCGTCGTCCTGCTTGGATCCGTCGGGATTGGCCGGCGCGAAGTAGTTCGGCTCGTTCAACGCGTTGTTCCGGACATATTCAAAGGCGCTCCCGTGCAACTGATTGGTGCCCGAGCGCGTAACCGCGTTGACGATGCCTCCGACGTTGCGCCCGAACTCCGCCGAAAAAGCGTTCGTCTGGACGCTGAACTCCTGGAGCGCGTCCGGATTCGGCATCGGGTTCGGCGCGTTGCTGTAGTGGTCGTTGTTCTGCGCGCCGTCCAAAATGTAATTGGTCGTGTTCGCCCGCCCGCCGTTCACCGACACCGGCGTGACGCCCGGATACGTCGTCCCCGAGGTCACGTTGGAGTTCAATACGTCCGACTGAACCCCGGCGACGAGTTGCATCAACTGCGTCGGATTCCGGCCGTTGAGCGGCAGGCTCTCGATTCGCTGTTCGTCCACGACACTCTTCAGAGTGATCGATTCGGTATCCACCGTTTGAGCCGCGCCCGAGACCTCCACCGTTTGCGCGACATCTCCTACCTGTAGGGCGACATCGACGCGCAGCGTCTCATTCACCTGCACGCGCAGGTCCTTGGCGACATACTTCTTGAAGCCCTTCGGCTCGGTGCCGAGCTGGTACAAGCCCGCGGGCAGACCGCGCAGGCTGTAAATTCCCGCCGAGTCCGTCTTCGAGCGGAACACCGCGTTTGTACCCGTATTGGTGGCCGTGACTCCCACGCCCGGGGCTACCGCGCCGCTTGGGTCCTTCACGATTCCGTCGATGGCTCCAGTGACGTCGGCGGCAACGAGTGAAACGGCCGCGAAAGCAAACAACGCGGCGAGCAAATACGCTGACTTGTTCGGTGACATGGGCTGTGCTCCTTGGCTCTCTCAGACTCCTAGGCGATTTTGGCCAGTGTATCACCGGTGAAAGCGAAGATCAATACTTTTTGAAACGAGTTTTACATGTGAAACGTGGACTCCCGCGCCACCAGCTCCACCGGAAGGACAATCCGCCTGGCCGGCGGCGGCTCCTCCGCCTCGATCGAGTTCAACGCCAGTTGCGCGGCGCGTTCGCCTATCTTGTAGCTGTGCTGGTCGACGCTGCTCAGTGGAACTCGCAACAGATCGGCGTACCGGATGTTGTCCACCCCAATAACGGCGATGTCGCCGGGCGCCCGCAAGCCGGCCATCAGGATGGCCCGCAGAGCGCCGATCGCCACCTCGTCGTTGTAACAGAACACGCCGTCGGGCCTCTGCTCCATCGCGAGCAGGCGATTCATGGCCCGGTAGCCCTGCTCCTCGGATCGGGCGTCGCCGCCTTTCACTTTCACCACATACCCCGCCCGGAGGGCCATCTGGCGCTTCCGGAGCGCCTCTTCGTAACCCTGAAGACGCCCGGCGGCCGTGCTTACATCGGGCCCGCGCAGGTGCGCGATCCGGCGGCAGCCCCGTTCGATCAGGTGCCCGGTGGCGACGCGCCCGACTTCGACATCGTCCACGCCCACATAGTTCGCCCCCAATTCGGGGAAATCCCGGTCGATCAGTACGTACGGAACTCCGGATTCCTTCAGGCGCGCGAACACGGGACTCGCACTCGAGGTCTGCACGGAGGCCAGGATCACTGCATCCACCTGGCGCGCCAGCATGCGTTCCAATTCGCTCTGCTCGACCGCCGGGCTATCTTCCGAGGAAGCGATAATCAGCCCGTAGTCGCGAGTCCGGATGCGCCGGGCGATCGCCTTGGCGATTTCGCTGAAAAACGGATGTTCCAGATCCGGAACCACCAGTCCGATCGCCGAGGTCCGGCCCGTCGCCAAGCTTCTCGCCGCGCGATTGGGAGTATAGTTCAGCTCCCGCACCCGCTTGAGCACCCGGTCACGAGTCTCCCGGCCGATATCGCCGTGGTTGCGCAGAACCTTGGACACCGTCATCACCGAGACATTCAGGTCCCGCGCAACATCTTTCATTCGAATTGCCATGTTCCGTGCGTGGCGCACGCACTCCTGCGTGCCGCGGCGCCACTTTCTGGCAACGCCCGTGTTGACGCCAGTCTGAAAAACAGCATACACTACTTTAGCGGTAACTGTAACGCATGAACATTCTCCTGGTCGGCGATATGAACGTGGACATGATCCTCCACGGCTACCGCACATTCCCCTGCCCGGGACGCGAAACTCTTGTCGACGACTTCGTCATGACCCTGGGCAGTTCCACCGCAATCACCGGAGCCGGCATGGTCCGACTGGGCGACACAGCCGCCTTCGCAGGACTGGTGGGAGCGGACCCGGGAGGCGCATTCTGCCTCGATCGCCTGGCTGCGCTCGGCATCGACAGCGCGCGAACCCGCGTGGATGCCGCCCACAAAACCGCCGTGACCGTCGCCATCGCATCGCCCGTCGACCGCAGTCTCGTCACGTTCCTTGGAACCATCCCCTACCTACGGCCCACCGACATCTCCGACGAATATTTCCGCGGCTTCGACCACCTGCACAGTTCTTCGTACTTTCTGCAATCCGGAATGCTTCCGCACGGTTTCGCCGATGTCTTCCGGAGAGCAAAGGAGCACGGATTGACAGTATCTCTAGATCCCGCCTGCGACCCGGCCCTCGAATGGAAGTCCGGACTACTGGACACGCTGCGCCACGTCGACGTCTTTCTGCCCAACGAAACGGAACTGCGCGGAGTTACCAGCGAGGCCGATCCCGCCGACGGATTAAGAGCCCTCGCCGGAATCTGCCGCGTTCCACTGGTGAAACTGGGTGCCGATGGTGCCATGGCTTTGCAAGACGGGCGCATCGTTCATGTGCCCGCACCGGTCATCACACCCCTGGACCCCACCGGCGCGGGCGACAATTTCAACGCCGGCTTCCTGCACGCATGGCTGCGCAAGCGGCCCATCGAGGAGGCCCTGAGACTCGGCGTAGCCTGCGGAGCTTTCTCCACCAGGGCGCTGGGAGGAACCGGAGCCCAGGCAACCGAGGCGGAGGCGCTGGCACAGGAGCAACCATGAAAGGCGGAATCGATTTTCACACCCATCCCGTGCTGGCGCGCGAAATGGTGGCCCTCCATCCGGAACTCGAGCGCGCGGCCCGCGAAATATTCTTCGTCGGGAACAACTTCCAGCCTCTCGAAGTGATGCTGCTTGAAATGGACCTCTGCGGCATCGACAAGGCCGTCGTAGTTCCCGTCGACGCGACCACCAGCCGCAACGCCACTGTGTATACGAACGAGCAGATCGTGGAAATCTGCGCGATGTCGGATCGCCTGATCGGTTTCGCCAGCGTGGATCCGAGGCAGGCCGGCGCGCCGGAAAAGCTCGAGCATGCCGTGTCCACCCTCGGCCTGCGCGGCTTGAAACTCGCGCCCGCATTCCAGGAGTTCTCCCCCGACGATCCGCTGGCCTTCCCCGTCTACGAGAAAGCGAGCACGCTCGGCATCCCCATCCTGTTCCACGCCGGACTAAGCTGGCAGCCCGGTGCCAAGCTTAAATACGGCCACCCGCTGCGGTTTGAAGACGTGGCGGCGACGTTCCCGGAACTGAACATTGTACTGGCGCACCTAGCCTGGCCGTGGGTAGTGGACGCGGTAGCGCTGGCCTTGAAGTACCCCAACGTGTACCTCGACACGGCAGCCCTCTACTTCGACAACCCGGTGGATTTCCTGCGGTACGCGATGACCCAGCAGGTTCCGCTCACCGTCTTCGAGCGCAGTCTGCGCAAGCAGCTCGTGTTCGGCTCGGACAACCCGAGAATCGAGACGAAGGCGATGGCGAAGGCGGTGCGCTCGCTCGGGCTTTCCGAAGAATGCCTCGAACTTGTTTTCCGTGGCAACGCGGAACGGCTGCTGGGAGGCCGGGCATGATTATCCGCTCTCGCCGCATCGAAGTGATTTCGCGCAAGGAATTCGAGATGATCGACCTCACGCCGCAGGTCGAAGCTTTCGTACAGGAATGCGCCGTCGCCGATGGAATGGTGTTCGTGATGACCGCCCACACCACCTCCAGCATTGTCGTGACCGAAGGAGTCGAGTGTCTGGAGCGAGACGTCCCGCTGCACCTCGAAAGGCTGGCCCCGAAGAACCCCGAGCCGGGCACATTCGGGTACTACCATAACCGCCTTCTGGACTTCGACGGCCGTCTGGGATTCAACGCGGGCGACCATCTTAAAAGCATTCTGGGAGGCGTAAGCGCGATGTTCGCCATCGAAAATGGAGCCGTGCTTAAAGGCAGCCGCCAACGAGTGTACTTCGTCGAATACGACGGCCCGCTAGCCCGCACAATCTTCCTCCAGGTGACCGGCACATGAGGCTATTCACCAGTACTGCGTGTGCCAAGTGGGGCGGTCCTCCCGGACCGCTCGGGACGTCCCGCTGCCCGGGGATAGCAACGTGAAGCGAATCCTAGTCACCGGAGCAAGCGGCCGCATCGGGCGCCGCGTAGTCCCCCTACTTCTCGACCGCGGATATGCCGTGCGCTGTCTAGTCCATCGCACGCCCTTGCCCTCCGACTGGGCCAACGAAGTGGAGTCCGTCGGCATGCCGGAAGAATCCGTCGCCGGCGTCCACGCCATTATCCACCTTGCCGGAGTAATGCCGCCGGCCTCCGACGACGAAGTATTCCAAACCAACATCGAAGGAACCCGCCGCCTCCTCCGCGCCGCCTCGGAACGAGGCAAGCCCCGATTCCTCTTCGCCAGCTCCGACGCGACGTACTGCACCGGCTGGAGCCTAACGGGCTACACCGAACCCATCGACGAGGACGCCGCCCACCACCCGACAGTCTTCTACGGCCTCTCGAAGGTGCTCGGCGAACGCATGGCCCTCTACTACCAGGAGATGGGCGGCGTCCCAGCAGTCCGCCTCCGATTCGTATGGACGCTGGATGCGCCCGAGATACTGGGACTATTTACAAAGGCGCCCTACAAGGACTTCACGGCGGTCGAAGAACGAAGCCAGTGGGAGCGCAACCGAGTGGTCGCGATTCCCCTCGAACAGGACGGGAGCCCCTTCACCGAGCACATCTGCGATGCCAGGGACGCGGCCGAAGCCGTCGTCCTCGCCCTGGAAAGCGAAAACGCGCCCGGCCAGGCGTTCAACATAGCGGGCCCCGCGCCGTTCCAATACACCAAAGTCGGCCCCGCGCTGGCGTGCCGGCTTGGCGCGGAACCAGTCGCATTGCGATGCGCTGGAATTCATTCCTACTCGCTGAGCATCGAGAAAGCCCGGAACCTTATCGGCTATGCGCCGAAATATCGCGTCGAGGATTCGCTCGACGAAGCCATCAACTTATGTCCCAAACCATGACCCTTGCGGAACTTTCCCAAAAAAACCTCAAAGCCGAAATCTTCTCGGCGCCCGTCGTCGCCGATGAGCTCGCGCGAATGTGGAAAGAGAAGCGCGCTGGCATTCAAGAGGTAGCCCGCGAAATACACGCGAGAAAACCTCGCAACATCGTATTCTTCGGCAGCGGCGGATCTTCCGCAGCCCTCTACAGCGGCTACTGGGCGGCCCTGCATTACCTGAAGCTCCCGGTTCATTACCTGCTCGCCCCCGACCTCGTCGCCGCACAACCGGGAATACTCGACCAACACTCCGTCGCCATCGGCGCAAGCTACTCCGGCAAAACCGTCGACACGATTCAGGCAAAAGGCATCGTCCTGCAACAAGGCGCTCCGCTCTTTGCCATCACCCGCCGCGCCGACGCGGAGCTGGCGAAGGGAGCGACGTGGTCCATCACCTACGAATCGATCGCGCTGTACAGCTCGCCTGCCTATCTCACGATGGCGCTCGCCATCGAACTGGCGCGTCTTCGCGGCGAAGGATCCGCGGAGCTGGACCGCTTCGAAGAGGCGTTGGAATCCCTCCCCTCGCTATTGCGGAGCATCTACGAGCCGAGCCGTCAAATGGCGGAACGCATCGCCGCTAAAGTCGAGGGAGGCAAGCTGGTTGTGTTGGCCGCAGGCGCGGCTTACACGCTCGGCCACATGATGGCTTACGACATGTTCGGCGAATTCCTAAAGGACCACTGCGCGTTCATTCACGCAGGAGAGTTCCGTCACGGCCCGCTCGAAACCGTGCGGCCCGGCGAGCCGACCATGCTGTTCCTCATGGGCAACGACGGCTCGCGGCAATTCTCGCAATCGGGCATCGCATTCGGCCAGGCCAACGGAGCGCGTGTGGCCGTCTTCGATGCCGCGGAGCTTGCGCCCGGCGCGCATCCGATGCTCGACGCGTTGGTGCTCTACCAATCGCAGCTCTGGCTTCTCTATTACCGTGCGACCAGCCGCGGCATCGATCTGGAAGATTATAAGTACATGCACGTCGTGCCTTTCGCTGCCGGAGACACGTACTTCTAGGCCCACGATGCTCGTACTCCAGATTCCTCAAATCGGACAACTCGCTCTCGTCTCTCTGCCGAAACCCGAAGTCCGTCCCGGAGCCCTCCTGGTACGGGTCGCCGCTTCGGGCATTTGCGGTACGGACCCCCACATCCTGCACGGCCTGTACCCGGCCAACCTGCCCCTCGTTCCGGGACACGAATTTGCGGGCGTCGTGGAAGCGGTGGGCGATGGAGTGGACGGCTTTACGGCCGGAGATCACGTCGCCGTCGACCCGAATATTCTCTGCGGTACCTGCTCGTTTTGCCGCCGAGGGAAGTCGCACCTATGCAAGAACCTGGTGGCGCTGGGCGTGAACATTCCCGGCGGTTTCGCGGAATTCTGCTCGGTGCCGGTCGCCCAGGCGTATCAACTCCCTCGCGATTTCCCGCTGGCTCACGCGGCCCTCGCGGAGCCGGTGGGCTGCTGCTTGCGCGGAGTCGATCTCGCCGGAATTGTCTCCGGCGACCGCGTGGTCATTTTCGGCGCGGGCCCCATGGGTGCCATCATTCTGCAACTGGCGCTGATACAGGGAGCCAGTGAAGTGATTGTCATCGACCCTCAGCCGGGAAGGCGCAAGCGCGCCGAGGCCCTGGGAGCGTCGTGGACCATCGATCCGGCGCGGGAATCCGGCGCGGCCGCCATTCGATCGCGGCATCCCGACGGCGCTGAGGTAGTGTTCGATTGTTCCGGAAACGTCGAAGCCGTCAAGGTGGCGATGGCCATCGTGATGCGTGGCGGAACCGTGATGCTCTATGGCGTCTGCCATAAAGATCACGACCTGGTTGTGAATCCGTTCTGGATCAATGATGCTGAGATTACGATTCGGGGATCGTACAACAATCCCAATACAATGTCGCGCGCGCTGGACTTGTTGATCTCCGGCCGCTTGAACGCGGATGCCGTGGCGACGCACCGGTACCCGTTAAACGAAGGACTCGAGGCATTCAAAGCCACCGGAAGCGATGAGTGCCTGAAGGTGCTGATCGAGCCTTAGACTATGATTCTGCGATTCCTTGCATTCGTCACGCTCGTGGCCAGCGCGGCCGATACTTCCAAGACGGTGGTCGTGTATCGGCAGCCGGAGCGTTTTGCCGGATGGCCTGCGAACCACGGCGTCTGGTCGTGGGGCAATGAAATAGTCGTGGGTTTCGAAGCCGGCTATTTCCATGCGCGCCGTCCCGGCGAGCACGAGCACTCCATCGATTACACACTGGCCGAAAATCATCTGCTCGCCCGCAGTCTGGACGGAGGCGAGACCTGGAGCGTCGAAGAACCCTCGGGCCTGAAGCCGCCGCCCGGAGCCAAGATCGCGGGAGTTCCAACGGAACCAGGCGGGCCACGTTTGACGGAGTTTATGGGCAGGATGGATTTCGCGAATCCCGGATTTGCGATCACCTTCCGAATGGAAGACATCGACATCGGCCCATCGCGCTTCTACTATACAAGCGACAAGGGGAAGAATTGGAAAGGGCCATTTCGCGTCCCAAGCTTTGGCCAAAAGGGAATCGCCGCCCGCACGGACTATATCGTGGACGGCCCCGAAACCCTGACTGTATTCCTCACCGCCGCCAAGTCAAATCGTAAGGAGGGGCGGGTGATCTGCGTGCGAACCTCCGACGGCGGTCAGACCTGGAAACTCATTTCGTACGTGACGCCCGAACCCGCAGGAGCGGACCATGCCATCATGCCCTCTTCCGTGCGGCTCTCTCCTCGGACCATGCTCACCGCCGTGCGTTACCGCGAATGGATCGATCTCTACCGCACGGACGACAACGGGGCGACTTGGCAATACGTTGGGCGTCCGGCGCCCGGAGTCGAGAATCCGCCGAGCCTGATCCATCTTACAGATCGGCGACTCGTCTTGACGTACGGCCGGCGCGAGGCTCCGTTCGGAATCCGAGCGCGCATCAGCGCCGATGAGGGAAAAACATGGAGCCCCGAAAATGTGTTGCGAACGGACGGCGGCTGCTGGGACCTCGGCTACACGCGAAGCACGCAGCGGCCCGACGGCAAAGTCGTCACGGTGTACTACTACAACACGGACTGCACTGCGGAGCGCTTCATCGCGGCAACCATCTGGCAGCCTTAAGGGCTCCGTTTAGCCATGCCTTTCGTGATCTCGGCCGCGGCGTCGCGAACTGCCGCGATCAGCCTCTCCCGGTTCTTGAAGCGCATCTTCGGCATGGAGATGCTGATGGCCGCCACCACCTTCCCGTCGCGGCTCATGATGGGCGCGGCCAGGCAGCATCCGTCCATCGCACTCTCCTCGAGGTCCGTCGCATAGCCTCGCGCCCGCACCAGTTCGAGCTCGCGATGCAGAAGCAGCTCCTCGGTGATGGTCTTCTCGGTCATCTTCATGACCCCGTACGAACGAATCAGCCGGTCGCGGTCCTCGTCCGGTTGAAACGCGGTAACGCATTTTCCGAGCGAACTGGCATGCGGCGGAATCAGGCCACCCACCACGTTGCCCATGCGGACGCGCTGCGGACTTTCGACCACCGCGGCCACCTCGATGTGGCTGTTGAACAGAATAGCCAGGCTTACCGTTTCCCGAAACTCACGGCCGAGCTGGCGCATCGGCGTGGCGGCCGCAGCCGTGATCGACGTCGCCAGTTTGGCGAGAAAAGAGCCGGAGCCTTTGTCTCCCAACCGGAATCGATCTCCGTCGACGCGCTCCGCATATCCCGTGATTTCCAACGTTCGCAGAATACGGAATGCCGAGCTCTTCGGCAGCTTCGTCCGACTCGTGACCTCGCTTAAAGTCAGCGGCGAACCGCTTCCTTGCAGTGTCTCGAGCACGGCGAGAGCGTTACCGATGGCTTGCGAGAAATAACGGGGCTTGGCCACCACAGAGATATCTTATCACCGGCTTCGTCGGTGTTTCAAATATAAAACATCGTTTCAGTTTTGTTGACGATATGTCCGCCGGTGTGATAATTTGCTTTCTATGCGACTGTCCGGCGTATTCGCCGCCCTGATCACGCCGACCGGCGAATACGGAGCAGCCGACTTGCCGACGCTCGACCGGGTAGTCGATTTCGTAATGGACCGCGGGATGGACGGCGTCGTAGTCGGAGGCGGCACCGGCGAGTACCCTCACTTCACCCTCGCGGAGCGCGCGTCGATGATCGCCCAGGTAAGCAAGCGGCTCGATGGATCGGGCATTCTCATCGCATCGGTTGGGACCTCTTCCATCCATACGACTCTTCAACTCGCGCACTGCGCCGAAGATCATGGGGCCAGCTATCTGCTGGTTCCGATGCCCTACTTCTTCAACTACAACCAGGACGATCTGGCTGCTTTCTGCGAGCAAGTGTGCGAGTCGGTTTCGACCCCATGTCTGCTGTACAACCTCCCGTCGTTCACGGCCGGCCTCACGGTGGAGACAATGGCGCGTCTCGTCGAATCGGTTCCAAACCTGGTGGGCATTAAGGATTCGAGCGGTGACGAGAAGAACCTCGAGCCCCTCCGCCGCTGTCCCGTGTCCGTGATGGTAGGCGACGACAGCCTGCTGCTGCCTGCTTTGAACGCGGGTTGGGACGGCGTCATCTCCGGCATCGCATGCTTCGCGCCCGACCTGGTTGGGTCCATCTACCGCGCCTTCCGGCGCGGCGAGATGGCGGATGCTGTGGCACAACAGCGCGTGTTGGATGAGTTGATCGAAAAGCTGGTCCAGATGCCGATACCGTGGGGCGTGCGTATCGGTTTGGAGGTCCGCGGTATTCCCAACGGCCCATTGCATCAGCCTGTGGCGGAGTCGCGAAAGGCCGCCATCGCCGACTTCGAAGCGTGGGTCCAGCGATGGTTGTAGGCGTAATTCCCGCGCGCTACAAATCGACGCGGCTGGAAGGCAAGCCGCTCGCCGATATACATGGCAGGCCGATGATTTGGCATGTTTTCGAGCGGGCATCGCGGGCGAGGTCGCTAGACGCGGTGGTGGTTGCGACCGACGACCAGCGGATCCTGCAGGCTATCGAAGAACTCGGGGGGCGCGCGGTGATGACGCGAGCGGATCATACTTGCGGCACCGAGCGCGTTGCCGAAGTGGCGGAATCGATGCCGGGTGAAATCTTCGTGAACATTCAGGGTGACGAGCCGCTGATCGATCCGCGAATGATCGACGAATGTGTGGCGGTGCTGGAATCGAATCCGGGCGCGGCGCTGGCCACGCTGATGAAGTGCGTGCCGGAGGACGCGTATGGCGACAGCGGCGTGGTGAAGGTAGTTTGCGATTTGAAAGGGAGAGCGATGTACTTTTCGCGATCGCTGATTCCATTTCCGCGCACACGCACCGCGCGATTCCGGGTGTTCGAACATATCGGACTGTACGCTTACACTCGCGAAGCGCTCCTAACACTCGCGCAACTGCCGCCGACTCCACTCGAGGAGATCGAAGGGTTGGAACAATTGCGCGCGCTGGAAAACGGGCTCGCGATCTACCTCGCCGAGACGCAATGCGACGGAGAGATCGTGTCGGTCGACACCGCGCAGGATCTTGAGCGCGTGCGGCGGATTCTGGCATGACACCAACGGCCGAACATCTCGAGTCGGCAATCCGCAGTATCGTTGCGGCAAAAGAGAACGGCAAGCGGGTTGTCGTCATCACGGGCAGCGGCCCCAACATCCACGAGGGCGTCACGACGCTGATCGCGGAGTTAATTCGCAAGAAGGTGGTCGACGGCGTCATCACCAGTTCGGCGGTGGTCGCTCATGAAATGGCCGGCACGCTCGATCGCGTATGGCGAGTTCCGGCTCGGCCGCCCTTGCCGCTCGACATCATGCCGCGCGGAGGGACGTTCGAGATTACGATGCTCGATGCCGCGCAACGCGCGACGATCGCAAAAGAGATGCCGGACGGCTGGGATGTATACGATACTCTGCTCGCCGAGCCAGGACAGAGCATCATCAAAGCGGCCGGAAACATGGCGTGGCCGATGGGGCTGCGCACCGAGCGACTGGCTCGCGAAATTCAATCCGCGGCCGTGCAGTATGGAGTTTCACTGGAGCGCTTCGCCGGTTTCGGCGCCGATCCGATGACGATGATCGGCGCGGGCGCGCGGATGAACGTCCCTGTCGTAGTCTCGATTCCTCAACTGATCGGCGGCGGCGCGGTGGGGCTCGCGATCGGGGATACGTGGTCCATCAGCCGGCGGGCGCGGGCGGTCGCCGAGTTGCTTTCGAGCGCCGACGTGATTATCGAATCCGCCATCGCGCTGACACAGGAAATTCACGACGGCCCCTTCGAAACATATACAGGTCACGGTGTTTGGGCGGCGTGGGATTATCTTTCCACCTATAGCCTCCAGGGCAAGACGCTCGTGCGGATCGATCTCGACCCGAATCTGGAGCGCGCCTGGTCGCTGGAGCGTGAAGGCTCCAGCGTGCAGAATGCGGTGGACCAGGGCTTGCCCAAAACGAAGAGCACCGGTATTCCATTCCGCATGGAGATGTCGGGCTTCGCGCGCCTGGAAACCAGCATTCCGGTCACGGCGGACATCGGTGCAGCGTGGCCGATCATCGCCGCTGGCCTGGAGGAGCGGCTTGGGATCCGGCTCGACTTTATGTCCGCGCCGCAGGAAAGCGAGCATGGCAAGCGGATGCGCGAGTGGATCACCACCGGCGTCCGGTTCCTCGACCGTGAGGAGATGTACCGGGAGGCGAAACGAGTTCTATGACGGCGACATCCGGGCGCTACAAGTGGTATGTCGTCGCGATGTTGTGGTGGATGGCGTTTTTCAACTACGCCGACCGGCAGGCCATCTACTCGGTGTTCCCGCTTCTGGCGAAGGAGTTCCACCTAAGCCGCGTTCAACTCGGCATGCTCGGGTCGTCGTTCGCGCTGGTATATGGGATCGCCGCGCCGTTGGTCGGCAATATCATCGACCGGGTCCGCCGGAAGACGGCGATCCTCACAGGGTTGCAGACCTGGAGCCTGATCTGCATGGCGACGGCGCTGTCGCGCAACTTCACGCACCTCCTTTTGTTTCGCGCGGCGGAAGGGCTCGGCGAGACCGCATATTTTCCCGCGTCGATGTCGCTCATCAGCGACTATCACGGGAAGGCCACGCGGTCCCGCGCCATGGGCACGCACCAGACGAGCGTCTACGTGGGCATCATCGCCGGCGGATTTCTTGCGGGACTGATCGCGAAACATCTCGGCTGGCGGGCGGCATTCGTGATCTTCGGCGGCTGCGGAGTTCTGCTGGGTCTGGCTTTGCAGCGCTTTTTGATTGAGCCCGAGCGGGGCGCCGCCGACATTGCCGATCTAGCCCAGGGCGCGGTTCCGCACAAGCACGTGCGCATGCCGGTTCGCGAATTCGTTCGCGTGATCCTGGGACGGCCCACGGTGCTGCTGCTGATGGCCGCGTTCATGTGCGAGAACTTCACAGCGATGGTGATTTTTACTTGGATGCCGACGTTTTTGTATGAGAAATTTCATCTAAACTTGCCCATGGCCGCGCTCACCGCGACGTTGTACATCCAGGTAACGAGCTTGCTGGGTTCGCCGCTCGGGGGCTGGATGGCGGATTCATTGCGGCGGCGTTTGCCGGGAGGACGCATTTTGGTGCAGGCCTTCGGAATTTTCTGCGAAGCTCCGTTCGCAGTGCTTTGCGCTCTGACCGGGAACATGGGCTGGCTGATCGCGGGGCTGATGTTCTGGGGTTTTTTCAAGGGACTGTACGAAGCGAATATCTTCGCATCCGTTTTCGACGTGATCCGGCCGGAGGCGCGCGGCACCGCGACAGGCGTCATGAATTTTATGGGGTGGCTGGTCGGCGGCGGCACCGCTCCCGTGCTGGTCGGGTGGCTGTCCGAGCGCTTCGGGTTGAGCAACGCGATCGCGATGGCGGCGTCGGCGTACTGGGTGGCGGCGTTGCTGCTGACTGTCGCGGCGTTGCGGTTTGCGCCGCGCGACACCGAACGGCTCCGGTTGGAGCTGGCTGCGGAAGCCGCACTATTATGAGTCATCATATTCTCCTTGGTTTCCTATTCGCCGGGTGTTGTTGGGCGGCGGATCCGGGACCGCTCCGAGTGAAGACCCCCGAGGGCGATCCGGTTGTCGTGGGTGCAAATCCCGCGCGGGCGGGAACGGTACTGATCTACCTGTCGGCGCGGGACAACCAGCTTGATACGGTTGCCGCCGAAATCACCGCACTCAATCAGAAATACCGGCATCGCCGCGTCGTGTTCGCGGGATTGTTCCCGGAGGGTGAAACGGCAGCCGAGATTCGCGCATTTTCACAGGCGAGCGGTTTCAATTTCCCGGTGTACATCGATCCGTCGGGCCGAGCAGCCGCGGCGCTCGGTGCGACGGCAGTTCCCGCGGTGTTTCTTCTGAACAAGGAATGGAAACTGGTTTATCGCGGACCGCTATCCGGTCTCGGGCGCGCGCTGGAAACCTACGGAAGCGGCGCGCCTCCGGTCGAGTTGCCCTTTTACGGCGCTCCGATCGGCAGAGTCTTGCCGCCGCGGGCGATCCGTTCGCCGTATGGGTCGATCCATTTTCGCTCGGAGCTGATTTTCGACGAGATTCCCGGCGCTCCCGTACATCACTGCTCCACCATCACCGAGGCCTCGAACGGCGACCTGCTGGTGTCGTGGTACGGCGGTAGTTACGAATCGTCCGACGACCAGGTCATTTTTCTGAGCCGGCGCGCGAAGGGATCGCACGAATGGTCGAAGCCGCGCGTGCTGGTGCGAAGCCCGGGCAAGCCTCCAGGCAACGCGGTTCTGTTCACCGACGGCCGGAAGCGCGTTTGGCTGGTGTGGGGCCGGATGGAAGGCGAGCAGCCGATGGTGCGGGGAACGGGCTGGGACGCGTGCCGCTTGTTCTTTCGAACTTCATCCGATAACGGCACCACCTGGACCGCGGACAAGCCGTTCTTCCATGACACGCTGGGCTGGCTGCCTCGCAATTTGACCGTCCACCTGCGGGATGGGTCGCTGATTTTGCCGATCAGCGACGAGCGGAATGGGGGTGGCGTCGACCTGTCGTTCTTCCTGTCAAGCCGCGACAACGGCGAAACCTGGACGAAGAGCGGGATGATGCGCGGCGGCGAGCAACCGACCTTCATCGAAAGGAACGACGGTTCCCTGCTGGCGTATCTGCGCGTCCGGCCGAAGATCGTCGCCTCGGAATCGCGGGACGGGGGACGCACGTGGACTGAACCGAGTCCGACGAAATGGAACAATCCAGACGCCGGAATTTCGATGCGGAAGCTCGCGAACGGCCACGTTCTGCTGGTTTTCAACAACCAGAGCGATGCGCGAACTCCGCTGCACATCGCGCGGTCGACCGACGACGGCCGGAGTTGGAGCGAGCCGTTAAAGCTGGAAAGCGATCCAGGCGAGTACTCCTATCCATCGGCCCTGCAGACTGCGGATGGAACGATCCACCTGATCTACACGTTCCGGCGGTACTCGATCAAACACGTTGAGTTCAACGAGGACTGGCTGACCCGGTTCGAGCGGCCGGACTGAGGGGTTTGCTGGAGGCGACGGGCGCATTCTAACCGCCCCCTCCGTGCCAACATTGATGAGACAGTTCTCCTGGTCGTAATTACTGAGCAGGGCGAGAACAGGAATCAATGTGAAGAACAATGGAATCTCTTCGGCTGCTCCCGTCGCGCCCGCGCCGCCTGCCACCCCACGACCGGAC
>JANXRE010000063.1 GCA_025353165.1 Acidobacteriota bacterium | reverse complement strand
GAAGCCCGCAGACGGCAGACCCGACAGAATCGTCAGCGGATGAATGTAGCTTTCGTACAGAATGCCGAGCACGATGTACACCACCAGGATGGCGAGAATCAGCAGCACCGTCAGGCTCTTGGTGGATTGCTGGAACGCCTGCGCCGTGCCCTGGAACGTAGTCGTGATCGTGCCCGGCAGCACCCGCAGCGCCAGATCGTTAATCGCGCCGACCGCGTCGCCCAGCGACACTCCCGGCCGCAAATTGAACGACAGCGTGACCGCCGGCAACTGGCCGTAGTGATTGACCGACTGCGGCCCGACGGTCGGCACGATCTTCGCCACGGTATCCAGCGGAACCAAATGTCCGTCGTTCGCCCGGATATACAGCATCGACATCAGGCTCGGATCCCGCTGGTACTGGGGCAGCGCTTCCAGCAGCACCTTGTACTGATTGTTCGGCGCGTAGATGGTCGAGATCCAGCGCTGGCTGTACGCGTCGTACAGCCCGTTCTCGATCTGCGCGGCCGTCACGCCGAGCACGGAGGCCTTGTCGCGATCGATCACCACCGTCGCTTGCGGGCTCTTGATCTGCAGGTCGCTGGTGACATCCATCAACGCCGGCAGCTTCCCCATCTCCTTCTCCATGTCCTGCGAAACGCGATAAAGCTCCTCGGTGCTCGGGCCTTGCAGCGTGTACTGGTACAAGCTCTTGCTCAGCGTGCCGCCAATGCGGATACTGGGCGGGTTCTGCAGGTACGCGCGCATCCCGGGGAACTTGTTCAGCTTCGGCCGCAGCACGTCGATCAGTTGATCGGCGCTCTGCGTTCGCTGGCTGCGCGGGACAAGGTGCAGGAACATCCGGCCGAAATTCGGTCCGGAGAGCGCCACCGATCCGCCGGCGCCGCTCACGCTGGACATGAACGTCTCGACGTTGGGATCCTGCCGCGCGATTTGCGCGATGTTGTAAACGTCCCGCCGGACGTCGGCATTCGAAGCCCCCTGCGTGGCTTCGGTCACTACCAGGATCTGGTTGGTGTCCTCGCTCGGGATAAATCCCTTGGGAACCTTCATGAACATGTATCCGGTGGCGACCAGGATCAACGCCGATACCGCAATCATCCAGGGCCGGTGGCGCAGCGTGAACTGCAGCGTCCGGTCGTAAATGTGCAACAGTCCGTCGAAGCCCCGCTCGGTCCACTGGTACAACCGGCCGCGCTTCTTGCGGTGATCGTGCGCCTTTAAAAAACGGCTCGACAGCATCGGCGTCAACGTCACCGAGACGAGACCCGAAATCAGAATCGAGACGACGATGGTCACCGAGAACTCGCGGAACAGGCGGCCGAGAATGCCGCCCATGAACAATAGCGGGATGAACACCGCGGCCAGCGACAAGGTCATCGAGACGATGGTGAACCCGACTTCCTTCGATCCGTTCAGCGCGGCCTCCATCGGCGTCTCGCCCATCTCCACGTGGCGCACGATATTCTCCAGCATCACGATGGCGTCGTCCACCACGAAGCCGATTGCCAGAATGAGCGCCATCATCGAGAGGTTATCCAGGCTGTACCCGCACAGGTACATCACGGTGAACGTCCCGATCAGGGAGAAGGGAAGCGCCAGGCTGGGAATAATCGTCGCGGGCAGGTTCCGCAGGAAAAGGAAGATCACCATGATCACCAGACCCAGCGTCAGCAGCATGGTGAACTGGATATCCTTGAACGACGAGCGTATGGTGTCCGACCGATCGTACAGAATCTCCAGCGAAGTCGTGGGAGGCATCTGCGCCCGGAACGTAGGCAGCAATTGCTTGATCGCGCCGGTGACATCCATGGTGTTGGTGCCCGGCTGTTTCTGCACGGCCAGCACAATGGAACGGTCGTTGTGCGTGGGCGTGTTGTACCAGGATGCCGTCTTGTCGTCTTCCACGCTGTCGATGGCCGTCCCGACGTCCGACAGCCGGACCGGCGCGCCGTTGCGGTACGCAATGATGATCGGCGGATACTTGTCGGCGGTCATCAACATGCCCGTGGCCTGGATGGTCAGCATCTTTTCCGGGCCCCACAGGATTCCCGTGGGAACGTTGACGTTCTGCGCCCGTACGGCTGCCTCCACTTCGTCGATCCCGATCTTGCGGGATGCGAGCGCCTTGGGGTCCACCTGCACGTGCACCGCGTATTTCTGCGAGCCGAACAACGATACTTGCGCGACGCCCGGCACCATGGAGATGCGCTGCGCCATCATCGTGTCCGCGTACTCGTTCAACTGGTACAGCGGCATCGTCTTCGACGTAACCGCCAGAAAGATGACCGGAGAGTCCGCCGGATTCACCTTGCGGAACGACGGCGGGTACGGCATCCCGGGCGGCAGCAGCGCGGTGGCCTGCGTGATCATCGCCTGGACGTCCTGCGCCGCGCCATCGACATTGCGGCTCAAATCGAACTGCAGCGTGATCGACGTCGAGCCCAGCGAGCTGGTCGAGGTCATCGAGTCCACGCCTGCGATCGTAGAGAACTGGCGCTCCAGCGGAGTCGCCACCGCCGATGCCATCGTGTCCGGATTCGCCCCCGGCAGGCTGGCGTTCACCAGGATGGTCGGGAATTCCACGTTGGGCAGATCGCTCACGGGCAGCGATTTGTAGGACACCATTCCGAACAGCGCGATGGCGAACATCAACAGCGAAGTCGCGATCGGGCGCTCGATGAAAATGCGCGAAAAGTTCATGACTGCACCTTGACCCGCGACCCCGGCGCGAGGCGGATGTGACCTTCCGTCACCACGGTTTCGCCGGGCTGTACGCCGCTGACCTCGACGAAATCGTCCACGGCTTCGCCGGTGGTGACCGTGCGCATCTCGACCGTGGAATCGGCTTTGACGACGAAAACATAATTGCCCTGCTGCCCGATCTGCACGGCCCTGGAGGGGACCGCAATGACGTTCGGTTTTTCGTTCAACCGCAGCGACACGCTGCAAAATTGGCCGGGCCACAAGCGCGAAGCGGAGTTCGGGAAAGTGGCTTTCAGCTTGATGGTACCGGTATTCATATCCACCGAGTTGTCGACGAAGGTGAGCGTTCCGGTGTCGGAGGCGGCCTGGCCCTGCGGCGTGGCCGAGACCGTCAGCTTGCCGCCCTTCATCCGCTCGCGCACGGCGGCCAGCTGCCGCTCGGGAAGCGTAAAGGTCACGTAAATCGGCTGGATCTGCGTGATGGTCACCAGCTCGATATCGTTGAGTTTCACCAGGTTGCCTTCCTTCACGCTCATGTTGCCGGAGCGGCCGTCCGCGGGCGAATTGATGAAGCAGTAATTGAGCTGGAGTTTCGCGTTTCCGAGCGCGGCCTGATCGGCGGCGATGGCGGACTTTGCGCTATCGATGGTGGCGCGATCGGCGCGCAATTGCTCGGTCATCGCCTGCGCCGTCGAGGCGGTCTGATCGCTTTGCTCCCTGGAGAAAACGCCTTGTTTGGCCAGTTCCTCGTAACGCCGCGCCTGGTCGCGCGCAAATTTCTCCTGCGCGGTGTCGTGCGCGAGATTGGCTTCGGCCAGCGCCAGCTGGGACCGGTCGCGAGCGAGGTTGGCCTCGATCTGCTGGATGGCCTGTTGGAACGGGCGCGGGTCGATCTCGAACAGCAATTGCCCCGCGCGCACCGGGTCGCCCTCCTTGAAGTGAACCTGGATCAACAGCCCCGTCACCTGGGACTTCACGCTGATGGTCCGGTAAGCCTCCACGTTTCCGATGGTCCGCAACTCAACGGGCAGCGTCCGCCGCTCGGCGGTGGCGACTTTCACCGGCGCGGCCGGCGGACCCGCGGAAGCAGCCGCGCTGGGCGCCTTCGCGCACCCGGCCGCCGTCAGGGCCACAACAGCGCACACCCCGCAGTGGATCCACTTCATCACTTTGAGCATGCAATCCCCCTCCAAATCACGTCGAAAACAAAATTCGCGTCGTCCTCGACGCTCGACTGCGACCAGCCCAGCAGGCGCTGCGCGATCCAGCCGCGGGTGGCATCGTAGACAATTCCCGCAGCGGCCAGCGGGTCCATCTTGCGCACTTGTTTCCGCCGCATTCCTTCCCGCAGAACCTCCGCGAGAACGTTCGCCTGCCGGTCGTAAAGATCCTGGAATTCCTGCCGCACCGGCGCGGGGTGAGTCAGCATATTATTGAACTCCGTATAGTAAATGCGAAAGAAATCCCGGTTCCTTTCGGCGTATTCAAGACGGGTCCGGACGAACGCGAGGATCTTCCCGGCGGCGTCTGCTTCCTCGTCCATCTTGCTCCGCACCTCTTCCTGAAGGGCGACCGCGCCCTGCCGGAAGGTTTCCAGAAAGATCTCGCGCTTGGAAGGAAAGTAGAGATAAAGCGTCCCCTTGGCGACGCCCGCGGCTTCGGCGACATCGTCCATGGTGGCGTTATTGAATCCCTTGCGGGCAAAAACGCCCCGCGCGGCTTCGAGGATTTCCAGACACCGGAACTCCGATACAACTTCCTTTTTCGTTCTGCCGAGGATAGGCATGCAAGTCCTGTTCAGGGTTATGACTGAGCGGTCACAATATTGTACTTATAGATTATCACCACCAAAGCGCCGATAATCGAACCATGACGGATTCCCTCGACCGGCTTGCGGCGGCATGGCTGATATCGGCGGCTCTGGCGTTCCCGGCTATGGCGGCGACGGATCCGGTCGACGCAAAATGCTCGGCAATTCTCGAGCAGGGCTTAGCGGACAAGAATCCGGACACGCGCAGGCAGGCGGTGGTCGCGCTCAGTCTGGCAGCGGTGCGGGAGCCCTTCCTGACGCGTCTGACCGGAATGTTGAGCGACAAGGACGTCGAGGTGCGCGTCGCCGTGGTGGTGGGACTGTCGGAGGCCGACAACCCGAGCGCCAGGACAGCGCTGCGCGGGGCATTGGCCGACGCAGTTCCGGAAGTGAGCTTCGCGGCCGCCAAGGGGCTATGGGCAGCCCGCGATCCCACGGGCAAGAAGGCTCTGCTGGAAGTGCTCCAGGGAGAGAGTAAGACGTCGTCGAACTTCTTCTCCACGCAGAAGCGCGAGACGCTGCGAATGTTCCACGTTCCGCGAACCTTGCTGATCTTTGCGGTGCAGCAGGGGATGGGATTCGTTCCGGTTCCGGGACTCGGGGGAGGAATGGCGTCCATGCAGGCGCTCTTGACGGACCCGGGGGTTTCGGGCCGCGCGACCGCGGCGTTGCTGCTCGGCAAGGAGAAGGATCCGGCGACGCTGGCGGCGCTGAAAGACGCGCTGGACGACAAGGATTGGTCGGTCCGGGCCGCGGCGGTGCATTCGCTGGCTTTACGGCATGATCCGTCGTCGAAGAAGGACTTAGTGCCGTTGTTGGAAGACAAGAAAGAGGCGGTGCGGATGCGCGCCGCGGCAGGCTATTTGAGGCTGTCGGCGATTCAGGCCCGCCCGGCGAAGAGATCCCGGACGGCTCCCGTTCGGTAGGATTTGCGTGGCGCACGCACTGGTGCGTGCCGCGCCGCCACTCCTGGCGATGCTTGGCGAGCCAGGCGGAAAACCGGCAGGATCCTTACTTCCACTCGCCGGGGCTGTCCCGAGACTGCTCGGGAACGCAT